>NZ_CP022529.1:3720000-4365000 GCF_002237595.1 Labrenzia sp. VG12
GATGGACGAGAGCATCGTTCCGGTGACAAGCGGTACGAACCTGTCCGACATCCTGATGGACCACGATGCGACCGAAGAGGAAGCCAGGGCCATTACCTCCGCATTTGACAGCCTGTTCGGCCTCGGCGAACTCACCGAGGGACAGCGCCTGCGGATCGCCTATGCCCCGTCGCCGGAAAACCTGGAGCGGATGCGCCCCGAACGCGTCAGCATCTATGAAAACACCGAACACCAGGCAACCGTAGCCCGCTCCGACAGCGGCGACTACATCACGGCGCAGGAACCGAGCACCTTCCTGGCGGATGCCTTTGAGGAGGCTGACCGGGTCTCCTATGGCGGACCGACCCCGGCAATCTATGACAGTCTCTACCAGACCGCGCTTGAGCAGGACATGCCGGAAGAGATCATCAATGATCTGGTGCGCATGTTCTCCTTCGATGTCGATTTCAATGCCCGCGTCCAGCCCGGCGACGCGATCGAGCTGTTCTTCACCGAAGGCGACGGTAGCAGCGCGCCGAAAATCCTCTATGCCGCGCTCAACACCGGCAACACGACACGGGAATTCTACCGGTTCCGCACCCCGGACGACGGCGTCACCGACTTTTATGACGAGTCCGGCCAGAGCGCGAAAAAGTTCCTGATCCGCAAGCCGCTCAACGGCGGCAAGTTCCGCTCGGGCTTCGGCATGCGCCGGCACCCGATCCACAAATATACAAAGATGCACCGGGGCGTGGACTGGTCCGCACCGCGCGGCACGCCAATCATGGCTGCCGGCAACGGCACGGTCATCAAGGCGGGCTGGAGTTCCGGCTATGGCCGCCGCATCGAGCTGCGCCACACCAACGGCTACACCACCACCTACAATCACATGACCGGCTTTGCCAAGGGCGTGCAGGAAGGTGTCCGGGTAACCCAGGGCCAGATCATCGGCTATGTCGGTTCGACCGGCCTGTCGACCGGCCCGCACCTTCACTATGAAGTGCTGGTCAATGGCCGCTACATGGATCCGATGCGCATCAAGCTGCCGAAGGGGCGCACGCTGGATGGCGAGATGCGCACCGCCTTTGAAACAGAACGCTACCGGGTCGATACCTTGCTCGACCGGGCGCGCAAACCGTCGCGGGTCGCAGCGGTCAACTGATCCAAACGTGCGACCTGCAGCGACATATGAAAAGCCCGCGGAACCGGAATTCCGCGGGCTTTTGTCTTGATCAGGCCGGCGTCTGCCGAAATCTCAGACTGCAACACGATACTTCCGCGTCCACCTGAGGACCGCAGGTCCTAGTGAAGCGACTGGCTCTGCAGGGCAGCACTTTCTGCTGCATCCTCCTGAAACAGAAGCCGGTCGCCCCCGGCGGAGACATGAACGGTCTGGCCATCGAGAATCTCGCCCGCCAGAAGTTTCTCCGCCAGCGGGTCCTGGAGGTCCTTCTGGATCACCCGCTTCAGCGGGCGTGCACCATAGGCCGGGTCATACCCCTTCTGCGCCAGCCAGCCGAGCGCGCCATTGTCCAGTTCCAGCGTGATCTTGCGATCGGTAAGCAGCTTGCGCAGCCGCTCCAGCTGGATCTTGACGATATCGGCCATCTGCGAGCGCTGCAGACGATGGAACAGCACGATCTCGTCAAGCCGGTTCAGGAACTCCGGTCGGAAATGCCCGCGCACGGACCCCATCACCTCGTCCCGGACCACATCGCTATCCTGGCCTTCCGGCTGGTTGACCAGGTACTCGGCCCCGAGATTGGAAGTCATGATGATCAGCGTGTTGCGGAAGTCGACCGTCCGGCCCTGACCATCGGTCAGGCGGCCGTCATCGAGCACCTGCAAGAGCACGTTGAAGACATCGCCATGCGCCTTCTCGATCTCGTCGAACAGCACGACCTGATAGGGTCGCCTGCGCACGGCTTCGGTGAGAGCACCCCCCTCTTCGTACCCGACATAGCCCGGAGGCGCGCCGATCAGCCGGGACACGGAGTGCTTCTCCATGTATTCCGACATATCGATACGCACCATCGCGCTGTCATCATCGAACAGGAACGCCGCCAGCGCCTTGGTGAGTTCCGTCTTGCCGACACCGGTCGGCCCCAGGAACATGAACGAGCCGATCGGCCGGTTCGGATCCTGAAGGCCGGCACGCGCCCGGCGCACCGCGGTCGACACCGCGTGAATGGCCTCGGCCTGACCGACCACACGGCCCGCCAGAACGTCTTCCATCCTGAGCAGTTTCTCCCGCTCGCCTTCCAGCATCTTGTCCACCGGAATGCCGGTCCATTTGGAGACCACCTGGGCGATATGGGACGGGGTCACCGCTTCATCGACCATGGCGTCGGCCTCTTCCGTGGCTTCAGCCTCTTCCAGCTTTCTTTCCAGATCCGGGATCACGCCATAGGCGAGCTCGCCGGCCTTGGCCAGGTCGCCGCGCCTCTGCGCGATTTCCAGATCGATGCGGGCCTGGTCCAGCTGCTCCTTGATCTTCTGTTCAAGGTTCAGCTTTTCCTTTTCGCCGAGCCAGCGGTTGGTCAGTGCCTGGGACTGCTCTTCCAGATCCGTCAGTTCCTTCTCAAGCTTGGTGAGCCGATCCTTGGAGGCTTCGTCATTTTCCACCTTCAGGGCCTCGCGCTCGATCTTCAGCTGAATGATCCGCCGGTCCAGTTCGTCGAGCTCCTCCGGCTTGCTGTCCACCTGCATGCGCAGGCGGCTGGCGGCCTCGTCGACCAGATCGATGGCCTTGTCCGGCAGGAACCGGTCGGTGATATAGCGGTTCGACAGGGACGCTGCCGAGACGATCGCACTGTCGGTGATCCGCACGCCATGGTGAAGCTCGTACTTCTCCTTGATGCCACGCAGGATCGAAACGGTGTCTTCCACCGTGGGCTCGGTCACGAAGACCGGCTGGAACCGACGGGCGAGCGCGGCGTCCTTTTCGACATGCTTGCGATATTCGTCCAGAGTGGTTGCACCGACGCAGTGCAACTCACCCCGGGCCAGAGCCGGTTTGAGCAGGTTGGAGGCGTCCATGGCGCCATCCGCCTTGCCGGCGCCGACCAGCGTGTGCATTTCGTCGATGAACAGGATGATGCTGCCGGCGGCCGCTTCAACCTCACTGAGCACGCCTTTCAGGCGCTCCTCGAACTCGCCGCGGTATTTGGCGCCGGCAATCAGCGCGCCCATGTCAAGCGCCAGAAGCTGCTTGTCCTTGAGCGATTCCGGCACGTCGCCGTTGACGATCCTCAGCGCCAGCCCTTCCGCGATGGCTGTCTTGCCGACGCCGGGCTCGCCGATCAGAACCGGGTTGTTCTTGGTCCGGCGCGACAACACCTGGATCGTCCGCCGGATTTCCTCATCGCGGCCGATTACTGGGTCCAGTTTGCCCTCGCGGGCAACCTGCGTCAGGTCCCGCGCATATTTCTTCAGAGCTTCATACTGGTTTTCAGCCGTGGCACTGTCGGCGGTACGGCCCTGGCGCAGCTGGTTGATCGCTTCATTGAGCGCATTCGCCGTCACGCCGTGACGCTTCATCAGCTTGCCGGCTTCACTGTCCGTGTCCATCGCCAGCGCCAGCAACAGCCGTTCGACCGTGACAAAACTGTCGCCGGCCTTGTCCGCGATTTTCTCAGCCTGTTCGAACAGGCGTGCCGTTGCCTGCCCCATATAGAGCTGGCCGGTTCCACCGGAGACCTTGGGCATCTTGTCGAGAAGCCCTTCAAGATCCCCCTTGAGGGCCTTCGCCTGGCCGCCCGCCCGGTCGATCAGGCCGCTGGCCATGCCTTCCGGATCATCCAGAAGCACTTTCAGGATGTGTTCGGGGGCAAATTGCTGATGGCCGCGCCCCAGCGCAAAGGTCTGAGCGGATTGCACGAATCCGCGTGCACGCTCGGTATATTTTTCAAAATTCATGAGTTACCTCCTACTCGCCCGCACCACCCGAAGCATGGGGAGCGATCTGGGATACGGACCCCTGTTGAGAGCGTCCGTGCAGCCTCTTTGAGCGCTGCCCCCTTCATATAGTGTTGCAAATTCATCACAAAAAGCCCCCTGAAGTACTTTTTGCAGAGCCAAACAAAAACGGCGCCCCGAAGGACGCCGTTTATCATCTCAATCTTTCGCCGGACTGATTATTCAGTCGCCGGTGCAACTTCTACAGGCGCGTCTTCAGCGGCCTTGGTCCGGCGTGGCCGGGTCGTACGCCGGCGCGGTTTCGGCTGGTCTTCTGCCTCTGCTGTCGGGCTTTCAGCTCCTTCAGCACCGCTTGCCGTTGAACCGGCTGCCGCGTCATCTCCGGCACTGTCCGCTTCGGCCGCCCGACGCGGCGTCCGTGCCCGCGGCGTACGGGTCCGGCGGCGCGGTTTGTCGTCAGCCTGCTCGTCTCCGGCTTCCGCCTTCTGACCAGCGCCGTTGACCTTGCCTTCCTGGTCGATGACCGGCATGTCCTCGATGAACGGCTGCGGGCTGTCTGCGTCGACAACGTCACCGTCGCTGGACGCAGCTTCCGGCTGGGCGCGGTCCGCACCGTTGGCGTGCCCGTTGCCGTTGGCTGCCGCAACCTCGTTGCTGTCTTCGGCCTCGTTGCGCGCCGGCGCTTGCACATTGGGCTGTTGCTGCGGTTGGGCAGCGGCGACAATGCGCAGATAGTGCTCTGCATGCTGATTGTAGTTTTCAGACATCACCCGGTCGCCGGATGCCTGCGCATCACGGGCCAGCTGCTGATACTTCTCCGCGATATGCATCGCCGTGCCGCGGATTTTCACATCAGGACCGTTGGATTCGTAAGTCCGGGTTAACGGATTCGGACCCTTGCGGCCCCGTCCGCGCATACGCTTATTGCTCTGATTTCCTGGTCTCATCCTGCCGTTTTCTCTTGCGGAACGGCGGTCAGCATTACGCCGACCCAACATCGGAATTGCATAAACCGATACGAAATAGCCACCGACACCAACAATGCTTGTTAGCGGCTGTCATTGAAAACATACGCAGCGCGTTAAAGGCCACAGGCCAACGCGTTTGTCATTTCTTCGACAGTCCGTAAATACCGGATAGTCCGATATGCAGTGGTTTCCAAAGCGCCCAAACTGCGCCCGTCCCCACACTGCCGGATGCGCATGCCCCGCTGAACGCTGATCACATCTCCGGTCTCGGCAAGGGCAACCTACCCGTTTCCGCAGCGATTTCCAAGTGCTTTTTCGTCTTTGGATCAAAACGGCGAAATTATAACTTCTGCGCCAGCACGACCCGATCGTTTCCCGACAGATCCCTAATGATTTCAATTGCTCCAAAGCCATGATGACGCAGCTGGTTTTTCAAATCAGCGGCCTGATCAAAGCCGATTTCCAGCGCAATTCGCCCCTCTTTGCGCAAGAGGTGTGCCGCATCTGCAACAATGATCCTGTAGGCCTCAAGCCCGTCTTCGCCACCATCCAGGGCCAGTTCCGGATCGTGCTGAACCACCTCGCGACTCAGATCCTGAAGCACGGCTGTGCGGATATAGGGCGGGTTGCTGACAACCCAGTCGAACCCTGCCCACTCAGCATTCCCCGCCGCTGGCCTCAGCGCGCTCGTGTAGTCGGCACAGACAGGCAACAGACGATTGGTGACGTGATGCTGCTCCGCATTCAGGAGGGCACAGCGAAGGGCGTCCGGAGCCAGATCAACCGCGACCATCCTGCTTAGCGGCAATTCGGCCAGCAGGGTCACCGCGATCGCTCCCGTACCGGTACCGATGTCGCACAGAACCGGTGCGGATTTCGGGTCGCAACGCGCAAGCACCGCATCGATCAGCGTTTCGGTGTCCGGCCGCGGCTCCAGCGTGGCAGCATTGAGAAGAAAGCGGCGCCCGTAAAACTCGCGCTCGCCCAGAATGCGCCCGACCGGCATGCCGGCAAGACGTTTTTCTGCATGGGAATTGGCAAGTTCGACAGAGGCCTCGTCAGAACGCTCGTGCTCCTGGAGCAGAAGAGCGGACACAGGCAGATCAAGAGCTGCGCTGACCAGAAGCCTGGCATCCAGATCCGGCGTCTCCAGCCCGGCTTCGCGAAACCGGTTGCGCACAGACCTGTAAAGCCGGCCGATTTCCATGGATCAGGCCTCTTCGGAGGCGAGCAGACCGGCCTGGTGATCCATGATCAGCGCATCGATGACTTCGCCAAGCGCCTCGCCGGCAACAATCTGCTCCAGCTTGTAGAGCGTCAGCCCGATGCGGTGATCGGTGACGCGGCCTTGCGGAAAATTGTAGGTCCGGATCCGTTCCGAACGATCGCCGGACCCGACCTGCAGACGCCGCGCTTCCGTGCGCTCGCTGGCGGCCCGCTCGCGCTCTTCATCATAGATCCGGGCACGCAGCAACTGCATTGCCCGCGCCTTGTTCTTGTGCTGCGAACGCTCATCCTGAACCGCGACCACGATCCCGGTTGGAATGTGGGTGATACGGACGGCCGAGTCGGTCGTGTTGACGTGCTGGCCGCCTGCTCCCGACGCCCGAAAGGTATCGATCCTGAGATCGCTGTCCTGAACATCGATATCGACATCTTCGGCCTGGGGCAGCACAGCCACGGTGGCGGCGGACGTGTGAATACGGCCGCCGGATTCCGTTGCGGGCACACGCTGAACGCGGTGCACACCCGATTCGAATTTCAGACGGGCAAAGACGTTTTCGCCGGTGACGGAGGCGATGATTTCCTTGTAACCGCCAACCTCCCCTTCGCTGGCCGACAGGATCTCCACCTTCCAGCCCTGCAATTCGGCATAGCGCTGATACATTCGGAAGAGGTCGCCGGCAAACAGTGCAGCCTCATCGCCACCTGTTCCGGCCCGGACTTCCAGAATGGCATCATTGGTATCGGCTTCGTCCTTCGGTAGAAGTCCCAGGCGGACGTCCTGCGTCAGCTGCTCCACCTGTTCGGCCAGCTCATCGCGCTCCAGCTCGGCCAGCTCGCGCATGTCCGCGTCGGTTTCCGGGTCCGACAGCAGCGCTTCAGCGCCTTCAAGATCCGCCTCTGCCTTGATCAGGGCCCGGATCTTGCCGACAAGCGGTTCAAGACCGGAATATTCCCGCGACAGTTTCACGTAAACCGCGGGATCCGGACCGGAGGACATCAGGTGTTCGATTTCGGCGAACCGGTCCAGCAGGGTGTCGAGTTTGTGACGCGCCAGCATACGCGCTGATTCTCCTAAAATTCCCGATTTATGGGTGGGTTACGCCCGTTTGCGCTAAAGAGCAACATCGGTCTCGGCGGCAAACCGCTTCAAGACCTCACGGATGTCGCTGTCATCGTGTCCCGGCTCAAGCCTAGGCAGCAGCCTGGCGGACAGCCGACCCGCGTCAAGCGTACGCAACATCGCCTTGACCGGCCCGAGCGATGCAGGCGACATCGACAGATCCCGATAGCCGAGACCGATCAGCGCCATGGCTTCCAGCGGCCGACCGGCCAGCTCACCGCACAGCGTCACCGGAACATGGGCCTTATTTGCGGCATCGACGATGGATTTCAAGGCCCTGAGGAACCCGACACCCAGCGTATCGAAACGCTCGGCAACGCGCGTATTCCCCCGGTCGACCGCACAGAAAAACTGGAACAGGTCGTTGGAGCCAACGGAGACGAAATCGACGTAGGTCATCAGCTCGTCCAGCTGAAACAGCAGGGACGGCACTTCGATCATCACGCCGAGGCGGACATTTTCCGGCGTCGCATGGCCGTGCCGGCGCAGATGCTTGATTTCCTTGTCGACCAGCGCCTTGGCCTGAAGAAACTCATCAACCACCGCCACCATCGGGAACATCAGCTTCAGGTCGCGGCCCGCCGCGGCATGCAGCAATGCCCGGATCTGGGTGCGCAACAGCCCCGGCCGGTCGAGACCGAGACGCAGCGCCCGCCAGCCCATTGCGGGGTTTTCTTCCTGGATGGAGCGGAGATAGGGCAGCACCTTGTCGCCGCCGATATCGAGCGAGCGGAAGGTGACCGGGCGGCCGGCAGCCGCATCCAGAACCTGGCTGTATTGCGCCTGTTGCTCACGCATGCGCGGAAAGCTGGAGGCGACCATGAATTGCAATTCGGTGCGGAACAGACCGACACCGGCTGCGCCCGCTTCTTCCAGATGCGGCAGATCGACCAGAAGGCCCGCATTCATCTGCAGGGAAAATTCGACACCGTCCTTGGTGACAGACGGCTTGTTGCGCAGGCGCCGGTACTGTGCCTGCCGGCGGGCGCGAAAACGAACCTTCTCCGCATAGGCATTTTCCAGGTCGGCCGCCGGGCGCAGATGCACCTCGCCGCTGTCGCCATCGACGATGATGGCATCACCGCCATCCGCCAGGCTGACGATATCGTCGACAAGACCGACGGTCGGGATGCCAAGCGCGCGGGCCACGATGGTCACGTGGCTGGTCGGTCCGCCCTCTTCCAGCACGAGGCCGCGAATCCGGTCCCGGCCATAATCCAGGAGTTCCGCCGCCCCCATGTTCCGGCCGACGATGATCGCGTCCTGGGGCAGTTCGTCCATGCCCGGACCGTGTTCACGGCCCATCAGCTCACGAATCAGCCGATGGGCAAGATCGTCGAGATCGTGCAGGCGCTCGCGCAGATAGGGGTCGGTCTGACGCAGCATGCGCGCGCGGGTATCACTCTGGACCTTCTCAACGGCCGCCTCTGCGGTCAGACCGTTCTTGATCGCTTCCTCGATCTTTCGGATCCAGCCGCGATCATAGGCAAACATGCGATAGGCTTCGAGCACCTCTCGGTGCTCGCCGGTGGCCGCAATTTCACCGCTGGCCAGAAGGTCATCGATCGACAGGCGCAACCTGTTGATGGCGCCGTCCAGCCGGCCCTTTTCCTTGTCCCCGTCTTCGGCAATCAGATTGGTGACAACCACACGCGGCTCATGGAGAACCACGTGACCCAGCCCGACACCTTCGGAAAGGCCAGCACCGGAGGCGGTGATCGGGCGCGACAGATCGAGACCGGTGTCCTTTTGCGCAATCGCCTCGAGTTCGCCGGCAGCGACCATTTCGGCAATCACCATAGCTGTTGTCTGAAGGGCCTCGACCTCGTCTTCCAGATAGGTCCGGTGCGACTGGTTCTGCACCACAAGAACACCGAGCGTCCGGCCGGCACGCAGGATCGGCACGCCGAGAAAGGAGTTATAGGCTTCTTCGCCCGTTTCCGGCAGATAGGCAAAGCCGGGATGGGCGCTGGCATTGGGAAGATTGAGCGGACGCGCTTCTGCGGCAATCAGGCCGACCAGGCCCTGGCCGACGCGCAGCGAGGCATTGTGAACCGCGGCCCGGTTCAGACCCTCGGTGGCATAGAGCTCCAGAACGCCGTCGGCACGCAGAATATAAACCGAACAGACCTCGGCAACCACATTCGACGCGATCAGTACAACGATCTTGTCGAGTCGCTCTTGCGCCGTGATCGGCTCTGCCATGACTTCGCGAAGCCGGCGGAGCAGGAGGCGCGGTCCGGCCAGGTTGCTGCGCATTGCGCCCCCGATTGATCCCGCTTCAGTCAGACTTGGGCCCCGGTCCCCGCCGGAGCCTGCCTGCCGGATGTGACTATCCGTCCAACCCGTATAGCGAATGGAGAGTCCGCACTGCAAGTTCTGCATAGGCGGAATCGATCAGAACGGAGATTTTGATTTCCGATGTCGTGATCGCGCGGATGTTGATGCCCTTGGAGGCAAGACCCCGGAAACACTGCGCGGCGATGCCGGCGTGAGACCGCATGCCGATGCCGATGACCGAGACTTTCACGACATCGGTTGCCCCTTCCAGCTTCTGGAAGCCGATCTCGTCGCGATTGTCTTCAAGCACCTTGATGGCGCGCTGATAATCGCTTTCCGGAACGGTGAAGGTCATGTCCGTCGTCTTGCCGTCCGGCGAGATGTTCTGAACGATCATGTCCACGTTGATATGGGCGTCGGCCAGCGGTCCGAACACCGACTCGGCAACGCCCGGCTTGTCGGCCACGTCACGGAGAGAGATCTGGGCTTCGTCCTTGGCATAGGCGATGCCGGTGACAACCTGCTGTTCCACGAGTTCATCCTCGTCGCAAATAAGAGTTCCAATCGGATGGTCGTTCGAGCCGACCTGCGCTGCTTCAGGATCATCGAAACTGGAGCGCACGAATGTTCTGACGCCATGAACCATGGCCATTTCGACAGACCGCACCTGCAGCACCTTCGCGCCGAGGGACGCCATCTCGAGCATTTCCTCAAAAGACACACGCTCCAGGCGCTGCGCTTTCGGGACGATGCGCGGATCGGTCGTGTAGACACCGTCGACATCGGTATAGATATCACAACGGTCCGCCTTGATAGCCGCGGCAATGGCCACGGCGCTGGTGTCCGACCCGCCGCGGCCGAGCGTGGCAATGCGGTTGTCCGGCGCCACGCCCTGGAACCCGGCCACAACGGCCACCTGGCCCTGCTCCAGCCGTTCGCTCAAGAAACTGCCGTCGATCTCGCTGATGCGCGCCGCGCCGTGCTGCTCGTCGGTCTTGATCGGGATCTGCCAGCCCTGCCAGGAGCGGGCATTGACACCCATGTCCTGCAACACGATTGCCAGAAGGCCGGAGGTCACCTGTTCGCCGGAGGCGACAACCGCGTCATATTCGCGGGCATCGTGCAGGGGCGAGGCTTCCCGGCAGAACTCGACCAGCTTGTTGGTCTGTCCGGCCATGGCCGAAACAACCACGGCAACCTGGTGTCCGGCATCCACTTCCCGTTTGACATGGCGGGCAACATTGCGGATGCGATCAAGATCGGCAACCGAAGTTCCGCCAAATTTTAAAACCAGTCGGGCCATACCACTCGTAAACTTCATTAGGTGTGTTGACGCGTCTGCCGCGCCTTATGGATCGGCGCACATGCATACAGGCTGCGTCCCTATGCTGCAACAGCGCTTCGTCGGCGATCACTTGACAAAAGGTCAAAGACGCTGAACGACAGCTAAAGAATGAAATGGGGCTGAAGACACGATGCCTTCGGCCAGTGGAAAGGACCGAGCAATGACCGGCAAGGCAGAAGCGACCAGCGGAACGATCGACAGCGAGGAGGTCGCCCGGTTTTCCGCCATGGCTGCGGAATGGTGGGACCCGACCGGCAAGTTCAAGCCTCTGCACAAGTTCAATCCCGTCCGGCTGAGCTACATCAAGCAGGAAGTCTGCCGCCAGTTCGGCCGTGATCCGAAGGCAGCCGATGCCTTCAAGGGACTGCGGTTTCTGGACATTGGCTGCGGTGGCGGCTTGCTCAGCGAGCCGATGGCCCGCCTTGGCGCAGAGGTGGTCGGAGCCGATCCGTCGGAAACCAACATCGAAATCGCCAGACTGCACATGCAGAGCTCCGGTCTGAACATCGACTACCGCGCTGAGACGGCGGAAGCCCTGGCAGAAGCCGGGGAGAATTTCGACGTCGTGCTCAACATGGAAGTGGTCGAGCATGTCGCGGACGTGCCGCTGTTTCTCGACGCGACCAGCCGGATGGTCCGTCCGGGCGGGCTGATGTTCGTTGCAACCATCAACCGCACGCTGAAAGCCTATGCGCTGGCGATTGTCGGCGCGGAATATGTGCTGCGCTGGCTGCCCCAGGGCACCCATACCTATGACAAGCTGGTGCGCCCGGCAGAGATCGAAGGTCCATTGCAGGCGGCCGGGCTCAAGGTGATCGACCGCTCGGGCGTCAGCTACAATCCGCTCACCGACAGCTGGGCGCAGTCACGCGACATGGATGTCAACTACATGATGCTGGCTGAACGCCCGAAGGGTGACTGATGGGCGACCCGATCCTGTTCATCCCCGGCCTGCTCTGCACCGAGACGCTGTTTTCCAAACAGATCGTCGCCTTCGCAGACCGGCCAATCATGGTGGCGAACCACCGCGAACATGACAGCATCGCGGCGATTGCGGAGAGCATACTTGCGGAAGCGCCCGAGCGGTTTTCCCTGATCGCGCTGTCCATGGGCGGTTACGTTGCAATGGAAATCATGCGCAAGGCGCCGGAGCGTGTCTCAAAACTGGCTCTGATGAACACAAACGCGCGCGCGGATCGCGAGGAACAGTCCGAACGGCGCCGGTTCCTGATCGAGATGACCCGGAAACGCGGCTTCAAAAAGGTCCCTCACCTGCTCTATCCGGGATTTGTGCACGAGCAGCGTGAAGAGGACGAAGGCCTGAGGGCCATCGTGGTCGATATGGCCAATGACACAGGTCCGGAAGCCTTCATCCGGCAACAGACCGCTCTTATCAACCGCATCGATTCCCGTCCCTCACTGGGCGACATCCGCTGCCCGACCCTGGTTGTGGTCGGCGAAGGCGACAGACTGACGCCGGTGCCCGTCTCCGAGGAAATCCACGCCCATATTCCTGGCAGCGAACTGGTGATCGTCGAGGGCAGCGGTCACCTTTCCCCGTTGGAGGAACCGGACAGGGTGACCAGGGTGCTGCGGGATTTTCTCAATCAGGCGTAGGAACGCACCCGATCTTTTCAGATTCTGAACAATTCGTAACTCGCTTTTGATCCGGATCAAAGATAGGCCCTGTTGCTGGGCTAAAGTTGACGGACCTAGGGGGGCAGGAGCCGGACCTTACGCGAGCGGGTTCGCGAGGTCGGAAGCAGCGCACCGGCATGCGAAAACACCGGGCGTCTGCGGCATATCACGCAAACTGCGGAGGATGTTTCATGCCTACGAAAAACAGCACCGGTGCCTTTGATTTCAGCTCCATGATGACGGAATGGTCGAAGATGGGTGACTGGCCCATGCCATCCTTCTCGAACTGGGCCTTTGCCGAGCGCGAGGACCTGATGGAAGCCAAGACTGTTGCCAGCTTCCAGAAGATGGGTCAGACCATGTGGACCCATGCCGAGAAAGCCTTCAGCGACCATATGGACTTTGTCAGCGGTCGCCTGCACGAAGACTTCGAATGCGCCAAGTCCCTGACGAAATGCACCGCGCCGGAAGAGACGATGGCGACGCTGCAGGATTTCTATTCCCGGATGGCGACCCAGTATCAGGAGCATTTCGAAAAACAGGCCGCGCTTTTTCGCGACAGTTTTTCCGAAAACGCCGCAGCCGTTGAAGAGCTGAATGAAACGGCCATGGAAAATGTCAGCGAACTGACCAAGGCTGCTGAAGAAAGCCTGAGCGAAGGGAAGCCCGCCCGGACACCAACGCGGCGCAAGACGGCAGCTGCCAAGTCCTGAACTTCTGATCACGGCCAAGCCGACTGCTTGGCCAGACTGCAATCGCCTTTGCGCTGAGGCGCAAGGGCCGGTTGGCTTGTCAGTTTTTTTCGTCTGGCAGATCCGGCAGCGGAAAGACCGAAATCCCCTCTTCCATCAGGGCTTCCGCGTCCTTGGGCGTTGTTTCACCGTAAATGCTGCGCTCTTCCGCCTCGCCATTGTGGATCTTGCGGGCTTCGGAAGCGAAGTTGGTGCCGACATTTTCGGAATTCTCGATGATGCGGGACCGCACCAGGCGCAGGGCCTCGACAATTTCCTTCTGCTGAATGTCCTTCGGCAACAACGCGGATGGCTGCAGGGCCGGGGCGGGAGCAGAGGCTGCCGGCACCGCCGGCTCCGGAGCCGTTTCCTGTGCCTGCATTTCACTGCGGGCTGCACTGACAAGCGCTTCCTTGCCGCGTGCCGTCGAAACCGCAGGTGCCATCAGGCCCTTGCGAATCTCGGTCGAGCCGCAGACCGGGCAGGCGACCAGACTGCGGCTGCACTGCTTGTCGAAATCATCTGAATTCCGGAACCAGCCTTCAAACGAGTGGGCATCGTCACAGACAAGCGTGTATTTGATCACGCCGGTATCTCCTTCAGGCCGCCAGCAACCTGGCAGACGAAGTCCCGTTCATTGGCGATCGCCGGGATCCGTCCGCGTGCCTTGGCAACAGCATCGGTCTCAATTTCCGCGAGCACATATCCCGGCTCGTCTCCGTCGAGTTCCGCAATCACCTTGCCCCAGGGGTCCACGACAAGACTGTGGCCGTAGGTTTCCCGGCCGTCCTCGTGATGACCGCCCTGGGCGGCGGAAATGACGTAAGCGCCGTTTTCGATGGCGCGGGCGCGCTGTAACACATGCCAATGCGCTTCGCCAGTCTGGCGCGTGAAGGCCGCAGGCCCTGTCAGCACTTCGGCGCCCTGCCGCGCCTGTGTCCGGAAGATCGCCGGGAAGCGGATATCGTAGCAGACCGCCATGCCGATCTTGGCAAAGGGAAGATCCGCAATGACGCTTTCCCTGCCCGGCTCATAGGTCGCCGACTCCCGCCAGCTTTCGCCATTGGGCAGATCGACGTCGAACATGTGGATCTTGTCGTAGGTGGCTTCGACCGCACCGTCAGGCCCAAGCAGAAAGGCCCGGTTCGCGACTTTTCCGCCTCCGGCAAGAACCGCCAGCGACCCGAGATGGAGATGAATGCCGAGCTCTGCAGCAAGACATTTGGCCATCTTCAGGAACGGGTCGGCGTCGGCGTCTGTAATCCGCTCAAGCAGGTCTTCCCGGCTCTTCACCAGCACATTCGACATTTCAGGCGTCTGTACGTAGCGCGCACCATCCTTAGCCGCCGAACGGATCAGCCCCTCGGCCACCTCGGCGTTTTTCGCGATGGTCTTGCCGCTGCGAAGCTGAACACAGGCTGCTGTGAAGGTCGCCATTGGCCGGTTGTCTCCCGTATCTGGTTTCAGTGAGGCCACCACTTAATCAGGCGGCGAGCAGAGCGTCCAGCTTGCCGGCCCGCTCCAGATCGTGCAGATCGTCACAGCCGCCGACATGGGTCGTGCCCACAAAGATCTGCGGAAACGTTGCGCGGCCGTTGGCCTTTTGTGTCATTTCCCTGCGCAGCTCCGGGCTGAAGGTCGCGTCGTGTTCCTGGTAAGCAACACCTTTTTTGTCCAGAAGGCGCTTGGCCGCCGTGCAAAAGCCGCACATCTGGCGTGTATAGATCACCACATCAGCCATCACATCATACCCTTTTGTTGCCGCACCGCCCTCAAAAAAAGGCGTCTCGCGCGTCTGAAAATCCCGGCGTTATATGCGGGCGCGGCGCAGAAACTCAAGAGTCATCCCGAAAAACTAACCGTGAACGGCAATGTCGTCCGAAGCGTTTGGATCCACCAGGGCGAATGTGAGCACGTCGACAGATGCTGCGCCGGCGGAAAGAAGACACCGGCTGCAGGCCGTGACCGTGGAGCCGGTGGTCAGAACGTCGTCCACGAGCACGACACGCCGCCCAGCCAGGGTCTCAAGACGGGTCCGATCAACCACGAATGCTGCCCTGACATTCCTGAGCCGATCCTTCGCAGTCAAACCGACCTGCTGACGGGTTCGCTTTCGCCGCTTGAGCAGCACTGGCTCATATCCGGCCCCGCTTTGCCCGGCGATTTCGCGCGCGAGGTCCGCCGCCTGGTTGAACCGCCGCGACACCAGGCGTGTCCAGTGCAGTGGTACCGGCAGGAGCAGGCACTCAGCGTCGAGCAATTCTCCTCCGGACCGCATCATCCAGGCCGCCATCGGTGCCGCCAGTTCGCGGCGCCGGGAAAACTTCAGCGACAGGACCAGCTGGCGGGCGGGGCCGTCATAATGGGCGACGGCGCGCAGACGGTCGAACAGGGGCGGTTCTGCGATGGCCCGCGGGCTCCACGCGCCTTCACCGACATCGTAGGAAAAGGGTGTTCCCAGCCGCTGGCACCAGGGCCGTTCCAGAAACGGCATCGCGCGCCAGCACGGCGCACACAGCCCCGCCTCAAAGGCCACCCGCGCATCGCAGCAAAGACAGCGGCGGGGCAACAAACCATCCAGCAACAGGCTGCCGGCATACTTCGACACATCAAGCAGTCTTTCGCCGCAGATAACCATCCCTTGCTCCAGCGTTCTGCACCAGACCACCACCATAAGCTGTAAAGAGGACGTTGCGCCAGTTTTAATGCAAGTCACTTCAAGCACCCGCTTTGACGTGAGGGAGCGGATACCATATGTGACCGGAGAGTTATGGAAATCAGCCGGTGACCTCGTGACCACGCAGCCAGATCTGTTCGACCGCCCTCTCTTGCGGCATCGCCGGAAACGCGCGCTTTTCGGCGCCAAACAAGGCGCGGACTTCCTCCTGGAAGCCGTCACCGACGACCTGAAGGACAGGTTGCTGCTGATCAGCCGACATTTCGATGTGGCAGTTGACCTTGGCGGGCACACGGGCCGGGTTGCAGACGCCATCGCGGGCAGCGGCAAAGCGGAGAGAGTCTTGAGGGCGGATCTGTTCCTGGCAGACCCAGCGCTGACACCTCCCGATTTGATCGCCGATGATGCGTTGCTGCCTTTCAGGGACCAGTCCATCGATCTGATCGTCTCTGCGCTGACGCTTCAATTCGTTAATGACCTGCCGGGCACGCTGGTTCAGATCCGGCGTGCCTTGAAGCCTGACGGTCTGTTGCTGGCAACCTTGCCCGGCGCAGGAACACTGAGTGAACTCCGCGACAGCCTGACAAGGGCGGAACTCGATTGTTGCGGTGGCGCAGCAGCGCGCGTGCTGCCTTTTGCCGATACGCGAGACCTCGGAAGCCTGCTGCAAAGGGCCGGATTTGCACTTCCCGTCACGGATCTCGACACGGTCACGGTCCGCTACGACACCATGTTTGCGCTTCTGGCCGACCTGAAGGCCATGGGCGCGACCAACATTCTGAAGGATCGAAGCCGCAGGCCGCTGCCGCGGCAGGTTCTGCTGCGTGCCGCCGAGCTTTATGCGGAAAATCATGCCGACGCAGATGGTCGCATCCGGGCGACATTTTCCTTCGTGACGCTGTCGGGCTGGGCCCCACACGAAAGCCAGCAGAAACCGCTGCGCCCCGGCAGCGCCAAGACACGGCTTGCCGACGTGCTCGGTGTTCCCGAGCAAAAGGCCTGATTGAACTAGTGGCTCGCGCGGTTAACTGCCGTCACCGCCGGACGTCGCCAGAACCGCGTCAAGTGTGCTCACAACCGCGCCGAAAACATCGTCTCGCATGGTTTCGCCGATCGCCGTGAAGGCGCCAATGGTTATGATGCTGAGAACGGCGACGATCATGGTGTATTCCATGGCGGTTGCGCCGCTTTCGTCACGCAGGAAGCGCTGCAGAAGGAGCTTGGCAGGTCTGAAACTGATCGGCCCGTTTTTCAATTCATTCGCTCCTTGCCTGCAGGCGTGAATTACTTTGTCAAACAGCGTCCAACAAATGTGGAATTAACGGTTCGTCAGCTGCCGGCATCGGATAGTCCCTCAACCGGTTGGCACGCACCCACTTCAACGCCTGCCGTTCCTGCCCCTGCGGAACACCGCCCCAACGGCGGCAGATGAAAAGTGGCATAAGTAGGTGAAAATCTTCATAAGAGTGGCTGGCAAATGTAAGTGGTGCCAGACACGCTTCGTTAACCTCAATCCCAAGCTCTTCGTGAAGTTCGCGGATCAGGGTTTCTTCCGGACGTTCACCATCTTCAACTTTTCCCCCGGGGAATTCCCACAATCCGGCCATCGATTTTCCCTCCGGTCGCTGGGCCAGGAGGATACGGCCATCCACGTCGACAAGGGCGCAGGCCGCGACGAGAACGATCTTGGTCATGATGAGATGTCCAGCTTTGAGGCGGCAGGGTAACGCCGCATTAATCTTGACTGCGGTTGCACCGTCAGAACTGCGAAGGGCGGCACGTCAACCGTCGCCTAGCTCCGGTAATCGCCATTGATGGCGACATATTCCTTGGTGAGGTCACAGGTCCACACCGACGCCTGCCCCGATCCAAGTCCAAGCTCGACGCGGATAACGATGTCTTCCTGCTTCATGACGGCAGAGGCAGCCTCTTCGCTGTAGGCGGGGTCACGCTCGCCCACCACCGCCACGCGCACATCGCCGAACCAGATGGCAAGCCGGTCGCGATCCGCGGGTTCTCCGGCCTTGCCGACAGCCATGACGACACGCCCCCAGTTTGCGTCTTCGCCGGCAATGGCCGTCTTGACCAAAGGCGAATTTGCGATTGAAAGCGCAATTCTTTTGGCTGAGGCATTGTTGTCAGCCCCTTCGACCCGGACTTCGACAAACTTGCGTGCGCCTTCGCCGTCGCGGACGATCTGGTGCGCGAGATCGACCATGACGTCGCTCAGGGCCGCACGCAGGACACCCACACGCGGGTCTTCAAGCGATGCAACGGCCTCGACACCGTTTTCGGAGGCCGCGCCTGTTGCGAACAGGAGAACCGTGTCGGACGTGGAGGTATCGCTATCGACGGTGATTGCGTTGAAACTGCCATCGACCTCACCGCTCAACAGAGCCTGCAGGACATCGGGAGCAATTGGTGCATCGGTGAAAACAAATGACAGCATCGTCGCCATGTCAGGCGCGATCATGCCGGCGCCTTTGGCTATGCCGTTGATCGTGACCGTCACACCATCGAGTTCTACCGCCGCGGTAGCGACTTTCGGATAGGTATCGGTGGTCATGATGGCCTTGGCGGCATCCAGCCAGGACGCGCTGCCCTGACCAGCCTTCAGCTCTTCGACGACATCTGAAAACTTTTCCGCCGGCAGCGGCTCACCGATCACGCCGGTTGAGGCAAGAAAAATCTCGTCACCGGAACAGCCCAGGGCCCCGGAAACAATGTCTGCGGACAATTCAACAGCCGCCATGCCTTTTTTTCCTGTAAAGGCATTGGCATTGCCGGAGTTGACCAGAAGAGCCCGGGCCCTGCCTGCACCGATCCGGGCCTTGCACCAATCCACCGGCGCCGACGAGCACTTGGATTTCGTGAACACCCCGGCAACGGCCGTGCCCTCGGCAACAGTCGCCAGCAGCACATCCGTCCGGCCCTGATACTTGATACCGGCAGAGGCGGTCGCAAATGCCACGCCGCTGATGTCGGGCATCTCGGGATAGGAAGTGGGGGCGAGCGGTGAAACGGTCGTCGACATCGATGCAGTCCCGGTCAGAATGGTGTGTGTTTGTCCCTAGCCACAGCGCATGATCAGCGCAAGCCTTTTGAGATCGCCTGGCGCAACAAATCACATGACAAAAACCCCGGCAGCACGGAGCTGCCGGGGTCTTTATTATCGATCCGGAACCGGATTATTCCGTCTTGTCGCCGTCAGCTGCGGCAGCAGCGCCATTGTCTTCTGCAGCTTTCAGGGCTTCATCCAGGATTTCGATGCTGACTTCGTTCTTCAGTTCGGCCATGCGCGCATCATAAGCTTCGCGCATCAACTGCTGACGCAACCCTTGCGCAACATCTTCAAATGCCGGCTTGTCCTGGCGGCGCTTGTCTTCCAGCTTGATGACGTGCCAGCCGAACTGGGTTTCAACCGGCTCCTTGGTATAGGTGCCGGGCTCCAGAGCAAGAACAGCGTCTTCGAACGGCTTGACCATCTGGCCCTTGGTGAAATAGCCGAGGCTGCCACCGTTCGGGCCGGACGGACCCGTTGATTTTTCCCGGGCGAGCTCGGCGAAATCGGCACCGCCGTCAAGTTCCTTGATGATGTCGTCAGCTTCCGCTTTTTCCTTCACCAGAATGTGACGCGCGTTGAGCTCTTCCGGCCCCTCATAGTCCGCGAATTCCTTGTCATAGGCTGCCTTGACAGCATCGTCGGAGATATCACCGTTGATTTTTTCGCCGAGATACGCGTTGCGCAGGGCGCGCAGCTGCAGGAATTCCAGCTGCTTCTGGAAATCGGGATCCTTGTCCAGGCCTTCGTCGCGTGCTGCCTGCGCCATCAGCTCCATGTCAATCATGACGTCAAGCAGCAGCTTGCGCCACTGGGCCGGCGGAAAACGCTGCAATTCCTGGCCAAGATCCTGGGCCGCAAACGCCATGTCGGCTTCCGTGATTTCCGCGTCACCGACCTTTGCGACCACATCGTCTGGTTCCTGGGCAGACAGCGAAGCGGATCCGAGCGACACGGCCAGGAGTGAAACGGCAAGCGCCTGAACCGGCCTGCGCATCGAAATTCGGAACATGAGAAGTCCTTTACCTATCGGAACTGTAATCTTTCTGGCCCCCGATCTTCGAGGGCGTGGCTACTTTGCGCATTCCTGCGGCGTTGACAAGCATACAGCCCCCTCTTATCTGTCGAGCGTCCTGGCTTGCGGGCCGGGAGGGCATCTTTTTGGCCGCATTCGCCGGCCAACGCGTTGCGCTTGGCGGCAACGTGGACAGCAATTGAGACGATTTCATGGGCAGGCGCCGGAATGCCAGTTGGCGCCGCCTGTTAGGGAAGGACCGCCACATGGCTGGCCTTGGCGCATTAGCACGTAAGATTTTCGGTTCGGCAAACGACCGGAAGGTAAAGTCATTTCGGGCAGTGGTTGATCAGATCAACGCCCTTGAACCGGAAGTCCAGACCCTCTCGGACGAGGCGCTTCGCGCCCGGACCGATGAATTCCGGGCGCAACTCAAGAACGGTGCAAAACTGGACGACCTTCTGGTCCCGGCCTTTGCCACCGTTCGCGAAGCCGCCCGGCGCGCCCTTGGACAGCGCCACTATGACGTCCAGCTGATCGGCGGCATGGTTCTGAATTCCGGACAGATTTCGGAAATGCGCACCGGTGAGGGCAAGACGCTGGTCGCAACGGCCCCTGTCTATCTCAACGCCCTGACTGGCCGCGGCGTCCACGTCGTCACCGTCAACGACTACCTGGCCCAGCGCGACAGCGAATGGATGGGACAGGTCTACAAGTTTCTGGGCCTGACCGTCGGCTGCATCACGCACGGCCTGTCCGACGAGGAACGCCGCGAAGCCTATGCCGCAGATGTCACCTACGGCACCAACAACGAATTCGGCTTCGACTACCTCCGCGACAACATGAAGCATGACCGTGCCTCGATGGTTCAGCGCGAACATGCCTTTGCCATCGTCGATGAGGTCGATTCCATCCTGGTTGACGAAGCCCGAACCCCGCTGATCATTTCCGGTCCGCTGGAAGACAGGTCCGAGTTCTACAACACCGTCGACGCCTTCATTCCGCAGCTGACCGAAGAAGACTACGAACTCGACGAGAAGCAGCGCTCGGCCACCTTTACCGAGGCCGGCAATGAAAAACTCGAAGGCCTGCTCAGCGAAGCCGAGCTGCTGAAGGGCGATTCGCTTTACGACGTCGAAAACGTCTCGATCGTGCACCACCTGCAGCAGGCGCTGAAAGCGCACAAACTGTTCCAGCGGGACAAGGACTACATCGTCCGCAATGACGAAGTGGTGATCATCGACGAGTTCACCGGCCGCATGATGCCGGGCCGCCGGTTCTCCGAAGGTCTGCACCAGGCCCTCGAGGCCCGCGAAAAGGTCCGCATTCAGCCGGAAAACCAGACCCTGGCGTCGATCACGTTCCAGAATTATTTCCGCATGTATGACAAGCTGGCCGGCATGACCGGTACAGCGTCGACGGAAGCAGACGAATTCGCCGACATCTACAAGCTGGAAGTGGTCGAGATCCCGACCAACCTTCCGGTCAAACGTGTCGACGACGACGATGAGGTCTACCGGACCTTTGAGGAAAAATTCGACGCCATCAGCAAGCTGATCGACGACTGCAAGGACCGGGGCCAGCCGGTTCTGGTCGGCACGACCTCGATCGAGAAATCGGAAATTCTCGCCGAGCTGCTGAAGAAGAAGCACGGTTACAAGCAGATCGACCTGTCCGACCCGGCGGCTTTTGCGGCCGCCCAGAAGAAGGACGGCGCCAAGTCCAAGGTGTTCGCGGTTCTGAACGCCCGCTACCACGAACAGGAAGCCTTCATTGTTGCCCAGGCCGGCCTGCCGGGCGCCGTCACCATCGCCACCAACATGGCCGGCCGCGGCACCGACATCCAGCTTGGCGGCAATGCCGACATGCAGATTGCGATGGAGCTCGGCGACATGCCCGAAGGCGAGGACCGCAGCGCGAAGGAAGCTGCGATCCGCGCCGAAGTGGAAGAAATGAAGCAGAAGGCGCTGGAGGCCGGCGGTCTTTACGTCATTGGCACCGAGCGCCACGAAAGCCGCCGCATCGACAACCAGCTCCGCGGCCGTTCCGGCCGTCAGGGTGACCCCGGCCACTCCAAGTTCTTCCTGTCGCTGCAGGATGACCTGATGCGCATCTTCGGCTCCGAGCGCATGGATTCCATGCTGCAGAAACTCGGACTGGAAGAAGGCGAAGCCATTATCCACCCGTGGATCAACAAGGCTTTGGAAAAGGCGCAGCAGAAGGTCGAGGCCCGCAACTTCGACATCCGCAAGAACCTCCTGAAATTCGACGATGTCATGAACGACCAGCGCAAGGTGGTCTTCGAACAGCGTATCGAACTGATGGACAGCGACGCCATCCAGGACGCCGTCACCGACATGCGTCACGACGTGGTCGACGATCTGGTTGCCAATCACATCCCCGAAAAGGCCTATCCCGAGCAATGGGACACAGAAGGCCTTCAGGAGGAAGTGCAGAAATACCTCAATCTCGACCTGCCGGTGAAGGACTGGGCCGACGAGGAAGGGATCGCGGACGAAGAGGTCAAGGACCGTCTGCGCAAGGCGGCCGACGAGGCCATGGCACAGAAGGTTGCCAAATACGGTCCCGAAGCGATGCGCTATGTCGAAAAAATGCTGCTGCTGCAGACCCTCGACAACCTGTGGCGCGAGCACCTGGCCAATCTCGATCACCTGCGTTCGGTGGTTGCCTTCCGCGGTTACGCCCAGCGCGATCCGCTGCAGGAATACAAGACCGAGGCTTTCACGCTGTTTGAATCCATGCTCGCCCAGTTGCGCCAGATGACCACGGCCCAGCTGCTGCGCATCGAGATCGTGACCGAACAGCCGCCGCAAATGCCGGAACAGCCGGAAATGCACCCCCATCACATCAACCCACTGACCGGGGAAGATGAAATGGCGTTGGCCGATGCGCAGGCTGCTGGCCTGGGTGCCCGCGATCCCGACAACCCGTCCACCTGGGGCAAGGTCGGCCGCAACGAAGCTTGCCCTTGCGGCTCTGGCAAGAAATTCAAGCATTGCCACGGCGCGCTCGTCTGAGCATAGGCTCCAGACACCAGAAATCGGCCGGCCCGGATGATCGGGCTGGCCTTTTTTGTGATTATCCGGCAGGTTGCGCCGATCCAAATTCACCGAGCTCTATATGCAAGAAGCTGCCGCCTCCAATATCTATATTTCCCGCAGGGGCGACCGGCGCCCCGATGACCCGCTGATCAGCCTGATCGTTCCGGCCTATAACGAGGCGGAGGTCATCGGTCATTTCCTTGAGGCGACCCGGCCTGTGCTCGAGGCCACGGGTCACGCTTACGAATATGTCTTTGTCGATGACGGCAGCCGGGATGACACCGCCAATATCCTGTCCAGCGAATTCAAGAACGGACTTCCCGGCCGTCTCCTGGGCCTGTCGCGCAACTTCGGCAAGGAAGCGGCACTGTCCGCAGGCCTCGAAGCCGCCAGGGGCGACATCGCCATCATCATCGATGCGGACCTTCAGGACCCTCCGGAGCTGATCCTGCAGATGCTTGACGGCTGGCGTGCCGGCTACGATGTCGTTTACGGGCTGAGGGTCGACCGGTCGTCCGACACCGTCATGAAGCGATCGACGGCTGGCATGTTCTACCGCCTGTTCAACCGGCTCGCCAATATCGACATGCCGGCGAACGCCGGCGATTTCCGCCTGATTGACCGGGTCGTGATCGACGCGCTGTTGCAGCTGCCGGAGCGAAACCGCTTCATGAAGGGGCTCTTTGCCTGGGTCGGGTTTCCGGCAATGGCCCTGCCCTACGAACGGCCGCCTCGCAAGGCGGGAACCGGCAAGTTCAACTACTGGAAGCTCTGGAACTTTGCCCTGGACGGGTTGACCGGCTTCACCACACTACCGCTTCGGGTCTGGTTCTATGGCGGCGCTCTGGTCTCTCTCGGTGCCTTTGCCTATGCGCTTTATCTGACGCTTCGCGTGTTTGCGCACGGGATCGATGTTCCAGGCTATGCCTCGTTGATGGTTGCCCTGTTGTTTTTCTCCGGTGTCCAGCTGCTGTCGATTGGCATGATCGGTGAGTACATTGCCCGCCTCTTCAACGAGGCCAAGCAGCGGCCCGTCTTCATTGTGCAGGACGTCATCGAAGGCGCACCAACCTCACGACCGACGCGTTTGGCGGACGAGAAGAACGATGCCGAATAAGCGCCGTCGTCAGACGCTTAAGACCGAGACAGCCGCAGTGGGCAAATTCGCCGTGGTCGGTGTGCTGGCAACCCTGACGCATGCCCTGGTCGCCGCCAGTCTGCTCGAGACCGGTGTCCTGACGGCGTTTCCAGCCAACATCTGCGGTTTCCTGGTCGCCTTCGGCGTGTCTTTCACCGGGCACTATTTCTGGAGCTTTGCCCACCTGCGCCAGGAAGGCAAAGCCTGGAAAAGCATGACGCGATTTCTCGTGATCGCCCTGTCCGGGTTTGCGCTGAATTCATTTGTGCTGGCGCTGTGGCTGCAATTGACACCCTGGCCGGATCTCGCCGGATTGCTGTTCTCGATCGCAATTGTTCCGGCCCTGTCCTTCCTCGGAGCCCGGCTTTGGGCTTTTTCCCATCGCCCCGCAGAAACCTGATCATCCCGCGAGTGACCGCATGACCGCATCCCGCGCAGCCCTCCTCTACAGCGCCCTGGCGTGCCTGCTTTATGCCCTTGTTCCAACACTCACCTTTCCAACACCGCCGCTCGACGTGGTGGAGGGCTTCGCCTGGGGTCGGGAGCTCCAGCTTGGTTACACCAAGCACCCGCCCATGCAGGCCTGGCTGCTGGAGCTTACCTACCGCCTGACCGGCGGTGGAACCTTTGGCGCCTACTGGCTGAGCGCCCTGTGCGCTGCAACGGGCTATTTCTTTATCTGGCGGCTTGCCAGGCGGCTCGGATTGACTGACTGGCAGGCATTCTGGTCTCTGGTCCTGACCAGCGTGACCTTCTATTTCACCCTGCCCATGCCGGAGTTCAATCCCAACATCCTGCAAGTACCGGTCTGGGCCGGCATGATGCTGTTCTTTCACCGGGCACTGACCAACGGCCGCGCGATCGACTGGATTGTTCTCGGAGCATTGGCCGCTTTCGGGTTCTACACGAAATACTTCGTCCTGCTTCTGGTCGGCACAATCGGCCTCTATACCCTGCTGTTTCCGGACGCCCGGCGCCATCTGCTCAGCCTTGGCCCCTGGCTGTGCACGCTGACCTGCATCCTCCTGCTCGTGCCGCATCTCAAGTGGCTCCTTGATACGGATTTCCTGACGCTTCAATACGCGGCCAGTCGCAGCAAGCCGGCCGCGGGTATTGTTGGCCACATATTCAATCCGCTGAACTTCCTGGGCGCCCAGATCGGCAACCATGCCGGCCTGTTTCTTGTTGTTTTGGCAGGACTTGGCTGGACCACCCTGAAGGACCTGCGGGTCAGACGGGCGCAGTCGGCCGCCGCCCTTCACCCGCCGCAGGACCGATTCCTGCTCTGGTTTGCCTTTGTTCCCCTAACCGTTGTGCTGCTGGCATCCGCTGTCAGTGGGAACGAGTTCGAACATATGTGGGGCACACCGATGTTCGTCCTGTCGGGGATGCTCGCAGTCCGGTATCTGGGGTTGCCAAACCTGTGGTCTTACCCACGCCGCGCCCTGGCTGCGGCCATAGCGATACAGGCCGTGTTTCTGGGCATTCTCTTCGGTCAGGCCGTGCTGGAGCCTCACTGGAAGACCAAACAGACACGCATTCACTATCCGGGCCGGGAGGTTGCGCAGGAACTTTCCCGGATCTGGAAGGCGGAAACGGGAACCGAGCTTGCCTATGTGGCCGGCGACATGTGGTCTGCCGCAAATGTCACCCTGTTCGCGCCCAGCCGGCCGTCCATGTTCTACCTGCACAGCCTGGAGCTGAGCCCTTGGATCGATCTCGACGATGTGCAGAAAAAAGGCCTCATGATTGTGTGGCGCGGGGACCGCGACAAGCCGCTCAACGAATTGCTTGCCTTCTATCCCGAGGCTGTGCGGGATGGTTCCAGAACGTTCCCGTCGGCAGCGTCCGGCAGCATTCCCGATGTCAGGGTCAACTGGATGATCGTGCAGCCGGGTGAAGTCGCTACACAGGCTCAAAAATAACGGCGACAGCGGCCATCGACCGTCTGGAAAGAGAGACAAAAGCCCTCTACCTTTGCGCCATGATCAGTATGGCTGAAATCGACGGCATCGAAGACTGGATGATCGGACAGGCACTTGGCACGCCCGACATGGCCACGATGTTCGGTGAAATGTGCGTGCGTCTGCGCCAGTGCAACGTTCCCGTCGACAGGGCCATGCTCGCCTGGTCGACGCTCCATCCCCTCATTGAAGCCGAACTTGCGTTCTGGGAAAGCGGAAACGCCGTTCAGCACGAACAGATCACCCATACCGAGGAAGAGACCGAGGACTGGCTGCAAAGCCCCGTGCGTGCCGTTCTTATCAGCGGAGAGCCACTTTTGCGCCGGCGGCTGACCAATGCCAACGCGCCTCTGGAATTTCCACTTCTGCAACGTCTGTCGGACACCGGCTACACCGATTACATGGTGATGCCCACCTCGTTCGAGATCCCGGCCATACCCAGCGAGTTTGCCAGCACCGGCATCGTTGTCAGCTGGGCCACCAGGGACAAGGACGGTTTCTCCGACGACGCGCTGACCGCCATCCAGTATATTCAAAAACGCCTCGCCCTGGCTGCCCGGGCAACGATTGAAGGCCAGATCAGCAAGACCATTGCGGAGACCTATCTGGGAAAGATTGCCGGCAACAAGGTCCTGAACGGCCAGATCCGCCACGGAGACGGCCAGACCATCGATGCCGTGATCTATTTCTCCGACATGCGCAGTTCCACTGCCATTGCGGAGCTGCTTGGACCGGACGCCTATCTGAGTTATCTGAACACCTATTTCGAAGCGACGGCCGGCGCGGTTCTGGACCAGGGTGGTGAAGTCCTGGATTTTATCGGCGATGCGGTGCTCGGCGTGTTTCCGATCGGCGCGCAGGGCCTTGAAACCGCCATCCGAACTGCACTTGCAACGGCCGATGACAGCCGCGAGCGGCTGAAGGCGCTGAACGCCGACCCGTCTCTTGCGCATCCCCTGAAAGCCGGAATTGCCCTGTCCGTCGGATCGGTGATGTTCGGCAATATCGGTGTCGCCCACCGCCTCACCTTTTCCGTGATCGGCCAGACGGTGCATGCCGCTGCGCGGATCGAGAGCCTGACCAAGACCGTCGGAACAGATGTTCTCATGACGGAGGACATAGCCCGCCTCGCCGGCCAACGCGCACAACCGGTCGGTTCGTTTGAACTCAGCGGCTTTACCGATCCTCAGCCGCTCTTTGCGCTGAATGCACCAACTCCTCTCCGGTCCTGAGACCGCTCGTTCTTTTCCTGACAAAAAGCAGACCACATGACAGACTTAAGCCCCAATGCGCCGAAAAACCTGCCTTTTCGCGACCAGCCTGCAAGCGGCGAGGAGGACGGCACACCGGTTGTCCTGCTGCATGGATTTGGCGGCGACCGGCAGACCTGGCTCAATATCCAGACCGCTCTGGCACCCAAAAAGCGCTCGCTGGCCTTTGACCTGCCCGGTCATGGCGAGGCGCTGGACTGGCCGCGGATCGGTCATGCCGGTGTCTCTGCGAAGGCCGTCGGCCAGTCCCTCGAAGCGCTTGACCTTCAACGGGTCCATCTCGTGGGCCATTCGATGGGCGGCGCCGTTGCGGCCCTGATTGCCCTGCGCAATCCGGACCTTGTGGCCAGCATGACACTGCTGGCGCCTGGCGGGTTTGGCCCGGAAATCAATCACCGGCTGCTGCGCCGCTATGCGGCAGCAACCGACCCGGACCTGATGGAAGTGCTGCTGGAACAGTTTTTCGGCTGGGAATTCAAGCTGCCGAAATTTCTCGCCAGGACCGCGGCCGAGAGCCGGGCCCGGCCGGGAGCCGTTGCGACGCTCGAAACCATCGCCGACGAAATCATCGACGGCACGGTGCAAAAGACCCTTCCGCGCGACGAACTGGCAGCCTTGCAGATGCCGATCAAGGTCTTGTGGGGAACTCAGGACCGCGTGCTGCCGACCCGTCAGGCCCACAAGCTCCCCGGCACCGTCGCGACCCACATCTTTGAACGTGTCGGTCACATGGTGCACCTGGAAATCCCGAAGGAAACAACGCGGCTGATCCTGCAGAACGCGAGCACGTCCTAGAGCGCGCCGCGCTGAACAAGATGCAACGTTCTTCGGCAACTACGTTGAAATCCCTGAATTCAGGCAGCGAAACCGGGCCTGATTAAACGCGGTTTGCTCCAGCGCATCATAAGGCTGCGAGGTGTGCCAGAGATCTGCTGCATCTCACAATTTCAACTTCATCCTTCGAGGAGGACCGAAAGGTCCGTCTCGAAGGATGAGGGCCTCATTGGGTCACGGTCTATAGCCGACAGCGGTCCCGCCTCACGCCTCCGGCAACAGGTCGTCGCGCCAGGGTTCGCCAATCACGCGGCGTGCCATCATGTGCGAGCGGGGCGAGTTGATGCTGTCGACGGCAATCAGCTGCGTTTCCTTCAGATAGGCAACGTAGAACTTGCTGTTCTCGGTCGAGCCGATGACCTTGGTGTCGTCATAACCTTCGGAGAGACCGGCAATCTGCAGCTTGATGTCATACTGGTCCGACCAAAACCAGGGCAGCGGATCGTAGTCGACTTCATTCCCAAGCAGGGCCTGGGCCACGATCTTGGCCTGGTCGATGGCGTTTTGCACGCTCTCCATGCGAACGGACCGCTGGTAGCGGTTGGAATAGAACCGCGTGCAGTCCCCGGCGGCAAAGATGTCCGGATCGCTGGTCTGGCCACAGCCATCGACCAGAATGCCGTTGTCGGTTTCCAGTCCGGCTTCTTCCGCAAGCCTGTCATTTGGTTCGGCTCCAACGGCCACCAGCACCAGTTCCGCCGGTACCGTCTCGCCATTCGACAGCTTGACGCCCGTGACGGCATCACCACCCTCGATGGCCTCGATACCGGTGTTCAGCTTCAGGTCGATGCCGTTTTTCTGGTGCAGCCTTGCGAAATACTCCGAGACGGCCTCACTCACGACCCGCTTCATGGGCCGGTCCTGGGCCTCGATGACACTGACTTCCTTGCCGAGCGACTTGGCCACCGCGGCCACTTCCAGGCCGATATACCCCGCACCGATAATCGCGATCCGGCGGCTTGCCGAAAGGAGATCCCGGATCACGTCAACATCCGCGATCGAGCGCAGGGTGACAACGCCCTTCTTGTCGGCACCGTCCAGTTTCAGGAAGCGGGCATTGGTGCCGGTCGCCAGCACCAGCTTGCCGTAGGGCAGCGTATCGCCGTTTTCCAGTTTCAGTCGTTTGGCTCCGCGGTCGATCTCAACCACCTTGGTGTTCGGAATGTGGTCGATCTTGTTGGTCGTGAAGAAAGCCGGCGGGCGCAGCCAGAGCCCTTCTGCCCCGATTTCACCGGCCAGGAATTTCTTGGACAGCGGCGGGCGTTGATAAGGCGGGTGAGGTTCATCACCGATCAGGCGCAGCGGGCCTTCGAACCCGCCCTGCCGCAAGGACTGGGCAACCTGCGCACCGGCCTGTCCCGCACCGATGATGACGATATCTTCTTGCATTCCGTTCCGCCTTCTTCCCGCTTGGCTCGGGGCCTGTTCAGAAAAGAATGGCTAGCACGAAGAAAAGCCGTCCGCCAGACGGGCGAAACGCCGCGTTTGACCAACGCGGCGTTTTTTTGATCCTGTGTGTTTTTCAGGGTCGAGACGGGCTCAGGCGCTGCGCACGCCTTGCAGGAATTCAGCCACTTCCTGGCGGATCAGAGCTCCCTGCTCGCCCAGCGATTCAGCCAGATGCTCGACTTCGGCACCGTTGGAACGGGCCAATTCGGCAGCCGAGCCGACAGTCTCCATTCGGGAGACCCCTTCTTCGGACCGGGTAGACGCGCTGGAGACGTTTTCGGAAATCACCTGGACGGCCTCATCCTGCTGCTGCACGGCAGAGGCAACGGCCGAGGCAAGCCCTTCCATGTCGGAGATGATCTTGTTGACGTCCTCGATCGCCTGAACTGCCTGTCCCGACGAGCCCTGGATGGCCTCGATCTGGGTGGCGATATCCTCGGTGGCCTTGGACGTCTGGTCCGCCAGCTGCTTCACCTCGGCAGCAACAACCGCAAATCCCTTGCCGGCTTCGCCGGCGCGGGCGGCCTCGATGGTCGCGTTGAGCGCCAGGAGATTGGTCTGGTTGGCAATGTCGCGGATCAGACCCATGACTTCGCCGATCCGGTCGGCGGCACTGGACAGTTCCTGCATGGTCGCCACCGTCGAGGAGGCACTCATCACCGCCTGCTGGGCAACCTCGGTCGACTTGTTGGCCTGACCTGCAATCTCTGCAATGGACGCCGCCAGTTCTTCGGCGGAATGTGCCGCAGAGGTCACGTTTTCCGCAGCCGTCCGCACCGCCCCGGCCGCTTCGCCGGACTGGTTGGCAACGTCATCGGCAGACTGCTCCATCGATTGCGACGTCTGGCGCAACTCGCCATTGGCGCGGTCCAGGCTGTCGAGCGCTTCGGACACCGTGCCTTCGAAGCGGCCGATCAATCCGTCGAGACGCGCAACGCGCTCTTCGCGCTGCCGGTTTTCCTGATCCTGCGCATGAGCCAGTTCCGCGCGTTCGACCGCGTTGTCGCGGAACACCTGCACGGTTCGGCTCATGGAAGCCAGTTCGGTGTTGCCTGCCATTTCCGGCAGATCGAGGTCCGTCTGACCGCCAGCCAGTGCTTCCATGGCTGCCTGAAGGCGTGCCAGAGGCCGGGCAACGGACTGGCCGATCAGGATTGCAATGGCCGGCAACAGGATCAACAGAACAAGGATGGTACCGCCAATGGCATAGGCCGCAATGGACCGGGCCGTTTCAAGCTGGGCCGAAGCTGCCTTCTGCATGCTGCTTGCGGCTTCATTTAGCGAGGCGATATGCGGCGGTACCAGGTTGAACAAGTCATCCAAAAGCTGTTCCTGCTTCGCCTTGTCCGCCTTTGCAATCGTGTATTCGTCAAACGTGGCCTTGTACTTGGCCATGTTATCGGCAAGTTCTTTCTTGATTGCGTCTGAGATATAGACCTTCTTGAGCAGTTTTTCGAAGGCTGCAAACTGCGCATCGAACACTTCTTTCGCTGCTGAAGTATTGTTGAGCGTGAATTCCTTTTCCGCAAGCTGCACGGCGAGGATCGCCCGGGCCAGCTTTTCGAAATCGGGGCCCCCACCAAATTTCATCTCTTCTGCGAGGCGATCCTTGACCGCACCGGCAAACTGATTAAGCCCGGCGAGATGACCCTGCGTTGTGTCGTAGCCAATCTTTTGCTGAACCGCATCCAGCATTTCAAAGGCGCCCATCGTGCCGTTCAAGGTGTCACGGACATCGGAAATCTCGGTCGCGTAGGCAGCCGCCGCCGGATTGGTTTCGATCCTGTCCAGAATTGCATTCGCGCTTTCCAGTTCAACGGAAAACCCGTTGAAGGTGCTGGCGGATGGGGCGCTGACATAATGCTCTTCCAAAGTGCGCAGCTTGCCGCCGGCTTCCGACAGCGCTCCGACCTGCTCGGCCAGTGAGGAACTGCCGCTCATGCGCGCGAAAGCCGAATTGAGTTCGCCCTGGCTCCAGAAGAAGACGCCTCCAATCGCCAATAGTCCGACGATTGTAAACAGGCTGAGAGCGAGAATTCTGACTTTGACAGACAGGTTGGCAAAGATGTGAAATGGAGATTGCGATCCGAAGGCCACCGGCGTATGTCCCTTAACACTCACGTTGGCGATCAAGAATTGGATAAAATTGCCAATTTACAGTTAACATCCGCGCAACTCGGCCAATCAGGCACTCTTCTTCCGTTACGACAGATTTCTCCTTAGCCCTTGAGGTCACACTTGATTTCTCTTGCGAGACTTGCTCCGGCAATTTTTGTCCTTTTGTGGTCGACCGGCTTTGTCGGCTCCAAGCTGGGGGCGCCTTACATTGAGCCCATGGTCTTTTTGACGGTGCGTTTTGTCGCTGTTTTGCCGATCCTGATTCTGCTCGCGCTGTTGCTCGCAAAGTCCTGGCCGAAAACGCCAATGGCGGTGTTTCATTGCATCGTCACGGGCATGCTGGTGCACGGGATTTATCTTGGCGGCGTGTTCTGGGCGATCAAGCAAGGTATGCCGGCTGGTCTTTCCTCCATCATTGTCGGTCTGCAGCCTGTGCTGACGGCCCTGATGGCGGTCGGGCTCCTGAACGAGACGATTTCGAGGAAACACTGGCTCTCCATGGCCATTGGCGCAGCGGGCCTTGCATTGGTGCTCGGACCGAAATTCGACCTCGGCGGTTCGGGCATTACAGCTGCCACGGTGGGCATCGTCTTCGTTGCGGTGGCTGCCATCAGTTTCGGCACCGTCTATCAGAAGCGTTTTGTACAGCAGACGGATCTGCTGGCGGCCACGGTCTGGCAATATGTGGGAGCACTGGTCGTCACGGTGCCGTTCAGCCTTGCGGAAAGCTGGCAGATCACCTGGTCGGGAGAGCTGATCTTCGCCATGGCCTGGCTGGTGCTGGTGCTGTCGGTCGGCGCCATCCTGCTGCTGATGTTGCTGATCCGGGAGGGCGCGGTCTCAAAGGTGGCGAGCCTGTTCTACCTGGTGCCGGTGGCAACGGCGGTGGAAAGCTATTTCCTTTTTGGCGAAATCCTGTCCCCCGTCCAGATCGGCGGCATGGTTCTGGTGATCGGCGCCGTCCTGACCATTCGCAAGGCGGCTTAAGACTGCCTTCAGACGTCAGAAGCTGGGAGGGGTCGCGTCGGCCGGAACCGTCACAGGCTCCTTTCGGCGGTCTTTCTGGCGCTGCCAGTACCGCCTTTGCCGCAAGATCGCGGCATTCAGTTCTCCGCCCAGGATGAACACCAGCGCGCAGATATAGAGAAAGATCAGCGCGGTCATGATCCCGGCAAGGCTGCCATAGGTGGAAACATAGTTGGCAAAGCTCGCCAGATAGGCACCGAAGGCGCTGCCCGCGATGATCCACATGACAAGCGTCGCCAGCACACCCGGCCACAGGTCGCGAAATGACCGTTTGCCTGCAGGCAACAGCCAGTGCGTGACGAACAGGCCGATGATCAGAAGAGACCCGGCGAGGGTGAAGCGGGCCACGTTGATCGACAGCAGAAACGATTCGACCTGGGGCACATAGGCCTGGAGGGTTTCCAGGGCGAGCGGCGCCAGAACCACCAGAAACGTGTAGGACAGCAAGATGGCCGCCCCCAGCAGGACCAGCCCGAGCGACTGCAATCTGAGCAGGATGATCGAACGTTGTTCTGTCTGCCGATAGGCCCGGTTGAGCGCCGTGCGCAGCGCTTCGACCCCGTTCGACGCAAACCAGAGCGCGGCAACCGCACCGAAGGTCAGAAGATCGCCGCGCCGGACGGTCAGCACATCGTGGATTTCGTTGACCACCGGCGACGCAACGCTTTCGGGCCAGGCATCGAAAAGAAGATCGGAGACGGTGTCGGCCGCACCGGTCATGCCGAAAAAGGCTGCCAGCGACGCAATGAAGATCAGCAGCGGGAACACCGCCAACAGGCCGGACAAGGCCACATGGCTGGCCATTGCGAAACCGTCGTCGCGGGCGAAATGGCCGATGGCGTCCTTCAGGACGGCATAGATTACCAGGACTGTTTGTCGGACGCGCATGGGCTTGATGTGGCCCTGAGGCGGCCGATCCGTCAAGTCCGGGGGCAAAAAACCCCATCCTCCAAAAGGTCTATAAATTCGCCCTCGACAAATGCCGGTGTGCAACGCAACATAGCTTCAAGAAAATGCCCCCGGGCGCAACAAATGAAAACGGAGATCGCCATGTCCACCGCAGCTCTTCCGGCGGCAGAGAACCAGCAAAACCTTCACGAGCGCACCGAGGCCGCCGTCGAAACGCTCGACCGGCTGCTGGATCTCGCAGCGCAGCGCGTCCGAGCGTTGGTCACCGCGGACGGCAGGATCTCGGCCACCCGGATGGAGGAAGAGCAGCGGGCAACCCACGGCCTTGCCTGGCTGGCAACCTATGTCGAATCGCTGCGCCAGCTGAACGCTTATGCTCTCAGGCTCACGGAAGAAGGCCGTTACGGCACGCTGGAGGACCGGATTGTCCAGCTGGGGTTTGCCGAATACCTGGCCCAGATTTTCGGCGGCATTCCGATGAACCAGGGTGAATTTGTCCGCCTTGCCGATCTCGGACTGTCCTTTCAGGAGGTCCAGGACCTTCATACGCCCGAGATCGTGGCCCTGATCGATACCGGCAACACCCCCGACATCCGCAGGGAAATCACGCAGCTGATCCGCGACCAGGCCGGTCATTCCACCTTCGGCGATCCGGGCCTCGACGAGACCATGGAGCAGATCCGCAACGAAATGCGGCGGTTTGCCGAAGGCACCGTCGTGCCTCATGCCCATGAATGGCACCTGAACAACGACTATATTCCGCTCGACGTCATCGGCCAGATGTCCGAACTCGGCGTCTTCGGCCTCACCATTCCCGAGGACTATGGCGGGCTCGGCCTCGGCAAGGAAGCCATGTGCGTGGTGTCCGAGGAGCTTTCCCGGGCCTATATCGGTGTCGGTTCGCTTGGCACGCGCTCCGAGATTGCCGCGGAACTGATCCTGTGCGGCGGCACGGAAGAGCAGAAACAGCACTGGCTGCCGAAAATCGCGTCCGGCGAGATCCTGCCGACGGCCGTCTTCACCGAGCCCAATACCGGCTCCGACCTGGCTTCGCTGAAAACCCGCGCGGTGAAGGACGGGGACACCTGGAAGATTTCCGGCAACAAGACCTGGATCACCCATCCGGTGCGCGCCGACATCATGACGCTGCTGGCCCGGACCAACCCGGACGAGCCCGGTTACAAGGGCCTGTCCATGTTCATCGCCGAAAAGCCCCGGGGCACGGATGAAGATCCGTTCCCGGCGGAAGGCATGAGCGGTGGCGAAATTGAAGTGCTCGGCTACCGCGGCATGAAGGAATACGAAATCGCCTTCGACGGGTTTGAGGTGAAGGGCGAAAACCTGCTTGGACAGGTCGAGGGCGAAGGCTTCAAGCAGCTGATGCAGACATTCGAGGGCGCTCGTATCCAGACCGCGGCCCGGGCACTCGGTGTGGCCCAGTCCGCGCTGGACCTCGGTCTGAAATATGCAGAGGAGCGCATCCAGTTCGGCAAGGCTCTCATCCACTTCCCGCGTGTTTCGGACAAGCTTGCCCTGATGACGGTCGAACTGATGATCGCGCGTCAGCTGACCTACTTCTCCTCCTGGCAGAAGGACAGCGGCAAACGCTGCGACCTGGAAGCCGGCATGGCCAAGCTGCTTGGCGCGCGCGTTGCCTGGGCAGCCGCCGACAATGCCTTGCAGATCCACGGCGGCAACGGCTTCGCGCTGGAATACGCGATCTCCCGCGTCCTGTGCGATGCCCGGATCCTGAACATTTTCGAAGGGGCTGCCGAGATTCAGGCACAGGTCATCGCCCGCCGTCTCCTGGAAACCAGAGGCAATTCATAAGCGCAAATGAGGAGGCTGCCTTTGCAGCCTCCCTGCGTCATTCAACACGTGAAAAGGCAACGCCGGTTCTGCGGTTCCTGACACCGTGCGAACCGGCGCAGACCTCTCTGCTGGGGTGACTGCGGTTGAACTGGCGGCGTTCTGCCCCCAGATTGTATGTCATGCAGGATCACGAAAGACGCGACTCATGACATCTTCGTTTTCATTTGAGGACCTTGGTTTCGACCCCGAAATCCTGGGACCGGAAGAAGACCAGAAGGTCACCGTCCGGCAAAAGCTCATGGCGACCGCAAGAAAGGCGGCGCGCCAGGTCCCGTTCATGGAAGACGTCATCGCCGGCTATTATTGCGCGCTTGACCCGTCAACACCGGCAAAGGTGCGGGCCACGCTTCTCGCGGCGCTAGCCTATTTTGTTCTACCGGTCGATACGATCCCGGATTTTATCCTCGGCATCGGTTTTGGCGATGATGCCACCGTGCTGATGGCTGCAATCGCCATGATCCGCAGCCATATGCGCGACGATCACTACGATGCCGCGCGCGAGGCACTCAAGGACGGCGATCTCTGAACTGCACTATCTAAAGTTGGATTTCAGTCGACTCGTTCTTGATCGGCCGGCTTCGTGTCGCGCCGCTGCAGGCCGTGCCAGCAACCGGATGTCCGGCCGGCGATCAGCCAGTAAACCGCACCGGCGACAAACCCGGCAGCCAGCGCCACCCCGCTGCCCGGACGGAGCGTCTCGGCATCGGCCTCGCTTCCCAGGGTCCAGACCGCAAAGGCGATCAGGCCCGCGGCCGCCATGTGAAACACAATGCCCTTGAGCCGGGCAGTTTCGGCAACCGCTATGAGCAGCCCTGCCGGAACCAGGGCGGTTGCACCGACAACGCTGGCGGTTACAAGCCCGGCACCGACGGTCGCCGCGAAGCCAACAGGATCGGTGTCCGGCGGACCGGCACGGAAAAAGCCCCACACAAGGAACAGCCCGCAAGCCAGTACGGCAAGAATGAACCCGGTCACCACCTTGAGGAGCTGATAAACAAATTTTCCGCCGTCCAAGCCGCCTGTCCTTCTTGATCTCGATAGTCTGCCTCCTTACTTGAGCCCGCACGGAAGCAAATGCAACAGCCGGGACAAGACCGGTCGGCAGACAGATTGAATTCCGCCAGGGAACGGACCGCTGCCGAAAATCCGCGAAGGCCCCAAGAAAACCGTTGTTTTCGGTTGACTTTTTGCCGGTTTCGCAGGAGCTTAGGGGATGGCGTCAAGCCAAGCACGTTCAGTCCCCTTGGTGCAGTTGTTCCGAGGCTTTTCGTGTAGGTATCGAGCCAAATCCTGACGCCACGTTGAAACGATAGAGGAGATTGCGACCATTCGCCGTCCGTTCCGCGCCCCGCCTCCCACGAAGGAAGGCCCGCGCACCAACCAAGAAATTCGCGTTCGCGAAGTCCAGTTGATTGATCATGAAGGCGCCAACCGTGGTGTCGTGCCGACCGAGGAGGCGATGGATATCGCCCTGGATGCAGGCCTGGATCTAGTTGAAATCCAGCCCAACGCAAACCCGCCCGTCTGCAAGATCCTGGACTATGGCCGGTACAAGTACCAGGCCCAGAAGAAAGCCGCAGAAGCCCGCAAGAAGCAGAAGACCGTCGAGATCAAGGAGATCAAGATGCGTCCGAACATCGACACCCATGACTATGAGGTGAAGATGAAAAACATGCTGCGTTTCTTCAATGACGGAGACAAGGTGAAGGTCACACTCCGCTTCAGGGGGCGTGAAATGGCGCACCAGGACCTGGGCATGAACCTGCTCAACAAGGTCCGCGAAGAAACCAACGAGATCGCCAAGGTCGAATCCGCTCCGAAACTGGAAGGTCGGCAGATGGTGATGGTGCTTGCGCCGATCAAGTAACCGGCCCGCATCTCAGGAATTCGAAAACCCCGCCTCGGCGGGGTTTTTTGTTTTGTCCAATTCGGCTGGGACAGCTTTACAGATCACGTCCGAGCAGCCAGGTGACTTCTCCCGGAAGCTCCAATAAGCAAAAAGCGCTCAAACGTCCTCCATCGGCCGTTTCGGGGCAACGAGAGGCAGAACGATCTTGAATGTCGTCCCCTCGCCAACCTTGCTCTCCACGTCGATTTTTCCACCGAGCAGTTCGGTGACGAGATTATAGACGATATGCAGGCCGAGCCCTGATCCACCCATACCAAGCTTGGTCGTGAAGAACGGGTCGAAAATCTTGCCGATGGTCTCGTCAGGAATCCCCATGCCATTGTCGGCAACGGTGAGCGTCAGATGGCTTCCGTCCGTGACCGAATGGACCTTGATGACACCCGACGCCTCCGGCGGGAAGGCATGGACAAGTGCATTGTTGTAGAGATTGAGCAGCACCTGCCCGACCGGTCCGGGATAACTGTCCATCTCCGCATCGGCTTTGATCGTCGTTTCGACAATGACATGCGCCTTTTCAAGAGACGGCCCGAGGGTCACACCGATTTCCTTGACGATTTCGGAGAAACTGAAGACGCGGCGCTTGTAGCTTGTCTGGTCAACTGCAACCTGCTTGAAGCTGGCAACCAGTTCGTCGGCCTTGCTCAGATTGCGCAAGATCAGCTGGTTGCCATTGTCGACCACTTCGGCAAATTCCAGAAGAATTTCCGGCTCCAATGGCTGGTCGACCGCCCTCCTGAAGTCCCGGCTCCTGTCAACAAGAGTGCTCGCCATCATGACGGCATTGCCGATCGGCGTGTTCAGCTCATGGGCAACACCCGCGACCAGGGAGCCCAGACCGGCAAGCTTTTCCGATTTGACCAGCTGGCTCTGTGCCTCCTTCAGCTCCGCCACGGTCCGGGATAATTCCGCGTTGGCCTGCGTGAGTTCCCGGGCGCGCTCGGCCACACGGCCTTCCAGATCCGCATTCACATCCTGGAGCTTGTGAATGGCCTCACGGCGCTCAAGTTCCGTGGTATTTGCACGCCCGAACAAGCTCTTCCAGTGACGCGGCACTACGGGGCTCTGGATCCGCACCTTGTGCGGCAGATTTTCGACATGACGGGCCAGCTGCAAGGCAGGCAGCGTGAAGCGGCGGTGCTGGAGGACCACAAGCCCGATCAGCGACGCGACGCATAGGCTCATCATGGCGAGATACGGCGTCATCAGCTCAAAAACGGAAGACCGGAGATCTTCCTTGGCGATGTAAAGCAACATCCGCCAGGGTGTCCCCTGCAGATCGAATGTCTTCCAGACACCATGGTCGGACCGCTGCAATTCATTGGGACTGATGGAGAAAACGGTTTCAACCTGCAAGGGATCGAGCACTTCGGACAAATTCAGGATTCGGCTGGACATCTCCTGCGGTGGCCTTGAGGCGGCGATCACCTGACCGCCTTCTGCCAGAACCCAGAACCTGGCAATGGCGGTATCGTCGACCTTCAGCTGCTCGTTCAGAACGGCCAGCGTCAGGTCCGAACCAAAGACGCCGACAAAGTCGTCCAAATGGTAGACCGGTGCCACCAGCGACACCATCAACCCTGCTGCTGCGGCATCTGGATATGGCGGCGTCCAGGCAAGCCGACGGCCGGGATTCTGCTCCGGACCAACCAAATTCACCGGGTAGGTCCCACCTGCCGCAAACACCACGTCGAGGATCTCGTCCATCGTGGTTTTACCGGTTGCTCCGCTCAGCGCCCTGAAATCGAGCCCCGGGTAGAGAACGCTGAATTCGCCCGCCGCATCGTAGTAATAGCTCCACTGCAGGTTGGGGAACTTCTTGTGCGCATTCCACATCAGCGGCAGCGCCGTCAGCATGTCGTCCAGCTCCCGCCGGTAACCTGCAGCGCTCTTGCGAACATAGAGCGTCCCCGTTTTGGATCTGAGCTCAGGCGGCAGGATATCCCAGGGGGCCCCGGCAGGACTGCCAAGTCCGAGACTTTCCAGCGTTTCACTCGTGCTGCCGCCGCTGCTCAGCTCCTTTCGTGATAGCAGGGTCTCCATCACGAACCGCATGCCATCCACATGTTGCTGAGCTTCTTCGAGTTGATGCTGCAAACCCTTGTGGAGCAGTTCCGCCTGCCCGATCGCCTCACGCGTCAACCGATCGGATATCTGCTTGGCCTGAAGTATTCCGAACCCGGCCCCCACCGCGGAAAGCAGCAGGATGCCGCCGACAAACAGGATGCCGTAAGCCTTTATGAGGCGTTCCGAATCTGTTCTCGGAATATCTGCGACGGACGCGGCACTGACAGTTTCTTCGGTCATCGGGACGCCTCCTGTGGCCCTCGGGAAGACCGTAGCACCCCAGGGGTCGTATCAATCTCCCCCTGCACAGGCACACTGATGACACAATGAAACAGCGCGAACTGCAAATCTTCACTACCCCGTTCTTCATCCGCAGCAAAAAAGATACGCAGTTTGCAATTAATGCAAAATATACATCTCCGAACATCGATATTTTTGACGATAGAAAATCGAAAAACTGCTTCAAACAACTGCAGAAACTGACATGCACCGAAGTCGAATCAACTCCAGGCCCAAGGACAGGGGAGCAAACACCTGACCGCCAAGGACAAGTTGTCGCGACCTTGCTGCTCCTATCACGTTCATTCGGGCCTGACCGACATCACCGACCCGGAAAAGGGGACGGCCCGGCAGATTGGAGCCTGCCGGGCCGCATGACTGACTGGAGGTTGGAGGTCTTCAGTCAGGCGAACTGTCGTCTGATCAGAATGTGCGCTGCATACGAACACCGAAGAGGAGTTCGTCCGTGTCACCCTGGGTGTCGACATCAACGTTGGCGTAACCGACATCGGCACCAAGCAGGAAGCCGGACACCGGCTCCCACTGAACCGAGCCGTCGATCGCGTAACGGGTAACGTCGTTCAGGCCGCTTGCAGCATCAATGTCGGCATAGGAACCGTCAAGCGCAAGACCGATCGTGCTGGTTGCCTGGATGTAAGCACCAGCCGAAAGGGAATAACCGGTAGACGTGTCGTTGCCATTGTAGTCCGCAACGCCGTCGTAGGTTGTGACGTAGGCAAGAGCGCCGTCAGCGTAGAAGCCCTGGAAGAAGATGTTCGAACCGGAGTTCGCGAACGGCAGGTTGACGCTCACGCCACCGCCGATGGCCCAGCCGAGATCATCCTCGCCATTACCGGTATTGGTGCCGTTGGCAGCCGCATCCGGATAAACCTGGTGCAGGGCACCGGACAGCTGTGCGCTACCCCAACCCTGGGAAACGCCGAGTGCGGCGACGACGTCCGGCATACGAGTGCCGCCGTAGTTGCCGTATTCACGCTCCGAACGGTCTTCCAGAGCGATGGTTGCGGAGAAACCGTTGCCGAAGGCTGCGGTATAGGCGATCTGGTTCACGGTGACGTCGGACCAGTCGCGATCAACCACACCGATGAACGCCTGACCGGTGAAGATGTCGAAGTTCGAGGTCAGACGACCTGCGGTCAGACCACCCCACTGGATATAGGCATTGTCGAGGGTGAAGGAAGAATTGTCACCGTTGGTCGAAGACCCGTAGATGGAGACGTAGCTGCGCAGCGTGCCGAACTCGGTTGCTGTGCGAGCGTCGAGGTACAGGTAACCACGAGCCAGCCAGGAGTAGCCGTCGCTGTCACGGTTGCGCCACGGCGAGTTGGCGTCGTCCAGAACATTGTTTACGACAAACTGGGTACGAACACGGCCGCCGACGCGGAGGCAGGTTTCGGTGCCCGGGATGTAGTAGAAACGTGCACCATAGGCATCGCAGACACGGACATAGTCGACCGGCTCCGGAGCAACGGGAAGGTCCGCTGCCTGGGCGGTGGAGGCTGTGGCGATGGCCGCAGCGCCGAGCATCAAGCTCTTGAAGTTCATTTGCTTCTCCAATTTCGATTTTGCGCCGGGGAGGGAGGAGACACGAATACTTAAACGTGTTCCGCAAAGCGCGCATTTTAACTTCCGCCTACTGGAATATACATAGTCCATCTCGGCGGCGACGCCCTTAAAAAGCCGATCGAATCGACAGAACGCAACTCAAAAAACGAAAATTCAGCATATTGAATCCGGGAGTCATATTTTTACAACACTATGAATTGCATAGGATTTTTATCCTTTTTCACATTTTGGCGCACCCTCTTGAACATCCGGCACCGCAACCCCATATGCCACCGTTTTTGCACCAGGTGTTTTACTTAAGAATATTTAGATCCAAAAACTGATCTTCCGTTTTTTCGATGGAGTTAAACTGATCAGTTTAATTTTGCAAACCCGAAAAATGAGCCTCAGCATTTGTATTTCCGAGCGAAATTTTCGCGTTTTTGTTGTTCAGGATTGTCATTTATAGCTAGTTTTTCTCGCTGCGACGCAGCAATTTTCGTTTTTCTTCCATTTTACAGGCCAATGACTCACTCCGTCGCAAACTCGCCACAAAAAGATCTTTGTTACAAATTTATTTTAAAAAAATTTGGACAGTACTTGAAATGAGAAGTCGTCATACAGATCTATTAGGGAAGTTTTTCCGGGACCGCGTCCGCCGTTCCGGTCAGGATGTTTACCGCGGGACAGGGAGCTTCCATGCTGGAGCAAGACAATGGCAATAGCGTCGAGGCTTCGAGCCTTGTCACGCTGACGGCGGATATCGTCTCCACTTATGTCACCAACAACACGGTTCCGACTGAGGATCTGACCGAACTGATCCGCAACGTTCACGGCGCTCTGGAGCAAGCGGCCGGATCACAGGCGTCAAACGGGCAGCCTGTTCCAGCGGTCCCAGTCGAAAAGTCGGTCACGCCGGAGTTCATCTACTGCCTGGAAGACGGCAAACCGTTCAAGTTTCTGACCCGCCACCTCAAGACCAAGTACAACCTCACGCCCCGCGAATATCGCGAGAAGTGGAGCCTGTCAGCGACCTATCCGATGGTCGCCCCCAAATACTCCAAGAGGCGCGCGGAAATGGCCAGAAAGGCGAAACTGGGGCACAAACGGGATGCAGGTGAGCAGATCCGGAATTGAAAGTGAACTGGTCTGGATAAATCCGAAACACCGATGGAATAGCGGTCGGAACAAAACAATCGCGCTGCCGGTTGAAACTGTCTGCTCTTCTTTGAAAGGCCGTCGGCTAACGCGCGTTCTTTCGCCTGAACTGCTCTCGAAAGGCCCGTGGCGTCAAGCCGGCCAGGCGGCCAAACAGGCGAATGAAGGACGGTGGATCGTTGTAACCAACCGCATAACAAATCTCCGAGACACTGGTTTTGGTCTCGATCAGCAACACTCTTGCCCGTTCGATCCTGAGTTCCTGCAGATAGGCTTGAGGTGACAAGCCGGTGGCGGTCTTGAAACGCCGCTGAAAGCTGCGCCCCGGCAGCCCGCTCACTTCGGCCATATCCCTGACCGTGAGCGGATCACGGTACCGGGCTTCCAGATGATGCTGGGCTTTCAGAACGGCCTGGTCGCCGTGGCGCAGCTCCGGCAGGAAGCGGTGAAACCGGCGCTGATCACGCCGCTTGAATTCGACAATGAAATGGCGCGCCGTTTCCAGGGCAACATCATGCCCCTGAAAACGCTCAATCAGGGCGAGCGCCAGGTCGACCCAGGCCATCAGTCCCCCAGCCGTAACGAGATCAGAGTATTCGATCAGGAGCTGATCGGTGTCCAGCTGCAGGCCGGGGTAGGCTGCACGAAGGTGCTGCGCGAGCCCCCAATGGGTCGTCACCAGCCTCCCGCCTGTCAGATCGGCCTCCGCTATGAAGGCCAACCCCGTGCAGGCAGAACAGACGACGGCCCCCGTTCGGTGCTGCCCCACCAGAAAATCCGAAATCTGCGGCACTTCCTCTGCAAAAACCGGCCCTGCCGACGGTGGCAGTATCAATGCCGCATACCGTTCTGGATGCGGTTGAAACGTGTTTAGAACGGCAAGATCCAGGACGGTGTCAGAGATCCCGTTTGCATGCCCAATAATGTCCTGCAGACCAAGCACAGCTGAGTCCAAGGATCCCGGATAGGCAAGAATGGCTACGGGCAAGCGAGTTATCATTTGGCTGATTTAGCACATTTTTTGTCAAACGCGCCAATCCCGACAGCTAGCGATCGAGCCTAACTTCCAGGCAACAGAAAACGGAGTGATATCAAGATGCTCGTTCCTTCTCAGCCGTCCCCGACCCAAACCCGCCTGGGAAACCTGACAGTCACCACACTGTCTGACGGTTTCCTCGATGTGCCCGGCGCCTACTTTTCCAATCTTTCCCCCCAAGAACACAGACATGTTCTGCCGACGGCGCGTTTTGGCGCCAACACCTGGCTGATAGAGGCAGAGGCACGAAAGGTGCTGGTCGATGCAGGGTCCGGCAGCTGGCTGAAAGAGCGTTTTGCTGACACCGGCAACCTCGGCTGGCAGCTTGATGACAGGATGGAAGAACGCGCGGCAGTCACCGACATTATTGTGACCCATATGCATGCCGACCACATTGGCGGGCTTGTTGCCGGTGGCCGCAGTCTTTTTCCAAACGCGACAATTCACATGCAGGCGGCCGAATGGGTTTTCTGGACGGATGCAGCGCTTCCGCAATCCGTCCCGGAAGACCAGCGCCCCCTGATCGAGCTGATTCAGGCGCTTGGCACTCCGCTCAAGGGTCAGATCAAGTTGCATGAAGGTGAAGCAGACCTTGGCGGCGGCATCACTCTGCTGCCGGCCGCCGGGCACACACCCGGTCACCAGGTGGTGCATCTGTCTGCAGGGACCCGTGAGCTCATGCTGATTGCAGATGCCGTCGTTTCAGAGGCGTTGCAGTTTGGAAATCCCGACATCCACTACGCTCTGGACGGCGACCCGGCAAAGGCCGCCGAGACACGCAAGACCCTCTTCGACAGGTTCGCCTCGAACAAAATTCCATTCGCAGCGACGCATCTGACGTCAACTGGCTTTGGCCATCTGGAGCGAAGCGGCAGCGGCTACGACTATACCGCTGCCTGATCGAAAGGTTCTGGTTCTCAGCTGATGCTGACCCAGCCACCCGTCTCCGCCGAGGCAAAGATCGCGTCCAGGACCTTCATGTTCTGGACGGCGTCCTGTGCACCATAAGGCAGCGGCTCTGCACCGGAAACGGCCCGTCCGAAGACGTCAGCCAGCTCGGCATACTGGTCACAGGGCGCGATAAGCTCGGATGTCATGGACGCATCCCCCAGCAGCGAACCGTCATCCAGCCGGATCTGAAGAGCTTCTCCCTGTGGCGCGTTGAAGGGAATGACGATTTCCAGGCGCTTCTTCGTGCCGACCAGCTGCAGACGCTGATAAGGCGTCAATTGGGTGGAAACCGTAAAGGACAGGTGCCGGTTCGCGCCGAAATCCATCAACGCACTGGTCATCCGGTCGGTGCCGAACTCGGGGTCCCGGTCGATCAGCGACACAACACGCTCAGGCTCGGCATCGTAGAAAAAACGACCGGCCAGCATGGTGTAGCAGCCGATATCCATCAGGGCGCCACCACCGATATCGGCCTTGTTGCGGATATTGCCCGGATCGTCGTTGTAATAGCTGAAAAAGCCCTGGATTGCCTTCAGCTCTCCCAGGGCTCCCGAGCGCACGAGATCCCGCGCCCTGATCCATTGCGGATGCGCCCGCACCATGAAACCTTCCGCAACCAACCTGTCTTTCGGCAGTTTCAGAAGCTGCTCGGCCTCTCTTGCATTGAGTGCAATCGGCTTCTCGCACAGGACATGTTTGCCCGCCTCGACCGCCTGGACCGTTACCGGCACATGCATATGGTTGGGCAGCGGATTGTAGATGGCGTCGATGTCCGGGTCGGCCAGGAGCTCTTCATAGGAGCCATAGGCCTTTTCAATGCCGAGCTCACCTGCGGCCGCCCTGGCCTTTTCAAGCCCTCTTGAGGCAATTGCGGCGGCGACACCGGTTTCGGAACGTTGTATGCCCGGGATAACCTTTGTCAGCCCGATCCTTGCCGTCGAAACGATGCCCCATCTGATCCTGTCCGCCATTTTCTCTCCGTTTCACACGCAATTTAATCGGTTAGAAGCCCGTATTCCCGGACCTCCTTGTCGCTCATGACATGTATGCCGTCTGCGGGCGCCGCTGACAATGTGAACCAGTAGAAACGATCGTCGCCAAGCATGTCCTCGGTGTATTTCCGCGCCTCCTCGTGCTCCGGGCTGTCCTTCGGATAGTGCGCGCCGTCATGGATGCCGTCCGACCAGGAATGCACCCCGAGCACAGCCCCCTCCCCGATGGTCCGTTCAACGCCAGCCAGGAAAAGATCCACGCCGCCGGAATAGATCTCGGCGCCCGCCGGCACATGAGTTGCCAGTCCGAGCTCCCGGACCCGGTAACCGAGCTTCACATTGGTCTCGTCGTCGCTCGATCCGGAGATACCGTCCAGCACCAGCACTTTCACCCATGGAAAGGCGCTGATCACTTCGTTGAACTGATCGAGTGAAAGGGCGTTGATTTCACCACGGACATACAGCCGGTCGTCGGCGACCTGGAACCGGGTTGTCGGCATGGAATTGGCAAAGAAGTCGCTCGTGATCTTGGCGCCGGCAAAAAAGCCGGCAACGAGAATCGCAAGAACGGTAACCGCCAGCCAGACAAGGGGCCGTCGCATCATGGCATCTCTTCCCGTCAGGCGCGGCCCGGCGCTATCACGCCCCGAGCCGGCCCATTCAAATCAGAATTTCTGCGGAACATAGAGATGTTCGGGCAGAACCTTGCGCTCATAATCCTGATTATAGACCCGTTCCGGCAGGGAGATCGGGTCATGTGGCACTTCTTCATACGGGATCATCGACAGAAGATGCGAGATGCAGTTCAGGCGCGCCTGTTTCTTGTCATTGCCCTCCACGATGAACCAGGGCGCCTCGGGAATGTTGGTGCGCTCGAAGGTCTCTTCCTTTGCCTTGGTGTAATCTTCCCAGCGCACGCGCGATTCCAGATCCATCGGCGACAGTTTCCACTGCTTCAAGGGATCGTGGATACGCATCAGGAAGCGCAGCTGCTGTTCCTCATCCGTGATCGAGAACCAGTATTTGATCAGGCGCACGCCGGAGCGCACAATCATGCGCTCGAATTCCGGAACGTCATTGAAAAACTGATCGACCTGATCCTCGGATGCGAACCCCATCACACGCTCAACACCTGACCGGTTGTACCAGGAGCGGTCGAACAGGACCATTTCACCGGCGGCCGGCAGATGCGGCACGTAACGCTGGAAGTACCACTGGGTCTTTTCACGGTCTGTCGGGGCCGGCAGCGCGACCACCCGGGCAACGCGCGGATTGAGACGCTGGGTGATGCGCTTGATGACACCGCCCTTGCCGGCCGCATCGCGACCTTCAAAGACAATGACGATCTTCTCGCCCGTGTGCTGGACCCAGTCCTGCAGTTTCACCAGTTCGGCCTGCAGACGCAGCAATTCATGAAAGTAGGTGTTCCGGTCGAGCGGCGACTTGTGTTTCTTTTCCGAAATGAAGGCCAGGTCCTTGGCGATCAGATTGTCATCGATCTCCATTTCCAGTTCTTCATCCAGGCTGTCCGCCCATTCGGCCTCAACCCAGCTCTTTGCGCTCTCTTCGGTCATCAATCGGTCCCCTTGAAAAATTCTGGCGAAACGCTCGCACGACTGTGAACAGATTATCCATGTAAGTTTTTTGACACTGCCCCGTCTCCGCAAGCCATTCTTTGATCTGACCCCTCCATTCTTGAAAAAGACACTTGTAAATGAATGATCGTTCATTTACTTTACTGATCACGGAGGAGCCAGATGATCAGCAATGCAGCCAAGGCGCAGCCACGCGGAGCATCCCGCCCGAAAGGGCTGGAGACGGCCGCACGTGTGCGCAAGGCAGCGTTGAAACGCTTTGCCGCATCTGGCTATGCAGCCGTTTCCATGCGGGAAATCGCTGCCGATGTCGGCGTTCGTCCCGGCGCGCTCTACAATCACTTCCCGACCAAACAGGACATCCTGAAGGACCTGATGCTGTCCCACATGGCCGACCTGCTTCAGGCCTGGGACAGCGCCGACTTTCCGGAAAAGATGGACCCGCTGGAGCGGTTCGTGCGCTTCCACATCCGTTATCACCTGGAAAAGACGGACGAGGTCTTCATCTCCTATATGGAGCTGCGCAACCTGGAACCGGACAATTTCGATCTGGTCGAGGCTGAAAGGCGTCGCTACGAGGCGATCCTGACCGGTATCCTGCAGGACGGCGCAGCCCGTGGCCGCTATGCGGTCACCGAGCCGAAGGTCGCAACGCGCGCCATCATCGCCATGCTGACCGGCATCCCCAACTGGTACCGCGAAGGCGGCCGCCTCGCCAAGCACGACATCGAAGACATTTATCTTGAGCTGGCGCGCAAGGCCGTTGCGCCTGGCGCCACACCACCCTTGACGGGAGACCGGATGACATGAGCATCCTGAAATCGAGCCTTTCGCCCAAATCCGAACAATTCGCCGCCAACAGGGCCGCGCATGAAGCTGCCATGGATCAGGTCAAGGCGGCCGCGCAGACCGCGCTTGACGGTGGCGGCGAAAACGCCCGCCAGCGCCACGTCTCCCGGGGCAAGATCCTGCCGCGTGAACGCGTCTCGCGGCTGCTGGATCCGGGCTCTCCGTTTCTGGAAGTCGGCATGCTGGCCGCGCACGACATGTACGAGGGCGCTGCCCCGGCGGCCGGCATGATTGCCGGCATTGGCCGGGTCGAGGGCCAGGAGGTGATGATCCTGGCCAATGACGCCACCGTCAAGGGCGGCACCTATTATCCGATGTCGGTCAAGAAACACCTGCGTGCCCAGGAGATTGCGCAGGAAAACAACCTGCCCTGCATCTATCTGGTGGATTCAGGCGGCGCCAACCTGCCCAACCAGGACGAGGTCTTCCCGGACAGGGATCATTTCGGCCGCATCTTCTACAATCAGGCCAACATGTCGGCCAAGGGCATTGCCCAGATCGCCGTCGTCATGGGCTCCTGCACGGCCGGGGGCGCCTATGTGCCGGCCATGTCCGACGAAACGATCATCGTCAAGAACCAGGGCACCATCTTCCTGGCGGGTCCCCCCTTGGTAAAGGCTGCCACCGGCGAAGAAGTCACTGCCGAGGATCTGGGGGGCGGCGACGTCCACACAAGGCTGTCCGGCGTGGCCGATCACCTGGCCCGCGACGATGCCCATGCGCTAGCGCTCGCCCGCCGCGCCATTGCCAGCCTCAATCGCAGCAAGATCTCTTCCGTTGCCCTGCAGAGCCCGGAAGACCCGCTCTACGATCCGGAGGAAATCCTCGGGGTTGTGCCAGCAGACCTGAAAACCCCTTATGACATCCGCGAGGTCATCGCCCGCACGGTCGATGGCTCCCGGTTCGATGAGTTCAAGGCCCGGTACGGCACGACCCTGGTCTGCGGTTTTGCCCATATCCACGGCATGCCGGTCGGCATCATCGCCAACAATGGCGTTCTCTTTTCAGAAAGTGCGGTGAAGGGTGCTCATTTCGTCGAGCTCTGCTCCCAGCGCAAGGTGCCGCTGGTCTTCCTTCAGAACATCACCGGCTTCATGGTCGGACGCAAATATGAAAGCGGCGGCATTGCCAAGGACGGTGCCAAGCTGGTGACAGCAGTCGCCACCACGTCCGTTCCCAAGATCACCATGCTGGTCGGCGGATCGTTCGGTGCCGGCAATTACGGCATGTGCGGCCGGGCCTATTCGCCGCGTTTCCTGTGGACCTGGCCGAATTCACGCATCTCCGTGATGGGCGGCGAACAGGCCGCCGGTGTTCTTGCCACCGTCCGCCGCGACGGTATCGAACGCAAGGGCGGCTCCTGGTCGACGGATGAAGAACAGGCCTTCAAGAAGCCGATCATCGACCAGTTCGAGGCGCAGGGCCATCCGCTTTACGCCACCGCCCGCCTCTGGGATGACGGCATCGTCGATCCGCGCAAGACCCGTGACATTCTCGGCCTGTCGCTCTCGGCCGCGCTGAACGCGCCGATCGAGGACACCCGCTTCGGCCTGTTCCGGATGTGAACCATGTCGATCGACGAGCTCAAACAGAAATACCCAGGGGCCGAGACCTTCAAGTTCGGTGACGGTCCGGAGCTGAGCGCTCAGCTGATCGCACTTGTCCGGTCCGGCAGGAAAACGGCCACCTGCGGCGCTCTGAGAGATTTCCAGGAAGGCGGCGAAGCCATGCCCGTTGTTGGCAGACGGGACATTGCCCTCAACTGGGACGGGTCGCCGGCCCTGGTCATCGAGACACTGGAGGTCACAATCACGCGCTATTGCGATGTGACGGAGGTCTTCGCACTGGCGGAGGGTGAAAACGAGGACCTTGCCGGCTGGCAACGGGATCATCAGGCCTTTTTCGAGCGCAATGGCGGCTTTGATCCGGAAATGGAACTTGTCTGCGAACGCTTCAGGGTCATTGAACACCTGAATGTGGAGGCCAGCTGATGAGCCGGATCGAAACAAATATAGGCGACATCACCCGGCTCGACGTTGATGCCATTGTCAACGCCGCCAATTCCTCGCTGCTCGGCGGCGGCGGGGTCGATGGTGCAATCCATCGCGCGGCCGGTCCGGAACTTGTTCATGAGTGCAGGCTGCTGGGCGGGTGCAAAACCGGTCAAGCCAAGATTACCAAAGGCTATCGACTGCCAGCCAGGTTCATCATCCATACCGTCGGACCGGTCTGGCGCGGCGGCAGCGAGGGAGAGCGGGATCTTCTGACCAGCTGCTACGAAAACAGCCTGCGCCTGGCATCGGAAAACAGCTGCAAGACCGTGGCCTTTCCGGCCATCTCGACCGGCATTTATGGCTATCCGGCCGACCAGGCAGCGGAAATTGCCGTTTCGACGGTCCGGCACACGCTCGGCGATCTGCCGGATATCGAAACCGTCACTCTGGTTGCCTTTGACACGGCAAGCCACGACCATCTGAAAAACGCGCTCGGGAGGGCGGACAACTGATGTTCAAGAAAATCCTCATTGCCAACCGCGGCGAGATCGCCTGCCGGGTCATGGCCACCGCCCGGGATCTCGGCATCAAGACCGTCGCCGTCTATTCGGATGCCGATGCCGGCGCCAAGCATGTCGCCATGGCCGACGAAGCCTTTCGCATCGGCCCGGCCCCGGTTGCCGAGAGTTATCTGAAAATCGACACGATCATCGAGGTTTGCCGCAAGAGCGGCGCCGAGGCCGTGCATCCGGGTTATGGGTTCCTGTCGGAAAACCCCGATTTCGTCGATGCGCTGGAACAGGCCGGCATAACCTTTATCGGCCCGAGCGCCAAGTCGATCCGCGCCATGGGTTTGAAGGATGCCGCCAAGGCGCTGATGGTCGAGGCCGGCGTTCCCGTCGTGCCCGGTTACCACGGCGACAACCAGGACCCTGACTTCCTGAAAGCTGAAGCCGACAAGATCGGTTACCCGGTTCTGATCAAGGCCCGCGCCGGTGGCGGTGGCAAGGGCATGCGCCGTGTCGACGATCCAAAGGATTTTGCCGATGCACTTCAGGGGGCACAACGCGAAGGCGAAGCCAGTTTCGGCGACGGCCGGGTCCTGATCGAGAAGTATCTCACCAAGCCGCGCCACATCGAGATCCAGGTTTTTGGCGATAGCCACGGCAACGCGGTGCATCTGTTTGAACGGGACTGTTCCCTGCAGCGCCGCCACCAGAAGGTGATCGAGGAAGCCCCTGCGCCCGATATGCCGGAAGAAATGCGCACAGCCATGGGCGACGCCGCCGTCAAGGCGGCCAAGGCGATTGACTATTCCGGCGCCGGCACGATCGAATTCATCGCCGATGTTTCCGAAGGGCTGCGCTCCGACCGGTTCTATTTCATGGAGATGAACACCCGCCTTCAGGTGGAACATCCGGTCACCGAGATGATCACAGGCGAGGACCTGGTCGAATGGCAGTTGCGCGTGGCATCCGGTGAACCCTTGCCAAAGACCCAGGACGAGCTGTCCTTCAGCGGCTGGGCCTTCGAGGCCCGGCTCTACGCGGAAGACGCGCCCAAGGGCTTCCTGCCGGCCATCGGCACGCTAGAGCACCTCGCCCTGCCGGAAACCAGCGCAAGGGTCGATAGCGGCGTACGCTCCGGTGACGAGATCACGCCTTACTACGACCCGATGATCGCGAAGGTGATTGTCCACGGCCCGACCCGCGAGGCCGCCCTCGGCAAGCTGCTGGCCAGCCTGGAGGCAACGGAGGTTGCAGGCTGTGTCACCAATGCCGGGTTCCTGGCTGCGCTGTGCCGCCATGAAGGTTTTGCGAAGGGCGATGTCGACACAGGTTTGATCGACCGGGACCTGGACAGCCTGATCGAAGAACCGGCCATGCCGGAAGATGCCGTTTCCCTTGCCGCCTTGACCGCGCTAGGCCTCACGAAGCCGGCGCCGGGTGCCGATCCGTTCGAGACACTTGGCGGCTGGCGCATCTGGAGCGCATCACGCCAGTTTGCTCTCCTGGAGATCGGTGGCGAGCGGCGCGATGTCGAAGTCCATGCCCGTGGCAACCGGCGGTTCACCGTCCATCTGGAAGACGGCGCGCGGGACTACACGCTGATCGACGTCTCGGCCGGTGCGATCACTTATGAATGTGCCGGCCACCGCGCCCGTGCTGTCGTCACCGCAGGACGGAAAGGCCTCACCGTCTTTCTCGACGGCCACGCCTTCCCGGTTGCACTGCCGGATGCGCTCAGCACGGATGAAGAAGCCGGTGGTGCCGGCGACCAGCTGGTCGCGCCCATGCCAGGGCTCGTCAAGGTGCTCTCCGCCAGGGCTGGTGACACCGTCACCAAGGACCAGCCGCTGGTCATCCTGGAAGCCATGAAAATGGAGCACACGCTGAAAGCTCCGCGCGACGGCACCATCGGCGAAGTTCTCGTCGCTGAGGGCGAGCAGGTCACCGATGGCACCATCCTGCTGGCAATGGCGGAGGAAAGCGATGCTGCTGCCTGAGGCAACGAGCTACGACGCACTTGTCTCCAGGTTCTCCTGGGACATTCCCGAACGCTTCAACATCGGCGTTGCCATCTGCGACGACTGGGCGGAGCGGGAACCGGAGCGCGAAGCGCTGGTGTTTGTCGACGAAGACGGCGACACCGCACGCTACAGCTACGCGGACCTCGGCCGCCTTTCCAGCCAGCTCGCCAATCTTCTGACGAGCCGGGGCGTATTGCCCGGCGACCGCATCGGCGTGCTGCTGCCGCAGCGCCCAGAAACCGCCTATGCGCATATTGCAGCTCTGAAACTCGGCGCGGTAACGATCCCGCTGTTCACGCTGTTCGGCGAGGAGGCACTCGAGTACCGGCTGAAAGATTCCGGCGCCAAGGTCGTGATCACCGATCTTGCAGGCGCCGCCAAACTGGCCTCCTTGAGGGACAGGCTGCCGGATCTCTCGACAGTCTTCTGCGTCGATGGCGAAGATGGTGCCGCCCAGGATCTGGCAAGCCACATGGCAGGGCATGAAGACACTTTCCGCGCCTTCGACACGGCCCCGAACGATCCCGCCATTATCATCTACACGTCCGGCACGACCGGTCAGCCCAAGGGAGCGCTGCACGGCCATCGGGTGCTGCTCGGCCACCTGCCCGGTGTTGAGATGAGCCATGATTTCCTGGGCCAGCCCGGCGACCGTATCTGGACACCGGCCGACTGGGCCTGGATCGGCGGTCTGCTTGATGTGCTCATGCCCGCGCTCTATCTGGGCGTTCCGGTGGTTGCCTGCCGGTTCAGGAAATTCACGGCCGAAGCCGCCTTCCAGTTTTTGCAGGATCAGAAGATCCGCAACACGTTCCTGCCGCCGACCGCGCTGAAGATGATGCGCCAGCTGGACGCACCCGAATCCCGTTGGCAGCTGGACCTGCGATCCGTTGCTTCAGGTGGAGAAACCCTCGGCGCCGAACTGATCGACTGGGGCCGGAAAACCTTCGGCCTGACGATCAACGAATTCTACGGCCAGACCGAGTGCAACATGATTGTCTCCAGTTGCGCTGGCTTGATGGACGCCCGCCCGGGCATCATGGGACGACCCGTGCCAGGTCACAACGTCAGCGTTGTCAATGACGCCGGAGAGGAACTGCCTGCAGACACACTCGGCAATATCGCCGTGAAACGGCCCGATCCGGTGATGTTCCTGAATTACTGGAACAACATGGAGGCGACGCAGAAGAAGTTTGCCGGCGACTGGCTGTTGACCGGCGACACCGGCATGAAGGATGCGGACGGCTGGATCCGGTTTGTCGGCCGGGACGACGATGTCATCACGTCGTCCGGCTATCGCATCGGACCTGGGGAAATCGAGGATTGCCTGATCCGTCATCCGGCCGTTGCCATGGCTGGTGTCGTCGGCAAACCGGATGAACAGCGCACCGAAATCGTCAAGGCCTATATTGTCCTGAAAAGCGGGCTCGAAGGCAGCGAGGACCTTGCCAAGGAGATCGCGTCTTTCGTCAAGACACGCCTTGCAGCGCACGAATATCCGCGCGAAGTCGAATTTGTCGACGCCCTGCCACTCACCACCACCGGTAAGGTGATCCGGCGAGAACTCCGCGCCAGGGCGGAAGGGGAATAGCAGGTGCAGGCCGCCCCTTTGTCATCCCCGCGAAGGAGGGGGCACAGCAAATGCCAGTACTCGACTGGTCGCCCTGGACCGGACCGGGAAGACAAATCACCGCAAGCACAACTTGCCTCACGAGAACTCAGAGCAGAACAACATGTCCGATTTTGTCACCCTTTTTGAAATGGGTCCCCGCGACGGCCTGCAGAACGAAAAACTGTTTGTGCCGACCGCGCAGAAGATCGAGCTCGTCGACCGCCTGTCCGCCTGCGGTTTTCGCAAGATCGAGGTGACCAGCTTCGTCAGCCCCAAATGGGTGCCCCAGATGGCCGACGCTCTAGAGGTGATGGAAGGGATCTATCGGCACCCGGCGGTGGTCTACACGGCCCTGACGCCCAACGTGAAGGGCTATACGGCGGCACGCCGGGCCTCCGTTGACGAAGTCGCGATCTTTGGCTCTGCCTCCGAAGGGTTTTCGAAGAAGAACATCAACTGCTCCGTGGCGGAAAGCATCGAACGGTTCAAACCGCTTCTGGAGAAGGCCCAGCAGGACGACATGCCCGTGCGCGGATATGTGTCCTGTGTCACCGACTGTCCCTATGACGGCCCGACGCCACCGGAGAAAGTGGCCGAGGTGGCTGGCCTTCTGTTCGAACTGGGCTGTTACGAGATTTCGCTCGGGGACACGATCGGAGCCGGCACTCCGGACACAATTGCCCGTATGCTGGATGCCGTGCTGGAGGTGGTCCCGGCGGACAAGCTTGCCGGCCACTATCACGACACCAAGGGCCGGGCCCTGGACAACATTTCCGTCAGTCTGGAAAAAGGCGTTCGAACCTTCGACAGCGCCATTGGCGGTCTGGGAGGGTGCCCCTATGCGCCAGGCGCCAAAGGCAATGTGGCAACCGAGGCTGTCGTTGACCTGCTTGTCGAGAAAGGTTTCGAAACCGGCCTCAAGCGGGATCTCCTGTCTGAAGTCGCCGAATTCGCGAAGACCTTGAGGAGCGTGGACGCATGAGCTTTGAAACCCTGACTCTTGCAACCGACCCGCGCGGCGTGGCCACGCTGACGCTCAACAGGCCGGACAAACACAATTCCCTTTCAGCGCAGATGATCGACGAGCTTACCCGGGCTGCCGCGCAACTTGGCGCCGACGATGCAGTGCGCGTGGTTGTTCTGACGGGGGCCGGCGCCAGCTTCTGCGCCGGAGGCGATCTCGGCTGGATGCGCGAACAGTTCGAGGCCGGCCGCGAAACACGCATGGCAGAGGCCCGCAAGCTCGCCATGATGCTGAAAGCCCTGAACGAGTTGCCCAAACCGTTGATCGGCCGCGTTCAGGGACAAGCCTTTGGTGGCGGCATTGGCATGATGAGTGTCTGTGACACCGTGGTCGCGGTCGACAGCGCCAAATTCGGCCTGACAGAAGTCCGACTTGGCCTTATCCCCGCAACCATCAGCCCTTACGTTCTGGCCCGGATGGGAGAAGGCAAGGCGCGCCGCGTCTTCATGTCGGCGCGGATCTTCGGAGCAGACGAAGCCAGGGATCTGGATCTTGCCGCGAAGGTGGTCAGCGAACATGAGCTCGATGGCGCGATCGAGGCGGAAATCAAACCCTATCTCGGCGCAGCGCCGGCGGCGGTCGCCGCCTCCAAGGCGCTTGCCCGCAGTCTCGGCACACCGATCACCGATGCGGTCATCGACGACACCATCCGCCGTCTCGCCGACACCTGGGAGACGCCGGAAGCCCGAGAGGGCATCTCGGCCTTCTTCGAGAAGCGCAAACCGGACTGGGTGGTGAAGTAGCGATACCCCAACGGTGCGGCGGTAGCGGAAAAGCCAGTCACCCTCTTGAGGAGGCACCGCATTGCGCCGGCGTCATCCGCAAAAGCTGTGGAGTTTAAGAAAGCCCTGGAAAAGCGCGATCCGGTCGCACAGGTCACCGGGGCTTACTGCCCCGCACTGCGCCTTGCATGCTCGATCAGTGCGGCAATGCGCGCCACCTGCTTTTCTTCCGAAACCGGAGGTTCCCGCTCCGGTCCGCCATACATGCGCTCGCGGCGCTGGCGGATCTTCTTGCGCTGATAATCGCTGATCACGTCCGGCAGCTCGACCCCGGCCCGGTCGATATTGATCAGAACCCGCTGCAGATCGGGGACGAGTTCGGACGAGATTGTGAACTTGGCCCCGTCGCTGCGCTTGAACACCAGCGTCTTGGTGCTTTGAGCACCATTCAGAAGAACGGCCGACCGTGGCCCGCTGGAGCCGATTGTCGACTGAAACCAGGCCACCCAGCCCGAAGCTTCCCATTGCCGGACGTCGATGGTCTTCAGATCCTCATACATCACCCGGACCTTGAGACCGAACTGGGTAAATTCGAAGCCGTTGCTCAGGAAACGGACCCAGGAGGTTTCCTGGCGAACGGCAACAGTGAACAGCACCAGCGAAAGTGATGCCGGGCCGAGACAGATCAGGGCCGCAAGGGCAGCCGCTCCGCCCCAGGCGCTCATGCCGATCAGCGCGATGGAAAAGAACACGATGCCGAGAACCATGCCAATGGCGTCAAGCGTGACGACCGAAGGCTCGCAGACCGGCTTGACGGCCCCTGACGGTGCTTTCGGCCGTGGCAAGGCCGCATAGATACCCCCCGCCGCAACCAGACAGAGCAAGCTGCTCAGCACGGACATGAAAAAATATCCGCCGACAATGCCGAGAACGCTCAGACAGAGCGGCAACACCCGACGAACAAATTCAAGTTTAGCTGTTTTGCCCACACCGCTCTCCATGCGTTCAAACAGGTAAAACCGATACGAACTAAAGGGAGATTTCCTGATTCTTCTATTGAATCAACTGGGCCTGCTCAAATCAAGCAAACGTTCAAACTATCCAAAATCAATGTAACCAAGCCGCAAACTGCAGCCGGAACACTTTAGGTCAATTTGGAAACAATCGATGCCCGGTCAGGACGCTTTGCGTTCGCGTTCCATGAAGCTGAACATGTCACGAACCTTCCCGAACTTCGGCGTATCCAGTTCCAGGAACTCGTGCATGACCGTGTCAATGTCGTCTGCATTGAAGGGCTTTTTCAAGAACCCTGAAATCCCGACAAAGGCCGCTGAGCGCTCCAGATAGGAGGTTTCGTTGGTCGACATCATGTAAATGCCGATCTTGCTGGACAGGTCCCGGATGGAACCCGCCAGCTCGATGCCATCAATACCCGGCATATGGAAATCGGTCAGCACCAGTTTGAACTTGCCGGAGGCCAGCGCGCGCAAGGCGGATTGTGCGCTGTCCGCTTCGGAAATCTCGAAATCGAACCGGCTGTTCTCCAGAATTTTCCGGGTCAGCTTGCGCATGGTCGCACTGTCGTCGACGATCAGGATCGGATAGGTCGTCGTCATGGTCATGTAGGTGGCGATAACTTCGGAAACGTCTTCCTGCCTGAACGGCTTGCGCAGGAAGTGATAGGCGCCGAACTGCTTGAAAACATTCTCCGCCCGTGCATCCAGATCGCTCGACATGGCCACCGTGAGACAGTCGATCGATTTCGTGTCGCGCATGGCAGCAACCACTTCCGGACCGTTGAGCCCGGGCATGTTGATATCGATAAAAGCGATATCAACCTGTTTGCGCTTCAGGAGCTCCAGCGCAGACTGGCCATTGTCAACATTGTCGACTTCGATGTAGCGGGTGTTCCGATGCGGTTTGATGCCTTCGTTGACAACTTCGCGCGCGATGGCGCTGTCGTCTGCGACGAGAACGCGGATCATTTTATGCAGCAAGGTCTCTTACCTCTTGGGTACCACGCGCTCAAGGCTGTGAGGCTTGTCTAAATTGACAAGCAGAATAGCTAAACAATTGTGTATTTTTGGTTACCGCGACTTGTAATACAAATTTCAACCTAAGATCGTGAACATTATTACACCAACCATGAAAGAAATAACAACCAAACCGCATCGTTTTAGTAAAATCTACTAGCTCGAAATCCGACTAATCGGTCAATTTTTCCAATTTTCCGCTTCAGACCTTACTCCGTTAACGGACGGTCTTCCTGCACACTCTCCGACAAGCCGAACTCGGCGTGCGGACCGAGAATGGCCCTCAGCCGGCCATCCAGGCGCATCTTCAGGATGAGCGGATTGACAGCCTCTATGAACGTCCTGCCCGCCTCTGTGTCGTGACAGATGAAAGTCACCTTGAAGCGCAGGTTCTTGACCGGCAACGGACTGACATGGAGTGCATCCGGTTTGTTCAGCTCGTCGAGCGCAAGCGCCGTGTCCGGGTGGTGGCCGAGAAACGCATCGATGCGATTGAGTTCAAGCATCCGGATCAGTTGTTGTTCTGAATCGATTGCGAGAAACCTGTCTGCATTGGGCCCCAGGGGCTGGACCGCCCCGGACCCTCGTATATAACCAACGCGTTCCGGCGCAAAATCGCCGATTTCCACCTCCCCCGGCCTTTCAATACGCGTGTAAAGCCGCAGCGAAACCACGTCGACCTGCTCGGAGGGCAACAACGTGTCGGCTCTGCTGCCTATTCGCAGGGCCCTGATATTGGTCGGGAAAAGACAGGAGGAGGGATCCTTCAGGAAACGCGTCTTGGACCGCACCAGCGGGCCCGGCTTCGGCGACACCTCGAAGGCGATGTCCTGCATCAGTTCCTTGAGGAAGCCGTCATATTGCCGGCCGCTGCCAGGGACCAGCCGGTGCGGCAGCTGATTGAGGTAGAGCGTGACCTCGTCTGCGGCACGTGCAGTCGAAACAGTTGCCAGGCAGGCAAGCCAGACAAAAGACAAGAAGAGCCCGAAGCCCGCTTTGCCCAAGCCAAAGATCATGTTCCAAGTCTGCCTTTCGCAGCGGTGTCTTGCAAGTTGTCTTCAATGGCAGCTTGCAACTAGGCGCCCCAGGACTTCTTCTTTGTCCTGGTCGCACACCGGACATTCGTTTTTGGCCGCCGTAACGTCAGCTTCCGGATTTGTCCAGTTGAGATTGCGGTAAAACGCGGAGTTTCGGCCAATTCGCCGAGACCTACTTGATCAAAGGCCCGTTTTCGTCCGATGGCCCCGGTTCGAACAGGTCTGCGTGCGGACCCAGGATTTGCTCCAGGCGGCCACTGCGGCGCAGCTCTCGGATCCGCGGATTGATGGACTTCAGGAAGCGCTCACCGGTCTCATTGTCGTGACAGACAAACGAAACCCGAAATTCAAGGTTCTTGAACGGCAGTGCAGTTGCGTGAAGCGCGCCGGGTTTTCCGAGATCGTCCAGAGCCAGGGCCGTGTCCGGATGGTGCCCCAGAAAGGCATCCAGGCGCCCAAGTTCGAGCATGGAAATCAGTTGTTCTTCCGAATTGATTGCCCGAAACCGCTCCGCGTTCGGTCCCAGGAGATGAAGCGCACCTGAGCCCCGGATATAACCGACCCGTTCGGGTGCAAAGTCCTCGAGCGTTGCCCCGACATTGTTTTGACGCGCGGTGTAGAGGCGCACCGAAACGATGTCCACGGTCTCCAGCGCGACAACTTCTGACGCCCTGTCCCCCATATTGAGCGCAACAACATTCGCCGGAAACACGCAGGACCCCGGATCGGCCTTGAACAGTGCCGTGGTGCGTTTGAGCGGCGCCAGTTGCCGGTCGACGCTGATATCTGCTCCAGCAAGCAGTTCCTCAACCAGAAGCGCGTATTGCCGGCTGGCATCTTCCGTCAGCCTGTGTGGCAGGTAACTGAGATGAAGGCGGATCTCACCCGCGGCAAAGGCCTGCCCTTTGCATGCGACAACGACAAGCCAGGAAAGCAGGATGAACAGCGATTGGAGCCGGAGCGCGGATCTGAAAATCATGTCCAAGCTTGCCCTGCGTCAGATCGGCATTCAAGAAGCATTCACAAGATTTCGCCGGGTTCCTGTTCAAGCGCCTGTTCTCGCCTCAGCTCTCGACAGCTGCGCGGAATTCCGTAGCGTGGAAGATAGGGGCAGGTGAGACGAGCGAACCAGAACCGCGCTCAAGTAGGCCGAAGGCCGATAGCGCAAGAAAAGGTGGTGCCGCTGAAGGGACTCGAACCCCCGACCCCATCATTACGAATGACGTGCTCTACCATCTGAGCTACAGCGGCTTGTTCCGGAACGGACCGGACATCGCGCAATCTGCGCGGCGACTCGAGCAAGGCCCGAGTGCGCCGCTAATTACCGGAGCTTGACGTCAGATGCAAGCGCCGATTGCCGGTTTCCCGACCGAAGTTCTTGCGACTCACGATAGCACCACAGACCGTCAGTTGAAAAACCGTGGCCTTGGCGTTTTGGTGGCCTTGTCGTCGTCTTCCTCGTCCGGCCCGGGATCGTCCGGCATGCGCGACAGCGGAAATTCGATCGGCCGGTTCATGTCGTCCTTGCCGGCGGTTTTTCCATCCCTTTCGTCCCTGGCACGTTCCTCGGACTTTGCAGACGTCTCGCTGTCACCAACCGTCTCTGCCGTGCTGTCCGGTTTCGGATCGGCTGCAGGGCCGGTCTTTGGCGCGTCTTTTTCACCTGTTTTTTCCGAGGAAGCCGTCACAGTCGCCTCCGCGGCCGCGCTTGCGGAATCCGGCAGATTCGACAGCGACGGGCTGTATTTGACGTCATCCGTCGTGCCTTCATAGCCCTGCTTGCCGGTCGGCGCTTTTGGCGAAGTTTCATTTGCAGATGCCTTGACGGTGTCTACCGGCTCAGCCTCCAGAACGACAGCCTCGGCGACGTCCTCAACTGGCTCGGCTGTCGCACCGGCGGCAACAGTCGGCGTCGCGGGGGCCGGACTGCTGGCCGGCAAGGCCGGAGCATCAAACAGGCTGTCTTCCAGCACAGCGCCTTCGCTGTCGGCAAGACTTTCCGGCGTCACCCACTGAAAGGCGTCAATACGGCCGGTCACGGGCGACACGGCCTGCCAGTCGGCAGAGATGACACCATCCGCCATCCAGACCTTGTCCATCGGGGCCGTCACGGCGCGGGCGAGCCAGTCCCGCATCCGACCCTTGTCGCCATGTTCGGCTTCTTCAAGTTCGGCCATCAGCACAAAGGCCTGCCGGGTGGGTTCGGACTGCAACACCTTTTTCAGCTGCTTGCGTGCCTCGTCAAACTCCCGCGCCTCGATGGCGGCCCGGGCGATCGCAATCGCCCCCTCGGCGGTGTTGGCCCGCTGTGCCGACAGCGCCTTGACCCGCTTCAACCGGTCGACGGCGGCATCGCCGGTGCGAACATGCGCATAGGTCTCGGCGAGATCCGGATGGGGATTAAGCCGCCATGTCGCCTCCAGCACCTTGGACGCCTTGCGGATGTCGCCACGGCGGGTCGCAAGCCGAGACGTGACAACCGATGCAGGCACCAGATCGAGCGCAAGTCCATGCGCTTCCTTGGCCAGCGAGAAGGCACGCTCCGGCTCGCCGTCCTCGAGTTTCTGCGCCAGCGCCGTCAGGATGACCGCGCGCTGGCGGCGGTAGGACTTCTTGTCCAGAAGCTTGGCGGCGTAGTTGCGTTCCAGCGTTTTCAGCGCCTCGTCCCAGTGATGTGCAACAGCCTGGTAGCCGAGCACCGCCTTGCCTGCCCACTCCAGTCCGGGCGCTGTCTTTGCCGCTTCTTCCGCATAGTGGCGTGCGGCCACGGGTTCCTTGTGCCGCTCCGCTTCAACAAACAGACCATGCAGTCCGAGCGCCTTGGTCGCCGGATCCTCCAGCATCGCTTCAAACCGCTGCCGGGCTTCGTCGTCCCGGCCGGCAAGCTGTGCGGTCTGCGCCAGCAACAGCCGGGCGGCAGGTTCGTCTTCCAGCAGGCGGTCCGCATCAACCGCATAGCGGCGTGCCAGCTTGGCATTGCCCGTGCCGAGCGCGATTAGACCAAGCGACAGGGCGTTGTAGCCCTTGTCCTTGCGCCGGCGGCGAAAAAAGCGGCTGGCAATCTGCGGTGACTTGAGAACGACCCGGATCGCCCAGACCACGGCCAGGAAGATGGCCAGCAGCACAGCAACCACCACGGCGACAATCGCGGGCGATTGCTCCCAGATATCCGTGCCGACCTGCTCGCCGTTTTCATAGACCGGCCAGGAGATCTGGATCGTCCCCGGCAGATCCGCCATCCAGGCAAAGCCCATGGCGGCGAGAAACAAGAGGCCGAAAAAGAACAGAACGCGGATCATTCAGTTCGCTCCCTGCGACGGCCGGACAATTCCGGCGCTTGATTTCCTTGTCCGTTGGAAAGTCTTCCGGCGGACACTCAACTGTCTTTGTTCGCCAGCGCGTTCAGCACTTCCTGCGAAGCCTTGTCCGTCAGACTGTCCACTTCAACGCGGGCTTCGGCACGGGCAGCCCAGTCGCTGGCAGCCGCCTGTCCGGCTTCCGGCAGTTCCTTGTAGGCCGCCAGGGCGGACGCAAGATCGCCGGATTTCACCGCATTTTCCATGCGCTGCAATGCTGCGTTGGGCCCGTCGCCACTGCCGCTGCCAGACCGGCGCACGGTGATCAGCGACTGTGCACTGGTCAGAAGGCTGTCCAGGACATCGCCGGAGCGGTCCGGCTCGGAAAAGGTCTGGTAGACCTTGCGCGCAACCGGCGGAAACTGTGCGATCAGAACGGAGACCGGTTCGACGCCTGTCTTGGCGTGGGCTTCGAGCGCCGCCAGGTCGATGTCGGACGGCAGTCCGGCCTTCACCGCGGCCAGTTCGGTTTCATAGGGACGGCCGGAATCAACCGCGGACTTGAGCGCGGAGACGGACAGCGCCCGGGCCGCAACCTCGCGGGCCGTTGCATCGCCCATCGTGGCCTCGACCGCTGCCAGTCTCTTGGAGATGGCATCCAGCTCGGCGCGGACGCTTTCCAGCGCGGCCGTGTTGGCGGCACCGACGGACTTGATGTCCGCAGACAGGCTGGACAGTGTCTCGGTGGCGCGGGCCTGGCTGTCTGCCAGGGTCTTTAGCGACACGTCTGAGGTGGACACCGCCGTTTGGGCGGCTTTCGCCGTTGCTTCGGTGTTTGACAGCCGGGTTTCGACATCGCTCAGAGACGTTTTCAGATCACTCAGCTGGGTCTCAAGACCGGTCACCGAACCGGACAGCTTGTCCGCTTCAGAAGACGCAGACGTGGTGCTCGTTTCCAGTTCGGTCAGCTTTTTCTCCAGCGGCGACAGGTCGACAGGCGCCTGCGACTGGGAGGAGGTTTCAAGAGCGGCAATCCGCTCTTCGAGCGGCTTCAGGTCAACGGGCGTGCCGTCACCACTGTTGCCGGACACGGATGACAGATCACTGCGCAGACCTGCCATGTCCTGTTTCAGCGCCTCGACGGCCGGGGCGAGATCGGAGGATGCGGCAGAGGCTGCCTCGGAGAGCTTGCCTTCCAGCTCCGTCACCTTGCCTTCCAGCGCCGACACGGCACTGCCGACATCCTGGCTGGAAACGCTCGCGGTGACGTCACCGAGTTTGGCCTCCAGATCGGCAATCTTGCTTTCAGCTGCGCTCAGCGCGCTCGCCAGTTGCTGGTTCTGCTCCGGATTGAGCTTGACCAGCCCGGCCTGATACAGACCGAAACCGCCCCCAAGCACCAGAATTCCGCCAATCACGGCTGCAATGAGCACACCGAAGGCACCGACGCCTCCGCGCTCTTCGGCGGCTGGCGGGCTGGAAAAGGAGGTCGATCCGGAGGAGCGCGAGGCACTCGAAGTGCTCGAGCTACTGCTGGAAGACGAGCTCGGCCGGCTGGACGAGGAACTTGTCGTGTTCCCCGCGGAAGACGGTTTGCTCGAAGACGAGGTCGTCGTGCTTTTCGTATCCGCAGACTTGCCGGCAGCGGACGCGGCAGACGTGGAACCCGTGCCTGAAGGCGATGTGCCCGTTGTCCCGCCCGGCCGGGTTGAGCTGTAGCCGGTCGATCCTGTCGGTGATGTTCCGGACCGGCTGCTAGACGTGGTGCCTGCACTGCTCGAGGCGGGCTTGCTGTCTGCGCTGGGGCCACCAGGCTTGGCGCTGCCTGCGGACGTGCTGGAAGGCGAACCGGCAGTTCCCGGTTTGTCGCCAACCTTTTCGGCGGTCAGATCGATGGTGACCGGGCGCTTGGACGAACTGCTGGAAGTCGTCGAGCTGCTGCCGGATTTATCGGAAGATCCAGCGCCGCTTCCCCCCGAGGAAGATGTCCCGCCCGAAGATTTCTTGTCCGTCGCCATCTCATCTCCTCCTGAACCCTACCGGTTCCAAGACCTTCACTATACACACCTCTTTGCGAAGCGGTACCGCTGCGGCAAAGTCTTTTGCGCGCTGCAAAAGAACGACTCCCCCGGATCTGGTTAACACTGTGTTAACGCCAGATCCAGCAGCGCGTTTTCATTTGGCGCGGCCGACACTTTCACACGCATTCCGTTTGAAAGCGGTGCACCTGCCCGTTGCGACAGGGCGTAGACCGTCAACTTGGGCAAAATGTGGTCAAGCCGGTGCCCCCGAAGCAACCTGGCTAAGGCTTCTGCCGTACGTTTCGAATAGATCAGAATGCCGTCATATGCGGCCGCTTTCAGCGCCTTCAGAACCGGGTCCGGCAGGCCCGGCACCGGATCCATCCGGTAAATGGCAACAGTCCGGCAGGAGACATTTCCTGCTTCCAGCAGACCTTCAAGATCTCCGGCCCGGTCGGCGGCCGCCGGATAAAGGACCCTGCCGCCGCCAAGATCCTCCATCCTGTCGAGAATCAACCGCGCGAGCGCTGCGACATCTCCCCGGGCCGACAGAACAGTGCCGAACCCGGCATCACGGGCAGCGTCCGTCGTGGCCTCGCCAACTGCAAACACCGGCAGATCGCACAGGGCGCCAATTTGAGGATGCCCTGTCAAGACGGCGACCGAGCGCCGGCTTGATATGGCAAGAGCTGCAACATTTTCGAGATCGAGTTCAGCCGGAGCAATGTCGATTTGCCGCAGCAACGGTGCCTCGTCGGCAACATGTCCCAGCGCCCGCAATCGCTCCGCCGTGCGTCTGCAATCCGGTTCAGGCCGGGTGACCAGCAGCCGCATCTTCGGGTCAGCCCTCCGCCAGAAAGCCCGGACCCATCCGGGTTTTCAGGTCTTCGCCAACCGACCGGCCAATCCGGGCAGCCTCCTCGACAGGACCGCTTGCGGACGATTCATGTGCTTCCGAGCCGTCCGGCTTCAGGACAACGCCCTTCAGGGTCAAGGTGCCGCCATCCACCGTTGCCAGGCCGCCGATCGGCGTCCGGCAGGATCCGTCGAGCACGGCCAGAAACGCCCGCTCCGCGTCGAGCCGGACCTGGGTCGACCTGTCGTGAATGGCAGCCAGCAGCGCCAGCGTCGCATCGTCACCTTCGCGGCTCTCGATGCAGATCGCGCCCTGCCCAACGGCCGGCAGGAACGTTTCGATTTCCAGAAGGCTGGTGATCTCCGCTTCAAGACCAAGACGCCTGAGGCCCGCGGCGGCCAGCAAGGTTGCATCGACGGCGCCTTCAGACAGCTTGCGCAGCCGAGTCTGCAGGTTGCCGCGATACATGACCACCTCGATGTCTGGACGCAGCCGCTTGATCATCGCCTGACGGCGCAGCGAACTGGACCCGACCACCGCACCTTGGGGCAGATCGGTCAGCGTTTTCGCCTTGGGAGACAGGAAGGCATCCCGCACGTCTTCGCGTGGCAGAAACGCCGTCAAGGCCAGCCCCTCTGGCAGGACAGTCGGCATGTCCTTGGAGGAATGCACGGCAATATCGATGCGCTTGTCGAGCAGCGCCTCCTCGATTTCCTTGGTGAAGAGCCCCTTGCCGCCGACCTCGGACAGCGGCCGGTCCTGGATCTGGTCGCCGGAGGTCTTGATGACAACGATCTCGAACGCGTCTTCGGAAAGCGCGTGGGCGGCCATCAGCCGATCTCGGGTTTCATGAGCCTGTGCCAGCGCCAGCGCGCTGCCCCGGGTGCCGATGCGCAAAGGATTTGATTGCAAGGTTTACCGTCCAGATGCTACGCCCGGCAGGACGCCGGACATATGTTTGTTCTTTGATACCTGTCCTATCACAGGCCACCGCACCGATACCAATGACTTCAGTCAATTCGAAAGACAATGCGACCAAACTGACGGTCCTGGGAATTGAGACGAGTTGCGATGAAACCGCGGCGGCCGTCGTGCGAGGTCCTGGGGACCGGACAATCCTGTCCAGCACCATCCGTTCGCAGATCGACGAGCACACGGAGTTCGGCGGTGTCGTTCCGGAAATCGCTGCCCGCGCCCATATCGAGATTCTCGATCGGATCGTTGCGGAGGCCATGAACGAGGCCGGGTGTGACTGGGACGACATCGACGCGGTCGCGGCCACCGCAGGCCCTGGTCTCATTGGCGGCGTGATTGTCGGCTTCATGACCGCCAAGGCAATTGCCATGGCCGCCGACAAACCCCTTGTCGGGGTCAATCACCTGGAAGGCCATGCCCTGACGGCCCGCCTGACCGACGATCTGGACTTCCCGTTCCTGCTGCTGCTGGTCTCCGGCGGCCACAGCCAGTTCCTGCTGGTACGCGGCGTCGGCGACTATGAACGGCTCGGCACCACCATTGATGACGCCATTGGCGAAGCCTTCGACAAGACGGCCAAGCTGCTTGGCCTGCCCTATCCGGGCGGCCCCCATGTTGAAAAGATGGCGGTGAGTGGCGACGTCACCCGGTTCAGACTGCCGCGGCCGCTGCTTGATCGGCCCGGCCTCGACATGTCCTTTGCCGGTCTGAAAACGGCCCTTCGGACCCAGGCCAAGAAGCTGGAGCCCGTGGACGACCAGACGATCGCGGATCTGTGCGCCGCCTTCCAGCGGGCCGTTTCCGATGTCCTGGCGGCCCGCACCAAATCCGCCCTGGAGCTCTTCAGCACCCGTCACCCGGAGGCCGAGCCGGTGATCGTGGTAGCCGGTGGCGTTGCCGCAAACCAGGAAATCCGCAGCAGCCTGCTGGCAGCCGCTGATGAAGCCGGAGCACGGTTCGTCGCCCCGCCTCTCAACCTGTGTACCGACAATGCCGCGATGATTGCCTGGGCCGGCATCGAGCGCCTGCAGCAGGGGCCGGTCGACGACATGGCGCTTGCGCCGCGCCCGCGCTGGCCACTGGATGCGGCCAATGCCGGCGTGCTCGGCGCGGGCAAGAAAGGCGCGAAGGTCTGACCGGGACGCGTTAGCCGACCACGCGGTGGCCACGCCCGGCCATGCAGTTCATGACAATCTGCTTGCGTTCGCCATGGGCCTTGACCGCGCCTCCGCCAGCACCGATGGCACCCCCTGCCAGTGCACCAACCACCGCACCGCCCGGCGCCGTATTGTCCTCGGCTTCGACGGCGCCAAGAACACCGCCAATGGCGGCACCGGCAAGCGCGGCCATCTTGGTCTCGTCATTGAAGAGCCCGCGCTGCTCGGCCAGCTGTTTGCACTGGGCGAGATCGTTTTCATAGGCATAGCCGAGTGGACCATCGACGATCGGCCGGTAATTCGAGCCGGTTTGCCCGCAGGCCGTCAGTCCGAAGAGAATCGCAAAAGGGGCAAGAAACATCGGGTTCGAGAAAGCTGTTTTCAAAGGAACGCTCCAAAGTGGTCAATCCTCCGCCGGTCCGGGCGGACGCCGCGTATCTAGGGAAACTCAACCGATTAATCAACAAATAATTATTGTTTTACGATAATTTTTCTAATCTGAAAGATAACTCTTGCCCTGTCCCCGAAGAATTATGCGAGCAAATTCACACGCTTGCCCTTTTTCCGCACCGCCCAGCCTGCTACGAAGCGGCAGGGCAGCAACGAGGACTGTTTTTTAAGATGCGCGTCTATCACAAGGCCTATGTCTACCTGACCTGCGGGACCGACCTCCTCGTGTTCGACGAGCCGGACACGCCCTGGCTTGGATTGCAGGTTCCAGGCGGCACGGTGGATCCGGGCGAAAGCTTCCTGCACGGCGCGATGAGAGAATTTGCCGAAGAGACCGGGCTTGATCTGGACGTCGCCTTCGAACAGTTCTCCAGCCAGGACCTCCCCTTCGAGACGATGCCTGCCACAGGCCAGTTCAAGGCACCGTCAGGCAGACCGCTGAAGGGACGCCACATCCGGCGCAACTACCATGTCTGCCTGCAGAACCGGCCCAGGGACAGCTGGGAACATTTCGAGATGCATCCGAGCAATGGCGGTGATCCGATTCGGTTCCGCTTCTTCTGGATTGACCTCTTTGGCCCTGAAGCCGAGGACCAGGAAAACTTCTTTGCCGCCTTCGGTGAGCCCTTGGAAACGCTGCGCGGCAAACTGCCAAACCAGAGAAAAGCCGCCTGAACCCGTTTGATGTCAAGGACTTGACTTTGCAGATCCACCACAAGGCCTACGTCTATCTTACCTGCGGATCAGACCTGCTCGTTTTTGACGAGCCGGATTTTCCGGACGTCGGGCTGCAGGTTCCCGGCGGCACGCTCGACGCTGGCGAAAGCTACCTGATCGCTGCCCGGCGCGAATTTGCCGAGGAGACCGGACTTTCATTGGATATCGCGCTCGAATCGTTCGCCGATCAGGATCGTATCTTCGAAAATGTTCTCCATTGTCTCGACGGCGTGCATCGACAGCGGCATTTTCACGGCCGGATCCGGAAAAAGCCTGCGACAGAATGGGAACATTTCGAAACCTCACCAAGCTCGGGCGGTCCACCGATCAGGTTCCGCCTGTTCTGGGTTGACCTGTTCGCCAAGGATGCACCTGCCGAGACCCTCTTTTTTGAAGGTTTTGGAGCGCCACTTGAAACACTACGGACGCGCATGGAAGGGCAGATCAATGGGGGCCATTAAGACGGTCGGCGTCATTGGTGGCGGCGCCTGGGGCACGGCGCTGGCCCTGACGGCTGCGCGCGCAGGCCGGGACGTCCGGCTCTGGGCGCGGGACCCCGGCACCGTCTCTGAAATCCGCGCAAGACGCCAGAACCCGCGTTATCTGCCCGGCATCACCTTTGACGAGGACTTGTCGGCGACGAGCTCGCTCGATGAGGTTGCCGATGCCGATGCCCTTCTGCTGGTGACACCGGCCCAAACCACACGTGCCATGCTGGGCGCGTTGAAGAAGACGGAAAAGGTGCGCGGGCCCCTTGTCCTGTGTGCAAAGGGCATCGAACAATCCTCCGGCCTGCTCCTGTCCAAGGTTCTGGGTGAGGAACTGCCAGGCGTTGAGCCGGGCATTCTTTCCGGCCCGAGCTTCGCCGACGATGTGGCGCGCGGCCTGCCGACCGCCGTTACCGTGGCCGCGAACTCGGCCAAGACGGCCCTCAGCCTCTGCGAAGCGCTGCAGTCGCCCTGTTTCAGGCCTTATGCCTCCATCGACATTCTCGGCGCCCAGATCGGCGGTTCGCTGAAGAACGTTCTGGCAATTGCCTGTGGTGCCGTTGTCGGCCGCAAGCTTGGCGCCAGTGCCCAGGCGGCCCTGACTGCGCGCGGCTTTGCCGAACTCACCCGGCTGGGCACGGCCATGGGGGCCCAAGGCGAAACCCTGACTGGTCTCTCCGGCCTCGGGGATCTGATCCTGACCTGCTCGTCCAGCCAGTCCCGCAATTTTTCGTTCGGTCTCCGGCTGGGCGAAGGCTTCAAGGCCTCGGAACTGATTTCGGCCGGCGGCAAACTTGCCGAAGGCGCTTATTCTGCCCGCGTTGCAGTCAAACTGGCGCGCAAATACGAAGTGGATGTGCCGATCTGCGAGACCGTTGCCCAGATGATCGACGAGGATCTCAGCATCGACGATGCCCTCAACACGCTGATGGCACGGCCGTTGAAATCCGAGACGGAAGGACTTTGAAGCGGCTGCGACTCCGCTTGATATCTCCCGATACCCTCCAGGCGCAAAACCGGTTTTCCGTCACCCGAGTTCCCTCCACGGCAGAGAGAGAGCGGCTGGACGGCCTGGGCTTTCAGTTCCCCATTGAGTTTGCCTCTTCCCGGCCCTAGGTTCGACGCAGAATCGTTAACCCGGGAACCATTTCATGCTCTATGCCCTGATCTGCACCGACAAGCCCGGTGCATTGCAGACGCGCCTCGACAACCGCGCGGCCCATATCGACTTTCTGAAAGGCCTGGGCGACAGCCTCAAGGCCGCCGGTCCGTTCCTTGATGATGACGGCAACATGACCGGCTCTCTCGTGGTGATCGAAGCGGCCAACCGCGACGAGATCCTCGCCATTTCCCAGGAAGATCCATATGCGAAAGCGGATCTCTTCGAGAGTGTCGAAATCCGCCCCTGGAACTGGGCCATCAAGAATCCGGAGATCTCGTAAGTGCAGTACTGGCTGATCAAATCCGAACCGGACAAATGGTCCTGGGAGCAGCAGAAGGCCAAGGGCGACGAAGGCGAACAGTGGGACGGCATCCGCAATTACCAGGCGCGCAACAACATGCGGGCCATGGAAATCGGCGACAAGGCGTTCTTCTACCATTCCAACATCGGCAAGGAAGTGGTCGGCATCGTCGAGGTCTGCAGCGAGATCCATCCGGACACCACCACCGACGATCCGCGCTGGGAATGCGTGGACTTCAAGGCCGTGCGCGACATGCCCAGTCCCGTGACCCTCGCCCAGGTCAAGGCGGAACCGCGCCTTGAAAAGATGTCGCTGGTCACCTCCATGCGTCTGTCGGTCCAGCCGGTCACCGAAGAGGAATGGAAGGTTGTCTGCGAAATGGGCGGGCTGAAAGAACCCGCCTGAGATGCCCGCGATTGAGGATCCGGTTGCCTTCATCAGGAGAGAAACCCGGGTCAAGCCCGTCCCGCATGCCGAGGAAATCCGCCTCCACCTTGCCGACGAAGCCATGGACCTGTGGCAGAAGACGGAAGAAGAGCTTGGCGAACTGGGCCTGCCGCCCCCCTTCTGGGCCTTTGCCTGGGCGGGCGGCCAGGGCCTGGCCCGCTACATTCTCGACACACCGGACCTGGTCAGGGGCAAACGCGTCGTTGATTTTGCCTGCGGCTCCGGTCTCGTCGGCATTGCCGCCATGCTGGCGGGCGCAAGCACCTGCCATGCCGTGGACATCGACCCGTTTGCCCTTGTGGCAACCAGGCTCAATGCGGCGGAGAACGGGGTTACCCTGACGATCGAAACAGCCGACATCACAGAGGCCGCCGTACCGCAGGCCGACGTGGTGATATGCGGCGATGTCTTCTACGACCGGGCCATGGCCGGTCAGGTACTCCCGTTCCTGGATCGATTGCTGAAGGCCGGCATGGAGGTGCTGGTCGGCGATCCCGGGCGCTCCTACCTGCCGAAAGACCGTCTTCAAGAACTGGCGGTTTACACAGTCCCGGTGGTCGGCGCGCTGGAAGACAACGAGATCAAACGCACCGGAGTGTTTCGGCTGACGGAAAAATAATGCGCCCGCACCCGTCAGAGAGAAACAGACTGATGCCGTTGTGGGAATGTGATCACTTTTTTCTTCAGCCCCACTTCCCCTTTTTGCCGCTTGCGATAGGTTAGCCGCTTGAATGCCTATCCCGCCTTCGTTTCGTATCTTCAGGAGTCCTTCATGCCCATCGTTAATCGCCTTGCAGATCTGGCCGACGAGATCACCGCGTGGCGTCGCGACATTCACGAAAACCCGGAAGTTCTTTACGAGACGGTGCGTACGGCGGAAAAGGTCTCCGAGCTGCTGCAAAGCTTTGGCGTTGACGAGATTGCGACCGGCATCGGCAAGACCGGTGTGGTCGGCGTAATCAAGGGCCGCAACGGCGGTGCCGGCAAGACCATCGGCCTGCGCGCCGACATGGATGCCCTGCCGATCGAGGAAGCGACCGGCAAGGACTACGCCTCCAAGATCCCGGGCAAGATGCATGCCTGCGGCCATGACGGTCACACCGCCATGCTGCTGGGCGCTGCCAAATACCTCTCCGAGACCCGTAACTTCGACGGCACGGTGGTGGTGATCTTCCAGCCGGCCGAAGAAGGCGGGGCCGGCGCCAAGGCCATGATCGACGACGGTCTGATGACCCGCTGGCCGATCGAGGAAGTCTATGGCATGCACAATTTCCCGGGCATGCCGGTTGGCGAATTTGCCATCCGCAAGGGCCCGATCATGGCTGCCACCGACGAATTCCGCATCGAGATCACCGGCAGGGGCGGCCATGCGGCCAAACCGCATGAAACCATCGATCCGATTGTCGTCGGCACCCAGATGGTGTCCGCCCTGCAGACCATTGCCAGCCGCAATGCCAATCCGCTCGACTCGGTCGTCGTCTCCGTGACCGTGTTCCAGGCCGGCAACGCGTTCAACGTCATTCCGCAGGAAGTGCTCCTGCGCGGCACGGTCCGCACCCTGAGCCCGGAAATGCGCGACCTCGCGCAGGCCCGCATGGAGACCATTGTCTCCTCGGTTGCCGACACGTTCGGTGCCAAGGCGGTGCTTGAGTTCCGCCGCGGCTATCCGGTCACGGCCAACCACGACGAACAGACCGATTTTGCCGCGGAGATTGCAGAGGGCATCGCCGGTGTCGGCAAGGTCAACCGCAACATCGACCCGATGATGGGCGGCGAGGACTTCTCCTACATGCTGGAAGAGCGCCCGGGCGCCTTCATCTTTGCCGGCAACGGCAACAGCGCCGGCCTCCACCATCCTGAATATGACTTCAACGACGAGCTGATCCCGGTCGGCTGTTCCTATTGGGTCAAGCTGGTCGAAACGGCCCTGCCTGCAGCTGCCTGAGAGAGCCATAGGTAGGGTTAATCGATCAGGGGCCAGGCGACCTGCCAAGTCCGCCGTCAAGCCTGCCGGGTGAGCCGACAGTTCACCCGGCTCGACCTGCGCGTATCCTGCTGAGCGATACAGGCGTGATACCCAGATAGGCTGCAATCTCAATTTGCGTGAGCTGCCTTGCAAGCCCGGGAGAGCCACGCAGGAACTTTTCGTATCGTTCTGCGGCGCTGAGGCAGAGGAAATCGTATTCGCGTTCCTCATTCCGAAGCGCGAGGCGGCGGAACATTTGATTGGAGAACCTGAGCATTGCCGGATCGCTGTCCGTGAGTTCCCTGAACTTGTGGGCCGGCAGCTGTTCGACCTCGACATCTGTCAGACAGACAGCTGAAAACCGGGCTGGTTCACCGGCGAGCGTACTTGTCATGGAAGCGAAAATCGCCCCTACTTCAAGGAACGACTTCGTATAGCTGGAACCGCTACGCGTAACATATACCAATTTGATCAAGCCGGACGTGATCTTGTAAATATTCTTGTTGAATTCGCCCTGCTTAATGACGCTTTCCGAAGTATTGAACCGTTTTCTTTCAACAAATTCCTCGACAGGGCTCATGTCGACACCTGCAGACAGCAGCGTTTCCCGGAAGCTCATTGGTTCTTATCCTATGATAATTCGAGCGTTTGGCGATTGTGCTAAGCAGTTCTCACATAGGTGCTAGATCTCAAGTTGCCAACGACCGGGCGACACCCGGCCTGCCGGTTTTTCCTTAGATCACCAAACAGCGCGTCCAACCTGCACAACGTGCCGGGTGCCTTTCGTGTGAGGTTCACCTTGTGCGCCGCCACCGCCCGGAGCGCTGAGAAGAAAGGCAGATGTATGAAGCTCAACGTGAATGGTTCCCTGCACGACATCCCGGAAACCTGGCAGGGTGAAACACTGCTTTCAACATTGCGCGAACTCCTGGGTCTTGTCGGCGCAAAATTTGGCTGTGGGCACGGAGATTGCGGAGCCTGTGTGGTTCATGTCGATGGCAAAGCGAAGCGAAGCTGTCAGATGCAGGTTTCGGACGCCTTTCCGGCACATATCCGAACCTTGGAAGGCCTCGAGGGGGTGGGTGGCGGGCTTCACCCGGTCCAACGCGCCTGGCTTGACGAAAGAGTCGCCCAATGCGGTTACTGCCAGGCCGGACAGATCATGCAGGCCGTCGCGCTTCTGGAAGAAAACCCGGAACCGGACAAGCAATCGGTCGTAGAGCGAATGCGTTCCAATTTGTGTCGCTGCGGCACACAGGCCCGCATTTTCAAGGCAATTCATCGCGCCGCCAGTGAAATGCGAGGCAAGTCGTGATGTCAAAAGCAAAACGGCGGATAACGCGTCGAGGGCTGCTTAAAGGTGGTGCCGCTGCCGCAGCCGGCCTCACGCTCACCTATCTGGCAGGGCGCCGGTACTTCCCGGTTTTGCCCTCGCTCGCGACGCCCGACTTCCAGGAAGCGGCCTGGCTCAAGATCGGCGCCGATGGACAGGTTTCGATGCTGAGCCCGGTTCATGAAATGGGGCAAGGTTCGTCTCTCGGCCTCGCCCAGATCGTGGCGGAAGAGCTCAATGTCGACAGCGGCAATGTGGAAGTTGAGTTCCCCTCAACCAGTGACGTTCCGCATATGCGCTTCACGACTGGCAGCCAGGCGATTGCCCTGCATGCACGCCCGCTTGCCGATGCCGCGGCGCAGTTGCGCGAAGAACTCCGGCGCAGAGCTGCGGCCGTCGCCGGGACGAACCCCAATCGGCTTGACGACGCGAACGGGGGGTTTCACGAAAGAAGCGGTGCTTTCATTTCCTATGCGGACGCGCTTGAAGGGGTTGATCTCATCCTTTCGACCGACAAATTGCCGCCGGCCACCTCTTACGCGTTCGCCCCTGAACGAGAAAAGCGGCAAATCGGCCGGGTCGCGCTTCAGGTACAGGCCGAAGAGATCGTCATCGGCGCCCCGGTCTTTGCCGGCGACATCCGGCGGCCGAACATGGCATTCGGACGTGCCGTTCAAGCGCCCTCGCCGGATGCCCGCATCCTGGATGTTGCCCGGAATGGCGCACAGGACCTTCCGGGCGTTATCCAGGTAGTTGTCGACAGATCGCGCGGCCTGGTCGGTGTGGTCGCCGAAACACCCGGCGCGCTGAACCAGGCCATGGACCTTGTTCAAGTGACCTGGAATCAGCCTGATCCCTATTCCACTGCAGACATAGCGGCCTTGATCGATGTCGACGCAGCTCTCGCCAAAGGAAACCTTGAGCACGCGATCACCGACGACGATATGGATCTGTCTGCTGATTGGACAGTCGACATGCGCTTTGACCAACCCGTGTTGCATCACGCGGCACAGGAGCCGCGCACGGCGGTTGCGGAATTCAGCCGGCGCGACGGGCGTGAGGTTGTCGATGTCTGGACCGGAACTCAGGACCAGTTCGTCAACCGGAAAAAGGCGGCGGCCGATCTTGGCTGGCCGGTAGACCGGGTCACGATCCATCCAATGCGCGTCGGAGGCGGGTTTGGTGGGCGTGTGCTTTACGATGTGGTGCGCGAAGCCGTGTTGCTGGCGCAACACGTACAGCGCCCGGTCAAGGTTACGTGGTCCCGCGAAGACGAGTTCCTGGCGGACCGGACAAGGCCGCCCTCGTCGCATCGCTTGCAGATTCGCGCTGGCGGGAATGGCCGGATTACCGACTGGCGGCACGCCTGTGTGAGTGGCCATGTTCTTCTCACCGAACTGATGGCATCCGAACCGCTTCTCTCCGGCATGCGCATGGTCATGCATGATTTCGGCGCGGCCCGAAATCTCAAGCCGCCCTACAGGGCGGTACGCCAGCGGATCGAGATGAGCGATGTGGAACTGCCGTTTCATGTTGGTGAATGGCGCTCACTCGGCGGCGGACCCAACAACTTTGCCATCGAATGCGCCATGGATGAACTCGCCAGAGCACTCAAGCTGCATCCGGTCGAGATTCGGTTGGAAAATCTCGGTCCGGACAAGGCGCGCCTCAAAGCCTGTCTCACAGAACTCAAATCGATGTGCGAAAACCAGACTGTGCCGAGAACGGAAGGGTTTGGACGGGGGTTTTCCTGCGGCATCTATCAGGAACACAGCTATGTCGCCGCCGCCTTTGATGTTTTCGTTGATCGCAATCGGCCTATGATCCGTGTTGAGCGGTGCACATTTGTCATGGATGTCGGACTTGCCATAAGTCCGGACCAGATCAGGGCGCAGGTCGAAGGCTGTGCAATGATGGCAATCGGTCAGTTGCTGATGGAAGCCGCTCCCATACAGGGGGGCGGCCTGTCGGCGCGCCGCTTCGGCGACTATCCGACACCGACGATAGAGCATGTCCCCGAGTTTGAAATTGCACTTATCGGCGACAGTGCAAGGGCGCCGGCCGGCGCCGGTCAGGCACCTATGATCGCGACCGTTCCGGCCCTTGCAAACGCCGTGCGCGACGCAACCGGTTATCGGGCACTGAAGCTGCCCGTCAATTTCGACGAGCTGGCGTTCGCGGCTGATGGCTAAAAACACTCCGGGCAGACCTGTGGGTATCGGACATATCAGTCGCCTACAAGGGCAGTTCTGACTGAGCAAGAACCTGGTGAGCCGGCGGCAAAAAAACCGCGGCTCCCCTATCGCATTTCGACCGCGCCTTTTCCAGACGTGCGGCCCTGATTTACTTGCCTGCAAAATTCGGGTACGAGCTGAGCGTCTTTCGAGCGTCTTCCAAGGCTCACTGAATGTCCTTGTCTCCTTTCAAGCTTCCCTTTCTGCTGACCTATGTCCTGGTTGGCGCAATCGTCGGTGTTCTTGTCATCCATCCCTTGTACCTTGTGGTGTTCTGGTGGGAGTTGACGGATTTCTCTGAAACCGCGCCAACCTTGCCGGAAGTTCTTTCCGCGCGGCTCTGGCTGCTGCTGTTGCCGCGCCACTTCGATGATGCGCTCGCCTACAGTCTGGTAGGAGCCGTTGTCGGTCTGGCCTTCGGCGTCTTCTCCCGCAACTACCTGCGCACCTCGCAGGCCTATCAGTCCCTGCGGGAAGAACAGACCGCACTCATCCCTGAACTCTTGAAAAGGGGTGAAACCGACCGGGTCGAGTTCAAGTCGTCGCTGCGCTGGGATGTTCAGGAAAACCGGATCAACCGCGGCCTTGAAAAGGTGATTGCCAAGACGCTTGCCGGCTTTTTCAACGGTGACGGCGGCAACCTGCTGATCGGGGTCGACGATGCCGGCCGCCCCCTGGGTCTGGACAAGGACCTCTCCACCTTGAAGAGCCCCGACCTCGACGCCTTCGAACGCACGGTCAACGACATCGTTTCCAGATCCCTTGGCGGTGACCTGTGCCCCTATCTCCACACGGTGTTCGCCAAGGTCGACGGCAAGGATGTTGCCATGATCATCATCCGCCCGGCGCCGCGCGCCGTCTACATGGAGGAGAACAAGGCCTCCGTGCTCTATATTCGCAGCGGCAATTCCACCCGCAAGCTGGATGTGCGCGAGGCCATCAACTACGCCAAGAAAAGATGGTCGTGACGTGAGCGAACTGGGTCTCTCGCTGTTTCCGGCCGAGCTTCATGTCGCCGCCAGCCTGCTGCTTGTTGTGGTCAGCTTCTTTGCCTCGGCGCTGACAGCCGCCCTCGGCCTTGGCGGCGGCATCGCCATGATCGCGGTCATGGCCACCGTGATGCCTGCGAATGCCCTCGTCCCGGTTCATGGCGTTGTCCAGATCGGCTCCAATGCCGGCCGCGCGCTGGTGCAGCTGAGGCATGTCGACTGGCTGATTGCGCTCTGGTTTTCAGCCGGCGCCGTTTTGGGTGCGGCGCTCGGCGGTTCCATCGCGATTGAACTGCCCTCCGAGGTCTTAAGGACCGGGATCGGCCTGTTTGTGCTCTGGGTCGTCTGGGGCAAACCGCCGAAACTCGCCAAAGCCCGGAAGCGCGCCATGGCTGTGGCGGGTTTTCTCTCCACGTTTCTCTCCATGTTTTTCGGCGCATCCGGACCGATTGGCGGTGCGGTTCTGTCGACCCTCGGACTGGAACGGCGCCAGTTTGTTGCCAACCAGGCAATCACCGCGCTGACCATGCATGTCTTCAAGATCATCGCCTTCGGCCTGCTAGGGTTCGCCTTTGCGCCCTGGGCCGGACTGATCGTCCTGATGATCGCCAGCGGCTTCCTTGGCACGTTGGCCGGCAGCCGGTTGCTCGGCAAGATGAACGAGGCAACCTTCAAGACCGGCTTCAAATGGGTCATGACGGCCCTCGCCCTGAATCTCCTCTGGCAGGCCGCGCGCGGCTGGCTGGGCGGGTAGCCACGCTACGCGCGTACGACATCCCCTCCACCTTCGTCATTGCAGGCCTGTCGCTGCAATCCAAGGCATGACCAAGATTCAAAAGTTTCGCTGGCGACCTCACCTGAGCCCGATATGCGGCAGGCTCTCAAGACGCCGCCAGGTCTGCTTGCGGCAGACAACCAGTGCACAGCCCCGGACCTTCAGCGTGTTGTGGTCAAGCACCTTGATGGTGCTGCGGAAGACCTGGTTTTTTCCCGGGATGGTGATTTCGCCATCCCGCCATTCCGCGCCCTGCAACCGAAACCCAGACAACATCTCCATGCCAAGGTAAGAGCCTGATGCCGGATCCCAGATCCAATCAAGCCGGCCGCAGAGTTCCATCGGCGCCTTGTCGCAAGGTTGCAGCCGCACCACGGCGCCATAACCTTCCGTCACCCAACGCCCGGAGATCGTCTCCAGGGCGGCGGTTTCAGTCGCCTCCGCACGACCGGATCCGGAGAGCACGGCCGCGCAGAAGACGGAAGCAGCAATTGCGATCGACAGCGCCACCGGCTTTGCGCGCTTCATGGGCTCTGCCCGTACGGCCGCTGAAAAGTGTTTCAGGTAATCCGGATGTTCCGTCTTCATCAGACGGTCCCAGAACGTGAAATAGAGACCGTAGTTCCAGCCCGGGGAAGCATGGTGCAGGTCATGGTGGGTGACGGTGGTCAGCCAGCCAAGAAGCGGTCTGCCGCCGCGTGTTGCCGGAAACAGCTCAACCCCGCAATGGCCGACCGTGTTGCGCACGATCATGTGCACCGAAAAGACGAACAGCGCGAGATAGGACACCGGCAGCACCAGGATCAGGAGCGGCGTAAAGAGCCCGTGCAGAAAGGCCTCGCCCGTGTTGAAGGCGAAGGCGGTGAACGGTGTCGGGTTGAAGCTGCGGTGATGCAGATGGTGCCAGCCCTGATAGAGCCGCTTGTCGTGCAGCAGCCGATGCACCCAGTAGAACCATGTGTCATGGCCGACAATCAGCACCAACACCGAAATGCCGAAATAGAACCAGCCATGGGCGTCCGCCTCGCGGTAAACCTGCGTCCAGCCGGCCTTGACCGCCCAGACTGCGCCGAGACTGAGCATTGAAAAGACAAGAACGGATCGGATGGAGGCAAGGATTTCCCGCCGGACCTGCCCTTTCGGCGGCCAGGCGGGTCGGATCTTGCGCCGCCGCACCAGCGGTTTCAACAGCGTACTGAGCAGCAAATGCAGCCCGGCAGCGGCGAGGATGTAACGCATGAACTCGCTGGTCGCGAGCTCAAGAAAGATCGCTGCAGATTGCACAAAAATGTCGTTGAGCGGATGCATGTTTGTCTCCATCAAGAGGATCGATGGAGCACTTGTCCGCAAGACGCCGCTGCAGCGCGCGCCACTTGCAAAAGCAGCGCTATTTTTTCGGTTTCGGCGCTCTTTTTTCAAGATCGGCGAGCCTGGCGGCCCGGTACTCGGTCGGTGTCATGCCCGTTTCGGCCTTGAAGGCACGATTGAAGGGGCCGACAGAACCATAGCCAAGCTCCAGCGCGATCTGCACGATCTGGCCCCGGGCCTGGTTCGGATCGCCAAGAATAGTCTCCGCCTCACGCAGACGGTAGCTGTTCAAAAAGGCCGTGAAGTTCCGATAGCCGAGCCCCTGATTGATCAGAACCCTCAACCGGTGTTCGGGAATATCGAGCCCGGTTCCGAGCTTGCCGACCGTGAGGCCCTCCTCGCGATACCCGCCGCGCTCCATATGGTCCAGTACCTTATCCAGTTCGATCCGGTCAGGTGCGCTGAGCTGCCCTGCTTTTTCCCGGACGACAGGTTGCGAGGGCGGCGCGGACTTGAGACTGCCTTCGGCCGGAAACAGCTCCCTGTTGACGCGCAGACCCCAGACCGCAAATCCGAAGGTGACGGAAAACAGCACCACCGGATGCAGGTCTATCAGAAGGGGCGGCAGCTCGGTCCAGCGATTGGCGATTTCCGCTGTTGTCGTGATCACGGAGATCAGCGGGATCAGTGTCGCGACGGCGAGCCGGAAGGCGCGCCGCCCCGGAACGAGGTCCCCCTGCCAGCCCCGAAGAGCCAGGAAGACCACGTGAAACAGCATCGCATAGATGGTCGCGCCGTGAATGACGGCCGCGGCATCATCGAGAAACCCGCCATCCCTCGGGATCTTGACGGTGAGGCAGAGCGCGATGATGGCTGCCGGCACCGCGTCCGGCAGCCTCAGACGAAACCTGTCCCTGAAGAGAGCACGCGCGAACAGCCAGAAGGCAACGGACCCAAAGGAGGCGATCACGCCCAGCACCAGCTGAAAGGAACCGAACAGGTCCAGCGAGCTCGGTGAGGACGCAAGAATGTAGCAACAGGTGATCAGCGTGAAGGCCGCACCCAGCCGGGCTGTCAGACTGCGCCCTTCTGCCAGCCACAGGACGCCGAGCAGCAGGCAGATCCCGGCGGCACCCCCGCGCAATGCAAACTCAATGGCCAGCGACATGCCCCACCTTTCGTGCCGTTCTTGACCTTTGCGTAGGTCTTCATTGAGTTCTTCGCAACTGGCTTGCCTTGAAAGACGGGGGCCGACGCGCTAACCCAACGCATCGGTTTAAAACAAATGCGGGATGGAGCGTCCATGGCTTCTCAAAATCTTCTGCTGCTGCCGGGCGACGGCATCGGCCCGGAAATCATGCTGGAAGTGAAAAAGGTCATCGCCTGGTTCAATGAAAAGGGCGGCATGGCCTTTGAAACGGACGAAGGCCTCGTGGGCGGCTCTGCCTATGACGCCCACGGCCAGTCCATTTCCGAAGAAGACATGGCCAAGGCCATGGCGGCCGACGCGGTCATTTTCGGCGCCGTTGGCGGTCCGAAATGGGACGACGTTCCTTATGAAGTCCGCCCCGAAGCAGGTCTTCTGCGCCTGCGCAAGGACATGCAGCTTTTTGCCAACCTGCGTCCGGCCATCTGCTACCCGGCGCTAGCCGATGCCTCGTCCCTGAAGAAGGACATCATCGAAGGCCTCGACATCCTGATCGTGCGCGAGCTCACCGGCGGCGTCTATTTCGGTGAGCCGAAGGAAATCATCGACCTGGGCAACGGCCAGAAGCGCGGTGTCGATACGCAGGTTTACGACACTTACGAGATCGAACGCATTTCCGGCGTCGCCTTCGAACTTGCCCGCACCCGCGGCAACAAGGTAACCTCGATGGAAAAGCGCAACGTCATGAAATCCGGCGTGCTCTGGAACGAGGTCGTCACCCAGACCCACAAGAACGGCTATGAAGACGTTCAGCTGGAACACATGCTCGCCGATGCCGGTGGCATGCAGCTCGTGCGCTGGCCGAAACAGTTCGACGTCATCGTTACGGACAACCTGTTCGGCGACATGCTGTCGGACGTGGCCGCCATGCTGACCGGTTCGCTTGGCATGCTGCCCTCCGCCTCCCTCGGCGCCCCGGACGGCGTGACCGGCAAGCGCAAGGCGCTTTACGAGCCGGTGCACGGCTCGGCACCTGACATTGCCGGCACAGGCGCCGCCAACCCGATCGCCATGATCGCCAGCTTCGGCATGGCCCTGCGCTACTCCTTCGAGGAAGTCGAGGCCGCCGACAAGCTGGACAAGGCAATTGCCAACGCCCTCGACAAGGGCCTGCGCACGAAAGACATCGCCGCTGAAGGCCAGGCAACCGTGACGACGTCCGAAATGGGCGATGCCATTGTTGCCGAGCTTGACGCTCTCAGCGCCTGAATTCGGGCTGGCGGTTTCCGCCCCCTTCAAGTTTGAACCACAAGCGCCCCTTCGCTCCATCGAGCGGAGGGGCGCTTGGCCTTTTGCGGTCAACTTTTCGCTGACCGGTCGATTTCGGTTGAACTGCCCTTGATCCGGAGGGTATCCCGTTGGCGGCCTTTCAATTCGGACCCAATTGATACCATGAACGAAGACAAACTCGCGCCCTTTCTCGGCACCTGGATCCTTGACACCGAAGACAGCGACTTCGAACAGGGTGAGCCGCCGAAAAGTGCAACGCTGAAGATCGAAGACAATTTCGGCATGGCCATCTTCACCATGAACCAGGTGGCTGCGGACGGCGAAGTCACCAACGACACCTTCGAGGCGGTCCCCGACGGGCCCGAAGTCAAGCTCGGCAAAAGCGGCCTTGTCGATGCCATGCGGCTGGTGTTTCAGGGCGACAGGAACCTCGTCTCGGAAGCCCGCCGCGGCGGCCTGACCATCATGAAGGCGGAACGGGAACTGTCCGAAGATGGCCGAACCCTGACGGTGACGCAGACCGTACATCTGGTAGATGTTGCGAGCTTCAAGAACATCTCGGTCTATCGGCGCGCACAATGACCAATGACAATAAAAACAGTGTGTATTTTTATCTAACGCTAAGTTTTCGATGATATCGTTTTCTGCAAGTCACGGATTTTACTTTAAATTGACGCAGCGATTGAAAATCCCATGTCAATTTTTCCTTTTTCAAATCAGAAAAATTGCATAATTTTTAGTCACCTCAACTTCTGATTTAAACATGCATTAACTTCATTCATGAACCCTAGATTGAAATCTGGAGGGTTCCATGTGGAATAGTCTTTCCATTCGTTACAAGATTCCGGTTGCCATATTGGGAGTTGCGCTGAGTGTCGGCGCCGGGATCGGTCTGAGCAGTTATTTCTCCGCCGCCAAGGAAATCCGTCAGCTGACGGAAACGCGTCTGCAAGCCATCGCCCAGAGCCGCGTCACCGAGTTGTCGGACTATCTCGCGGCCATCGAGGCAGATCTCCTGCTCGTCGGCGACTTACCATTCACCTTGCAGGCCACGCAGGCCTTTTCGGAAGCCTTCGAGGCGATCGAAGGTGATCGAACGGCAAGGCTGAAAACCGCCTATATCTCGGATAACCCCAACCCGCTGGGACAGAAGCACCTTCTTGACGCCGCAGACACCGGCACAGACTACGATGCGGTTCATGCCCGTTTTCATCCCTGGTTCCGCTCGTTTCTGACCGAGCGTGGTTACTACGACATCTTCCTGTTCAACCTTGAAGGCGACCTGGTTTACACGGTCTTCAAGGAAGAGGATTTTGCGACCAATTTCAGCGGTGACGGCCCCTGGGCCGACACGGATCTGGGCAAGGCTTTTCGGGCAGCAGCCAGGGGCGGCACGCGCAGCAATCATTTCTTCGATTTCGAAGCCTACGCGCCAAGCCACGGCGCCCCGGCAAGTTTCATTGCCAAACGCATCGAGGAAGATGGTTCACCGATCGGTGTGCTGGTTTTTCAGATGCCGATCGACCGGATCAACACGATCATGAGCCGTTCGGCAGGTCTTGGCGCAACCGGCGAGACCATCATCGTCGGCAACGACAAACTGCTGCGTAACGATTCCAGGTTTTCCGAGATCAACGACATCCTCGCCACACGGGTTGAACACCCGGCGACCGAAACCGTTCTCGGTGGTTCACCCGCCCTCTTTACCGGCTCCAGCCATCGCGACAGCAGCTTCACCCAGGCCGGCATACCGCTCGATTTCCTCGGGACCTCCTGGGCTGTCTTTGCCATGCAATCGGAATCGGAAGCCATGGCGCCCCTGACAAGCCTGAAAGTCTGGATGATTGGCACCGGCCTAGCCTTGTTCATCTTTGCCATGGCCGGCGGATACAGCCTTGCGCTGACCATCACGCGCCCGCTCGGCCAGCTCATACGCAACATCCGGGACCTGATCGACGACCGTCTGGACACGCAGATTGATGGCACGGACCGGGCGGACGAGATTGGCGACATGAAACGTGCCATGGCCGTCTTTCGTGACAATGCGCTTGAAGTCAAAGCTCATCAGGAAGAAGCGGTGGCCCGGCGCGCCGAAGAAGACGACAGGCGTCGCCAAACCGATCAGCTCGTTGAAACCTTCAAGACCCGGATTTCCACCATCCAGGAACAGCTGACGTCCCTCAGCTCGGTCATGAACACAACCTCACAGACACTGGTCGAAACCGCCGGCACCGCGTCGGTGGATGCTGAAAGCGCTCTGTCGGCTTCACGCCTGTCAGACGAAAGCGTGCAGGCTTCCGCGGTTGCCGCCGAGCAACTGAGGATATCGATCGAGGAGATCAACCAGCACACCGACAAGGCGCTGTCGACCACCCTGGAAGCGGCGGACGCCGCCCAGGCAACTGACCGTGACGTGACAGCGCTGGCCGGATCGGCGGAAAAGATCGGTGCGGTGATTTCCATGATCCGCGACATTGCCGAACAGACCAATCTGCTGGCCTTGAATGCGACCATTGAGGCTGCGCGCGCCGGCGAGGCCGGCAAGGGCTTTGCCGTGGTGGCATCCGAAGTCAAGGAACTGTCGACGCAAACGGCAAAGGCGACCGACGAGATCTCCGCCCAGGTCGCCGCCGTTCAGACCTCGACCCATCGGGCCGTTGAAGCAATCCGCGCCATCGGCACCCGCATGGACAGCGTTCAGGAAATGACCACGGCCATTGCCTCGGCGGTCGAGGAACAGGGCGCGGCAACAGGCGAGATCAGCAAGGCCATGTCGATGGCTGCCGATGGCAGCACCCAGGCGGCCGGCAATGTCGCCGGACTGCAGGGGTCGATCGACCAGACACGCAGCAGCTCCGGTGACATCGACCAGCTGTCCCGGGATCTCTCGGACGTCAGCGCAACGCTCAGCCAGGCAGTCGACGACTTCCTGTCGGCCCAGATCTGGCAACAGCAGAGAGAGGGGAATGTTTCCGAGGCGGCCTGACCGGAAATGTCCTGGACAACATCGCCGCGCGACAGAGACCGCGCGGCCGTCTATAAGCAGCCAAAACGGTTGCAGGACACCTCATGAAACAGCTCATCAGCGCCCTCACACTTGTGGTACCCGACTACGACGCAGGCATTTCCTTTTATGTCGAAAAGCTCGGTTTTGACCTGATCGAGGATACGACCCTGTCTGCAACAAAGCGCTGGGTCCTTGTTGCCCCGAAAGGCAGTTCGGAAACCCGGCTGCTTCTGGCACAGGCAGAAGGCGACACCCAGCAGGCAAGCATCGGCCATCAGGCCGGCGGGCGCGTCTTCCTGTTTCTGTCGACGGACGATTTCGACCGGGACCACGAGGCGATGCTGGCAAAGGGCGTTACGTTTCTCGAGGAACCGCGCACGGAAGCCTATGGCAAGGTCGCCGTCTTTCAGGACCCGTTCGGCAACAAGTGGGATCTGATCCAGCACTTTTGAGACGGACCGGTCTTCTGTCGCCTGGTCCGAAGAGGCCCACGCACACGCCAAACCGTCCGTCGCACCCGGTTGCCTTGTCCCCGCTCACCATCCTCACCACATTTTCAGCCTCATCCTGCGGAGGACCGCCAGGCCCGTCTCGAAGGATCCGCCGTTTACACCTGCGCAGGTGGCCTGTCCTTCGAGACAGCGCTGCCGCGCTTCCTCAGGATGAGGTTTGCGCAGGTGGTGAAGCCACGGAAGAAGCAGGCGGCAAACGGCCTAGATTATCTGCAGGGTCAGCAGGGCGATGACGACATATCGCGCCGTCTTGGCAATCGCGACGAGCAGCGTGAAACTCCAGAGCGGCTCCCTCAGAACCCCGGCCGCAAGCGTCAGCGGATCGCCGATCACAGGCGCCCAGCTCATGAGCAGGCTCCAGCGACCGTAACGGTGATACCAGGCGGTTGCCTTGTCCAGTTTCTCAGGTGTTACCGGAAACCAGCGCGCGTCCGAAAAGGACGCTGCACCGCGCCCAAGGCCCCAGTTCACCAGGGAGCCGAGCGTATTGCCGAGACTGGCAACGGCCACAAGCAGGAGGACCGGATCCGTTCCTGCCACGATCATCGCGGAAAGCCCCAGCTCCGATCCTGCCGGAAAAAGAGTTGCCGCGAGAAAGGAAAGTCCGAAAAGCCCGGCCAGGCTGCCTGTCATGAAACCGCTTTCAACTGGTTGGCAGCGCCTCTGACGTCGGCACCGCACTCATGGGCCTGCTCTTAGTTTCATTCGTTTCTCATGGGAAGCGGTCAAATGCATGCATGGTTCATGTTGCGTCACACAATCGCAGTTTAACCTGATTAGCGTTAAGGCTACTGTTTCAACCTGAGATGAGTGCAGCGCCCGGTTCTGAAGGGGCTGACCAGCCGGACTTCAGGGATGGATTGTCATGACCCGAAAATCCGTACAGGTTGATATCGCCTTGCAAGGTGGCGGATCCCACGGCGCTTTCACCTGGGGCGTGCTCGACCGGCTGCTGGAAGAGGACTGGCTGGACATCGAGGGCATCTCCGGCACCAGTGCCGGCGCCATGAACGCCGTTGCATTGACGCAGGGCCTGTGTGAAGGCGGCCCGGGCCGGGCAAGGGAGCTCTTGTCAGACTACTGGCACGCCGTCAGCGATTCGTCCCGGTACAGCCCCATCCGCCGCAGTCTGATGGACAGGCTTCTCGGCCGCTGGACCCTGGATTACTCCCCGTCCTATTTTGCATCGCAGATCTTTGGCCGCGTCCTGTCGCCCTATCAGTTCAATCCGATGGACATCAATCCGCTGCGCGAGATCGTCTCCGACTGCTTCGACTTCGACATCATCAACCAGTCGGGTGCTGCCCGGCTCTTTCTCGGCGCCACCAATGTGCGGACCGGACGGCCGAAGATCTTCCGGCAACCGGACATCACCTGCGACGCCGTGATGGCATCGGCCTGCCTGCCGACCCTGTTCAAGGCCGTTGAAATCGACGGTGAGGCCTATTGGGACGGCGGCTATATGGGCAACCCGCCCCTGTTTCCCCTGATCGACGAGACCGATGCCCGCGACATCATCCTGGTGCAGATCAATCCGTTTGAAAGGCCCGGCGTGCCGACAACGCCGGCGGAAATCGAGAACCGGCTCAACGAAATCACCTTCAACGGCAGCCTGATCAAGGAACTCCGCTCGGTCGGCTTTCTGTGGGAAGTGATCCACCATGAAGGTCTCGACCGGGCCGCCTATCGCGACGCGCATCTGCACATGATCGGCTCGGAAAGCGAACTCGCCCAGTATGGCGCCTCCAGCAAGCTGAATGCCGAACGCCCCTTCCTTGAGAAGCTGCATGCACTCGGTCGGCAGACAGCAGACAACTGGCTGTCGGAAAACGGCGACAAGATCGGCAGGGAATCAAGCTGGCGACCTAGGGACCTTTTCGAAGAAAGCCTTCAACCTGCCCATCTCGAACCGGGCACCGACAGGAATGTCAAAACGTCATGATCGATTTGCTCGGTATCTTGCTGCCCCTCGGGCTTTTGATGTTCTTCGCCTTCCGAGGCATCACGCTCTTGCTGCTGGCCCCGGTCATGGCCGTCCTTGCGGTTCTTCTGTCCGGAGGGCTGTCTCCCCTGGCCGCCTTCACCCAGGTCTTCATGATCAACACGGCGGATTTCATCCTCGCCTTCTTCCCGCTGTTTTTCCTGGGCGCGATCTTCGGCAAGCTGATGGACGACAGCGGTGCGGCTGAAGCCATCGCCCGCTGGGTCATCGGCAAGCTCGGCACCGCCAATGCCATCCTGGCCGTCGTCATCTGTTGTGCCGTCCTGACCTATGGCGGTGTATCCCTCTTCGTGGTGGCCTTTGCCATCTTCCCGATCGCAGCAGCGCTGTTCCGGGATGCAGGTGTTCCGAAGCGCTTTATTCCAGGCGCGATCGCGCTCGGCGCCTTTACCTTCACCATGTCTGCGTTGCCGGGGACACCTGCCATCCAGAACGCAATCCCGATGCCCTATTTCGGCACAACAGCCTTTGCAGCCCCCGGCCTCGGCATCATCGCTGCCCTGATCATGTTTGGCCTGGGCATGGTCTGGCTCAACCGGCGGGCCACTTCCGCCATGGCCACCGGAGAAGGCTATGGCCAGCATGATGATGCCATGCCGGAACCGGACACCGTCATGCGGGCCCAGGCCCAGAACGAGGGGTTCGATGTCATCGAGATCGAGCCGAGCGAGCAGGTTCGGACCCTGCCGTCCTTCTGGCTGGCAATCACCCCCATCGTGATCGTGGTGGCCGTGAATTTCCTGTTTGTGGAATTTGTCGTTCCCCGCCTGGAAACTGCCTATCTGGCGGAACCGCTCTTCGGCTCCACCTCCATTGAAGCCGTGCGCGGTGTCTGGGCGATTGTTGTTGCCCTGACCGCATCAATCCTGTTTCTCATCTTCAGCAATTATCGGCGCTTTCCGGATATCCGAGAGACCCTCAACAAGGGCGCGGATGCCGCCGTTCTGCCGATCTTCAACACGGCCAGCCTTGTCGGCTTCGGCGGAGTGATTGCGGCGCTGCCTGCCTTTACCCAGGTCACGGACGGCCTGCTCGCCGTCAGCGACGGCAATCCGCTGGTGTCCGTTGCCCTGTCGGTGACGACGCTCTCCGCACTGACCGGGTCTGCCTCGGGCGGTATGAGCATTGCCCTTGACGCGCTCGGCAGCACCTTCGTCGCCCTTGCCAATTCAACCGGAACTTCGCTGGAGGCCATGCACCGGGTCACGTCTGTCGCTTCCGGTGCGCTCGACGCCCTGCCCCACAATGGTGCGGTGATCACGGTGCTCGGCATTGCCCAGCTCACCCACAAGGACAGTTACTTCGATATCTTCGTCACTGCCGTCTTAGTGCCGTTCATCGCGCTGGTGGCGATCATTATACTGGCAAGCCTGTTTGGCGGTTTCTGACAAGACGACCAGGCCAGGTGGTGGATTACCCCCTGATCACCGGTCCTGATTCTTTTGCAGACCGGCAACCGCCCGCCGCATGAACGCCAGGAACTGGTCTCGTTCCGAATCGGAAAAGCCTTCGAGCGCCTCCGCATTGGTTGCCAGCGCCGCGTCCTTGGCCGGCGCTTCGAGCGACCGCGCCCGATCCGTTAGAAAGATCTCCTGCACCCGGCCATCCTCTTCCGACGCCCGGCGGTGGATCAGCCCGTCGCGCTCCATGCGCGCCAGCGTATTCGCGAGCGTTGCCTGCTCGATATCAAGCAGCTGAACAAGCTCCTTCTGTGTCCGGCCTTCCTTTTCCCAAAGCGCCAGCAAGGCCGCAAACTGACCCGGCGCCAGTCCAAGCGGCTTGATCCGGCGCTGCAGACCCGCGGCAAACAGGCGGGCCATATGGTTGGCGAGATAACCGGCAGAGGCATTTTTTTCGAAGCTCATGCCTTGCATATATACTAGATAGCACACTATATAAATTAATATAGCTTGCTATATAAAGGAGATCGAGATGCCCATGATGATCAAACGCAGAATTCTGAACCTGCTTGCCGCCCTGACCATTCTGACAACCGCGACCGGAACCCCAACCATGGCCGAGGACACAAAAACCCGTCAGCCCGTCACCCTGATCAACGCCTTCGAGGTCTCGGAAAATCAGATCGAGGAGACGATCCGGTTCTGGGAACAGGCTCGTGACTTCTTGAAAGACCAGCCGGGTTACATCTCCACGCGTCTGCACCGCTCACTGTCACCGGACGCGAAGTTCCAGCTGGTCAATGTGGCGCAATGGCAAAGCCCGCAGGACTTTCAGGCCGCAATCGTCGCAATGCGCAAGAGCGACCTGGGCAGCGACATGCGTGGAACGGTATTTCACGCTGCGCTTTACCAGGTGATCAGAACGGATGAAGGCCCGGAGTGATGGTTTCCTCGCCTTCCGCTTTCACCCGGGTCCTGCACTGGATAATCGCCGCCACGGCAGTCGGCGCCCTGGCTTCGGGTTATGGCCTGACACAGCCGGACGCCTTTGCCTTGTCGCTGCTCCGGCTCCACATAGCCCTTGGGATGACAGCCGGTCTCCTGACAGCCCTGCGTGTCGTCATCTGGTTGAAAGACGGCCCGCCGCCTCCGGTCTTTTCGATCCGATCACGTGTGCAGGTTCGGTTCTCAAGGTGGGTACATGGCCTGCTGCGCCTGGCACCTCTGGTTCTGCTGGCAAGCGGTATCGGCATGGTCGCGCTGTCTGGCAGCATGCCCGCCATTGTCGAAAGCACTCTGCCTGGCCTGTCCGCCTTTGAACCATTGCCTCCACGACGCCTGCATCACGCGGCCGCTCTGGGACTGGTGCTTCTGGTGGGCCTGCACGTCCTGGCGGCAGGGTGGCACACACTGCACCAGGCCCGGCCCGGGGCGAACTAGCGCTGGCGAGGTCAAAAAAAGGCCCGACAGCCATGAGCTGCCGGGCCTTCGGTCGGGTCTTGGGAGACCTGAGTGGATGACGCTCAGAGCAAATCGCGTTTAACCGGGCTCGGTGCTCGCTGCCTGAAATCAAAGATTTCAGCGCAAAACCAGGGACCGTTGGATCTCGTTAAACGCGACACGCTTTAGTTCAGGCGGGTTGCCGGTCCAAGGTCGATCAGCTGGGTTTCACCCGGCGCATCGTCAACACCATCATTGTCGGTCACCAGGATCAGACGGCCGTCGGCGGTGATGGCAAGGCCTTCCGGCTTGTCCATCACCCAGCCCTTGCCCTTCGACATGGCCGGCAGGATGTCCATTGCGAAGCGCTTTTCCAGAACCGGAAGTTCTTCACCATGGGCAGCCGGGGTAACGCCGTCCAGCGACACCACCGTGATCTGCTTGATGGCCGCGTCTTCACCGCCCTTATTGTCGCGTTCCAGGATGGCAAATTGTCCGTTGCCCAGGGACACGATCTCGGACAGACCAACCCAACCGCCGGCGGCGCTTTTCGGCGCATCAAGCGGATAGTGAACAAAGCCCCAGGATTTGTCCGCCGGGTTATAGATGGCGATCTTGGTGTGACCTTTCGGATCGTCTTTCCATTCGCGCTGAACGGCGACGGCGACAAGTGTCTGGCCATTCATCTCGAATTCGGCGACACCTTCGAAGGAGAAGCGCTTGGACTGATCGATCAGGCTCTGCGGCAGCGTGATTTGCTCTTCCACGGCCCCGTCGGCAGCAACCTTCAGCAGCAGATGCTGCAGCTCGCGGTCGAGACGGCCCTCGGAGGCCAGCCAGAAGCCGCCGTCCTTGGCAACCGAGATGCCTTCCAGGTCAAGCTTGGCCTGGTCGAAACCGGTGACCGTGACGTAGGACGTGATCTGGGCCGGCTTTGAAGCGATGTCCAGCGTGTAGATGCGTGCATCATCATAGAAGCTGTCGCTGACGGCATAGAGCTTGTTTGCGTCAGTCGGATCGGCAGCGAGCGCCGACAGCGCCCCCCAGCCGATCGGGGCGTTCTTCTCCGGGTCCGTCGCAGAGGTGATCGACGGATAGGCGGGAGCGTCTGCGCCGAACTGGTAGAGCGAGAGGTGCGAGCGCACACCGTCTTCCGCGCTATCGACTTCGTTCGCGACAACAAAGAGATCCCGGCCCGGGATCGCCAGCAGGCCTTCCGGACCGACATGGGTCGGCAGGAACTGAACGAATTCCGGCTCAGCGCCGGTATCCTTGTAAACGGCGACAAAGTTGCCGCGCTCGGAATTGACGAAGATCAGCGTTTCACCACCGAATTCCCCGACGGCGACGCCTTCCGGCTCGGTGCCCTTCTTGTGGGCGCGTTTGGCCGGGTAGTGACCGTGTGCCATTCCCAGATGTTCCATCTGGTTGCCGCTGTCGAACAGGACGTCACCCTTGGTGTTCCAGATGGTGAAGCCACGGGACCCGCCCTCATAGTCGCCTTCGTTGGCAGTGACAAAACGCTCGTCGTCGATCCAGGCAACGGCATCCGGTTCGCGGCGGACATCCACAGTGCTTCCGGAGGCATCGCTCATGCGTGCCTTCTTGACGGGGATGTTCTCAGCGGAAGCTGCTCCGGCGGAGAAGCTGGCAACAACGTCGCCCGAGGCCAGGTCGACAATGGCAAGATGGTTGTTTTCCTGCAGCGTCACGACAGCCTGGTTCCGGGAGTTGATGGAAACGAATTCCGGCTCCGGATCGGTCGAGGCAACGTCGGCAAGACCGGTCAGATCGACAATGCGAACCGCATCACAGTTGGTCGGAACACCATTTTCATCCAGATCGAAGATAGCCAGGTGACCGGCCGGCATCTGCGGGATCACGCCGTCATTGAGGTCTTCGTCACGTTCGTTTTCAATTGCAATGGCAACGAACTTGCCGTCCGGGGAGACCGCAACGCTGTCCGGCTGACCCTTGGCGTCACACGTTGCCGTAATGCCCATGTCGGCAAGCGCGATCACGGCCAGGTGGCCGGACGCATTGACGTAGTCTTCACTGGTGTTGACACCGGCATAGGCAGCCGCCTCACCGACGGCAACGGAGGTCGGCTCACCGCCAAGCGCCACACGGGCCTTCGGCTGGATATTCAACGGGTTCGCCGCGTTGACGAAAACAATGGCATCACCCGGGCTGTCGGTGAACGCCAGCGTCCGGCCATCCTTCGAAGCGTAAATGATCTCGGCAACTGTTTCCGTTGCCTTGTCGGCACCTGCCGGCAGGGTCTTGTAGACCGGGTAGGTGTTGATGCGCTCGAAATAGTCGGCCTGTGCTGCCGAGACGGTCCCGAGACCGAACAGAACGGCAAGGCTGACGCCTTTCAAAAAACGCCCGCGAAGGTTCGCCATGACACTAGCTCCCACGAATAGTTGGGTTGAAGGTGGCGGCAAGCTAGTGGTCGTCCTTACAATATCGGTGACACTTGCATGAAGCTTTCATGACATGCCGCCGGACTTTTTTTTGCCACACCTCTTGAAAGCCGGCACCCAAATTGCCACTTGTTTCCTTCTGGACGTGGCCGGCTCTTTTTCCATTCTCCAGACCTCCCTTTCTGCGCCCCCTGGCGCCTTTTTATTGGAAAATCTTATGCAGATCGGATACGTGCGCTCCGCCGTCGTGCTGGGGCTGTTGGCCGCTGTCGGCCCATTTGCGATAGACCTCTACCTGCCGGCCGTCGGCGAAATCGTCGACAGCCTTGAGACAACAGATGCCGCCGTGTTCATGACCTTTACGGTCTATTTCATCGCCTTCGGCTTCGCCCAGCTGATCTATGGTCCGCTTGCAGACCGGTATGGCCGCAAACCGCCGGTGTTTCTGGGTCTTGCCATCTTCATCCTGGGCTCGTTCCTCTGCGCCACCGCAGCTGATGTCTCAGCCCTAACGATCGGGCGTTTCGTCCAGGCGCTTGGTGCGGCCGCCCCAATGGTGATCGTGCGTGCGGTGGTACGTGACCTGTACACGGGAACGGAAGCAACACGGCTGATGGCTCTGATCATGCTTGTCTTCAGCGTCTCACCGATGCTGGCCCCCTTGACCGGCAGTCTGATCATCGAATTCGGCAGCTGGCGTCTGATCTTTATCGCGCTTGGCATCATTGCCCTGGCCGCCGTGACGCAGATGGCCCTCCTGTTGCCGGAAACCCTGCCGAAGGACCAGCGCGCAAAGATCGACCCGACGGCAATGATCCGCAGCGCCGTTTACCTGCTGAAGGACGCCAAGTTCATGGGCCTGACTCTGATCGGCGGCTTTTCCCTGGCAAGTTTCTTCGTGTTCATTGCCGCGGCGCCGCTGGTCTACATGACCCATTATGGCCTGAGTCATAAGGGTTTCAGTCTAGTCTTCGCCCTGAACGCGGTCGGTTTCTTCGCCTCATCGCAATTCGCGGCAATGCTCGGCCAGCGCTTCGGCATGGCGCGTGTTGCCCTTCTGGCGGTGATCGGCTTTGCGGCGTCGACATCGCTGCTGACGCTGTTGGTCTGGAGCGGCATCGACGACCTGCCGGTGCTGATGGCGCTGTTCTTCATCGGCAACAGCTGTCTCGGCCAGGTGATCGCACCTGTGATGGTCATGGCCCTGGAAGACCATGGCGAACATGCCGGCATGGCCTCTTCGCTGGGTGGCACCTTTCAGATGGTGGCCGGCGGCGTGATGATCCTGATCTGCAGCCCGTTTTTCGACCGGACGGCGCTGCCTTTGACAGGTGCTGTGGCCGCCTGTGCGCTGATCGCCCTCGCGATTGCACTGGTGACCCTGCGCCCGCAACCTCAGGGACGGACCGCCGCCTGAACTGCCGTCTTGTCCGCTGAAGCCGCCTGCGTCAAGCAGGCGGCTTTTTCTTCATGCGACCTCTTCGCCCGCCTTGCCGATTTCGTCCAGTTTCTTCTGCAAGGACAGTCTGTCCAGTGACGACATTGGCAAATTAACAAAAACCGAGATGCGGTTGTTGAGCATGCGGAAGGCATCGCTGTAAGCAAGCCGACGTTCTGTCTCGTTGCCTTCAACCGCAGCCGGATCAGGCAGCCCCCAATGGGCGGACATCGGCTGCCCCGGCCAAACCGGGCAGGCTTCCTTTGCCGCGTTGTCGCAGACAGTGAAGACGAAATCCATTTCCGGCGCGCCCGGCTCAGCGAATTCGGCCCAATCCTTGGACCGAAAATCTTCAGTCTTGAAGTTGAGCTTCTTCAGAAGTTCAAGAGCTTCTGGCTTCACGCTACCAGCCGGATGAGAGCCAGCCGAGAAGGCCCTGAAACGCCCCTGCCCGTCCCGGTTGAGAATGGCTTCCGCCATGATGGACCGAGCAGAATTGCCGGTGCAGAGGAAAAGTACGTTGTAAACACCGTCCGACATGGCGGTCTCTCCTGTAATTTACAGTTTACGGCAGGTGATTGCTTCCAAGGCCTGGGCACATAACTCCGGATGGCCGCCACAGCAGTCCGCCACCAGGAACGTCAGCAAGTCCTGCGTTCCGTCCAGATCCGCGAAATAGCGGATCGACCGACCCTCACGTTCATTGCGAACCAAGCCGGCCTGCAACAACACCGAGAGGTTTGCCGACATGGTGTTTTGGCGGACGCCCAGCGCCTCGCCAATGTCGCCCGCACTCATGCCTTCCGGGCCCGCATTGATCAGGAGCCGGAAGACTTCCAGCCGGGTCTTTTGACTGAGCGCACCAAAAGCGCTTAAGGCAGAATTTATATCCATAAATCATGATATATTGATATTTTAGGGAAATAGCAAGCCTGCTCTTCCGCTACGGCATGCACTTTCTCTTGTCAGAAACCGTCATATGAAGGCAGAAGACTTGAAATTGATCGTCGAGACTGCTGACCTGCCAACGTGAAAGGGTCGGACCGCATGCAATCAATCACCAATCCATGGCGCGGCAAGGGACTTCCGGCAGAAGCAGAGCTGGCGGACGGGACCGTTTCCGAACATCCGGAGATGGCCGAGACCTTTCTTGAGCGCAGCCTGGACAAGAGGCCGACGCCCCTGCTCGATCTGCCGGAACTCGCATCGGCCTGTGGCATCGGAGCCCTTCATGTCAAGGACGAACGCGGCCGCATGGGGCTTGGCAGCTTCAAGGCGCTCGGCGCTGCCTATGCGATTGCCAAGCGGGCCGGGCAAAAGCTCAAGGACGGCAGCGCAAGTTCCTATGAAACTGCACTGGAAGGCACGACCTTTGTCTGCGCCAGCGCCGGCAATCATGGCCTGTCACTGGCCGCCGGCGCCCCGGCGGTCGGGGCAAAGGCCGTTGTCTTTGTTGCAGAAACGGTTCCGGAAGCATTTGTCGTCCGCCTTCAGCTGCGCGGCGCCAAGGTGATCAGGGCCGGCGCCACGTATGAAGACAGCATGCTGGAAGCTGAAAAACAGGCGTTGGAAAACGGCTGGATCCAGATACCCGACAGCACCTGGCCGGGCATGACGGAGGCCGGGCGCGATGTCATGGAAGGTTATCTGATCATGGGCCTCGAGATTGCCGATCAGATCCCGGCGCCGCCGACCCATGTATTTCTGCAGGCCGGTGTCGGCGGACTGGCCGCGGCCTGCGCGGTCAGTGCACGGCTGACCTGGGGCGACAACGTACAGATCGTCGTGGTGGAACCCGATGACGCACCGGCCCTGAAGGCCAGTGTCGAGGCCGGCAGGCCGGTCGTTGCGCCAGGTCCGGTTTCCATCATGGGCCGCCTCGACTGCAAGGAACCGTCCCATCTGGCCTTGAAATATCTCGCGCGCGAGGCCGATGCCTTTGTGACGATTTCCGATGACGAGGCCGCGGACACCACCGAATGGCTGACCCGGAACGGGCTGGCCAGCACGCCCTCCGGGGCAGCCGGCCTCGCCGCCCTGCATCACGCAAGGGGACCGCTCGCAGCAGCCCTGAACCTGAACGCTCAATCGCGGGTCCTGTGTTACCTATCAGAGGGACCGGAAGACGGCTGAGCCGGCAAGAACCACAGCCGATGACGCGCACCTGACAGCGACAGACCTGGAACCAGCATGCAATCGACGCAACTGCCTTTCACAACGGACGACGAGGACACGGCAACAAAGCGGCTGGGCCTGATCGTCTTGTCCGCGGATGAAACCATTGAAGGCGAGTTTCGGCCCCTTTTCGACCGGGAGGACCTTGCGCTCTATCACACCCGGATCCGGACCGCGCCGGATGTCACGCCGGAAACCCTGATGCGCATGAAAGACGGCCTGACCGGAGCGGCAGCCCTCTTGCCGGAAACCGGATCGATGGACGTCATCGGCTATGCCTGCACGTCCGGCGCCACCGTGATTGGCTCCGATGCGGTTGCCTCAGCGGTCCGCAAAGCCCATTCGGCTGCGGCCGTCACCAACCCGGCGAGCGCCGTCGTTGCGGCGCTCGATCATCTGGACGTTTCGAAAATCGGCGTTGTGTCTCCCTATGTCGAGAGCGTGTCGGAAGCAGTGTGCACCTTGCTGCAAGACAACGGTTTCGATCCCGTCAGGATCGGCTCCTTCGGCCAGGCCGAAGAAGCCGTCGTCGCCCGGATTGCTCATCAGTCGGTTCAGGACGCCGTGTGCACGATCGGTGAGGATCCGGAGGTTGAAGCCGTCTTTGCCTCCTGCACCAATTTGCGCACGTTCAAGGTGATCGAGGCTTGCGAACATCAGTTGGGCAAACCGGTGATCAGCTCCAATCTGGCCCTTGCCTGGCATATGATGAAACTTGCCGGCCTTGAAACCAGGGGGCTCGGGCCCGGCAGGCTGTTCAACGACTAGCCGCCCCGCTCACTCTCCACTAATTCTGAGGTGCAAGGACCCGGTAGGTCAGTGCATGCGATGAAACGTGTCCAGGCTGTTGCGCAGAGACATCCGGTCAAGCTGGTCCTTGGGCAGGCTCATGAAAGAGGCGAGCCCCTCGCTGAGGCACCTGAAGGTCTCCGCGTAATCCGTATCCGATGCGGACCCGTTTGCCACTTGCGCACCCGGATCAGGCAGGGGCCACAGGGCCGTTGTCGGATGCCCGGGCCAGACAGGGCAGGTCTTTTCCCTGTCCTGATCACAGATCGTGATCATGAAATCGAGCTCCGGCATGTTCGAGCCGACCAGTTCCGTCAGACTTTTCGCATAGGCCGCCTCGGCATTGCAGTCCATGCGCTGCAACAAGCGAACGACTTCCGGACGCACTTCCCTCGCCGGGTTGGTTCCGGCCGAAAAGGCCCGAAATCGCCCGTGCCCCTGGCGATTGACGATGGCTTCGGCCATGACCGACCGTGCCGCGTTGCGGGTGCATAAAAAGAGAATGTTGTAAGTGTCGTCGTTCATGGCTTCAGCTCCGTCCTTCAAGGTGCTGCTCCGATCATGAAGCGCTCATATTGACGCAACGTCAACAACGAAAGCCGGCAGGCGCTGCTCAAAAGCCCTCTTTACTCTCACCGGCCATTTTGAAAGTGTCCTTTCTGCAACCTGGAGGGAAAGATGCCGAGATTCACGGCCGGATATCCTGCCGGGTCGATCGCCGCGCCCTTCATGAGCAGGCCGCACAAACAGCCATGCGTCACTTTCAAGCAACAAGTTGAATACCAATCGCGCAATTCCATCGTTTTCCTTGTTGACTCAAGCGATATTCCGGGCAAAAACACCGCCGTCTCAAGTTTTGACGTTTGCGAGCCCCCAATGACCCGGCTGAAAGCCGACATTCTGGATATGATGTCCCTGGCCCTTGCCAGCGCTACCTTCATGCGCGGCGAGACCCGGACCGATGCCGCAACCGCACTGAAACGCACACCGAAGACCACCAAGACCACCGCTTGACGGTGCCGCTCATCCCGCCTCCCCGGGGATGGGAGGCGCCGGGAGCCGGCGACGCCCATCCAGAACCAGGGCAGCCGGCGCAGCGGGGAGACGGACAAGGACTAAGCTAAGATGGGTTTCAAGATCGCAATTGCAGGCGCCACCGGCAATGTCGGCCGCGAGATGCTCGACATTCTCGCCGAGCGCGGCTTTCCGGCGGACGAAGTCGTCGCCCTTGCCTCGCGTCGCTCGCAGGGCACCGAGGTTTCCTTTGGCGACAAGACGCTGAAGGTACAGGCCATGGAGAACTATGACTTCTCCGACACGGATATCTGCCTGATGTCCGCCGGCGGCACCATTTCCAAGGAATGGTCTCCGCGCATCGGCGCACAGGGCTGCGTTGTCATCGACAACTCTTCCGCCTGGCGCTACGACGCGGATGTGCCGCTGATCGTGCCGGAAGTGAATGCCGATGCCATCACCGGCTTCACCAAGAAGAACATCATTGCCAATCCGAACTGCTCCACCGCACAGCTGGTCGTGGCGCTGAAGCCGCTGCATGACCACGCCAAGATCAAGCGCATCGTCGTTGCCACCTACCAGTCCGTCTCAGGTGGCGGCAAGGACGCGATGGAAGAGCTGTTCAACCAGACCCGTGCGGTTTTCGTGAACGATCCGATCGAACCGGAAAAATTCACGAAGCGCATCGCCTTCAACGTGATCCCGCATATCGATGCCTTCATGGAAGACGGCTACACCAAGGAAGAATGGAAGGTTCTGGCCGAGACCAAGAAGATGCTCGACCCGGCCATCAAGGTGACCTGCACCGCCGTGCGCGTGCCCGTCTTCATCGGCCATTCCGAAGCGGTCAACATCGAATTCGAAAACGAGATCACCGCGGACGAAGCCCGCAACATCCTGCGTGAGGCGCCGGGCTGCCTCGTCATCGACAAGCAGGAAGACGGCGGTTACATCACGCCTTATGAAAGCGCAGGCGAGGACGCGACCTATATTTCGCGTATCCGCGAGGACGCTACGGTCGAGAACGGCCTCAACATGTGGGTGGTATCCGACAACCTGCGCAAGGGCGCCGCGCTCAACACCGTGCAGATCGCCGAGGTTCTGGTGAACCGCGGCCTGATCTCGCCGAAAAAAGCTGCGGCCTGAGCAGACTTTTGATATCGAGGAAAACAGGCGCCATCCGGCGCCTGTTTTTCTTTGACAATCCAGGGGAGCATGGCCACGCCATGTCCGACACGTTCAACGGGTCCTTTCAGGACTTTCTGGCCACTGCGCCCGAGGCACGCTTTACCGACTGGCTTGCCGCCCGCGCGGAACCTTACTGGACCAGTGCCTGCACGCATCCTTTCACGGCAGCCATCGGCGATGACACCATGCCGGAAGCCGCCTATGCGCGCTATCTGATCGAGGACTACACTTTTGTCACCGATCTGGCCTCCACACTTGGATACCTGGTGGCAAAAGCGCCCGGCATGCGGTCCAAATCCCGGCTCGCCGGTTTTCTGGCGCTGCTGACATCTGAGGAAAACGACTATTTTCTGCGCTCCTTTAAGGCGCTCGGTGTCCTGCCGGAAAACTACGAGACCGCAGCCCAGGGACCCGTGACCCGGGCCTTTTCCGATCTGCTTTTGACGTCTGCCGGCAAGGGCTCCTATGAAGACGGGCTCACGTGCCTGCTCTGCGCGGAATGGTGTTACCTGACCTGGGGCCTCCGGGAAGCGCAAAAACAACGCCCGGCGACCTTCTACCTAGCCGAATGGATCGACCTCCACGCCGTTGCCGGCTTTCAGGCGTTTGTCGACTGGATCAGGTCAGAGCTGGATCGGCTCGGTCCGGGCCTGTCCGCAGAGCACCAGCAGCATCTTGCCGATCTCTTCCGCCGCATGAGCGTTCTGGAAGCCGCCTTTTTTGAAACAGCCTGGACGGGCCAGGTCCCGGATCTTCCGGATAACCCCTAACGGATCGCAGCCATGTTCCTCTATGAGGCCGCCGCCCTTGGGGCGGCAACGCTCTGGGCCCTGACGGGTCTGCTGTCCGCCGGTCCGGCCCAGCACCTGGGCGCAATTGCGTTCAATTGCACGCGCATGGTCCTCGTGGCGCTGATGCTGTCCGTCTGGGTCGCCCTGACCACCGGTTGGAGCTCCATTGCCGGCGATCATCTCGTGCCGCTGGTCCTGTCCGGTTTCATCGGCATCTTTCTGGGTGACACGGCCCTGTTCCTGACGCTGAACCGCATGGGCCCCCGCCGGACCGCCATGCTGTTTTCCCTAAATGCCCCCATGTCGGCGATCCTCGGCTGGATGGTCCTTGGTGAACATCTCAACGCGACCCAGATTTTCGGCATCCTGCTGACGTTTCTGGGCGTTCTGCTGGCCATCCGTTTCGGCAAGCGCAAGTCTCAGCTGCACAAGTGGGAAAGCATTCGCGGCCCGATCTGGGTTGGTGTTCTGATCGGACTGGCCGCGGCGCTCTCCCAGTCTGTCGGCTCGCTGATCGCCCGTCCGATCATGGAAAGCGGCGCCGATCCGGTCGCGGCGTCCAGCATTCGCGTCGGCGTGGCCGCGCTCGGGCTTCTCGCGCTGACCCGGCTGCCCTTTTCCTGGGTCAAGCCGGCCGGGCGTCTGACGCTGCCCATCACCGGCATCATTGCCCTGTCCGGCCTGCTCGGCATGGGTCTTGGCATGACCCTGATCCTGTTCGCTCTGTCAGGCGGAGAAGTCGGCATTATCGCAACCCTGTCTGCCACGACACCGGTTGTCATGCTGCCCATGATGTGGTGGCGCACCAGGGAAATGCCGGCGCTTGGCGCCTGGGCCGGGGCAGCACTTGTCGTCGCCGGCAGCGCGCTGCTGTTCGTGAGCTGAACACACAACGAAAAAGACCGCCGCCCCGGAGCCGTCCGGCACAAATCAGGAGATCACGCGTCTGCAGGCTGCATGGGGTTGCCCTCCGAAAACCGCTCCGTGGGATTAATCATTGCGCTTGACGCGAGGTCTGCCCGTGACTGCAGTCACGGTTCCGGCGAAGGGAACAGCGGGCGTTCAAAATCGCACAACCGCGGTGTCTCCAGCAGCCGCAGGCGCCTTGCGAGCAAAGATCAGGCTTCGGAGATCTCCGGCGATTGCCAGCAACACCGGGACCAGGATCAGCGTGATCAAGGTTGCAAAAATCTCGCCGAAGGCGAGCGACACCGCGGCCGGGATCAGGTACCGCGCCTGTTCGGAGGTCTCGCTCATCAGGGGCAGCAGCCCGACGACCGTGGTCGCCGTGGTCAGGAAGATCGCCTGGAACCGGTCAATGCCGCAGCGCCGGATGGCGTCCCGCTCTTCCATGCCGGCCTCGCGGGACTGGAGATAGAAGGTCATCATGACGAGCGAATCGTTGACCACCACCCCGATCAGCGCCAGGACGCCGAAAAAGGACAGAAGCGAAAACGGCAGGTCCATGATCACATGCCCGAGCACCGCGCCGACAAATCCAAACGGCACGACGGACATGATGATCAGGGGCTTGAAATAGGATTTGAGCGGCACGGCCATCAGGATATAGATGAGCAGACAGGCAATCAGGATGGCGCGCAGAAACCCGCCCCTCATCTCGCCGACCTGCTCCAGTTCCCCGCCCTCATCGACGGAAAGGCCGGGATACCGGGTTTCCAGCCCTTTGGCGAAATCGTTCAGGACCGCCTGCCCGATCTCCTCCGGCGCAACGATCTCCCGGTTGACGTCGGCAAGAACGGTGGCAATCAACGCGCCATTGCGGCGTTCAATCTTTTCCGACACGTAGCGCGCCTCAATTTCGGCGATAGCGGAAAGCGGGATCCAGTCACCACCCTCTGCCTGCAGCCTCAACGCCATCAGATCCTCGATCCGGTCGCGCGCCGCCAGGGCATTGCGCACGACCACCCGGACTTCCGACGCTCCCCTTTGAATCCGCTGTGCTTCGCCGCCACCAAACGCATATCCGATCTGGCTTGCCAGGCGCTCGGACGTGAACCCGAGCGAGCGGGCTTCCGGTTTCAGCGTCAGGCGCAGCTCCGGCTGCCCGGTCAGGAAGGTATCACGCACGTTGGCAACACCCTTGAAGGTGGCCAGATGTAGCCGAAGCTCCCGGCTGGCCGCTTCCAGAAGTGCACGGTCCTTGGCAATCAGCCGGATCTGGAACCCGCCGCCAAAATCCTCAAAGCCGGAGAAGTTCACTTCGGAAACACCTTCAAGCGGCCCGATGCGCGCCCGCCAGTTTTCCAGAATGTCCAGCGTGCTTTGGTCGGGGCGCTCTGCCGAAGGCGTCAGCTCCATGTAAAGCTCGGCGGAAGTGGTGCCGGTAACAAATGCAAAGAGATGGGCAACCGGCCCCTCTCCCGAGGCGTTCACAAGGTCCGGGTCGTCCGCCAGATCCAGGGCCGCCTGTTCTATGACCGCGACATTCTTCTGCGTCAGGGAAAGGGGCGCGCGCTGGTCCATGGTCAGGGAGACCGAAATCACCTGACCCGGCACATTGGGAAAGAACACCGACTTGATCTTGCCCGCCTGCATCAGCCCGAAAACGAGCGTTGCCACGGCGACAAACAGGATCAGAACCGCATACCTGTTGCGCAACGACCAGGTCAGCACCGGCGCATACAGGCGATCGCGAAACGCCATCAGCCCCCCGCGCGCAAAGGACTGCACCTTCGCCCAGCTCCGCGAGGCCAAGCTCCGTTGCTCCGGTGGCGACATTGAAAGATGTGCCAGATGGGCGGGCAGGATGAACTTGCTCTCCAATAGCGAAAACAGCAGCGCCAGGATGACCACTCCGGCAAAGCCGGCGAGGACCTTGCCGAGCGGACTGTCGATCAGAAGCATCGGGAAAAAGGCAGCCACCGTGGTCAACACGCCGAAGACCGTTGCCACGGAAACCTTTTCGACACCGACTTCCGTGCCGCGGATCGGGTCCTCGATGCGCCGCCGCTGCTCATGCACACTCTCGCCGACAACCACCGCGTCGTCGACCAGGATCCCGAGCACGATGATGAAGCCGAATGTGGTGATGTCGTTCAGGGAATAGTCGACCCAGCCGGTTGTCGCGACCGCAAAGGCGCCGGCCAGCGAGATCGGAATGCCCATTGCCACCCAGAAGGCCAGCTTCACATTCAGGAACAGCGCCAGCATCAAGGCGACAAGGACCAGGCCCTGCACCGCACTGTTGCCGAGCAGCTCCAGCCTGTCTGAAATGTAGTCGCGGGAATTGCCCCAAAGCGCGACCTGGACGCCATCGGGCAGAGACTGCTCGACCTTCGCGACGATCTCTTCTGCGGCATCGGAGACCCTGAGCAGATTGTCTTTCCGTCCAATCAGGACTTCCATGCCGACCGACGGCCGGCTGTTGAAACGGGTCTCGATATCCGTTTCCGCAAAACCGTCTCTGATCCTGGCAATATCGCCCAGGAGTGTCGTGGTGCCGTCCGGCCACTGAACGATTGGAATCTCCTGGAAATCCCTGAGGGAGTAGGCCTGGCTGTCTGCCCTGAGGGAGATGTACCCGCCTTCCGTTCGAAGCGTTCCGCCCTGAAAATAGAGCGACGCCTTGCCGATCCGGTCCATGACATCGGCAATCGTCAGGTCCAGCCTTTCCAGGGTTCCCGGCACAAACTCAACGGAGATTTCCTGATCCTGCAAACCCCAGTTGTTGACCCTTGAAATCTCTTCGCTCGCCAGGAGATCCGCGCGCAGGTCCCGGGCAATTTTCTGCAGCGATTTCAGGTCCGTGTCGCCATAAACCTGGATATAGAGAGCCGGCACATCGAAATTGTTGGTTTCGATCACCGGCCTGCGGGCATCCTTGGGCAGATCGTAAATGCCATCGACCTTCAGCCGGACATCATCGAGCAGTTTTTGAAGCCTGTAGCCGTTGTTCTTCTGAACCTCGACAATCGACGCGCCGGGTGTCGACGAAGAGCGGATCGCCTTCACACCGTTCAAACCTTCCAGCGCCTTTTCGATCTTGCGCGTGACCTGCTCGTCCACCTGGGCGGTATAGGCATTCGGCAAGGCCGTGGTGACGCTGACGGTGTCCGCGGGGATCTTCGGAAAGCCTTCGATGCGCACGGTCAGCACGGACGAAATCCCGACCACCAGAATGAATGCCATCAGGAGGTTGGCGGCAACGGGATTGCGAATGAACCAGTTGGTCAGCCAGGTCATGCGCCGTTTTCCTTTTCAACGGGTGCGACGCGTTGGCCGGGCAGGTAGGCGCTCATCGGTAAAGGCACGACACGCAAGCTTTCCCCTTCCAAGACCGATGCCGGTGCAGGCACGACGACCTCTTCGCCATTTCGGAACAAAGCCTGCGCCGCAAAGCGCTGCAGGCGATCCGCCTTGTCCAGATACCAGACAAAGCCGTTCTGGCTGAGAGCGCTTTCCGGGATGCGCAGACTGCGCGCCACCGCCTTGCCGGGCAACCTCACACTGACAAACTGGCCAGGCAGGATGGCCAGGTTTTCCGCCTTGTCCACTTCCAGAAACACCTGGTAGCGGCGCGACTTGGGATCGAGAAAGCCCCCACCTCTCTTCACCTGGGCCGCTCCGAGAAACCGGTTGTTTTCGCTGAAGACCTGTGAATCGGTTTCCGCCCGTGACCGGTCCAGCAATGCCCATTGCTCTGCCGTCAGCGAGACGCGAATGTCGAGGATCCTGTCATCGAGAAGCGCAAACAGGACGTCACCTTCATTCACCGACTGTCCGGGACTGACCAAGCGCCTGGTGATGATTGCATCGAAGGGCGCGCGAATATGTGCGGATTCAAGGTCGTATTCCGCCGCGCCGACGCGCGCCCTGGCAGCCGCCACGGCAAGTTCGGCCACCCTGACTTCGGGTCTGTGAACGGCAAGGTCCGGCGGTTCGACGCCAGGGCGGACCGAGCGCCAGTCTTTCAGCGCAATGTCCCGTTTCTTTTCTGCCTGGAGCAGCTCCAGCTCCGCTTTTTTCAGACTGAAACGCGCTTCCTCCAGGTTGGCCACATAAGGAGCGTTCTCCAGCACCAGCAATTCGGTGCCCTTTTCGACCCGCGCACCGCCCAGGGCAGCCGGCGCTACCGCGCCGACAACACCGGCCACTCTGGATTTGAGATCCACCTGCCAGCGCGGTGTTACCTCGGCAAAAACCGACACGGTTCCAGCCTGATCACCGACCTCAACGGCGACATAGGTGACGGGACGCAAAGCGGGCGCCTTTTCGCCTTCCTCGACATCCGCAACATCTTCGAGGGTCAGGATGTAGCCGCTGGCGGCCACCAGCAGCAGCACGGCAAGCGCGATCCACATCGCTCTTATCATGGGTGTCTCCGGTCGATCAGATCTGGTTGGACAGGACTTGCCGCGAACTTGGCCCGTGGGCGTCGACCGCATTGATGCGGCGGCTGATTTCGCTGAGCCGCGACCAGCCCTGCAGGGCAATCGGCAGCATCAGCGCCGCTTCCACATATTCCCAGGAATAGGTTGCAATGGCGAAAATCTGTCCGGCTGTGATGCCGTCGATCCCGGCGCCGCAATAAAGGTTGAACGCGATGAAACCGATCTGCAGCAGGAAAATGCTGCCGTAAAGGATCGCCTCCATATCCGAGATCGACACTTCGTGCTGACGCAGCGCGCGCAGATGCTGAAAGACACCAAGCCGTCCGCCCCTGGTCAGGACATCGACCTGCCGCTCCTTCTGCTCGTTCAAACGGGCGTTGAATCGATAGAAGCTGCGATGAAAGCAGGCATAAAGCAGCAGCATACCCAGCACGACAAGCACGGATGACAGACCGAGATGCACGTCGAAATAGGTCAGCAGAACCAGGCTGACGACAATCTGGACGACCGCCGTGATCAGACCCGGCACATCTTCTTCCAGAAAATCGACCAGCTCCCGCGACATGTCGAGGCGCGCGCTGCGTTTGGACACCTGCAGGGTGGGATATCGTCGATGCAACTCGGCACCGAGATGAAGTCGGATGAAACCATAGGCCCTTGTGTCATAGATCCTGCGTCCGACCGCAAACACGCCAAGTGCCACAAGAATTGCAGCCATCCAGCCAAGTTCCTGCAACCGGCCAGCCAGCAGTCCGTCGATTGTCAGACCGACGAACAGGGGCACGAGCGCGATCAGCACGTTTTCCAGCAGCACGATGGCGCAGGTAATGGCGATCCTACCGGTGAACTGCTTCACGATGTAACCCAGGTCGATACTCGCCTGCATGTCTGTCTGCCTTCTGCCTCGATGGCCCCCGCAGTCCCCTTGGGCGAGCCCAAATCCGCTGCGCGCCCATGAAAGAGGTAAACTTCCCAAATAGTGAACGAACGTTCGCTCTTGATATAGTCAGCAAATGACAGTTTGCCAAGATGGCAGTTGATGTCCGCACTGTTGAAGGAAATGGGCCGGCGGAAACGGGGTCCACATTGCCGGGTAACATGCACCGGCACGTGCCGGGCGCGAGCTCAGGCCTGATTGAGCACCCGGCGCCGAAGCGCCTGGATCCCCGCCCCCACGGCACTTGGCTGGGCAGGTATCTGGCTCTGCACCAGCGCCGGGCCCGGGATTTTACGGCCGTAGCGATCGGGAACCCGTTGGGACGTTGCCGCGATCAGCATGTCTCGCAACGCGCTCGGCGCCTCTCCGCCAAAGACGATGGCAGCCGGATCGAGAACCGCCGTGACCGCCCGCACCAGCTGGTTCAGTGCCGGCGCGACCCGGAGAACCCAGGCCTCCACACCGGGCCAGGCCGGGTCGAAACTGGATCTGAGAATGTCGATATTCGGAACGTCGAGACCATTCTCCTGGAGATCCCTGATCAGGTACTGCAGGGCCGGACGGTTTGGTTTCTCTTCAACGAGATAGATATCCGTCAACTCACCGGCATTGCGGTTGAACCCGTAGAACGGACGGCCATCCAGCACCACGCCGCCGCCAAGGCCGAAGTTGAACGACAGATAGACGAAGGTTGGATAGTCCCTGCCCGCGCCGCTCCAGAGTTCGGCAATGGCCCCCAGCGTGCCGTTGTTCTCTGCATAGGCCGGGCAGCCGAAAGCCTCGGAGAACCGTTTTTCTATGGCAAATCCGGACCAGTTTTCCAGAAGGGGGGGCGTGGTGAAGATATTGTCCTGCGTGTTGCGAAACCCCTGGGTCGATATCCCGCAACCGGCGAGCCTGTTCGGGTCCAGTCCCAGTTTCTTCGCGCTGCGTTTCGACAGGTCCAGGGCCGCCTTTATGACGGCTTCCGGGTCGTTCGGGTTCACGTCAACCCTGCCCTCGCTCAGGATATTGCCGGTCAGATCCACCCAGACCGTTTCCACCGTGTTGGTGTCCACCGAAACGCCAAACGCGTATGCGCCGGCAGGATTGACCGCGAGACGAGGGCTTGGTTTGCCCCGCCCCTGGATCACCGGATCGCGCCGTTCCAGAAGGCCGCTTTCAAGCAGTTCTTCGGTCAATCGGTGCACGGATTGCTGAGACAGTCCGGTCGGTGCGGGCAGATCCGAACGGGCAACAACACCATTGACGCGAACAGCTTCCAGGATAGCGGCGCTGCTTGGACCGATCGGAAAAAGAGTCGATTTTTCTGAATTTTGCGGGGTCCCAACTGGCACCGTCACGGACAGAAATCCTTAATTTCAAACGAGAATCACGACGCCATCCTACCGCCCGCCTCCGGGCACGCCAATCCCTGTCATAAAATTATTACTTTTAATGAGTAATAAAAAGAATAATACTCATGACGAGTGATAAACTTTGACAGGTAAGCAATCGGGAGGAGCGAACCGGCCATGGGCGGGATCAGTGCGCGCAATCTGAAAATGGAATTCGGCGGCTTTGTTGCTGTCCGGAACGTGTCATTCGAAGTCGCTTCGGGTGAATTCGTCACGCTGCTCGGCCCGTCGGGCTGTGGCAAGACAACCCTCCTGAAGATGATTTCCGGGTTCCTGACAGCGACCCATGGCGAAATTCATCTCGCTGGCCAAGACGTCACCCGGACACCACCTGAAAAACGCGACACGGCGCTCTGTTTCCAGTCCTATGCGCTGTTCCCGCATCTGAGCGTTCTGGAAAACCTGGAATTCGGCCTGCGCCAGAAACGGGTTGCCGGCCCGGAACGCAAGACACGGCTCGACGCCGTCATCAGCGCGCTGGACCTGTCGCTGCACCTGGAGAAACTGCCCAACCAGCTGTCCGGCGGCCAGCAGCAGCGTGTCGCGCTCGGCCGGGCCCTGGTCATGCGCCCCAGCGTGATCCTTTTTGACGAGCCGCTCTCCAATCTCGATGCAAAGCTGCGTGACCAGGTACGCATCGAGATCCGGCGCATTCAGCGCGACTTCGGCCTGACGGCGATCTACGTGACCCACGACCAGGCGGAAGCGCTTGCCATGTCCGACCGGGTTTTTGTCATGAACGGCGGTGTCATCGAACAGGCCGACACGCCCGAAACGCTCTACGGCGCGCCAAAGACAAGCTTTGTCGCCGATTTCATTGGCAGCGCCAACGTGCTTGAGGCATGCGTGACCGGGAGAGACGGCAACGGCGCCGTGGAACTGGCAACGTCACTCGGACCGCTCGTCACGAAGAAGGCCGACCTGCCGGAAGGCCGAAAGGTCAAGATCTGTTGGCGGCCGGAGCACGCCGACCTGGAAGCAGGCGGCGCAAACCGTCTGACCGCACGCGTCACCCACCGGGCCTTTCAGGGGCATTTCACCGACCTCCATCTGGACATGAACGGGACGGATATCCGCATCCAGACCAACCGGCCCGGCATTCGAGAGGGCGACACGGTGTCCTTTTCACTGCAGCCGGAACAGATCGTGCTGCTGGAGGCCGTGGCATGACCCTGAAACGCTGGCTGCTTGTTCTTACCCTGCTCACGCCCGGCCTCGGACTGATCCTTGCCCTGATCGGGGTCGCGGTCTACATCGCGGCCGCCCAGTCTTTCGGCTACTACAATCTTGCCGGCGAAAGCGGCTTTTCACTGGAATTCTGGGATCGGATGCTGGACCGCAAGGTCTACAGCCGGGCAGTCGTCTATTCGATCTATATCGGTGTTCTGAGCGCGATCTTCTCTGTCATGCTGGCCTATCCCCTGGCCATCTGGCTGCGCAAACCCTTTCCAGGCTCGCTCGCTATCGGCGCCATGCTGAAGGCGCCGCTTCTGGTGCACGGCCTTGTCGCGGCCTTCCTGTTCATCAATGTCATCGCCTATCACGGCATTCTCAACCAGCTGATGCAGGGCATCGGCCTTTGGGAGGAACCGCGCCGGCTGCAGAACGACCGCAACGCCATTGGCGTCCTTATCCTGCAAACCTGGAAGAACATGCCCTTCGCGCTCCTGCTCCTGACCGGCGCCGTGCAAAGCATTTCAGATGATGTCCTGAACGCGGCAAGGGATCTTGGGGCCGGCAGTTTCGACCGGTTTCGCAAGGTGATTGCCCCGCTCACCGTCTCCGCCATGCAGGCGGCACTGATCATCATCTTCATCGGTGCGCTGGCCGATTTCAGCTTTCAGGTGATTGCCGGCCCCACCAATCGCCAGTCGCTCTCCCAACTGATGGTGTTTTTCAAGGATGGCGGGCGCTGGAACGATGCCGCCGTTGTCGGTGTGACGCTGATGCTGATCGCGATTGCCGGCTCCGCCCTGCTCGCCCTGGTCACCCGCATCACCCTGCGCGGGAGGATCGCATGACCCGGCAACGCCTGAACAAGGTTCTTCTTGCGCTGTTGCTCAGCCTGACGGCGCTCTGGCTGATCGTGCCCTTCACCATGGCGGTGCTCTGGTCCCTGGTGGATCCGTCCGAGCCCTGGACCGCCGACAAGCTGGTCCCGCCGGCAATGTCCTTCTATCGCTGGCAGCACATGTGGGAGAATTCCTCGCTCAAGACCGCGCTTGTGAATTCCTACATCCTCGCACCGTCGGCAGCCCTTGCCGCGCTTGTGCTGGCCACCCCGACCGCTTTCGCGCTTGGGCGGATCCGCTTTCCCGGCCGTGAGGTCTGCAAGCTCTTGGCGCTATTGCCCCTGATCGTGCCGCCCTTCGTCACATCGATCTTCTTCACCTCGCTGCTCTATCAGCTCGGCCTGAACACCTGGCGCTTCGGGGCGATCCTGTTCGCTCATGCCATTGTCTTCATGCCCTATGCAATCCGCATCATGACGGTGAGTTTCGAGCAGGTGCGCACCGACCATATCGATGCTGCCCGCGACCTTGGCGCCAGCACCTGGGCCCGCTGGCAGGTGGCTTATCTGCCGGCACTCAAACCCGGCATCTTCGCCTCGCTCCTGATCGTTTTCATCCAGTCGATCGAGGAATTTGCCATCGCCTTCATCGTCGGTTCGCCCGACTTCACCACCATTCCGACACTGCTCTACGGCACGCTCGGACAGGATTATGTCCGTCCCAATGCAGCGGTGTTGTCCCTCATTCTCGTCGTCCCCAACGTTATCCTGATGCTCATCCTGGAGCGGCTTCTGAAATCGGCCAATCCGGCTCTGAGTTCAGGCAAGGGCTGACGAGGATATCCCGACTGAACGGAGATCAACCGACATGCTGAAGACCCTCATTCTCTCCACCACCGCCCTTGCTCTTGGGCTGAACGTAGCCGCTGCCGCCGACCTGGCCGACATGAGCTGGGACGACATCGTCACCCAGGCCAAGGCCGAAGGTGAACTGACCTGGTACGTCTGGTATCTGCAGGATGACCTGCGCCGGGCGGTCAAGGCCTTCGAAGACGAATACGGCATCAAGGTCACCATTCCGGAAGGCACTGCCGCCGGCAACGCCGAGAAGCTCATCGCCGAACGCAATCGCGACGCCGGCGACATCGACGTCTTCGCTTGGGGCTACAACGACTTTGAAACCGTTGACCTGAGCGCCACGTTCCAGCCACTTGGCATGCTGCCGGAAGACGATGGCCGGGTCTCGGAGCTCGTCGGCATTGACGGCGCCGGTTTCGTGCTTGCCTTCTGGGGCAACCAGACCGGCATCGCCTATGATCCGGCCAAGGTCTCCGCCGACCAGCTGCCACAGACACCGGACCAGTTTGCCGCCTTCTGGACCGCCAATCCGGAGAAATTCGGTTTCAACTATGAAAAAGGCGGCTCCGGCCCCTCCTTTTACCAGAACACCTTGCGCACGCTGACCGGGGTCGATTTCTCTGATGGTGAAGTGACGGACGAAAAGCTTGCCAAGGTCGGCGAAGGTTTCGACTTCTTCAAGGACAATGCCGAGACCTATGTCGTTACCGCGTCCAACGCCGACAGCATCATCCGTGTCAGCGACGGCGAACTTTGGATGGTCCCTGCCTGGGAAGATCACCTGGCCGGTCTGCAGAAACGGGGCGAAGTCCGGTCCGAGATCAAGTTCTACATTCCAGAAATGGGCATGAACGGCGGCGGCAACGGCGTGGCCATTCCGAAAAACGCACCGCATCCGGCAGCAGCAGCGGTGTTCGTCAACTGGCTGACCTCCGCGGACACCCAGACCATGTTCAACCGCGACTTCGGCACCGCGCCGATGCACGCCAAGGCAGATGACAGCCACGCCCTTGTGCCGAACGAACAGCGCAAGAGCCGTCAGGCCTGGGCGGCTCAACCGTTCCGCAAGGCGGTCGAAGAAAGTTTCATCGAAAACGTGATCCTTGAGCGTTAAGCTGCCCCACAAACTACAGTCTCGCGTCCGCGCGGGACTGTCCTCCCTCCCATTGACCAAAAAGAAGAACAGCAATGCCTCTTCAATCCGCCTCCGGTGCACGGCCGCCTCTGAAGGAATTTCTGGCAGATCCCTCCTGGGCTCTGGCCGTCGTTGCCCATCGCGGCGCCTGGCACGGTGCACCTGAAAACTCTATCGCCTCCGTCGATCTGGCGATCCGCTGTGGCTATGAATTTGTCGAGATTGATGTCCAGGCAACGGCCGACGGCGCACTTGTCTGCCTGCATGATGACACCCTGGACCGCATGACCGGCCAGCCGGGAACCGTTTCCAGACTTCCGGCAGCCGACATCACCAGCCTCGTCCTGAAAGACGGTGCCGGAGGTTCTCAGGCGCTCCTGACATCGTCGCATCCGGCCCTTCTGGGTGACCTTCTCGATGCAACCGAAGGCAAGATCTACGTGGATGTCGACGTCAAGCATCTGCGCGACCTGGAGCAGGTCGCCGATTTTGTCCGCACGCACCCGTGGCGCTCACACATCAATCTGAAAACCCTCGTCGCAAACGAAAACGACCTGCAACGGGTTGATGACCTCGAGCAGCAAACCGGCGTGCTTGTCAAACCGGTTATCCAGGTGACTGCGGAGACCCTGGGTGCTTATCTCGGGCTTCTTCGTCAGCGGCCAACACCGCTGGTAGAGGGCCTGTTCGACAGCTTTTCCAGCTTTGAAGCCTACGCCCTGGCTGCTCGTGCATCCGGAACGGACATCTTTCTGAACACGCTCGACGCGGTGCCGTCCGCCGACGTGACGGACAGCGATTCTCTCTCCAATCCGGCTCGGGGTTGGGGCCGGTTGCTGGAACACGGGGCACGATTGCTGCAAACCGACCGCCCGGACGCCCTGAAGGCCTTCGGTGCAAGCCTTGAAAAAATCGCATCCTGACAATTGAAAATGGCCAATGTCCGCGGTTCCGACTGACTGCGGGCGTTGCCGGATTGTCTTCGGGCCCGCGGAAGACTCTGTTTTTGCGTGAAATTTTCGGAAACACTTTTAGACGGCATGCCAGTCACAAATGCCCGCCTAGTAGTTTTTACTAAGTCTTTTTTTACGAATTAACTTCAAGGTTTTCACCCTGATACTTGATGTGAAGACAGTTCTTTTTGCATGGCACAAATCCTCGCGGTTTCCGCAAATTGGAAAGATTTTCCAAGGCAGTTTGCAAAACTCGCCAGGTACTATCCTGTCAAGCACGTGCCCATCTCGAAGTTCGACCCTGAGACGCACGACGACAACACCCTGCTGCTCATCGATTTCCACAATCTGTCACCCAAGCAGCTTCATGCCCTGAAACCCTGCACCAAGAAACGCAACGATGCCTCGATCGGCCTCGTCACAATCCGCAGCCGTCAGCAGGTCCTGCAGGCACGCGAACTCGGCGTCTTTCACCTGATCGACCGGGAGGACAGGTTCTCAAACCTGCTTCTGAAACTGCGAGAACTTCTGGGGGACTATTCCAGGCCGAACCTGCCGGCAGGCCTGCCGGAAAAAACCGTCCGCACCGTCAAGAGCACATCCGCTGCATTGAGCCACTTGTCGATGGCAGCTCTTTCCGGCGCGCCCCTGCCCGTCAAAAAGCTGGCCGGCAGCGCCAAGGACATGGCCGCAACCCTTGACGCGGAGGGCCTCGACAGCTGGCTGACAGCCGTGCAGAGCCACCACAGCCACACCTACTGTCACACGATGATGGTCGCCGGTCATGCCCTGACCTTTGCAAAGGCGCTCGGCATGAGCCAGCAGGAACAGTATCTCATGGGCCTTGGCGGTCTGGTTCATGACCTCGGCAAGGTGAAGATCCCGCTCTCGATCCTGGACAAACCGGGCAAGTTGACTGCCAAGGAACGTGAGCTGGTCAACAAACATCCGATCTACAGCAAGGAAATTCTGGAATCTCGATCGGAAATGCCGAAGCCCGTGGTCGACATGGCGCTCTGGCACCATGAATTCATCGACGGCTCCGGCTATCCGGACGGTCTCAGCGGCGACGAGATCTCCGAAAGGGTCCGGCTGCTCACGATTGTCGACATCTACTCCGCGCTGACCGAAAAGCGGTCCTACAAGGACGCCGTGCCGCCACAACGTGCTCTTGCCATCATGGCAGACATGGGAGGCAAGCTGGATGCAGGACTTCTGCGCAAGTTCAGCAAGTTGATCTCGAGATCGGATTTCGGCCGCATCCGCCGCAGGGCGGTATGAGTCATGCCAAAAGGCATAGTGTCTGCGAACTTCGCTTTTGATCGCCCGACAACACAACTGACAAGCCATGCTTGCAAAAGCCTGCTGACGTCACGCGAGCGCTAGCGCCGTTTCGAAAATTTCACATGACTACATTGTAAAAAGTACGAATTAAACTCACTATATTTGCAGAATTTTCACAGTCTAACGCCCTCACAATAAATGTTTTTTTATTAAATGACCTTAGGTTCTCCTGACGCCAGTTACGTCAGACAAGGTCATTTGACGCGATGCAGATCGTCCTCACGATTGCCGATGCAAAAAAGGCATCCCGGAATTTTTTTGGTATTTCTTCGACTTACCCGGCAAAACTTGTCGTCATTTCCAAGCTGACGCCTCAGCTGCCCGGCAAGACAATCATCATTGCCGACTTCCTGGGTGCAACGGCCGCCGACGTACAGCACATCAAGAACCTGCGCGAAAGAACCCCCTATCCATTGATCGGCTTTGCCGACCTGAAAAACCGTCAGCAAGTCATGCAGGCCCGCGAACTCGGCTGCCAGGATGTCCTTGACCGGAACGAGCACCTCGGTTCGGTCCTGCTCAAACTCCGCAAGCTGCTGGGCGACTATGCGCGCCCGAAGCTGATGGGCCGTTGCTCGCCGCGCATGGCGGAAACCGTGACATCCGCCTGTTCGGCCTATGCGCAAATGTCGTCTGCTGCGCTGACAAATGCCCCTCTGCCGTTCGCGAAGCTCGAAACAAGCGCCAATCACATTGCCAATGCAATCGAGGCGGAAGGCCTCAACGCCTGGCTTTCGGCCGTCGAACTGCATCACAGCCACACGTTCTGCCACACGCTGATGGTCACGGGCCACGCCACCAATTTCGCGCAGCTGCTCGGCCTGTCAAAGGAAGAGCAGTCACTGCTCGGTCTCGGAGGCCTTGTGCATGACCTCGGCAAGGTCAAGATCCCGCTGTCGATCCTCGACAAACCCGGCAAGCTGTCCGATGCCGAACGGCAATTGATCAACAAACATCCGGTCTTCAGCAGGGAAATCCTGAAAGACAGCACCGAAGTTCCCGCTGGCGCTTACGACATTGCGGTCTCGCATCATGAATTTCTGGATGGCAGCGGCTATCCGGACGGTTTGATGGGCAATGAGATTTCCGAGCTTGTCCGGATCACGACCATCTGTGACATCTACTCCGCCCTGACCGAGAAACGCGCCTACAAGGACGCCATGAGCCCCAGGCAGGCCTTTGCAATCATGTTGGACATGAAGGGCAAGCTTGACGACCGGCTTCTGAGAACCTTCAGGGACGCCGTTCTCAGCACCGAACTCGGCCAGCTGAAACGCACGGCAACCTGATCCACCACGCAATCATTCAGTGCCAAACCAGGCTCGTGATCCGGCTTCAGTCGACAAACCGCGACCAGCGGGCATCTTTTCGATTTGCAGCGCGCCTCAGGTCATGCGCCCGGAAGCCCGGCTTCGGCGTGACAAAACATCAAGCTGGCGCTGGCTCTTCTCCGAAAGCGCCATTGCGCTAACCGCCGTAGCTTTCAATCAGGTCCGGCATGAACGGCAGGTCGGTGACACCGATGTCCTGACCGGCCTGGGTCAGAAGCGTCGACACCTGGCCGCGGTGATGGGTCTGGTGATTGAACATATGCGTCACCAGCACCCATCGCGGCCTCCGGCGTATCACCATGTCCGTTGAACGAGTCCAGTCCATGGTCTCCGCCAGCCAGTCCGAGGTGAGCTGCTCGGCAAAGGCCGAAATGTCACTGCACATCGACAGATGTGCCGCCTCAAGTTCGGCAAAGTCTTCGAAGAGATCGATGCCCATGCCCTTGACCGCATAGTGCGTCTCGGCAAACCGGCTCATCCAGACCCTGTCTGCGAAAAGAATGTGATTGAGTGTCGAGTGGATCGACCGGAAGAAAGCCCTGCGATCCTCCTTCCGCTCCGCATCACTCAATTGGCCGGCGGCCTCATAGGCCTTGCCCGTCATCCAGGCGTTGTACCGGGCCAGGCGCTGGTACAGCGCCGGATCTATCTGCATGCAGACTTTCCTTTGAACGGTGCCGACAATCCTTTTAAACAGCCTCAGGGATGGCCGTTTCAAACCGCTCACTCTCAGGATCCATGATCCTCAGTTCGCCGGACCCGATGTCAAACCAGGATCCGTGCAGTTCCAGTCCGCCTTGCTGAACGGCTTTCGCTATAAAGGGAAACGTCATGAGATTTTTCAGGGATTGACGCACGCCAGCATATTCCATTGCCAATTGCGGGTCGTCAGCCTTGTCCACCGGCATGCAGGCCATCGCAATAGCCGCTGGTTCAAGCAACTTGATCCAGCGGCCAATGAATTGCCCTGTCGCCATGGGATCATTGGCGTGTTCGCGAAAGGCCTTTACGCCGCCACATTGACCATGCCCCATCACGATGATGTGCTTGACTTTAAGGCTATTCACCGCAAATTCGATTGCCGCGCTCGTGCCATGCTGACCGTCGGTGTCTTCATAGGGTGGAACAAGGTTGGCGACATTGCGCACCACAAAAAGTTCGCCAGGGCCGACATGGAAAATGCCTTCCGGCGTGACACGGCTGTCGCAACACGAGATCACCATCACCTCGGGCTTCTGGCCATAAACAGCAAGCCGCTCATGTGTTTCCTTGTAGCGGACAAATCCCCTGTTCAGATAGTGGCCGTAGCCTTCCATCAGCTGTGCTGGAAATCTCAAAGACATGCCTCCCATCCGAAACCGCATCGCCGGGATACGGTCATTTTCCGGGAGGTTCATATCACTTGATTTGGAGAAAGCAAATTGACCGAGGCGACTAGCCGGATTGGGTGAGGCAATCCGATTAGAAGCGCTCCGCACGCAATACGGTACAATCTGTCACGGAAATAACCCCGATATGCCGTTCCACAACAGCGAACGCTGCTTCGAGCAATGTTGTCAGCCGGTCGGGCCGGATGATGCAGATGATCTGGACCATGCCACCCGCACGGGACACCTGCCCCTCCCGGCTCCAGCGCCCGGACCGGCCGCTGCCGCCCATCACCGGCAGGATCGTGTAACCTGTGACCCCGGCTTCTTCCAGCGCATCCGTCAACCGGGTTTCCAGAGGTGCTTCGATGGTGATCTCGACCCGTTTGGCGTCCTTCATCTCCATGCGCTTATCCTCCGATTGCCTGGGCGATGCTGAGATAGAGGGGAATACCAATTGTCAGGTTGAAGGGAAAGGTGATCCCCAATGACATGGTCAGATAAATCGAGGGATTGGCTTCCGGCAAGGCCACGCGCATCGCTGCGGGAACTGCAATGTAGGAAGCCGACGCGCTCAACGTCATCAACAGCACTGTGCCGCCTGCCGACAGCCCGATGAGCGTTGCTGCCGTCAGGCCCGCAAGAGAACCGATCACAGGCATCAGCATGCCGAACGCGATCAGGCCAGGCCGAAGCTGGTGCGCGCTTGCGCGCAGACCGCGACCGGCCACAAGGCCCATATCGAGCAGAAAGAGGCAGAGAACACCCTTGAACGGGGCGACGATGAAACTTTCGATCTCGGTCAGGCCTTTCGGTCCGGTCATGAACCCGATGACAAAGGAGCCGACAAGAAGCACGATCGAGCCGTTCAGAAGAATTTCCCGCCACAGCCCTTTGGTGTCCTGGGCCCGGTCTGATCCGTCGACGGGTTTGGCAAAGCGGGCCACCAGCCAGAGGGCAGACAGGATGGCAGGCGCTTCCATGATGGCCGCCACGGCAACCATGTAGCCTTCGCTGGCAATGCCCTGGCTCTGCAGAACCGAGGTCGCAGCCACGAAGGTCACGATCGAGATCGAGCCGTAGTGACCCGCAACCGCCGCCGCATCGGTGACACTGAGGGCCGTCATCACCCGCAGCAGACCAAAGGCTGCGAACGGAATTGCGAAGGACAGGACAAGACCGGCCAGCATGCTCAGGAGCAGATTGGCATCGACCCCGTGCTCACTGACACTGACGCCACCCTTGAAGCCGATGGCAAACAGCAGGTAGATCGACAGGGCCTTGGCGGCCGCTTCCGGCACAGACAGATCGGAGCGCACCAGCGCCGCCAGAAGACCAAGCGCAAAGAAGAGGATGATCGGCGACAACAGGTTCTGTGCCGCCAAGGCCAAGATCGTTTCTGCCAATGCCCGCTCACCCCTTTGCACCGCCGACAACCGGCGCGTCATCAAATCCAGCAAATACGTATGATTACGTATTCGCGGCGGGTGTTACCAAGGACGTCGCGGAACTGCAATGAAAATCGACCTGTCTAGCGCCTTTGGTTAGAGCAAGACACAGAGATCAGGTCGCAACGTTGACCTCGTGCGGCGTCTCGCCTTCTGCGTGATCTTCATAGGCATGGCGGATGTTGTCCGCCGGCAATCGGTCAACGGGTCCCGGCAATGGATGAACCGGCCCGTGGTCAATGCCGGGTTCAAGCGCCTGCAAGGCCGCTGCCCGATAGGCGGCTACGCCGTCCAGTGTGTGATTTTCAGAGTGATGAGCATCAACAAGAACTGCCGGATTGTCATCGGACACTCCGGTATCTGTTTCATGGCGCTCTGCGGTGTCACGCTTTTTTCTGCGGTCGTAGCCGGTGCCGTCACCGTCCCGGTCCGCGGGATACTCTGTCGCATGCGCCACGACCTGGGCCGGAACCGGCCGTTCAATCGTCGCCATTTCGGCCTCCTGGCCATTCAGAGAGAACCGCCTTCTGGCGGAACCCACCGAATCTCTCAACAAAGAGTTAACAAAGCTTTACGTAACGTTAAGCAATTGTTTTTCCGGAGACAACCGATGGGCAGGCGCAGGAATCAGTATCTGGAACCGTCTAGGCCGCCTTTTCCGCTTCACTGCCAACGATCCGGACAACGTCCGTCATGATGTCCGTGAGCTGGAAATCCTTTGGCGTATAGACAGCAGCAACACCCATAGCCTTGAGCTGGCGCTCGTCTTCTTCCGGTATGATGCCACCGACAACAACGGGAATATCATCCGCCCCCGCCGCCCTGAGCCTCTCCATGACATCGCGAACCAGGGCCAGATGTGACCCGGAGAGGATGGACAGACCGATCACGTGCACATCTTCCTCGACCGCAGCGTTGACGATCTGCGACGGCGTCAGGCGGATGCCCTCATAGACCACTTCCATACCGCAGTCGCGGGCCCGGACGGCAATCTGCTCCGCGCCGTTGGAATGACCGTCAAGGCCCGGCTTGCCGACCAGGAATTTCAAACGCCGTCCCAGTTTCGCAGACACAGCTTCGACATCGCCGCGGACGGCCGCCAGATCGCCGGCATCGTCACTCACGCTCTGCCCGACACCGGTCGGGGCCCGGTACTCGCCAAAGACTTCGCGCAAGGCGCGGCCCCATTCGCCGGTGGTCACACCTGCCTTGGCCGCGGCAATGGAAGGTTCCATGATGTTGCGGCCTTCCTGGGCCGCAGATTTCAGTTCGGCAAGCGCCGTCTCGACGGCCGAGGCGTCCCGTGCATCGCGCCAGGCGGCGATTTTCTCGACAGCTTCAGCTTCCACATGCTCCGGAACGGTGAGGATTGCACCGTCTTCGCCTCCCGAGAGCGGCGAGGGTTCGCTTTCGGTCCACTTGTTGACCCCGACCACGGCCTGATCACCACCTTCGATGGCCGCAAGGCGAGCGGAATTGGCCTCCACCAGCTTGCGCTTCATGTAACTGGAATCGACGGCGGCCACCGCGCCGCCCATCGCGTCGATGCGCGCCAGCTCTTCGCGCGCTTCGGCCTTCAGGGCTTCGACCTTGCGGGTGATTTCTTCCGAACCATCAAAGATATCGGCATATTCCAGAAGATCGGTCTCGTAGGCGACGATCTGCTGCATCCTCAAGGACCATTGCTGGTCGAACGGCCTCGGCAGCCCCAGCGCCTCATTCCAGGCCGGCAGCTGCACGGCCCGGGCCCGGGCATTCTTCGACAGCACAACGGCCAGCATCTCGATCAGGATGCGATAGACATTGTTTTCCGGCTGCTGCTCGGTCAGGCCGAGGGAATTCACCTGAACCCCGTAGCGGAAGCGGCGATACCGCTCATCCTCGACACCGTAGCGTTCCCGGCAGATCTCGTCCCAGAGCTCGGTGAAGGCGCGCATCTTGCACATCTCGGTGATGAAGCGCATGCCCGCATTCACAAAAAAGGAAATCCGGCCGACGGCCTTTGGAAAATCCTCCTCGGGAATGGCACCGCTGGCCTTCATGGAATCCAGAATGGCGACTGCCGTTGCAAGAGCAAAAGAGAGCTCCTGAACCGGTGTCGCGCCCGCTTCCTGCAAATGGTAGGAGCAGACATTCATCGGATTCCATTTGGGCATGTTGGAATAGGTCCAGGCGATCACATCCGTGGTCAGCTTCAGCGACGGCGCCGGCGGGAACACATAGGTGCCGCGGGACAGGTATTCCTTGATGATATCGTTCTGGGTCGTGCCCGCCAGGAGATTGCGGTCCGCACCCTGCTCGTCCGCGGCGGCAATATAAAGCGACAGAAGCCAGGGCGCCGTGGCGTTGATCGTCATGGAGGTGTTCATGCGTTCCAGGGGGATGTCCTGGAACAGGGTGCGCATGTCGCCCAGATGGGCCACCGGCACACCGACCTTGCCGACTTCGCCGCGCGCCAGCAAGTCGTCCGGATCGTATCCGGTCTGGGTTGGCAGATCGAAGGCAACGGACAAGCCGGTCTGACCCTTGGCAAGATTGCTACGGTAAAGCTTGTTCGATTCGGCGGCGGTCGAATGCCCCGCATAGGTGCGGAAAATCCAGGGGCGGTCGCGGTCCTGTTTTTTCTCTTGCCCTGTGCTCATGCCACTTCTCCTCCTAAGGCATTCTGCTGCCTGATTTTTTGTCGCCCCGACAAGACCTTTATCTGCCCGTTTCTCCCGTTCAGGCACAGTCTGCCGGATATTGCGCGCCTGCGAAAGTTTTTCTCGCAATGCAAAATATGCTTGGCATCAAAACGCAAGTTAAGCAATAGTCGTATAGATCGACGCAGCATTTTTGAACAATAGTTGCGCAAAACCGGGTTTCGACCCGATCATGCATTGTGCAAATGCGAAATTCTAAGGCCAGCCCTGGGAGGGGAGAATGACAGCAGCCGCCGAAGCCAACGACAACCAGACGCGCGAGGATGCTCCGGTGAAAGACCTTTACGAAATCGGCGAAATTCCGCCGCTGGGTCACGTTCCGAAGAACATGTATGCCTGGGCCATCCGCCGCGAGCGCCATGGCGCCCCGGAAGATGCCATGCAGCTGGAGGTCGTGCCGACCTGGGAGCTCGACAGCCACGAGGTCCTGGTTCTGGTGATGGCCGCCGGCGTGAACTACAACGGCATCTGGGCCGGACTTGGTGAGCCGATCAGCCCGTTTGACGGCCACGGCGCCGCCTACCACATCGCCGGGTCGGATGCGTCCGGGATCGTCTGGGCCGTCGGCGACAAGGTCAAGCGCTGGAAAGTGGGCGACGAGGTTGTCATCCACTGTAACCAGGATGACGGCGACGACGAGGAGTGCAACGGCGGCGATCCGATGTATTCCAACACCCAGCGCATCTGGGGCTATGAAACGCCGGACGGCTCCTTTGCCCAATTCACCCGCGCCCAGGCCCAGCAGCTGATGCCGCGGCCCAAGCACCTGACCTGGGAGGAAAGCGCCTGTTACACACTGACACTGGCAACCGCCTACCGCATGCTCTTCGGCCACCATCCGCATGAGCTGAAACCCGGCCAGAATGTCCTGGTCTGGGGCGCCTCCGGTGGTCTCGGGTCCTATGCCATCCAGCTGATCACGGCCGCCGGCGCCAATGCCATCGGCGTGATTTCCGATGAAGACAAACGCCAGTTCGTCATGGATCTCGGCGCCAAGGGCGTGATCAACCGCAAGGACTTCAAGTGCTGGGGCCAGCTGCCGACGGTCGGTTCGCCGGAATATGCCGAATGGTTCGCGGAAGCCCGCAAGTTCGGCAAGGCGATCTGGGAGTTCACCGGCAAGGGCAACAATGTCGACATCGTCTTTGAGCATCCGGGCGAGGCGACCTTCCCGATCTCAACCTTCGTCTGCAAGAAGGGCGGCATGGTCGTCATCTGCGCCGGCACGTCGGGCTTCAACTGCACCTTCGACGTTCGCTACATGTGGATGCACCAGAAGCGCCTGCAGGGCTCGCACTTCGCGCATCTGAAGCAGGCGGCGGCAGCCAACAAGCTGATGATCGAGCGGCGCATCGATCCCTACATGTCAGAGGTCTTCCCCTGGGATCAGATCCCCAAGGCCCATACTAAGATGTGGAAGAATGAACACGCGCCCGGCAACATGTCCGTTCTGGTCTGTGCCCCGACAACCGGCCTCAGAACGCTTGAGGACGTGATTGACGCCGGCAAGCGCTAAAGCTCCCCGAAAGGCTCAGGCAGAGCAGCCTGTTAGAGCCTCATGCAGCCTGGCCAGCCCGTTTCGACGGGCTGGTTTTTTGTTTGGCGAGAGGGATGCTTGCCCCATTTCCGCTTCGTTATGGTTTCATGACCTATTGAGGGCTTTCGAATCAGGCCCCAGCAAAACGGAAAGTCGGCAACTTGGTTGATCATCGAACAGGGTTCTTGTCCCTCAAACTCGCGCTTGCAGGAGCTTTGACACTGTTGCTTACCGCGTGCATGGGCGACCGCCTGCAGACGCCCCCCTTCTACCAGGACCTGGCACGGGCCGATGGCAAGGTCGATGCGGCCACAGCCGCCCAGATGATCTCGCAATACAGGGTCAATAACGGCCTGTCGCCGGTGTCCCCGGATTCAAAGCTCATCATGATCGCGGCCTCGCAGGCCCAGGCGATGGCCGCCGAAGGGTCGGTACGCGCTTCGCTGGCGCCCGACCAGCAGCTTGCCACCCGAATGATCTCGATCGGCGAGCCCAAAACAGCGGCAGCCGAAAATGTCAGTGCCGGCTATCGCACCTTTGCCGAAGCCTTTTCAGGCTGGCGGGAATCGCCAAAACACAACGACGTTCTTCTGACCAAAGACGCGACCCGGCTCGGTATTGCCACCGCCTATTCACCGTCAGCCAAGCACAAGGTGTTCTGGTCGCTCGTCCTGGCAGCTCCGAAACCGGCTCAATAAGAGCCGTGAAACAAGCTAGCAGACCTGGTGTTCGAAATACCGGTCCGGATAACGCGGACACGGTGGGGTCGCAAAGGGATACATGGCCGGATCATAGGGTAAAACCTGTCCGGGTGCCTGACTGACCACCGGGACCGGATCCCCCTTGTAGACGGGACCGCCTTTATGGACCGTACCGGCCTTGGACGCAGGCCGGCTCTTTTGAGTGACTGGCACACCAAGGCTTCTTGCCGCCGCAGCAATCGGCTGGCCCTGAAACCGGCCTTGATCGGCAGAAATCAGGTAGTCGCTGGACACCCAGCCGGTCACCTTGCCAAAGGTCGCATCACACCAGCTGTAGCTCGCCGTGCAGCCATTGACGGTCACACGCCCGCCGCGCGGGACAGTCAGGATGACCCGGTGGCCCGTCCCAGGCCCAGCCCGCATGTTCAGGTCGGCGGTCGTTTTGGCGATCACCGGCCCCTCGGCCTGAGCCACCACGGTCAACGTTGCCACGGCGATGGCGATCGCTGCCAGCGACAAGCGGATGCGCATGATCAGAACTCCGAAATTCTGGGCCTGGAGCATTCCCGGAGGAGAACATGTCCTGGCAATAGAATGGTTCGGCCCGGTCTGGGCCAATCGGTTTCGGATCATGCCGGCTGCGGCTTGCGCCCAGCTTGCGTCGTATCAGGTCTGGTCCGAACGGCGACCTTCCAAACCCCTGAACGAAGTCGCAGGAACGGGCCCGTTCAACGGCCTTCTGTCTGCGGGAACAAGCCTCAGGCGCCGTACCGTCAGTAGCGCCGGTAGTATGGTCCGCGCGGATAGGGCCGTACCGGCTGAACCACCACTGGCGGCCGGCCATAGATCGGGTAGTTGCGGTAATAGCGCTGCACGCCGACATGAACCCCGGCATTGGGAATCGGTCGGCCGTAATAGATACCGTTGCCACCATAGCTGAGATATTTGCCCGACACCCAGCCCTTGGCATTGGCAAAGGCGGCATCGCACCAGGCGAAATTGGCCGTGCAGCCGAAAACCGTCACCCCGCCGCCGCGTGGCACCGTTGTAATCACGGGATAGTTCGTGCCAGGCCCGGTGCGCATGTTGAGGTTTGCGGTCGTGTAGGCAATTGCCGGTCCAGCCGCCTGGGCCACCGTCGGCAGTGCGGTCGCGGCCAGCGCAATCAAGCCCAGCGAGAAGCGGGTGAGCATGTTCAAATCTCCGAAAATCTGTGCCCAGACCTTCCCCATGTGGGTAGACATCATGGCGAAAATATAGCGCGACCATCGGAATTCGGCCCGATCTGCGCCCGATCGGGACGTGCCCGGCTTGCGTTCTTCGCCCGATTGAGGAAGATGAAAGCCGGGGGCACGTCATCATGAAACAGTTTCAGCTATTTACCACTCTGATCGCGATCACCGTGTTGTCGCTGTCGTTTGGACCTGGTCCAGCCAGCGCATTCGACGCCCACGCCGGCTACTACTACCCCGAGCCGCAGACGCGAGAAGTCTACGTTTCGGAACTCGGCCTGGCACCGGACGCCGGCAAAAGGTCGCGCGCCGCCTTTGTCATCGGCCTTGCGGCCCAGCACGACAAACGCAACCGCATTGTCGGCTATCATCTGTTTGCCAAGGGTGGAGACCTGGAGAAACTGATCATCGTTGCCACCGGTGACGGCCAGTATGACACGCTCTACCGTCTCCGGGCTCTGCTTGCTTCGCTGACCTCCATGGCGCGGTCAACAGAGCTCTTTGCCCGCTCCAATCAGCCTCAGGAACTGAATTTCCTGGATTTCTGCAAAATGATCGGCTTCACGCAAGTGACGGTGAGCAACGGCAAGGATGTGGCGCATCAGATCCTGGTCCAATAGGCTTCAGCCACAGAAAGCAGATCGGACCGCTAGGACCTCAATCCGATGGCCCGATTGACGATCTGGCCCGCATTCACGGCCTGATAGGTCGGAAACGGCGTACGCTGAGACAGGTCGATCTCACGCCTGAGCCAGTCCCGCTCTTCCAGCATGCCCAGAGATTTGGAAAGCGCCCGGTCGGTTATGCCCCCCAAACCGGACCGGATGGCGGAAAACCGGCTGGGCGCCTCGGTCAATGCCAGGATGGGCACGGACCAGCTCCTTTTCAGGATACCGAACCCGTCCTCGCCAGGAGCTGCTTCCAGGATACGGTGCGCCATGGCGGCGGCGACCTTGCCTTGCTCTGTCAGTCGGAATTCCGGACGGAGCGGATGACCGTGACCGGGATTTCTCTCAAGCAGACCCAGCTGGATGAGATGCTCCAGACTGGCGGCAAAGGCGCTGCGCGACGCCGTGGTTGCCGCAAGCAGGGGCGCCTGCCGACCCGGAACCCCGGAATGCAACAGGGCCAGAATTTTCAGCGACCAGGCTTTCGATGTGAGCTTGACAAGCAGCGGCATATCCATGAAATATAGCTACTATACTTTTGCTACAGAGGAAAGTGTCATGTCAGTCGTTTCTTTGGAAAACACCATCACTCTCGCGCTATCGGTGCGCGACCGCCATGCCAGTGCGCAATGGTATGAAAAGAACCTGGGCTTTCAGCTGCTCGTGCATATCGATGAGGCCGGCTGGAGCGAAATGCAGACCAAGACCGAAGGTGTCACACTGGGGTTGGGAGAGCAGGCGGAACCCGCACCGGGCAACATGGTACCGGTATTCGGCGTCGCGGACATCGCCTCGGCCCGAGCCGCGCTGGAAAGGGAAAATGTCAAATTCGACGGTGAAACCGAAACCGTCGAAGGCATGGTCAGCACCGCCACATTCTACGATCCGGACGGCAATGCGCTCATGCTGGCGCAGGACCTGACACAACAGTAACGACCAGCCGGACCTGAGGCACCGCAAGAAATCGCCCGCTTGGTGCCGGCTGGAATGCCCCAGATCGACGACACGACAATCGATTCCAGACGTGTGAGGGATGCCTCACACGTCTTTGCTATTGCATCTGTCAGAAGACGCCGCCGCTAGCGCTTCAGCTCACCGCGCAACCAGGCGCGGTATTGAGATTTGGTGCCGAAAAAGACGTTTCGGTCGACATCACCGCGCACGCCGGGCACCCGGCCTTCGGCCGTATACTGCCAGAAGACCCAGTCGTCCCGCTGGTCATAAATGTTGTTGGGATAATCTGCGACGGAGCGCAGCCAGAACTGTTCACCCTTCAAGGCGCCTACCAGACGGTCACGGTGGAAATCAACAGACGAGTAGATCACCGGGCGTTTGCCGTAGTGACGTTCCATCTCATCGAGGAAGATCTTCATGTCACGCAGGATCTGCGTGCGCCCCGGGCGTTTCTGACAGGTCTTGGAGTGCGCATTCCACTCCATGTCCAGCACCAGCGGGATCGCCTGCGGATCAACCGGAACAATCTCCTTCACCCAGGAAATCTGTTCCTCCACCGGACGGCAGAAATAGTAGAAATGATAGGCGCCGCGCGGCACGCCGGCCTTGCGCGCGCCAATCCAGTTGTCGACAAAGCGCGGATCGACATGGTCACCACCCTCTGTTGCCTTGATCCAGGCAAACGCCACGCCACCATTCTTGACCGCATTCCAGTCGATGTCCCCCTGCCAGCGGGAGATATCGATGCCGTGAACGGCGTAATCTTCCGGTGTCGGATCCGGAAAATCATAAGCCGCGCAAGAGCTTAGAAAAATAAATCCAAACAGCGCGCAAAATTGCCTGACCAGTTCCGACACAGCGACCTCGATAGGTTAAAAAAGACTTTCCGCTCGCGCCCAAAATGCGTGGGAATTCCTAACGGAGTGTAGACGTTTTGACGATTTCTCCGCAAAAACACGTATCCGCTTTTTCCCATCGCCCGGACTAAGGCCGGATTGCGGCAGTTCGAAGACAATTGCGGCATTGACCACAGCAATATGGTTAGGGGAAAGCTGCTTCAGGGCAGGTGTGGCCGTTCGCCGAAACCTCGCCGCGAGACGCAAGGGATCACGGATTGTGAACAAGCAGATGGACCGAGACATCAGCGCCAAAAGCCTGGCCGAGCGTGCAAGTCTGGTTCGAGAGGTTCCGGATCCTGAACGCTCGTTGCACCAGGAACGCGCTGAATGGGACGAGGCAGCCAGAAGTATCGACCTCGCGCCAGGGTGCCAAGCCAGGGAAGACCGGATCGGCGACGTTCCATGCCTGTGGCTGTCCCCGGAAGAGACTGCTTCAGAGGACCTCGTTCTCTATGCACACGGCGGCGGGTTGGTCACCGGGTCCCTGCTGACCCATCGTGCCTTCGCATCCGAGCTCGCGGCCGCTCTGAAACGGAACGTGCTGCTCGTTGGATATCGCCTGCTTCCGGAACATCCCTTCACCGCTCCGCGGGATGACTTTGTCACTGTTTACGAGGCCCTGCTGGCGGTCGGCGGCTACAAGGCGGAACAGATCATCTTTGCCGGCGACAGCAGCGGCGCTGCCGTCGCCATGGCGGCCTCGGTGGACCTGGGGCAACAGAATGCTCCTCAGCCACGTGCCATCGTCTCCCTGTCCGGAGCCTTTGACACCAGCCTGTCCGGCGACAGTGTCGAGGCGCTTGCCGGCAAGGACCCGTTGCTGTCGCCGGAGGTTCTGCGCGACTGGCAAAAGCACTTTCGCGGCAAAACCGACCTGAAGGATCCCGTTATCTCTCCGCTCTTCGCAGATCTGCACGGCATCGCGCCGGTCCTGCTGCTCGCAGGCGATCACGAATTGTGGCTGAGCGATTCGGAACGCATGCACCTTGCTCTGAAAGCCGCAGGGGTCTCCTCCAGCCTGAGCATTTATCCAGGCATGTGGCATGTCTGGCCCATGTGGCCGGACCTCCCGGAGACCTCCGATGCTTTCCGGGAAATCGATGCGTTTCTGCATCAAACCGGTTGATCTCGCTCGCGGGGTCAATGGTCAGGGCAGTCTTCGGCTCCGCCCTGCAAAGGATTGATCGGCCGTGGGCTGAAACCGATTGCACTTGAGCCTCGAATCCTTATGACTTGGCGGATCTGCAACGACCCTTGGCAAATTCCTCATGACCGACCGGCTTAAACTCGTCACCTGGAACATCAATTCCGTGCGCCTGCGCATGCCGATTGTGGAACAGCTGATCGACGAGATCGCACCGGACGTGATCTGCCTGCAGGAGACCAAGTGCCCGGATGCCAACTTCCCGGAAAACGCCTTTCGCAAGGCCGGCTACGAGCACATGGCAATCAATGGCCAGAAGGGCTACCACGGTGTGGCCACCGTCTCCCGCCTGCCGCTCAGCAACATTGAAAAACGTGACTTCTGCGATATCGGCGACAGCCGCCACGTTGCTGTCGATGTGCCGTTCAATGGCAGCAGCCTGCGCCTGCACAATTTCTATGTCCCAGCCGGCGGCGACGAACCCAATCGGGAGATCAACCCGAAATTCGGCCACAAGCTGGATTTTATGGCCGAGATGCAGGACTGGTTGCAGGGAGAGGAAACCGCCAGACCGGCCGTTCTGGTCGGCGATCTCAACGTGGCGCCCTATGAGCACGACGTCTGGTCGCACAAGCAGCTTCTGAAAGTGGTGTCGCACACGCCGGTGGAAACCGAGCTGTTCGAAAAGGTGCGCGAAACCGGCGGCTGGCTGGACGCCATGCGCCAGTTCACACCGCTGGAGGAAAAACTCTACACCTGGTGGAGCTATCGGGCGAAGGACTGGTCGAAGGCCGACAAGGGCCGCCGGCTCGACCATGTCTGGGTGTCGGAACCTCTCGCCCCGCATGTAAAATCGACCAGCGTATTGCGCGATGCGCGTGGCTGGGAAAAACCCTCGGATCATGCGCCAGTGATCGCGGAATTTGCCGTCTGACGACGAAGGCCGCTGGGAATGTGCGGCCTGTTCGAAACAAGTGTCGGCGCAGGTGGCCAAACCTTCGAGGCAGCGCTGCGCGCTTCCTCAGGATGACGCCTGGTTTGTTGCGCTCCATCAGAGCCAGCTGAAAACTCTGCGCCCTCCTGAGAAGGGCGAACGGCCCGTCTCGAAGGATCGGCCAGGATCTCTGCCTTGAGCTTTCGTCAATGCGGCCTCAAGGCGTCACGATCACCTTGCCGCGCACTTTCCTGGCCGCGATTTCCTCCAGCGCCGTTGCAATGTCCTCTAGAGGATAGACCCCGTGAACATGTGGCTTCAGCCTGCCTTCCTCAACCCAGGCCAGAAGCTGCTTCATGTTCTCCTTGTTGGCCTCGGGGTCTCGGGTGACCGCCGCCCCCCAGAAGACACCACGCAGGTCACAGCCTTTCAGCATGACGATGTTGAGCGGGATCTTCGGGATCTGACCGGCGGCAAAGCCGATGACCAGGAAACGGCCGCCCCAGGCCGTCGCCCGGACGGCCTGTTCGGCGAGGTCTCCGCCAACCGGATCATAGACAACGTCCACACCCCTGCCGTCTGTCAGTGCCTTCAGGCCTTCCTTCAGGGGCTCTTTGGAGTAATTCAGCGTCAGATCGGCACCGAGAGATCGGGCAAAGGCGAGTTTTTCCTCTGACGAGGCGCAGGCAATGACCTTTGCCCCCATGATCGAGGCAATCTCGACCGCAGCCTGACCAACACCGCCGGACGCGCCGAGAACGGCGACGGTCTCACCGGCTTTCAGATCCCCCCGATCCCGGTAGGCATGCAGCGTGGTGCCATAGGTCACCGCCAGGCCGGCCGCGGTTTCAAAGGCAACACTGTCCGGTATCTGCACGATGTCCCTGGCCTCGACAACAATCTTTTCCCGGGCGGCACCCCAGCCGACATACCCCATGACCCGGTCGCCGGCGGCAAACTCCGTAACGCCGTCACCGACCGCTTCGACGATGCCGGAAAACTCGGCACTCGGCGAGAACGGCATCTCTGGCTTGTACTGGTACTTGTTTTCAATGATCAGCGTGTCGAAGAAATTGAGCGCACAGGCCTTCACCCGGACAACGATTTTGCCCGGTTCGGCAACCGGGTCGGCGATCTCCTCGATGACGAGGCTGGAGGGCGGACCGAAGGATTTGCAAAGACAGGCTTTCACGGCAACCTCATTTGGAGCGGCGCAGAGGCCGGCAGCTGAACGTCCGGCCGACGTTAGCAACTTCGGCAATCGGCCGGAATTGGCTTTCCGGATAACCGGTGAAACTTTCAGCCCGGTGCAAATTCGGTTATGACCCGGTGTCATCGAAACAACGGAATGTCCATGCGCGGTTATTTTGCGGTCGGGGCCGAAGGCCTCTCGAAACGAATGAATCTCGGCACGCTGATGCGGTCGGCCCATGCCTTTGGGGCCAATTTCTTCTTCACGGTGGATGCTGACCAGAAGATCCGCAAGGCACCGCCCTCCGACACGTCCAAGAGCCCGGGACATCTGCCCGTCTTTACCTGGGACAGTGTCGACACGATGGACCTGCCCAGGGGATGCCAGCTGGTCGGTATCGAACTGACGGACGAATCGATCGATCTGCCGAGTTTTGGCCATCCGCTGCAGGCGGCCTATGTGCTCGGACCGGAACGCGGCTCGCTATCGCCGGAAATGCTGGCGCGCTGCGACCATGTCGTGAAGATCCCGACCAAGTTCTGCATCAATGTCGCCATGGCCGGCGCCATCGTCATGTACGACCGCCACCGCGCACTCGGCCGCTACGCCGAACGTTCGATCACCGCCGGCGGGCCGAAGATCGAGCGGCCGAAACATGTCAGCGGCGGCCCGGTCATGCGCACGGGCCGAAAGGTTCCCGGCACCTGACGCCTTGCTGGCTGCCACCAATTACAACTTGCAATCTCCTGTCACGACCGGTTTTCTTCAAGGCGCTGTGGGAGGCACCAGATGACAGGACCGTTCAAGACCCTTTTCGGAATGCTTTTGCTGGCCATGGCGCTCATCGGACCGGCAAAGGCCGCCAGCAAGGTAGCGCTGGTGATCGGCAATGGGGCCTACCAATCGATGCCGTCGCTGCGCAATCCGGCCAATGACGCCAACCTGATCGCGGGAAAGCTCACCGGCCTGGGTTTTGATGTGGTTCGCATCGTCGATGGGGACCGGGCCGATTTCTGGGACGGGCTGAAAACCTTCGGACGCAGGGCCCAGAATGCGGATGTCGCGCTGGTTTTTTATGCCGGTCACGGCGTTCAGGTGAACGGTCAGAACTGGTTGTTGCCCGTCGATGCGGAAATCGAGGCCTCCACCGACCTGCCTGCCCAGGCACTCAAGGCAAACGATCTCCTGGAAATCATGGAAGCGTCCGGTGCCCGGTTGAAGCTGGTGTTCTTCGATGCCTGCCGCAACAACCCGCTGCCGAGATCCCTGTCCAGAGGCGCGGCCAACGGCCTCGCGCGCCTGGAGGCCAATGCCGCCGGCATGATGATCGCCTTTGCAACCTCGCCCGGTGATGTCGCCCTGGATGGCAGCGGACAGAACAGCCCCTTCACCGAGGCCCTGGCCCGCTACATCGACACGCCGGACCTGGAGGTTCGACACCTGATGGGCCGCGTGCGCGAAAGCGTCTACACGACCACGGGCGAGCGCCAGCTGCCCTGGCTGAACGAAGCGCTGATCGGCGAATTCTATTTTGGCGGCAAGATCGGCAACGCCCCCCGGCCGACGACGCAGGCGCCGCCCGCCGTCCCGGCGCCTCAGGCGGAAATCTCCGTTTCCCGGACCGAGCCTCGACATCAGGCGATACCGTCCTATCGCGAGGACCTGTGCCGATCGACTTACCGAACCGGCAGCAACCTTATGTTCTGCGCCAGTTCCATGCTCGACCCGCAATATGGCAACCGTTACGGAACAGCCAACCTTTACGACGGCAACCCTTCCACGGCCTGGGTGGAAGGTGTTGCCGGCAACGGTGCGGGCCAGAAGGTGCTGATTGCCTTCGATCGGCCAAGACTTCTGTCCGGCTTCGAGATCGTCAACGGCTATGCCAAGAACCGGGACATCTACCGCAAGAACGCGCGCGTGCAGACCGCGCGGCTGAAACTCTCGGACGGCAGCAGCCAGATCCTGTCCCTGCCGGATGCGATGAATGCGAACCGGTTTTCCTTTGGCACACCGGTCGAAGCCACCTGGCTGGAGCTTGAGATCGGTTCCGTGTTTCCCGGAAGCAAATACACCGACACCGCGCTCTCCGAATTTGTGCCGGTATTTGCGGATTAACGACCGCAAGTCCGATCAACGTCGCCGGATGTCAAAATCGAACGACTGGTTCGGAAACGGCTCATTGCGCAAGGTGAAATGCCACCATTCACCGGCATAGTTCTTGAACCCGCCTTTGCGCATCAGGTCGACCAGTGCCCGCCGATAGGATTGAGCCTTGGCGGATACAGCGCTTGACGCCGTCCGGCTGGCTGGATCGAAACAGTCAAACGGCGTTCCGAAATCCGCCGTCAAACCGTCCCGACGACTGCACACCTCGGGTTCCGGCCCGCCATGCACCTCCAGAACATCCAGTCCGACATCGACCGTGGACCCGCGGGCGTGACTGCTCTTGGCACCGATATAGCCTTGTCGGACCAGGTCTGAGCGCGACACGTTCGGGAAATAGTCCGGATCGGTGCCCCGCCCCCGGCGCACCCAGGCAACCATCGCATCAACCGCGCTTTGCGGCCGGTAACAGTCAAACACAACGAGGGAATATCCGGCGGCGACAGCCGCATTCTGAACCTTGCCGAGTGCTTTTGCCGCAGGCTCGGTCAGCACGCACTCGCCGGCCCGGTAGCCAGGCAATCGCTGACGCATGAAGTTGTTGCGCGTGGCGTAGCGAATGTCCTGCTGAATATCAGGAACGACGTCCCGCAAATAAACGAAACCGTCTGGAAGCTGGTCGGCCAGCAAGGGGAGGCTGCTCCCGCAAAGGAAGACTAGCGAACAAAGAGCCCGCCTAATCCACATCGACGGCCTCATCGGCCTCGATCAGCTGGCGCAGGCGACCGAAGGCCAGGCGGATGCGTGATTTGACCGTACCGAGCGGCAAACCGGTATCATCGGCAATCTCGCTGTGCGACTGCCCGATGAAAAAGGCCAGCCTGACCACCTCCCGCTGCTCTTCCGGCAGCTGCGACAAGGCCGCACGGACGCGCTCCTCGCGGAGCCTTGCATCCATTTCATCTGAAACATCCGGCAGCGGTGTCGGCTGCAACGCCGGTTCTTCGGGGTCGAGCTCCGCCGTTTTCTGCCGGCGCAGACGGTCGATGCGCCGGTTCCGGGCGATCCGGTAAAGCCATGTACTCGCTGAGGATTTTTTCGGATCGAACAGTTCCGCCTTGCGCCACAGTGTGACCATCACATCCTGCGCAATTTCCTCGGCCAGAGCGTCATCTGCGCCCTGTTTCATCAAGTAGCCTTTGAGACGCGGCGCAAAGTGATCGAACAATTCGACAAAGGCGGCCTTGTCTCTGGACTGGGCCACCTTAACGATCAGTTCCGAAAAATACTGCGCTTGCGCCAAAGGCCACTCAACTCCCTGAAGATCTTCGGACCGCACCTAATTCAAGAGGAAGCACCTTGAAACAAAAAAGTCGACCACTTCGAAAGTGGTAGACACTTGTCTCGACCGCCTCCCCGTTGCGCCACGAAGGTCGTCCTCCATCTTTAGCAGGTTCACAGCGTTTCGGAAGAGGGCTCGACACCACTTGCCACACTGTTGCCGCCTTTAGCCGCAACAGCCATTAGGCAAATGAACGTCGAAAAACAAAAAGACCGGCTGATGGGCTTCAACCCTTTCGTAACCCGCTTTAAGTTATCATTAAAGCAAGGTTTATATGTCAGACGGCAATTGAATTAAATTTGACGGAAACTCTAGTGCAAACGGTGTGGAGATGATGAAGGCAAAATCGCTGGTTCTGGCCCTTGCAGGTCTAGCCGTTTCGAGTGCAGCGGCTTTCGCACAAACCCCGACGCTTCTGAAGCAGCACAAGGATTGGGCGGCCTATGCGTTGACGGGCGGCAGCGGCAAAGTGTGTTACGCGCTGACGAAGCCGACCACCATGCTTCCGGGCGACCGCAATCATGGCGATGTCTTCTTCTTCGTGACCTCACGTCCGGCTGAAGGCGTCAGTTCCGAACCCAGCCTGCTGGTCGGTTATCCCTTCAAGGACAAGTCCACGGTGACGGTGGATGTCGACGGCAAGGGCTTCAACCTGTTCACCAACAACGATGGTGCCTGGGTCGAGAATGCCGCAACTGAAGCGCAGCTGGTCGCTGCGATGAAGGCCGGCCGCGAAATGACAGTCAACGGCGAGTCCAGCCGTGGGACCCGGACCACCTACAAATTCTCGCTCTCCGGCGTGACCGCCGCGATCAATACGGCGGCCGGCGCCTGCCGCTGACCCGCGGTTTTCAGGCTGCCGGTCTCCAGAGGGCCGCAACAGATTGACCCCGGAAAAGCCCGCAAAGGCTTTTCCGGGCTTTTCTCGTTGGCAGATGCATGGCTCCCCTGCGTAGCGGAAACTTGATTTTTCCCGCTGTTTGTGGTTTTGGGAGCGCTTGAATTCTTCCCTGCAGGTCAGGGAGCCGGCCGCCGCGTTCCGACATCAATGACGCCCATAGTCGCGCCGGACAGACAACGGATCACGACATGACGGTTACGCTCGACATTGCGCGGGACAATCCGAACGCGCCGACGGTTACAGCCGCAGCAAGCGCCCTGGCGCCGAACGAGGACAAGCCGACCCTGATCGGCCTCTCGCGCGAGGAACTGGGTGAAGCGCTCGGCACGATCGGGGTTGCCCAGAAACAGTGGCGCATGCGCGCCTCGCAGCTGTGGCACTGGCTCTATGTGCGCGGCGTCTCGGACTTTGCGCAGATGACCAACATCGCCAAGGATCTGCGGCAGAAACTGGACGACAACTTTACGATCGTCCGTCCTGAAATTGTTGACGAACAGATCTCAGTCGACGGCACGCGCAAATGGCTGTTCCGCTTTCCGCCGCGGGGCGCCGGTCGGCCGGTGGAAGTGGAAACCGTCTATATTCCGGAAGAGGGCCGCGGCACATTGTGTGTCTCTTCCCAGGTCGGCTGCACGTTGACCTGCACCTTCTGCCACACCGGCACGCAGAAGCTGGTCCGCAACCTGACGGCAGAGGAAATCCTTTCCCAGATTCTGATGGCGCGCGACAGGCTTGGCGATTTCCCGGACGCCTCGACCCCGCAGGGCGCCATTGTGCCGTCCGAGGGCCGGCTGGTTTCCAACATCGTCATGATGGGCATGGGCGAACCGCTCTACAATTTCGACAACGTCAAGAAGGCGCTGCTGATTGCCTCGGATGGCGACGGCCTGTCGCTTTCCAAGCGCCGCATCACCCTGTCGACTTCCGGCGTCGTGCCGGAAATCTTCCGCACGGGTGATGAAATCGGCTGCATGCTGGCCATCTCGCTGCACGCCGTCAACGACGAGCTGCGCGACGTCCTGGTGCCGATCAACAAGAAGTGGAACCTGGAAGCGCTCTTGGACGCCTGTCGGAAGTATCCGGGACTGTCCAACGCCAAGCGCATTACCTTCGAATACGTGATGCTGAAAGGCGTCAATGACAGCAACAAGGATGCGCTTGAACTGGTCCGTTTGCTGAAGGGCATTCCGGCCAAGATCAACCTGATTCCGTTCAATCCCTGGCCGGGGTCGGAATATGAGTGTTCGGACTGGGAACGCATCGAGGAATTCGCCGACATCGTCAATCGAGCCGGCTATGCCTCACCGATCCGCACGCCGCGCGGCCGCGATATTTTCGCCGCCTGCGGTCAGCTCAAATCGGCCTCGGAGCGCATGCGCAAGAAGGATCGTGAGGCCCTTGCCGCCTCCTGAAAAATGTCGGGATCTAAAAAAGAAAGCGGCGCCCGGGGCGCCGCTTTTTTTGTTGCGCTTCTCAGGCTGCGGCAACATTGCTGAGGAAGTCGCTTACGGACGTGTTCAGCGCTCTGAGTTTTTCCGCAGCTTCCTGAGTTGCCCGGTCGACCGTTTCTGCCGAATGCGCGGTTGATTCCACCGCGGAGCTGACATTCGACATGTTGTCGCTGGCTGACTTTGTCCCGGACGATGCTTCCGACGCACTGCGGCTGATTTCGCCGGTTGCCGCATCCTGCTGCTGCACCGCAGCTGCAATCGACGCGGTGTTCTCGTTGGCCTTTTCCATGACGGCGGCAATGCCTTCGATCGCGGCAACCGCCTGCTCGGTCGCAACCTGGATCTCGGAGATCTGAGAGGAAATCTCCTCGGTCGCCTTGGAGGTCTGGGTTGCCAGTTCCTTGACCTCCGCAGCGACGACCGCAAAGCCCTTGCCGGCCTCGCCGGCCCGAGCCGCTTCGATCGTGGCGTTCAGCGCCAGAAGGTTGGTCTGTTCGGCAATCGCCTGGATCAGGCCAATGACCTCACCAATCCGCGCCGATCCGGAAGACAGCATCTCCATCTTTTTGGTGCTGGCATGGGTCTGGTTGGTGGCGTCCGCAATGACGCGCGTCGTTTCTTCCACGCGCTGACCGATTTCGGAAATCGACGACGACAGTTCTTCGGTTGCCGCTGCGACCAGCTGCACATTGCCCGAAGCCTGTTCCGTGGCCGAGGCCGCACTGTTGACCTCCTGGGAGGCGTCGCCGGCGGTAACCATCATCGACGAGGCCGTCGACTGCATATCGCTCATCGCCGCATCGACCGCCCCCAGCATGTCGGACGACTGTTCGCGGAAACTCTGAATGAGCGTTTCGACACGATGCTGGCGCTCGGTCCGTTGCTGCTCTTCCTGCAGGCGGATTTCTTCAAGACGGGCCTGCTCTGCAACACCATCCCGGAATCCGGCAATCGCCGCTGCAATTTCGCCGACTTCATCCTTGCGTTCGGCCTCGGCGAATTCCACGCTGACATCTCCACCGGCCAGCTTGACCGCGCTTTGCACCAGATTGCGGATCGGCGTGACGATTGACCGTGCCGCCATCCAGCCAACACCGGTCATGACGGCGAAGATCGCAAGGCAGATAAGAGCGATGTTGTTGCGAAGGGCTGCGACCGGCGCGAGGATTTCTTCATGCGCCTCGGTCGCAACCACTGCAAGATTGGCCCCCTGAAACTCCAACGGCACCGCCGCCGCCAGGAAGTCGCCATCCCGGAAATTGTCCAGGTCACCAACCGCGACCTGGCCCGCCAGGGCCCGGTCGACAATCTCCGCGTCCAGGCTCGCCTGGAGAATGTCGTTTTTGTCCGGTGTCTTGGCCGAATCGTTGCGGAACAGTTTGTCGGCACCCAGCACGATCGCTTCGCCACTTTCCCCCAGCCCGCTCGTGGATGCCATGATGCTGTTGATGTTGTCGATCGGCATCTGGAACACCAGGACGCCAATCTTCTTGCCGTCCTCCATCACCGGCGTGGAAATGAAACTGGCCGGCGCATCCGCACTTGGTGCGTAGGGTTTGAAGTCAAAGAAGTGAATGCTACCCGAGGCACCGGAGTTGGCCGCCCGGAAGGCATTGCCCAGGTCCGTATCCTTGTACTTGCCGCTGACAAGGTTGGTCGCGTAATCGAGTTCCTTGAAGACCGTGTAGATCAGCGACCCGTCTTCGGCGAACAGGAAAATATCGTAATAGCCCCGCGTTTTCAGCATTGTGCGGAACCAGGGATGGTATTTGGCATGTGCCTGGTCATAGACGCCGTCGCCAGCGCTCATCAGCGCATCTTTTTTGCCAAGCGGATGCGGATTGTCGTGAATATAGGCGCTCTGCAGAACAGATTGCGCCTTTCCGTCCTGCGCCTCCCAGGCGGCGTTGAAGTCTTTCAGGGCGGCCGCGACGAAGGGGCTTGCCGCAGTAACCTTCAGGTCCTGAACTATGGACTCTAGATAATGTGACAGGTCCTGGGCTCGGGTCTGCGCAAGCGCCTCAAGGCGAAGCTCAGCCTGTTCCTCCATGTCGGCCGAGCTCACCCAGTAGGCAAGTCCGCCAACGGCAAGAGCGGCCACAACGGAACATCCTGCGATGATTGCCGGCAGGCGAAAGCTGAGTTTGGTTATCTGGAAGGCCATGGTCCGCTCGCGAATTGATATCTCTTTTCACAAGCGTCGTGCCATTCAATTGCTGGAGAGTTAATTCCAATTGATTTACTTCATAAAATCAAAAATAGGCAATTGATCAGATTTTTTATAATTACCCTAGGTAGAGAATTTCTGAAAAAATGCACTGGAATCATAAAATTCAGCACATCAATAATTGCAAAATTCTATCCCTGGCTTTGCTTCGTGGAAAAAGTACCTATAGGCGAAGTCTTTCCTGCCGACGACCAATTGGCACAAAACCCGATGGAGACTTTAAAAAAGTTGAGGCCGCCCGGAGGCGGCCTCTCGTTGATTATGTCCGCTCAGGTCAGACCAGACCGTTTTTGGCGAGCGGAAGTGAGGTCACCCATTCGTCCTTGGCGGCCGCAATGGCGTTGGCGACGGCCGGGCCGATCGGCGGCGTGCCGGGCTCACCGATGCCGGTAGGTGCTTCGTTTGAGGCGACGATGTGTACCTCGACCTCCGGCATGTCGGAGATCCTGAGCGACTCGTAGGTGTCGAAGTTGGTCTCTTCGACAAAGCCGTCGGCGAGCGTCACCTGGTTGCGCAGGATGGCGCCGAGACCGTAGCCGATACCACCCTCCACCTGGGCCCGGATATTGTCCGGGTTGATCGGTGTGCCGCAATCGACGGCAGCCACGACCTTCTCGACCTTGACGGTGCCGTCGTCGCGCAGAGATATCTCAGCAACTTCCGCAACGTAGGAGCCGAAGGATTTGTGAACGGCGACACCGCGATGACGGCCCTCCACAGGCGGTGTGTCCCAACCGGCTTTTTCAGCCGCCAGCTTCAGGACATTGGCCTTGCGCGGGTCGTCCTTCAGAAGTTCCAGGCGCAGGGCAACCGGATCCTTGCCGGTTTCACGGGCAATGCGGTCCATCACCGTTTCCATGACATAGGCCGTGTGAGTGTGCCCCACGGAGCGCCACCACAGAACCGGCACCTGGGTCTCCTGGAAGGCCTGGTCCATGTTCATCAGCGGAAACGCATAGGTCGTGTCATGCGCGCCCTCGGTCATGTTGTGATCGACGCCGTCCTTCATCAGCATCGCTTCGAAGGGCGTGCCCTTGACGATCGACTTGGCGGCCATGTTGTACTTGACCGCGGTGACATTGCCGGCATCGTCCAAACCGACCTTGACCTTGTGCGCAGACATCGGCCGGTAGTAGCCGCCCGCCATGTCGTCTTCGCGGGTCCAGACGATCTTCACCGGGTTCAGATCCATGCCCGCCGCCTGCATGGCCTTGACCAGCAGGCAGGCTTCTGCAACCGGATGGGCATCGGCTTGCGCCCGGCGGCCGAAGGAGCCACCGGCCCAAAGCGTGTTGATCTTCACCTTCTCGAAGGGAACGCCCAGGATGGTGGCAGCGACATTGTGGTCGATGGTCTGGATCTGAGACCCGAGCCAGAGTTCCGCGGTTTCGCCATCATAGTGAAGTGCAACATCCAGCGGTTCCATGGCACCATGGGCCAGGAACGGGAAGTCATAATCCATCTCGATAACCTTCGCCGACGCTTTCAGCGCGGCATCGACGTCGCCATCCTCGCGGACTTTCACACCCGGCTTGGTGGTCATGTCTTTCAGCTCAGTGAACATGGCATCGCTCGACCGGGTCTCGGCCGCGCTGTCGTCCCACTCGATCTCGAGAAGCTCGCGCGCCTTGATGGCCGGCCAGGTGGATTCGGCAATCACCGCAATCCCGTTCGGGATCTGCAGAACGTTGACCACGCCCGGCACAGCCAGCGCTTCGGTGGCGTCAAACGACTTCACCATGCCGCCGAAACGCGGAGACCGGGCGACCGTTGCCACGAGCAGATCATCGCGCTGGAAGTCCATCGTATAGGTGTTTGGCGAACCGACGGTCTTGTTCTTCACGTCAAGACGCGGGAACGACTTGCCGATATAGACCCACTGATCGGGCGTCTTGAGCGCCGGTTCGGCCGGCACGTCTTCCTTGGCAGCCAGACCGGCGAGTTCACCGAATGTCGCCGACTTGCCGGACGGATGCGAGACAACGCCCTGCGACACGGTGATTTCAGCGGCCGGAACGCCCCAGTCCTTGGCAGCTGCTGCGACGAGCATCGCCTTGGCAGCGGCACCGGCCTGACGGTACTGCATGAAGGAATTCGGCATGGCGGTGGAACCGCCGGTGCCCTGAACGCCGAACAACGTATTGGCATAGACCTGCGGGTTGGACGGCGCAAACTCGACGGAGACCTGCTCCCAGGAGGCATCAAGTTCGTCCGCGACCAGTGTGGACAGACCGGTTGCCGTACCCTGCCCCTTGTCCAGGTGCTTGGACAGGACAACGACCGTGTTGTCTGGCCGGATATGCACGAAGGGTTGCGCGAATTCGCCTTCAGCGGCTTCGGCGACGGACCGCGGCAGGTTCATGCCGATGACAAGGCCACCGATTGCACCGGCGGACAGTTTCAGGAAAGACCGGCGAGACGGCTTGGCGGCTTCAAGCGGCTGTTTCAGAAGATGCAGCATGGATCAGCCCTCCATCTTGTCGGCGGCGACATGGATCGCCTTGCGGATACGGGCATAAGTGGCGCAGCGGCAGACATTGCCGTCCATGGCTGCGTCGATGTCTTCATCGGTCGGCTTCGGCGTTTCGGCCAGAAGCGCGGTCGCGGCCATGATCTGGCCGGACTGGCAATAGCCGCATTGCGGAACGTCGAGTTCGTTCCAGGCGGCCTGGACGGCCTTGGCCGCCTTGTCGTTGATGCCTTCAATGGTTGTGATCTCGGCCCCTTCCAGGTCGCCGACGAAGGTCTGGCAGGAGCGGATCGGCACACCGTCCCAATGGACGGTGCAGGCACCGCAGGCTGCAATGCCGCAACCGAACTTGGTGCCGGTCAGGCCCAGCTCATCGCGCAGGGCCCACAGCAGCGGGCTTTCGGGGTCGGCGTCAAGCGTACGCGTTTCCCCATTGATTTTGAGGGTAACAGACATGAGGAGGCGGCTCCTTTGGCTGGCCTTATCTGGCTAAAGGAAGTAAACTACACAGTGCAGTTTAATCACTGGCTGCGCGTCTGTAAACGCCCTAGTTTACATAGGGCGCGTTTTTTGGGATGAAAGAGCGGGGGCTCAGATACCTGAGAGAAAGGCAATTTCGCAGAGAACCGGGAAAGACATGTCCGTATCCGACCAGAAAAAAAAGCAGATTGTTGAGGCGGCCATCGCTGAATTCCAGGAAAAGGGCTACGCGGGCGCCAGCATGGACCGGATTTCCGAACGGGCCCAGGTGTCCAAGCGCACGGTCTACAATCACTTCGACAGCAAGGAAGTGCTGTTCAAGGCGATCAACCAGTGCCTGGCCGACCAGATCAATTCCGCCCTGGAACTCCCCTACGACCCGGACCTGCCGATCCGCGACGCCCTGATCCGCCTCGGCTGGGCGGAAGGCGAACTGATGATCAATCCCTGTTTCATGAGCCTTGCCCGCATGATCATGAGCGAGACCATCCGCGACCCGGAGCTTGCCGAGGACATGAACCAGCGCATGACCAAGCTGGTTGTTTTTACCGAATATGTCGAGCGGGCCACCAGGGAAGGCAAGCTCAGAACAGACAATCCGGAAGTCGCTGCCGCGCAGTTCCTCGGCCTGATCAAGTCCCGCGCCTTCTTCCCGAACATCCATATCGGCCGGGTGCCGGAGCGGGAAGAAGTTTCCAACATCATCGAGGAAAGCGTCGACATGTTCCTGGCGCGCTATGGGGTCAAAGAAACGGTCTGAAACTGAAGCTTCCTCCCGCATCCCAGACCATCCATTGAGCATTCCTGCATTGAGCACACCACAGTCCGATACTCTCCTCCTCGCACCGGATCCGATCAAGGAACGGCTTCATGCATTTGGCCTGCCGACTATTTTCCTCTTCACGATTGGTGTCGGGCTGCTTCACCTGGTAAACGGCGTCAAGATAGGCTTCATGTTCTACTTGCTGGTCGGCGCCGTAATCTACTGTTTCGGCTTTCGCCTGCTGCGTGGCATCCCTGCGGAAGGTCACCTGGAACTCACCCGCGAAGGCCTCACTCTGATTGTAGATGGCAACAAGCGCTTTCACCGTTGGCAAGACTTGTCCCGGGTGACCCTCTTGGAAAAGACCTCGCAGGATGAAAACGGCAGGGAACACGTCGTTTCCCACTTTCTTGCGGCACGCCGCTTGAATCCTGATTGCATGGATCCTGATGGCCCGACAACGGAATACGTTGCCGATTTTCTTGTCCCCATCGATTTGTACATAACTCACCACCGTTTTTCCGGTCGAACGGAGAAACAGGAAGCTGCCTGCAAGTCGGCTCCCGACCTCGCCAACACGGTCAACGCCTGGCGAGACTTTGCCCTCAATCTGGAAATTGGCGCGATCCCCACTCCGATTGTTCAGACTGACAATCGGAATCTGAGAGATCTTGCCCGGAAGACCTCTCCCAATGAACAGGCCAAGGCGAACGACACAAAAATTGCAATGCTGGACCGCCGCCGGAAACAGGCCTATGCGGCTCTCTGCCTCCATGCCTTTTGCAAGGAACGGGACATCAACGATCCGGCTGCGCAGCAACTGATCACCCATCTTCTCAGAGTTCTGACCAGCGCGAACTTGCCTGAATGGGAAAGCGCAGGTGCCGTCCTCGAAGTGACCGGCAGAGGTGATCCACTGCCCACCGCGCTGGTTGAACGACATTCCGACAATGACCTCACCGACTTTCAACACCTCGCGGACCTTTGCGTCGAAGTCGGTCTTGTCGACATGTATGGCGATTGCACCGATCAGCCAGACCAGTGTCTGTCCGCCTGTCTTTCCTTCCTGGAAACCCGAGCCATTCCGGCGCCCACGGTTGCGCCACTGGCGACACTTCATAATGATGCAAAAGGATGGGGAAGCCCCATATCCGAGGCTGCATTTCAAAGGTTCCTCGGTGCGATCAGAATAGCCAATCAAGTTTGAACGGTGAACTCCCGACACCGTATGTCACAAAAAAGAACGCTCCAGGTGAGCCAGGATTGACGATTTCTTCCAGGCTGACTGGATGATGCGAACTTGGGGTCCGGAACACCGGCCGTGCGGCAGTGAAACACTGCCACCCGCACCGCCTCTTTCTTGTCATCCCCGCGAAGGCGGGGACCCAGTAACCGCCAGATTCATTGATTGTCTCCCGCCGCTGCAGCGTACTGGATCCCGGATCTCCGCTGCGCTGCGTCCGGGATGACAAAATCGGAGGGGAGTAACGCGTGTTGTCCGCACAGAAGGCTTGCTGTGCCGCCGCATCACCCCTTTTCGGCAACCGGCTTTTCCAGCAACTGGCCCCAACGTGTCCGCTCCGCCATCTGCTCGCGGGTCTTGTCCGAGATCAGGCCCTTGACGTTTTCCGGCACCCAGCCCCCGCCGAGCCCCTTGTAGACCGCGATCAGGTTGGTGAGCACATTCGCTTCCGCCGCGATCAGCCGCTCTTCGGCGACCAGCAGGCTCTTCTGGGCGTCGACCACCCGGTTATAGGAGGCCGTGCCGTCCTCATATTGGGCATCGACCTCGCCGACCGCTTCGCGCGCCGCCCGGACGCTGCGACGCAGATAGACCGCCTGCTGCTTGGAGCGCAGAAAACCCGTCAGCGCATTTTCCACTTCCGAATAGGCGGACAGCACCGTGTTTTCATAGTTGAGCAGGGTTTCCTGGAACTTGGCGTCCTGCACCCGGACATTGTTCTGGATACGGCCGTAATTCAGGAAATTCCAGGAAAAGCCAGGATTGATGAACCCCGCCGTGGTGCCGTTGTTGAAGAGATTGGAAAAATCATCTGCCCGGACGCCGATCGCGCCGGAGATGGTGAAGGCCGGAAAGAGATCCGCCTTGGCAACGCCGATCTGGGCTGACTGGGCTGCCGCCACATATTCCGCGTAGCGAATGTCCGGCCGGCGGCGCAGCATGTCTGCCGGCACACCGATGGCAACTTCGGCCGGCACGCGCGGAAATCTTGCCTTTGAACCGATCCGCGATTTCATGCTGCCAGGCGCTTCGCTCACAAGCAGGCTGAGTGCGTTCAAGGCCTGGGCGAGTTCGGCTTCATAGCCTGGAATGCTGGACAGCGTGTTGTTGTAGAGGACCGTCGCCTCGTTGACGTCGAGCTTGGTCGCCGCACCGTTTTCCAGCCGCAACCGTGTGATGTCGAGCGACTTCTTCTGCAGGGCCGCATTGCGACGCGCCGCGGCAATCAGCTGCTGCAATTCACGCACGGTGATATAGGTTGCGGCAATGTCGCCGGTCAATGTCACCAGCGCATCGTCGTAGGAGGCAATGCTGGCTTTCAGATTGGCGTCCGCCGACTGGACATCCCTGCGGATCTTGCCCCAGATATCGATTTCCCAGCCGGCATCGAAGCCGACATCGACCCGGGTGATGTGATCGTTGACGAGACCGATCCGTTCCAGGTCGCGGACAAACGGATCCTTGGCACTGAAGCGGATGCTTTTGGAGCTGCCGTTGATTTCCTGCACCTGCGGGAAGAGCTCGCCCCGCGCGATGCCGAGCTGCGCCCTTGCCTGATAGACCCGGACACCGGCCGCCTGCAGACCGACATTCTGGCGGTAGGCCTCAGCTATCAGGCTGTTGAGCGTGTCATCCCTGAAGACATGCCACCACGGCACGGAATGCGCGCTGCGACTGGTGAAGCCGGTGCGGCTGTCAACGGGAAGGTTGGCGCCCTTGCTCCAGCTGTCGAGCACAGGCGCATCCGGCCGCTCGAAATCCGGCCCCACCATGCAGCCACCGACAAGCAGCGCGCTGCCAAGAATTGCCCATCTTGCCGTTTTCTGAAAAAGCCCCATCCCCACACTCACACGTCGAACGGCACGATGAAATTGACCCAGGTATAGAGCCGCATGTTGACCCGCCGCAGCACGGCCACCCAGTCGCCGCCGCCACCGGTGTAGATCGCCGCGGCACCATGGGCGCCGGCCGGATAGCGCTTCAGCGCCGGATCGTCATCGAGATGGATTTCCACCGCGAAACGCCCCTGCGGGCTCATGAAGATGAATTCCGGCACCCGACCCCGCGGAATGATCTGCCCCTGGCCGGTGCCGTCCCAGATCGAGGTCACCTTGCCGGTGAAGATCTGGCCCGGATAGATATCGAGCGCGACTTCCACCGGCATGCCCGGCTCCACGAATTTCAGGTGTTCCTGATAGAAGGTCGCCAGAAAGTAGGGATCGGCGTCCGCCACGAAGGCGGCGATCGAACCGACCCGGAACCCGCCAACCACGAGGCCCGGTCGCGCCTGCTGCGAGATGATCACTCCGTCTTCGGGGGCGTAGATCGTGGTCTGATCGACATAGTATTGTGCCTGGTCGACCTGCGCCTGCGCAGCGGCAACCTGGGCGTTGACCCCGTCATATTGCGCATCGGCGGCAAGCTGCGCCTTTTTCAAATTAGCTTCACCCTCCGCGACCTGGGCCTGGGCTGCTGCCAGCTGCGCCGACCATTTGTCGAGCGTTTCCTGTTTTGCACCACCACGCGGCACCAGATCCGTATAGCGCTTGACCTGCTCGGACGCATATTGCTCGTTGGCCTCGGCCTGCAACAGGGCATCCCGCGCCACTTCGATGTCTTCCTGAAGGATCAGCGCATTTTGCTGCGCACTTGCCAGGTTTGCCTGCGCTTCCAGGAGCTGGGCTTCATACAGCGTTTTTTCGAACTGGTAGAGCTTGTCGCCCTTCTTGACCTTCTGGTTCTGCGCGACAAACACTTCTTTCAGAACTGTCGGGTGCGGCAGGCGCGGTGCTATCTGGATCGTCTGCCGGATCACGTGACCGTCAATCGTGTAGGGGGTGAAGAAGCGCAGGAAAACAACGAGCAGAAAGAGCACGTGGAAGCCCACCCAGAACGTGACCACGCCCCAGGCGATGTTGAATTTCAGCCATTGAAACTTGTAGAAAACCAGCCACGCGAACAGCGCATAGGCCGCCAGGATCAGAAGCGCGATGGTCATGTGGTCGCCCCGCCCTCAGGCCTGGCGGGTGGCAGATCATCCGCTTCAACCTCAGACAGGGTCGCGGGCACCTCTTCTTCTTCCAAGCTGTTGGTCACCTCTGACGAGCCCTTTTCCGCCGCCGCGTCTCCCGCCACGGCAACCTTCGGCAGCTTGCGCACATCGACCGTCATGGAATCGTGGTAGGCCCAGATCAGGGCGTGGATCCAGGGAAAGACGGTGAAGAGCCCGATCCAGCCGCCGAGTTTCACTGATTCCGCATGCGGGTGATTACGCTTTTCCGCAAGCTTGCCCGGCAGACCGCCCAATGTGATCATGGCGTAAAAAAAGGCGATCACGACCGCCAGCAGGATCACGAAGGTCAGGTAGTCGTATTTGTCCAGCTCGAAATCGATCAGGCCCATAGCGCATCCAGCACCAACAAGTTGTTCTTTTACATCTTGTTAATACCCTCCGCTGCCTCGCGGTCAATTGCAAGCGGGATCTCAAGACCACACAGGCTGTGAACTGTCGCTGGCGTGCAACGCAACCAGCGACCATTTGAGCCGCCCGAAGGGCTTGCGCGGCGCAAAGAACCGGCTAAATTGCCGCAAATTTTCCAACCGCGCGGGCACGCGCCCCAAGAACAACGAACTGGACCTTCCCTAAATGGCGTATGGTGACATCAAGAAAGTCGTGCTGGCCTATTCCGGCGGCCTCGACACATCGATCATCCTGAAATGGCTGCAGACGGAACTTGGCTGCGAAGTGGTGACCTTCACCGCCGATCTCGGCCAGGGCGAAGAGCTGGAACCGGCGCGCAAGAAGGCCGAGATGCTCGGCATCAAGGAAATCTACATCGACGATCTGCGCGAGGAATTCATCCGCGACTTCGTCTTTCCGATGTTCCGCGCCAACGCCGTTTATGAAGGCGTCTACCTGCTCGGCACATCCATTGCCCGTCCGCTGATTTCCAAGCGCCTGATCGAGATTGCCGAGGAAACCGGGGCCGACGCCATTGCCCATGGCGCAACCGGCAAGGGCAACGACCAGGTGCGCTTCGAACTCTCCGCCTATGCGCTCAACCCGGATATCAAGGTGATCGCACCGTGGCGGGATTGGAGCTTCAAGTCGCGCACCGATCTGCTCGACTTTGCCGAAAAGCACCAGATCCCGGTGCCGAAGGACAAGCGCGGCGAAGCCCCGTTCTCCGTCGACGCCAACATGTTGCACTCCTCTTCGGAAGGCAAAGTGCTCGAAGATCCGGCGGAAGAAGCTCCAAACTACGTCTTCCAGCGCACGGTCGACCCGACCGAGGCACCGGATGTCGTCACCGAAATCGAGATCGGTTTTGAAAAAGGCGATGCCGTCTCCCTTAACGGCGAGAAGATGTCGCCGGCGACCCTCTTTGCCAAGCTCAACGATTATGGCCGCGACAACGGCATCGGCCGTCTCGACATGGTTGAGAACCGCTTTGTCGGTATGAAGAGCCGCGGCATCTACGAGACCCCGGGCGGCACCATCCTCTTGACCGCCCACCGGGCGATGGAATCGATCACGCTCGACCGTGGCGCCTCGCACTTGAAAGACGAGTTGATGCCGCGCTACTCGGAACTGATCTATAACGGCTTCTGGTTCTCGCCGGAGCGCGAGATGCTGCAGGCCCTGATCGACAAGAGCCAGGAACACGTCACCGGCACCGTCAAGCTGAAGCTCTACAAGGGCAATGTCATCCTGGTCGGCCGCGCCTCCCCCTATTCGCTCTACTCCGAAGAGCTGGTCACCTTCGAGGACGACCAGGGCGCCTACGACCAGAAGGATGCCGCCGGCTTCATCAAACTGAACGCCCTGCGCCTGCGCACGCTGGCCAAACGCGACCGGATCGGCTGAGAGACCTGACCATGAACGGACCGGCGGCTGCAGCGTTGACAGAATGGCTCGCGGCCGCCGGTTTTTTGTGCCTCGGCGGTTTCAATGCGTCGGATGACATCGTCCTGCCACCGCAGACAAACGGCACACCTGCCCAGTCGCTCCTCCTGATCGGCAGCACCGGCCCCTCCGTCTGGCCGAAACTTTCGACAAGCCCCGAAGCCGCTGATGGCGGCGCTGATCCGCTCGACCGCTACACGCGGCGTGCCCTGACGGAGATCGCGGCTGCCGAAGGCCTGGGTGTTGTTTTTCCGTTTGACGGCCCGCCCTATCACCCGTTCCAGCAATGGGCGAAAAGATGCGGCGGCTTTTCCCAAAGTCCCATGGGTGTTCTCGCGCATCATGAATTCGGCCCCTGGGCGGGCTTTCGGGCCGCCTTTCTTTCCGGTGAGCATTTGAAGTCCGAGCAGGGCACCGGCGCTTCCGGTCCCTGTGAGACCTGCCAGGACAAACCCTGCATCAACGCCTGCCCGGCCGGGGCTCTGTCCGTGGAAACCGGATATGACGTGCCGAAATGCCGGGACCATCTGTCGAAAAGCCGGGATCTCGACTGCTGGTCCGGCTGCCTGGCGCGCCGGGCCTGCCCTTTCGGCGGCGAGCATCGTCAGACGCCAGACATTGCCCGCTATCACATGGAACGCTTCGCTGCGCTCTAGAAGTCCGGTGCGGCAGCGGACATGGAAGCGGTCAATGTCTTTGAGCTTCGTTTCGGCGAGAGGTGAAGCCAGGCCACCTTGTCGGGCTGGAACTGTTCGCGGCCGCTGCGCGTGAACAGGGGCGGGTGATGATCACCGACCAACAGGATTTCCGTGTCCCCAATGCTGTCGCTTAACGCCATGTCCCGCACTAGGTGAGACACATTCAGCCACTGTTCGCTCATGAGACACAATTCGCGATCCTCGAACACCCCGCCATCCTCGCAGGACAAGCGCGCCGGCACCTCTCCCGGCTGAACCGGCTTGTGGGAGTTGAGCGTGAGCCAATATACGAATTTCGGCTCCCCACCGTCTTCTGCAAGATAGGCTTTAACCGCCTCTGCCACATCGCCGTCGCACAGGCCGCGAAAGGTCAGTCCGCAGTGACGACGTGCGTCGCCAGGCGGAAGGCCTGCATTGTTTTCCAGAAAATAGAGCTCCTGAAACCCGATTTTGGGAAACCAGTCCACACGCTCGAAGAACGTTTGGGTAAAGGCGTGAAACGCTGCGGTTCTGTAACCCGCTTCAAGCGCCTGGCCAGGCAGGCAATCAGCGCCCTTTCGATCGCGAAAGTCGCGGTAGTCGGCTTTCAGATTGCAAAGCTCACGCGCCTCGCCGGACGTGGTCGACCCGAAATACCGGGTGGTCCCGCTCTTGATCTCGTACGCCTGTTTCACCTGTTCCGAGAGGAGCGGTTCCCAAACAAGTTCTTGTTTCCTGTCAGACTGGAAGGCACCAAGACCCTCGACCATGACGACCAGGACGTTCGGTTGACGCGGTTGGTCCAGACGGCTGGCCAGTTCCGAGTGTATGCTGGCTGCGTCGTCGACCGGAACAAAGCGTTCTGTAAACTGAGCGGCAAAACCCATTGATTTCTGCGGCGTCAGGTTGATCCACCAGTCGACGGCAACAAAACCCAGCAGCACGATAGCAAAGGGCGCCAACCTGATTTTGTGGCGACACCTGCTCAGCTTGCGAACGGTTTGAAAGGTCATCCAGAAGGAACAGGCCAGGGCCATTCCCACCCCGAGATAGAGCAGCGATTGCATCACGCTCAGATTGCCGGCATAGCGCAGCGAGTCCAGCAACATGGCCAAAGGCATCTGAAAGTACAAGGAGACAAAGATAAGAGCGTCGAATATGAAAACAAAAAGAAGCACGAAAAAGAAAACCCCTCTTCTCAGAAGAAGCCCAGAAACAACGGCTATTGAGAGCAAAACGATTGAAATCGTCCTTACCGGACTAAAGAAGAAATACATAAAGATGTATATTATATTTGAAAACAGCAGGGGAAGAATCGCAAATAATACAGTCTCCTTGGAAATCCAGTTTCTTTGCTTCAATGCACTTGCGAAATCGCGAAAAAGTTGCATACTGGTCACCTAAAATATGAATTTGCAATCACCTCCCCCGATCTAGCAACCAAAAGTTTAGTATTGGTGAATCTCGCGATAAAATTGTATCGCTGATTGCATGATCTCACGCTATCCGCCACCTGAGGAAGCGGGCCGCCATAGCGGCCACGCCCCTGTCAGCAGGATTGGCCGTCACGTTCGTGAGACAAGGTCCTGAAAACACGTGCGGCCGCCATCAGACGGCGACCGGCAGACGTGACAAACATTCATGATGAGAAAACGGGAACAGGTGTCCGGCGCACCGGAGACAGCCCTTTAGCGGTGCGCCCCGTAGGAAGCGGCCAGGGTGCTGTGTTCTGCCGCCGCCTTCGGCGACAGATGCAGCCAGGCAACTTTGCCCGGTTTAAACAGCTTGCGAGCACTGCGGGTGAACAGCGGCGGGTGATGGTCCCCCACCAGCACGATGTCCGTTTCCACCAGATCAGGATCCAGCGCGATGTCCTTCACCAGATGGGAGATCTGCAGCCACTGCTCCGCCATGCGGCAGAGCTCGACATCGTTGAAGACGCCGCCATCGTCACAGCCAAGCCGTGCGGGAACCTCCCCGGGCTGGACCGGCTTGTGCGAATTCAAAGTCAACCAATAAGCGAATTTCCGGTCACCGTCGCCTTTGATCAGGTAATCCTTTACAACGCCCGCGACATCCGTGTCGCAATAGCCGCGGAAGGCGACGCCGCAATGCGGCCAGCTACGGTCTTCGGCAAGACCAACCTTGTTTTCCAGGAAATTGAGGTCCTGAAATCCGATCTTGGGATACCAGTCGAAACGTTCGAAAAACGTTCCGGTGAAGGCATGAAACGCGGCCGTTCTGTAGCCTGCCTTCAGCGCGCGGGCCGGCAGGCAGTCGCTGCTGACCCTGTCCCGAAAATCGCGATAGTCGGCCTTCAGATGACACAGCTCCCGGACCTCGCCTGAAGTCGTGGAGCCAAAGTAGATCGTGCTGCCGCCTTCGACATCGTAACTTGCAGCGACGTCCGCTCCCAGCAGGGGGCCCCAGACAGTGTCGCGCAAGGCCGGGTCGGCGAATGCGCCGAGGCCCTCGACCATGACGATCAGCACATTGCGCGCACCGCTCCGGCTCAGGAAAGAATCGACATCGCTGTGCAGGCTGGCGGCATCGTCGATCGGAACATAGGTTTCCGACATCCGGCTTTTGGCCAGAGCAGCTTCCTGGGGCTCGGCATTTGCCCAATAGTCGACGCCGGCATAGACGGCGAGAACCACAAAAAACGGCAGGATATTGACCGCCGCCTTGTTCCGCTTGGCGTTGCTCACGACCCAGTAAGTCAGCGCAAAAGACACAAGCAGGATACCGATGGCGGCCAGGTAGATCGTTGAATTCTGGATGCTCAGGTTGCCCGCATAGCGAAGGGAATCGAACAGCATCGGCAATGGCATCTGGAAGAAATTCGAGATCAGCACCAACGCATCCACTGTCATCACGGCCAGGAGCAATACAAAAAACAACGCGCGATGCACATAAAGGCCGATCAGGCACACAAAGGACAGCAACAGCACAAAGAGGGTGCGAAACGGACAATAAAACAGGCTCAGGAAAATATAGATCGCATTCGGCACCAGCACCGCCAGAAACGCGAACATCAGCGTGTCCCTGGTAAAGAACCGTCTGTTTTTCAAACCGCTGTAGAGCTTTTCCAGAAACGACATACCAAGAACCCGGCTCAGAACCGTCGGGATCTTCGGTGAAAAGTCTTAAATTACCGTTCGAAGGCCGTTGCAGCGGCCGGGGCGGCTTCAGCTCTCAGGCAGTTTCACGACCCCGTCCTGGTCCGGGCAGGTGGCCAGTGCCGCTGCTGCCGTTCGACCGTCCGCCAGAGGCGCGTCCGGCCAGATTTCAGCCAGCGGGATCAGCACAAAGGCGCGCTCGCCCATGCGCGGATGCGGCACTTCAAGATCGGGTTCCGCAACGGTCTCCATGCCATAGATCAACACGTCGACGTCAATCACCCTCGGGCCCCAGCGAACGTCACGCACCCTGCCAAGCTTGTTTTCGATCTCAAGGCAGCGCTTCAGAAGATCCTGCGGGCTCAAGGTCGTATCGATCACCACGCAAATATTGACAAAATCGTCCTGCGGCACCGGCCCCCATGGAGGCGTCCGGTAGTTGGAAGAACGGGCAACGAGGGTAATGCCGGACGTAGCTTCCAGGCGGCGCACAGCGTCGTCAAGATTGGCGGTTGGATCGCCCAAATTCGAGCCCAGCCCGAGGGCACAACGGGTCGGCGCTGCGGACATGTGGTTTTCGATGGTCATTCAGATCGGGTTCCGTTCCAGGCGTGTCGCCTCCAGCATACGCGCGCAGTCGACATGCGGACGCACGTCGTGAGCCCGGACGATGGCCGCCCCTTTCATCATCGCTGTCAGATGCACGGCCACGGAGCCGAAAAGGCGGTCTTCCACCTCAACATCGAGAACAGCTCCGATCATGCGTTTGCGTGAGGCTCCGGCGAGCAGCGGTAGACCGTGTTTCTTCAGGTCCTCGAGGCGGTTCAGAATGACAAAATTCTGATCGATGGTCTTGCCGAAGCCAAAACCCGGATCGAGGATCTGTTTGTCTTTCGAAATGCCCGCCCGGTCAGCCAGCTGCATTGACACTTCGAAGAACCGGTCGATGTCGGCCAAGATATCGATGGCCGAATCCGCCGCTTCGCGGTTGTGCATCATCACGACGTGAACGCCGGCCTCGGCCACCGTCTCGGCCATGGCCGGATCTTTCTGCAGACCCCAGACGTCGTTGACGATCACGGCACCGGCGGCGCAGGCCCGGCGCGCGATTTCGGCCTTGTATGTGTCGATGGACACGGGCGTTCCCATGGCGATGACCTCGTCCAGGACCGGTTCCAGCCGCGCCCACTCCACGTCCAACGGAACCGGGTCAGAACCGGGCCGCGTACTTTCGCCGCCGACATCCAGAATATCGGCTCCCTCGGCGATCATCTGCCGCGCATGGGCGAGCGCTGTTTCAACAACAACGTTCCTGCCGCCGTCGGAAAAGGAATCCGGCGTCACGTTGAGGACACCCATCACATGCGGGCGCTCACCGGTGCCGTCGATATGCGGCAGGGCATAGGATGTGCGGGTCGGCATCAAGGTGTCCTTCTGTCAACAGATCCCCGGTTTGGCGCGTCGAACACGGCGGGTCAAGGCGCGGAAGCGGCACCGTCATGAAAATTTCGGACAACGGTCTTGGAACGGACATGCCCTTGTCATGGCGCAGCAGCACCTGTTGCAGCTGCCAAGGTCTTGCGCCTGAAGGCCCCAGCCAGGAGTATTTCAGCATGTCTTCCCGTTTTTCTCGCCGCAGTTTTTTGAAGTCGTCGGTGGCAACCGGCGTTGCTCTTGCTTCCCCGCTCGCTATGCCGAGCCTGTCGCGTGCCGCAACGCGGCCCGAAATCACCCATGGCCTGCAGTCGGGTGACGTTGATGCCAATTCCGGCGTGATCTGGGCCCGCACGGATCGCCCGGCCAGGATGCTGGTTGAAGTCGACACGACCGGGTCTTTCGAGACCCCGCGCCGCCTCGCGCCCATCAATGCGCTCCCGGACAGCGATTTCACCGCCAAGCGCCTGCTGGAAGACCTGCCGTCCGACCAGGACATCTTCTACCGTGTCGCCTTCGCCGATCTCAACGACGTCAACGCGGTTTCCGAGCCGATGACCGGCCGCTTCCGCACCGCCCCGGCGTCCCGCCGCAATGTCCGCTTCGCCTGGTCCGGCGACACCGCCGGGCAGGGCTGGGGCATCGACAGCGACCGGGGCGGCATGAAAACCTACGCCACGATGGCCAAACACCAGCCGGACTTCTTCATCCATTCCGGCGACACCGTCTATGCCGATGGCCCGATGAAGGAGACCGTCGACCTGATGGACGGCAGCGTCTGGAAGAACGTCCTGATCGAGGAAAAGACCAAGGTCGCCGAAACGCTGAACGAATTCCGCGGTCAGTGGAAATACAATCTGCTCGACGACAATCTGCGCGCCTTCAACGCCGAAGTGCCGACTTTCTTCCAGTGGGACGACCATGAAGTCGTCAACAACTGGTCGGACGCCAAGGACCTCGTCTCCGACGACCGTTACACGGAAAAGAACGTGCATCTCCTGGCCGCCCGCGCCGGCCGTGCGTTCCATGAATTGACGCCGATCCGCTATACGCCGGCGGAACCCGGCCGCGTTTACCGCAAGATCGCCTATGGTCCGCTGCTGGACGTGTTCTTTCTGGATCTGCGCTCCTATCGCGGCCCGAACGGGGCGTCGATGGAAGATGAGATGACACCAGGCTCCCGCATTCTGGGCGCAGAACAGCTTGCCTGGCTGAAGCGCGAACTCGTGGCGTCCCGGGCAACCTGGAAAGTCATCGCCAGCGACATGCCGCTCGGCCTGATTGTCTGGGACAACTGGAAGGAACAGGCTGGCGCTGAAGCGGTTGCCAATGGCGACCATGGCGCGCCGAAGGGCCGCGAACTGGAATTCGCCGACCTTCTGCGTTTCATCAAGACGGCCGACATCGACAACATCGTCTGGCTGACCGCGGATGTGCATTACACCGCCGCCCATTACTACAATCCGGACAAGGCCCAGTTCCAGGACTTCAAGCCGTTCTGGGAATTCGTCTCAGGCCCGATTCATGCCGGCACCTTCGGTCCGAACGATCTGGACATGACCTTCGGCCCGGAAGTCAGATACGTGAAGGCACCGGCCGAGGGCCAGGGTGTGAACCTGCCGCCCTCCATGGGATTGCAGTTCTTCGGCCTTGTCGACATTGACGGCACCAGCGAACAGCTGACAGTTCGCCTGATGGATCGGGACGACCAGGAACTGCACAAGGTGACACTTGATCCGGTGCGCCGGGGCTGATCACAGAAAATGCAATGGCGGGCCGGGAAGCCGGCCCGTTTGATATCTCCTGCCCAAATCCTCTCCATCGTCATCCTGGACGCAGCAAAGCGGAGATCCGGGATCGGGGAGCTCAGGGCTTCGCCGGGTCCGACGAGCCTTGCGCAGTGCCTCCCCGGTCCCGGCTCGCGCTGCGCTTGGCCGGGATGACGTTGGAGAGGGGTGGCGTTGCGGCTACTCCGCAGCTGCGGTCTGAACAGCCTGGCCCTTGAAAAACTGATTGAGGAAGATCCCGGCGATCGGCATTGCCGGCAGAACGACCGCAAGGCCAAGGACCGGGTCGTGTAGGGCCGCGACGATCAGGCTTGCGACAATGCCGCCACCGAACTGCAGGAACCCGACCAGCGACGAAGCAGCACCGGCAATATGCGGAAACGGTGCCATGGACTCGGTGAAACTGGCGGGCAGGACCAGTGCAAGTCCGAACACGAACAGCGCGACGGGCCCCATAACCGTCACGATGGTCGGTTGCAGGGTCAGTGTCAGCCCGCACATCAGTGCCGAAGCCACCACCCAGAGCGCCATGCCGTAAGGCACAAGCCGACGTGCCTCCACCACCCGCAAAAGCCGTCCAGTCAGAACCGTGCCGGCAATGAAGGACCCGGACTGGATGATCATGGTCAGCCCGAATTCGGACGGCGACAATCCGACCTCATAGATCAATACGAAGGGCAGTACGGTGGCCAGTGCATAGAGATTGCCGAGACCGAAGCCGATCAGCAGGCTGGGTGCCAGAAACCGAGGGTCCTTGAGCAACGTCAGATAGTTCACCGCAAGCTGCTTCGGCTGCAGGTGATGGGTACCCGGATTCGGGTTGGTTTCCACCTGGAAAAAACCGACCGCGGCCATCAGGAGCGCGCCATAGAGGACCATGCACCAAAACACTTCCTGCCAGCCGAACAATTCCAGCACGAACCCGCCGATGGTCGGCGAGACAGCAGGCCCCAACGCCAGCATCATGGCAACGGTGTTCATGATGCGAGCGGACTCCTGACCGGTAAACTGGTCGCGCACGATGGCCCGGGCAACGGCAATACCGACGGCGGCCCCGACACCCTGAAGCGCCCGGGAAAACACCATGAATTCCACTGTCGGCGCAAATGTCGCCAGGACGCTCGAGACGAGATAGAGCGCCAGAAATCCCAGTGTCACAGGTTTGCGGCCAAACGCATCTGTCAGTGGCCCACACACAAGCTGCGTGAGGGCAAAGCCTACGAAATAGGCTGTCAGGGTCAGTTTGACCGCGCTGTCGCTGGTGCCGAATGCCTCGACCAGTGCCGGCATGGCCGGTGTGTAGAGCGCCATCGAAATGGGGCCGATGGCAACAAGCCCGGCCCCAAGCAGAGATGTACGTCTGGCGCTCATGGTCGAGCTGGTGGCTGTCATTTATGGTTCCCTTTGGAATCCTCCTGCAGCAGGCTGTCCTTCATGGTCTGCAGGAGCGCTTCCAGTGTTTTCCGGTCTTTCGGCGCAACATCCTCAAGGGCCTTGGCACGCACCGACTGCAGCGCTGCATTGATCCGTTCCAGCAACGGATCGGCCTTGGGTAACAATTCGATCAGCTTGGCGCGCTTGTCTTTGGGATCCGGACAACGCCGGATCAGGCCGGCCTTTTCCAGGGTGTCCAGATAACCTACCAGGGTCATCGGCTCGACATACATCCGGTCGGCCAGCATGGCCTGCCGTTCCCCCGGATTGCGCCAGACATAAAACAACGTACGCGCTTCGCCAGCGGTCAGACCGGTATCGACCCGTGTCAGTTCCGCGTCCAAACGCCGCCGGAGCAACCGCGCCAGATCCACGACCAGCATGGTGACACCGACATTCGGAGAAGGTAAGCCCATCACCGCCCCTTTTTAGTAAGGTTACCTTACGAAATAGTGAAGCGGGGCGGTACTGTCAATCCGCCGAAATGACACTGCATTGCACAATTCCCCCGCGCCACGTATAAAGGCGCCAAAATCGGCTGGTTTGCCGATCCTGAGCCAATCAACATCCAGACATGTCCGGGTCCAAAAGGGCCCGTTCTGTCTTTTGGAGCCACTCATGAACCTTCGTAATATTGCCATTATCGCGCACGTTGACCATGGCAAAACCACCCTCATTGACGTTCTTTTGAAACAGTCCGGCGCCTTCCGGGACAATCAGCGCACCGAAGAGCGCATGATGGACTCCAACGACATTGAGCGTGAGCGCGGCATTACCATCCTGGCAAAAGTCACGAGCCTGGTCTGGAAAGACACCCGCATCAACATCGTCGACACCCCGGGTCACGCCGATTTCGGCGGCGAGGTCGAACGCATCCTGCACATGGTCGACGGCGTGATCCTGCTTGTCGACGCTGCCGAAGGCCCGATGCCGCAGACCAAATTCGTGCTCGGCAAGGCGCTGAAACTCGGCCTGAAGCCGATCGTGGCCATCAACAAGATCGACAAGCCGGAGCAACGCGCCGACGAAGTGCTCGACGAAGTCTTCGACCTCTTCGCCGCGCTCGATGCCAATGAAGATCAGCTGGACTTCCCGGTGCTTTATGGCTCCGCCAAGCAGGAATGGATGGCGCAGGAGCCGGACGGACCGCAGGACAACATGGACCCGCTGTTCGACATGGTGCTCGACAAGGTTGCCGCGCCGGAGGCCGAGCCGGGCGAATTCAAGATGCTGGCCACCACCATCGAATCCGACCCCTTCCTGGGCCGCATCCTGACCGGCCGCGTTGTCTCCGGCACCGCCCTGCCCAACATGCCGCTGAAGGCTCTGAACCGGAATGGCGATGTGGTTGAAAACGGCCGTGTGTCCAAGATCCTCGCCTTCCGCGGCCTGGAGCGCCAGCCGATCGAATCCGGCGAATCCGGTGACATCGTTGCGATTGCCGGCCTGACCAAGGCAACTGTCGCCGACACGCTCTGTTCGCCGGCCGTCAACGAGCCGCTTCAGGCCCAGCCGATCGATCCGCCGACCCTGTCCATGACCTTCCGCGTCAATGACAGCCCGCTGGCCGGCACCGAGGGCTCCAAGGTCCAGTCCCGCGTCATCCGCGAGCGCCTGATGAAGGAAGCCGAGGGCAACGTTGCCCTGAAGGTGGAAGAAACCGACGAGCCGGACGCCTTTGTCGTCGCCGGCCGCGGCGAATTGCTGCTGGCGATCCTGATCGAAAACATGCGCCGCGAAGGTTTTGAACTTGGCGTCGGCCGTCCGCGCGTCGTCTACCAGTATGACGAGGCCGGCAACCGCCTGGAGCCGGTCGAGGAAGTCATCATCGACGTCGACGAGGAACATTCCGGCGTGGTCGTGCAGAAGCTGCAGGAGCGCAAGGCCGATCTCCTGGAGATGAAACCGTCCGGCGGCGACCGCACCCGGCTGGTGTTCCATGCCCCGACCCGCGGCCTGATCGGCTACCAGGCCGAACTGATGTCCGACACACGCGGCACGGCGATCTTCAACCGTCTGTTCCACGGCTACGAGCCCTACAAGGGCCCGATCCAGGGCCGTCACACCGGCGTGCTCCTGTCCAACGGCACCGGCGAAGCGGTTGCCTATGCCCTCTTCAACCTGGAAGACCGTGGCCCGATGATGATCGAGCCGGGCACCAAGGTCTATCCGGGCATGATCGTGGGTGAGCACACGCGCGGCAACGACCTGGAAGTCAACGTTCTGAAAGGCAAGCAGCTGACCAACATCCGCTCCGCCGGCAAGGACGATGCGGTCAAGCTGACCACGCCGAAGAAGCTGACGCTGGAAGCAGCCCTGTCCTACATCGCCGATGACGAATTGGTGGAAGTGACCCCAAGCTCCATCCGCCTGCGCAAGGCGGAACTGGACCCGCATGCCCGCAAGCGCGCCGAACGCGCGGCCAACAAGGAATCTGCATAAGCCTCAAGGCTTATCTGCAAGAACCAGAAGCCCGGGCTCGCCCCGGGCTTTTTGTTTGCTGTAGGACTTGGCCGTCATTCCGGACGGTCTGCAGCGAAGCTGCGTGGCCAGATCCGGAACCCAGCGTATACTTCGCGCTACAAGCGCGCCTTCTTTAAAACTACAGAAACATGAAGGTTTGTGCTCGCGTTCGCTCGCACTGACACGCTGGATTCCGGATCAGCGTACAGCTTCGCTGCACTTGTCCGGAATGACGGACACAGGTCACGTCTTTTTGCCCGAAGCCGGGACTTTCTTTCCCAACCCATAGCAATCTCCTGCCAAGAACCGCCCGTTGCTTGGATCAATTTGTCAAACCACCCGCCATCTTTGAAACCCCATCCCTGTTGTCGCCGCGTAAACAAACTAAAATTCAGCTCAAGACCGTGACGGGCGAATTGCGTTCTTTTGCAATCGCCCAAGCAGGAAAGCTGACACGATGAAACGCTTCGCTCTCGCCATCGCCATGGCCACCGGCCTTGCCACCACCGCTGCCGCCGATACGTTCGGCCCGCTGGTGGATGCAGACACTCTTTCTGCCGCACTCGACAGCGAGATGCCGATCCTGCTCGATATCCGCAACGCCGGGTATGACGATGGCCACGCGGAAGGCGCGCTCTACGCCCCCTATCGCATGTTCCGCGGCCCGGACAGCAATCCCGGCGCGCTCTTCGACATCGAGAAACTGGAAGCCGAGCTGGAAGAGCTCGGCCTTGAACAGGATCTCCCGATCGTCATCCTGTCGGAAGGCAAGACCGACACCGATTTCGGTTCCGCGGCCCGGGTTTACTGGACATTGAAGTCCACCGGCTTTGAAGATCTGTCGATCCTGAATGGCGGCCTGACCGCCTGGAAGGCCGCGGGCCTGCCGATCAGCACCGCCACGGAATCCGCCTTTCCGAGCGAGCTCGACCTGACCCTGGACACGACCTGGCTGGCAACGACCGCCGATGTGGCGGCCGTGGTTGCAGGCGAGGCAGAAGCCCTGCTTGTGGACGCCCGTCCTTCGGAATTCTTCAGCGGCAAGGAAGCGCATGAAGCCGCCGCCCGTCCGGGCACGCTGCCGGGCGCGATCAACTATGCCTATACCGCTTTCTTCGCGGAGAAGTCCCCGAAGATCTCGACCAACATCGATACTGCGGCACTCAAGGCGTCGCTGAAGCTTGACGCGGGCAAACCGACCGTTTCCTTCTGCAACACCGGCCACTGGGCCGCCAGCCACTGGTTTGCGGTCTCCGAGCTCGCCGGTGTTCCTGACGCCAAGCTTTATGCCGGATCAATGGTCGAATACTCCCAGTCCGGCAACGAAATGGCCAACACGCCGGCGGTGAATTGATCCTGATCTGAGCGGAAATCGAAAAGAAGCCCGGGCATCGTCCCGGGCTTTTTCCGTTTGACCGTCAGACACCGAACCCCATCAAGCTGCGAAAGTTCGTTCGAAACACCATCAGGGGCGAGACTGCGCCTTCTGCCCGGCATCAGTGCGCCTCCCCGCACAAAATGGCGCCGGATCATCCACCGAAACCTGGCTTCGGCCGGTTCCAATATCGTCATTGCATCGCGTCAGAATTGAAACGGATGCGATCAGGCCGACACAGCTGCCAAACAGCAGCCCCATATACATCGGACCAAGGAACCGTCTTACGGACCTGTAAAATCGTCTCAAGTTTCTCATGAACCGCTCACCATGAACTGCGCCGCGCCGACTGAACTGATGTTGGAACTGTCAGTCGGGAGACGGCAGATATTGAGCACCCTGCAAGCAGTTTTTATGCAATCCTCGGAGCATCCAGGTCGGCGCATGGCCCATCGGCTAAACGTCTGACTTGCCTGTGTGCACTGCGATAGGCTTAATTCGGAAAAACCAGACTTGGGAGGCATCGGTGAGCAAGACCAATCGCGGCAATTTTTTCGAGGACTTTGAAGTCGGCCAGGTGATCCGGCATGCCACTCCGCGCACGGTTACCAGCGGCGACCAGGCGCTCTATACCGCGCTTTACGGTTCCCGCTTCGCGGTCCAGTCCTCAGATGCCTTCGCCCGGTCCCTGGGATATGCCCATGCTCCGGTCGACGATCTGCTGACGTTCCACATCGTCTTCGGCAAGACCGTGCCGGACATCTCGCTGAATGCCGTCGCCAATCTGGGCTATGCCGGTGGCCGGTTCCTGGCGCCGGTCTACCCGGGTGACACGATCTCCACGGTGTCGGAAGTCATCGGCAAGAAGGAAAACTCCAACGGCCGCACCGGTGTCGTTTATGTACGCTCCACCGGCTACACGCAAAACGGCACGGAAGTGCTTGATTATGTGCGCTGGGTGATGATCAACAAGCGGGTGATTGCCAATGCACCACCTGAACCGGTGGTGCCCGAACTGCCGGCAGCGCTCGACCCGCAGTCTCTCGGCACCGCCGTGCCGCTGCTCGACGCTGCCAACTGGGACAATGACCTCGCCGGGTCCGACTACCGGTTCGACGATTACGAGATCGGCGAGAAAATCGACCATGTCGACGGCATGACCGTGGAGGAAGCCGAACACCAGATGGCGACCCGGCTCTACCAGAACACGGCCAAGGTCCATTTCAATCATCACACGGAAGCCCATAACCGCTTCGGCCACCGGCTGGTCTATGGCGGACATGTCATTTCCATCGCCCGGGCCCTGTCCTTCAACGGGCTGGGCAATGCCTTCCACATTGCCGGCATCAATGCCGGCCGCCATGTCGCCCCGCTCGCCGCGGGCGATACGGTCTATGCCTGGTCGGAAGTGCTGGACAAGTCCGACATCGAAGGCCGGTCGGATGTCGGCGCCCTGCGCCTGCGCCTGGTCGCGACAAAAGACCGGCCCTGCGACGATTTCCCAGGCATCGACCACGAAGGCAACTACCTGCCGGAAGTCCTGCTCGACTTCGACTATTGGGCCTTGATGCCGAAATAAGGGATGCCGGGCCAGTGGCCCTGGCATGTCCTTGACCGATCTGCTGCAAGACACGCCACTCGGCAGGAGCACCGACCTCACTGCAGGAACTGGTGGCACCCCGGGCGCGCGAAGCAAGACCCGGGGCCCACTCGTTTGCAGAGACTTGGAAAAAGCGCGCTCAAGCCGCCAGTTAAAGCTCTGCGGCCTGGACAAGCGGCCCTGCGAGTAGCCCCCGGATCGGCGCTACGCTTGTCCGGGGTGACACTCCAAGAGATAGCCTTCGGAATTCAGACCTGGAGCACGTCCCGGTTAGATTGGCACACTCTGCCGAGGCTGGTTTGGTTCAAGGTCAAGGACGTTGACGAAGAGCGTGCTGGCCGCACGGTCGAGGCAATTTCCGCAGGCATTGGGCCAAACCGGCCCGGCCCTCCGGGTTTGTGTCTGGCGGACACCTGCTTTGTCGAGACGCTTGCCCATAGCCCCGCTATGGACTTCACGCCCCTCCGCGCAGATCGTCTCGCCAGACCTCAAACAGAGTGAGCCAATCTAACCGGGACGTGCTCTAGTTCGGTTTTGCCGCCGGCACCACTTCGGTGGCGATCGGGCCAACGCCCGCACCTTCATCCGACGTTTTCGGGCCGAACGGCACCCAGCGCTTGAAGAACCCGCCGACGGAGCCGCCGCGCGACTGTTCCGGCGCGACAAATGCGCTTTCAACGGCCGCACCCGGGCGCCGCTGCGGCTCGCTGGCCGTCGCCGTCTGGGTGGCCGGGACATCCGCAGGCGCTGCAGCGGTTGCGGTTTCCGGGGCAGGAGCCGTATCGTCCTCGCCGCCACCGAGTGCTTCGGCAAGGCGGTTGGAGCGTTCTTCCCAGCGCTTCTGTCGTTCTTCGCGGGCGTCGAAGCGCGCGGCCAGCTGCTGGTATTTCGCGTTGTCTTTCTTCTGCTTCGAAGCGACGGCAGATGCAATGCGCGGGCTTACCTGGTAGTCCGGGCACTTGGCACTTGCCCGGAACGGCACGCCGTCGACCAGGGTCGTGGCATCGAAGACATATTTCTTTTCGCAGACGGCAATCTTCGGCGGCACCTTGGCCACCTCGAAATGGTCATAGCCGGTCTTCAGCATTTTCCAGAAGTCCAAATGCTCGCTGTCCCGGTGACGGGCCATGTTCTCCGGCGTCATCTTGAACGGGAAGGCCTGGACCTGGAACGAGCGTTGACCGCCCTTGAAGCTGTCGCGTGCCAGCGCGTAGATGTCCTGAACCTGCTCGTCGGTCATGGCATAACAGCCACGCGAGGAACACGCGCCATGGACCATCAGATGTGATCCGGTGCGGCCATGCGACCGGTCATACCTGTTCGGATAGCCGAGGTTGAACGCCAGGTGATAGCTGGAATTCGGGTTCATCAGCGCAGGGGTGATCTCGTAGAATCCCTCCGGCGCCTGACGGTCGCCTTCCTTGAATTTCGGACCCAGCTTGCCGGACCATTTGCAGATCTCGAAATCTTCCAGCAGTTTGAATTTGCCGCTCCGGTCCTGCTTCCAGACTTCCAGCTGCGATTCTTCCTTGAAGATCCGGATCATGATCGGCGATGTCGCGCTCATGTTCATGTCGGACATCTTGCGCTTGAGCGAAGCGCTCACGGGAAGCTTGGCCTTGTTCGGTCCGGCGACGAATTCGTCACCCTGGCAACCTGCCAGCACGCCGGCCATGATAATGGCGGCCCCCAGCTTGGCGACATGGCGTCCGCGCCGGCTCTGCAAAGCCTTTTTCAGACCTGATGGCGTATTCAAAAGGCGCCCAAAGACCATTGTACTATCCCGAACTGATCGAAAACCGGTGCGCTGCCGAACCGAACCGGACAGCCAAATCCCGTTTTCTGCGTCTTCGCCCCCGCGCAAAGGCTAGGCAAGGATGGTTGACGATAAGTTACTGAAGCCGGAATGCTCCTGCGACCCACAATCCAGTGATAAGAACAAAAAAGTCCGCCCCGGACCGCCTGATCGTCCCATCTTGGCCTGAATGACGGCAAAATCTGGCCACACAATGGCAAAAGGGCCGCCATACGGGCAGCCCTTCGACCGAATTTCCGGCGAAATCGGGATTTTTTCGGATATCAGCTCCCTGGCATCAGCTCAGGGTGCGGCCGATGGAGATGAACTTCTCGCGGCGCTGCTTGCGGATTTCATCCGGCGTCAGGCCCGACAGCTCGGACAGCGCCTTCTCGATTTCCTTGCCCGCATTGTCGATCACGATTTCGCGGGCCCGGTGCGCACCGCCGATCGGCTCATCAACAATACCGTCGATCACACCAAGCTGTTTCAGGTCCTGGGCCGTGATCTTCAGCGCGGTCGCCGCATCCTGCGCCTTGGCGCTGTCGCGCCACAGGATCGAGGCGGCGCCTTCCGGCGAGATGACGGAATAGATGGCATGCTCCATCATCAGAACCTTGTTGGCGGTCGCGATGGCAATCGCACCGCCGGAACCGCCCTCGCCGATCACGACGGAAACGGAGGGCACCCCAAGGCCAAGACCTGCATCGGTTGACCGGGCGATGGCCTCGGACTGCCCGCGCTCTTCTGCACCGCGGCCCGGATAGGCCCCCGAGGTATCGACAAAGCTGATCAGCGGCAGGCCGAAGCGTTCCGCCATTTCCATGATCCGCACCGCCTTGCGGTAGCCTTCCGGCCGGACCATGCCGAAATTGTGTTTCAGGCGGGTTTCCGTGTCGTGGCCCTTTTCCTGGGCAAGCACGGCGACCGACTGACCGCGGAAACGGCCGATACCTGCGATCAGGGCATGGTCTTCGGCAAATTTGCGATCACCGGCCAGCGGCGTGAAATCCTCGATCAGACCGGAAATATAGGCAACGGCATGCGGACGGTCCGGATGGCGGGCCACCAGGGTCTTCTGCCAGGGCGTCAGCTTGGTATAGAGGTCCTGCAGGGTCTGCGAGGATTTTGCCTTCAGCCGGTCGATTTCGCTGTCCACATTAACGGCTTCTCCGTCTTCCGCGGCCAGTGCCCGCAGTTCCTGGATCTTGCCTTCAATATCCGCGACGGGCTTTTCGAAGTCCAAATAGCTGTGCATGTACTCGCTTACCTGAAACAAACCGGATCCGGCCCGCCTGGGCCGGTCATCCGGAGAATTCTATCCTGAAGGCATCAGTTTGCCTGGATGCATACTTGGAGGGCTGTAACAAGAGACGCAAGGGGGTGCAAGCCTTCGCGTGCGCCTCGGCTGCCGGAACCGGCCGGAAATTCGGATTGCAGGGCGTTTTGGAGAGGTCTGGACGTCAGTCTGCCGACGCCCTGTCGCTTCCCGCTCCGCGGATGTTCAGCTTGGAGGCCTCCACCACCAGCCGGCCATTCTTGGTGTCGATCGAGATCCGGTAGGGGATCAGGACATTGTCCCGGCCCATCGGCGCGATCCAGACTTCCATGTTGGCCCGCGCCATGTATTTGACCGATTCCTTGGAAGGACGGTGACCGGCGACCGGAACCCACTGCGCCTTGCAGACGACAACCGGACCGTCATAGCCGTGCCCGGAAACTTCCTTGGTTCCCTGGTAGCTCAACTTGATGTCAAACCGCGTCCAGCCATCGAAAACGGGCAATTTGCGCGAACAGGCCTTGGGTCCGAGACTGTCTCTCGCCCGGCCTACAGGCATCAGCGCCGCGCTGAGCGGATCGATCGCGTTGCGCCGGTGGCGATTGGTGACCTTGATGCGTTCCTTGTTGGGCTTGAACTTCGGAGCCACTTCCATGGAGCGGATATTGCCCGAGCCCTGGTTCAGATTGACGTAGAAATCGAGATTGGCAGCATGCGAGGCCATCCGGTATTTCGACGGCACGACCCGCGACCCGACCAGCCAGCCAGACGCCTCGGCGCCGCCCTTGCCGGTTGAAAACAGCGTTCCGATCCCGGCAGGCTCAAGGCTGACCTTGGCGGAATAGGCATTGCCCTGCATGACCAGAGACAGGGTTCCCCGCCCGACCTTGAAGCCGGCGATGGAAATACTGTACAAGCCGCCGACGCTGCTTTTCTTGGCTTCAGCTGGCGTGACCAGCATGGCCCCGGCAAGCATTGGCAGGGCGATCAGCCGCCCGAGAGACGTCAAACCAAACACTTCAAAACCTCCGGACTGCCAAAAAGGCAGCGAATTGCGCCCCCGCGCTCACAGTGTCCGTGGCGCAAACCTTATCATGAATCCCTGCCTCCGAACGACATCAATCATTCTAAATTATGGTAACCCACTGGTTAACGATCGTCAGTTCTGCGAATTAAAACACAGAATCGCGCCAAAGCGTCGGAGATGTCTTGACGTTGGCGCGCGCTGCCATTATAGCGGGGCAACTTTTTCCGAGAAATGCCGGAGACGATGTCGCCGGGCCTCAGGTCCGCGCCGGTTCCGGTTTGGACTTGCTGGGTTCCATGTAACGGCCCAGCCACGAAAACAAAAGGTGATATCATGGCACGCCGTTGCGAACTCTCCGGCAAAGATGTGATGACGGGCAACAACGTCTCTCACGCTAACAACAAGTCCCGCCGCCGGTTCCTGCCGAACCTGTGCAACGTGTCGCTGATCAGCGACACGCTGGGCGAAACCTTCAAGCTGAAAGTCAGCGCCCATGCGCTGCGCTCCGTCGAGCACCGCGGTGGCCTGGACGCCTACCTGATGAAAGCCAGCGACGCTCAGCTGTCCGACGCTGCCCGCAAGATCAAGGTCAGCATCAAGCGCAAGCAGGCGGAAGCCGCTGCCGCTTAACCCTCAAAGGGTAAAGACATGACGGATACCCGGAGTTTCTCCGTGGCCAGCTTCGCCATCGCGGTCCTCGCGATGGCGATTGTCGTTGCGGCCTCCAATTTCCTGGTCCAGTTCCCGGTCCAGCACGTCGTCGGCGGTGTCAATCTCGCCGACACGCTGACCTGGGGCGCCTTCACCTATCCGATCGCCTTCCTGGTGACCGACCTGACCAACCGCCGCTTCGGCGCAGGCGCCGCCCGCAAAGTCGTCATCACCGGTTTCGTGATTGCGATCATCGTGCCGATGATCTTCTGGACCTTCAACGAGGCCTTTACGACGCCGCGCATCCTGATCGCCTCCGGCACGGCCTTTCTGGTCGCCCAGTTGCTCGACGTGACCATTTTCGACCGTCTGCGCCGCCAGACCTGGTGGAAGGCCCCGATCACGTCGTCGCTGATCGGCTCCGTCATCGATACGCTGCTGTTCTTCGGCATCGCGTTTTCCGCAAGCTTCGCCTTTATCGACAGCCTGTTCGGCATGGAAGACGGCTCGCTCGCTTTCCCGGTTCCCTTCCTCGGCATTGCCGAGGACCCGCAGGTGCTTCTGTGGATCTCGCTCGCCGTCGGCGACTTCCTGGTGAAGATGCTGGTTGCGGTAGCTCTGCTGGCGCCCTACCGGATCGTGCTCGGCCTTTTCCAGGCAAACCCGGACAGCCGGGCGGCGTGAGGCAACAGACTTTTGATCCCGGGGTCTTGAGAACTTGCACGTCATCCCTTCAGCGTGCGCTATGCGATGTTGTCAGACAGAAATCGCGTCAAGATTGACGTCAAAGGGCGCTCCGCTCCATGACCTGACAAGGTCCAGAAATTCTGTGGGCGGGGCGATATTGTACCTGGCAACGTAGACGCTCAAGTCACTTCCCCAGATCCAGACCCCGTCTGTCTTCATTGCAAGCGGCCCGATGACTTCACCCGAAATCACATCGCACACGAGGCCGGGCGCCATGACGCAATCCACGCCTGCATCAAGATAGGAAACCACCTTTTCCCTTTCGGGATAGGCTTCGCCCTGCATTGCGTCGTGGAGACTGCCGCAAACGCCGTAGGGCAATTCCCGAAAGTGACAAAGCTGGCGCAGCATCTTTTACCCGTTTGTCTTTTGGCCGCTGTTTGCAGGCTTCCCGAGGATCATTCCTCCAACCGGAACCGCAAGAACAGCGTCCGCTGCAGGATCGAGCGATTGTCATCGGAAACGAGCGTCAGGATCGTGTCGCCAGCTTCCGTCTGGTGAATGGCAAGCGCTTCCATGTTGTCGATCTGGGTATTGAAATCCGCTTCCAGCAAAAGCTCGCCCTCGATCACCGCATCGGCCTTGAGGTCTTCCGCCGCGATCCGGCGCAGGCGCAGCCCGATCAGGTCCCGCAGGCTGAAGCGCCGCTCCATGACAATCAGGTCGCCATTGGGCAGGAAGGCGGCGTCCGTCGCGTCGAAACGGTCCTGGCGCTGCAAGGTGAAACGCTTGGAACCGGACGGCCCGATGATATAGCCGGTCAGGTCATGCAGGCCGCTCTGCGCGGATTCGGCGATCGCGATCAGGTTGCCGTGATGTGGGCTGCCTTCCGGCGCCGCGGCAAGGGACTCAAGCCCCGCATTGCGCGGCAACTTGCGGGCACTCTCCGGCAGGGCCACTTCGCCAATCATCTTTTCCCGCCCCGTCGAAAGCGGCCAGGGATAGTGATAGACCGCATTGCGGGTTTCCGCCGTCACATATAGGCCTGACCCATCCAGGGTCAGCGCCTCCGTGTCGTGTCCCCAGCGGGCCGTCAGGGTTTTGCCGTCCGCGCCCAGCAACGGGGCGAAGCGAATGTCCTTCAGATCGAGCGGTGTACCGTCTGCTTCCTGCTCGACCTTGCCGGTCACCCAGTGACCATTGTCGGTCACCGCCAGAAACCGGTTGCCACCGTCCAGACTGATCAGCCCGGAGAGACCGCCGATCTTGCGATCAGACGCCAGCACCTCCAGGCCACCCAGGAAAGTCAGCTTGCCGAAACGGGTATCGTCACGCCCGATATGGAACGTTTCGATCGGTTTTGTACGGGACTTGACCGGCTCGCCTTCTGACAGAAGATCCTGCGCGAAGGCGGATGGCAGCGGCATGGACAGCACGGCAGCGATGACACATCCGGCAAGCCTGACCAGACCGCTCCGATGCCGCCCCTCTGCCATGCTCATTCCCGCTTCTACCGCCGGCCGGCCCGGCGACGCCCGCCGCGGCCGGCAAACGGATCAACGACTTCGTCGTCAAACAGATCGGCGAGCTGGTCGGTCATGGCCCCTGCGAGCTCTTCGGCATCGACAATGGTCACCGCGCGCCGATAGTAGCGGGTCACGTCATGGCCTATGCCGATGGCAATCAGCTCCACCGGTGACCTTGTTTCGATGTCCTCGATCACGTAGCGCAGGTGACGCTCCAGATAGTTGCCCGGATTGACTGACAGCGTCGTGTCGTCGACCGGCGCACCATCGGAGATCATCATCAGGATCCGGCGCTGTTCCGGGCGCGCCAGCAATCGTTCATGCGCCCAGATCAGCGCTTCACCGTCGATGTTTTCCTTGAGCAGACCTTCGCGCATCATCAGGCCAAGATTGCGCCTCGCACGCCGCCAGGGCGCATCGGCGGACTTGTAGATGATGTGGCGCAGGTCGTTGAGGCGGCCCGGGGTCGGTGGCTTGCCGGCGCCGATCCAGCTCTCGCGCGACTGACCACCCTTCCAGGCCTTGGTGGTGAAGCCGAGGATCTCGACCTTGACGCCGCACCGCTCCAGTGTGCGCGCCAGGATGTCGGCACAGGTGGCTGCAACCGTGATCGGCCGGCCACGCATGGAGCCGGAATTGTCCAGAAGCAGCGTCACGACCGTGTCGCGGAAATTGGTGTCCCGCTCCTGTTTGAAGGCCAGCGGTGACATCGGGTCCGTCACTGCGCGGGTGAGACGCGCCGTGTCGAGCAGACCTTCTTCCAGGTCGAAATCCCAGGCGCGGTTCTGCTGCGCCATCAGCTTTCTCTGCAGGCGGTTGGCGAGACGGGCGACGGCGCCCTGAAGATGGGTCAGCTGCTTGTCCAGAAAGCCCCGCAGGCGGTCCAGTTCGGCCGTGTCGCAGAGTTCTTCGGCGGTGACCGTCTCGTCGAACTGATAGGTGAAGATCCGGTAGTCGGATTCCGGCCGGTTGGACAGCGAACTGTCCGGACGATCGCTCTCGCCGGGCTCTTCGGTGTCCTCCGCCATGTCCTGTTCGGCGAAGTCTTCCATGTCGGCTTCGGCGGCTTCCGTATCGCCGCTGTCCTGCTCCTCGCCAGACAGTTCCATTTCCTGCGGAGAAGCTTCCTGCTCGCCGCTGTCCTCTTCGCTGTCGTCGCCGGTTTCGGCTTCGTCGTTGTTGCCGTCGTCCTCGTTCTGGTCCGGATCCATGTCCTCATCGTGATCACCGAGTTCATCGGCCATGTCGAGCGACTTCAGGACGTCGCGCAGTCGCGAGGCAAAGCTGTTCTGGTCCTCGACCTCCGCTTCCAGGCGATCGAGATCGGCACCGGCCTTGTCCTCGATCCAGCCGCGCCACATGTCGACGAGCTTTTCCGCGCTTTCCGGTGGACGGGCGCCGGTCAGGCGCTCACGCACCATCAGCGACAGGGCGTCCTGCAGCGGCGCCTCTTCCCGGCTGGAAATGTCCGGTGCACCGGACTTGCGGAACCGGTCGTCAAGCATCACGGAGAGGTTTTCGGCAACGCCCTGCATGCGCCGCGCCCCGACAGCCTCACAGCGCGCCTGTTCCACGGCCTCGAAGATCGCCCTGGCTTCCGCGCCCTGCGGCAGGTTCTTCGCGTGCACGGCCTTGTCGTGGCAGGCAATGCGCAGCGCCATACTGTCGGACATGCCGCGCGTGACCGCGATATCGCGCGCGCTTACCTTGCGCGGTGGCTCGGGCAAACGGGCCGAGGTCCCGGAAATGCCGGGCCGGTCGCCGGAAAAGATGACTTCCAGTTCCGGCTCGCCGGAAATCGCCCGCATGGTGCCGCTCACCGACTGTTTGAACGGCTCGGTGCTTGGAGCGGGCTTGTTGCCCGGAAGGGAATTGCTGCCTGGCCGCGGCGCCATCTTGACCTCAGCTCATGACAACGTTGACGGAGGATTCCGGCAGATCTTCGCCGAAGCAGCGCTGATAGAACTCGGCCACAAGCGACTGTTCCATGTCGTCACACTTGTTGAGGAAGGTCAGACGGAAGGCAAAGCCGACATCTCCGAAGATGTCCGCGTTTTCAGCCCAGGTGATCACGGTCCGCGGGCTCATCACCGTCGACAGGTCACCATTGATGAAAGCGTTCCGGGTCATGTCGGCAAGACGCACCATCTTGGAGACGGTGTTGCGGCCTTCGTCGGTCTGGAAGTGCTTGGCCTTCGACAGCACGATATCGACCTCGTTGTCATGCGGCAGATAGTTCAGCGTCGTCACGATCGACCAGCGGTCCATCTGGGCCTGGTTGATCTGCTGGGTGCCGTGATAAAGGCCGGATGTGTCGCCGAGGCCGACCGTGTTGGCGGTGGCAAACAGACGGAAGGCGGCGTGCGGACGAATGACGCGGCTCTGGTCCAGCAGGGTCAGGCGGCCGGAGGATTCCAGGATCCGCTGGATCACGAACATCACATCCGGGCGGCCGGCGTCATATTCATCGAACACCAGCGCCACATTGTGCTGGTAGGCCCAGGGCAGGATGCCGTCCTTGAACTCGGTGACCTGCTGGCCGTCGCGGATCACGATCGCGTCCTTGCCGACCAGGTCGATGCGGGAGATGTGACTGTCCAGGTTGACGCGGATACACGGCCAGTTGAGACGCGCGGCAACCTGCTCGATATGCGTCGATTTGCCCGTGCCGTGATAGCCGGTGACCATCACCCGGCGGTTGTGGGCAAAGCCGGCCAGGATCGCCAGGGTGGTTGCCCGGTCGAACAGGTAATCCTCATCACGCTCGGGCACATGCTCGGACGGCGCGGAGAATGCCGGCACCTTGAGGTCGGACTTGAACCCGAAAACCTCTTCTACAGAAACTTCAGTATCCGGCATGGCCATGGCCGCAGTCGTCGTCTCAGTCATCAGTCCTCCGCTGTCCCGTGACACGGGAAGGGTCAAATGGGGAAAGCCGGCAAGACCTGCAGGCTTAAAGGAAACCGGCTTTTTTCAGGACGTTATAGGCCTGAATGATCTCCCGCAGGCGGTCTTCGGAAGACCTGTCACCGCCATTGGCATCCGGATGGTTAAGCTTTACCAGCTCCTTATAGCGCGCTTTGATTTCCGCGCCACGGGCTGTGTAGGGCAGATTGAGCACATCCAGGGACCGTTTTTCAAGCGTTAGTAGCTTTCTTTGCCGCGGCCGGCGTGCCTGTTCGGCGCGCCGTTGCGCATTTGCACGCATCCCCGAGCGCGGATCGTAGCCGTCCGGACCGTCGGCAGCCTGCTTGTTGACACCCATCTTCCAGGTCGGCCGGTGGCCGGTCAGGCTGTCCTTCTGGTAGGAACGCACGTCATCGTCGCCCATGCCGGTGAAATAGTTGTAGGACTTGTTGTATTCGCGAACGTGATCGACACAGAAATGGAAATACTGGCCTTCCCGGTCGCGCCCCTTCGGTGCACGGTGCATGCCCGGCCGTTTGCATCCCGGATGATCGCAGACGGGATGCCGTCCTTCTTCGGCGCGTTCCTTGTCCGGCTTGACCCGGATACCGTCGAAAATTTTTGAATCCAGTTTCATGCGGCAGACTATCGAAGTCCCTTGAGGCGCGGGCAAGCCGCGCTTGGTTGCAATGTCCGGGTATCCAAAGCTAATTTCCAGCTTCCGGCCCCGGAAAACGGTCAGCCAGCGACATTACCAGCCAGCGCAAGCCGCGCCTAGACTTGAACTTTCAAAAGCAAGGCCACACGTTAGATTCATGAGCATGAAACAGACCATCACCGACAAGCTCACGGCGGCTTTCGACCCCACTTTTCTCAATGTCATTGACGAGTCCGAGAACCATCGCGGGCACGGCGGCTGGCGCGAAGGCGGCGAGACCCATTTCAGGGTTCAGATCGCCGCGCCTGCCTTTGAAGGCATGAACCGGGTCGCACAGCACAGGGCCATCAATGACACTCTCACCGAAGAACTGAAGGCAAGCGTGCACGCACTTGCCATCGAGGTGAAACGCTAGGCGACCAGTTCCGAGCGCCCGTCATCGGATCACCTTAAACACTTCATTAAGTCGAAAAACTGCAATTGAAATTCATTGAAGATTTCTGAAGAAAGATAAGAGAGCCTTGCTTACGCAAGGAGAGCTCTGATGTCTTTTCCAGTTTTTCTTTCAGCGTTGTTGGCGCTCCTTCTAACGCCGATTTCAGCGTCGGGTGAAACCTGGCTTGCCAGCTCGGAAACGGACTTTCCGCCCTACAATTTTCCGGCGGGCGGAAAACATGTCGGCATCGACACGGAGATCGTTCAACGGGTCATCGACGGCATGGGAGAACAGGTCCTTTTTGTTCAACTGCCCTGGAAACGGGTCGTGCAAAGCGTTGAACAAAATGAAGTCGACCTCGGTTTCCAGTTCGTTGGTACAAAAGAACGGTTCGAAAAGTTCAACATGGTCGGCCCGTTTCGGGAAGGCATCACGACTTTCATGTTGCCCAGGGACAGTGTGATCGAGTTTTCGTCCCTGAAGGAACTCAAAGGCTATCTGATCGGCACGGTTCGCGGATATGCCTACGAAGAGGAATTTGACCGGGCCGACTACCTGAAGAAGGAGGAGGCCACCGACAACGAGACCAATGTACGCAAACTGGCGGCCGGCCGCCTGCACATGATTGTCGGCGACCGCGACACGCTCGCCTTCCTTGCCAAACGGCTTGGCCTGTCAGACCGTTTCAGATTCGCCGACACGCCACTGGCCGTGGTGCCCCGCTACATTGCCTTTCCAAAAGCCCGCAGCGACCAGGCAGCCGCCTTCGCGCAAAAGCTGGAGGAAATAAAGGCCAGCGGAGACATACAGTCCATCATCGAGAAATACACGCGCTGACCGGGAGATCGGGTCAGGTTGCCTGCGCCCCGGACACCGCCGTCATGGTCGGTTGCGGGGCCGCTGGCACCTTGCCCGCTCCTAGCGGCATGATCCTGAGCCTTGTGATCCGGTTCTTTTCCCGCCGCAGCACCGTGAAGCGGAAGCCGTGGAAGGTGAAGATCTGGCGTTCATCCGGAATCATGCGCGCTTCGTGGATGACAAGCCCGGCGATTGTGGTCGCCTCATCATCCGGCAGGCTCCAGTCTGCTGCGCGATTGAGGTCCCGGATCGGCACGGACCCATCGACAATCACGGAGCCATCCGCCTGCGGCCGGAGGCCTTCGAGCTCGACATCATGCTCGTCGGCAATCTCGCCGACGATTTCCTCAAGTATGTCTTCCAGCGTGACCAGACCCATCACCTCACCATATTCGTCGACAACAAGGGCAAAGTGGGACTTGTGACGCAGGAACGCATTGAGCTGGTCCTGCAGGCTTGTCGTATCGGGAACGAACCAGGCCGGGGCGGCGATATCCAGGACGTTGATCTTGGTCGCGTCCCCACGGGCTGCGTTCAAAGCGCGCAACAGGTCCTTGGCATGCAGCACGCCAATGAAATTGTCGCTTTCGCCGCGCCAGAGCGGCAGACGGGTGTAGGGAGACGCAAGCGCGGCATTCACCAGGTTGTCCGGATCGTCATCCGCGTTGAGGGCCACCATGTTGGTCCGGTGAACCATGACGTCTGAAACTTCCAGCTCCGCCAGATCCAGAAGACCGCCCAGCCGGTCGCGTTCGCCCTTTTCCAGGCCGCCCTCGATGTGCTGCAGGTCAACCGCGCCGCGCAACTCTTCATGGGCGGACAGGATCGAGGCATCGTCTCCAACAGTGACGCCGACCAGTTTTAGGATCGCGCGCACGATCCATTCGACACCGACAACCACCGGACCGAACACGGCCACGACGACACGTACGATCGGCGAAACGGTGACAGCGAAACGCTCCGGATTGGAAATCGCCCAGGTCTTCGGCAGCACTTCGGCAAAGACCAGAACAAGCGCGGTCATGACAAGGGTTGCGATCGCAACACCTGCCTCGCCGAACAGCGTCAGGAACACCGTGGTTGCAAGGGCTGAAGCCAGAATGTTGACCAGGTTGTTGCCAAGCAGCAGGGCCCCGATGAGGCGTTCCCGGTTGGCAATCAGCGCACTTACGACCCGGGCGCGCCAATCACCCGTTTTCTCCAGCTGGTGAATGCGCGCGCGCGATGCCGCGGTCAGAGCGGTTTCGGACCCGGAAAAGAAGCCGGACAGAAACAGAAGCACAAAGATGGCGGCAATCGCCAGCCAGAGAGCCGTGTCCGTCATGCGTCAAGTTTCTCCTTCAGGAACTCCGAGACAACTGCAGGATCGACACCTTTTTCGACAAATGCCTCGCCGATACCTCGTGTCAGAATGAAAGTTAGGGCGCCGCGGCTGACTTTCTTGTCCTGCGCAATGATATCCATGAAGGTATCCACTGGCGGCAACTGCCCCGGAATGGCCTGAACCGTCACCGGCAGCCCAACGTCCGTCAGGTGCTTGTGCACACGCGCCACCGTGTCGGCATCGATCAGGCCGAGCCGCTCGGAAAACTCGTGCGCCAGCATCATGCCGATGGAAACGCCCTCACCGTGAACCAGCCGTTCGGTCTCATAGGAAACGGCCGATTCAAGCGCATGACCGAAAGTATGGCCGAGATTAAGCAGCGCCCGGCGGCCGCTCTCCAGTTCATCCGCAGCAACCACATCCGCCTTGGCCTGGCACGAACGTGCCACGGCTTCGTCCCGCTCCGGACCACCGGCAAAGACCGCCTGCCAGTTTTCCTCAAGCCAGGCAAAGAAATCAGCGTCACCGAGCAGGCCGTATTTGGCGACTTCCGCATACCCGGCCCGGAATTCGCGCGGTGACAGGGTGTCGAGCACGGCCGTATCGGCCAGCACCAGCGCCGGCTGATGAAATGCTCCGATAAGGTTCTTGCCGTGCCGGGAATTGATCCCGGTTTTGCCGCCGACCGAACTGTCCACCTGCGCCAGCAGGCTGGTCGGCACCTGGACAAAGGCCATGCCGCGCCGAACAGAAGCCGCCACGTAGCCGGTCAGGTCACCGACGACACCGCCACCGAGAGCGACGACCGCGTCGCCCCGTTCAAGACGCGCGGCCAGGACTTCATCACACAGGCGTTCGAACTGGCTGAAACATTTGGTGCTCTCGCCAGCCGGCACCGTGATGACTGTGTGAACGAGGCCGGCCGCCTTGAGGCTCTCGGCAAAGGCGATTAGATGCAGACCGGCAACGGTCTCGTCGACCACCACGGCAAGCCGAGCCCCTGGGAGGACTGCTGCAATCTCCGCGCCGGCGCTCTCGATCACTCCGCGTCCGATGCGGATATCGTAACTGCGGGTATCCAGGTCCACCCGGACCCGATTGTCATCCCGCCCCATCAGGGCGCGGGCCATTACCGTATCTGCCATACCGTCAAGCCATTCAAATCAAGTGACTGATGTCTGCGAGGCTGTCGTATCCTCGCTGTCAAACAAATAGTCCGCCAGGGTGACAACGATCTGGTCGACCACTGCCTCGTGCGGCACATCCTTCGAGACCACCGTGAGCGCCGCCTTGCCATAGACCGGCTCCCGGTCGGCCATCAGCTTGCGCATGGTGCCTTCCGGGTCCGGGTTCTGCAGCAGCGGCCGCGTCGAGCGGCGGCGCACCCGGGCCATCACGGTGTCGAAATCGACCTTGAGCCAGATCGACAGACCGTGGGCCCCGATCTCCGACCGGGTTGCCTCGCTCATGAAAGCTCCGCCCCCCGTCGCCAGGACCTGTGGCCCTTCGCGCAGCAGGCGGGCAATCACCCGCTCCTCGCCGCTGCGAAAATAGGGTTCGCCGTGTTCCGCGAAAATCTCGGCGACCGTCATGTTGGCCGCGCGCTCGATTTCGGTATCGGCGTCGACGAAATCAAGACCCAGCCGCTGCGCCAGACGCTTGCCCACCGTCGATTTTCCGCAGCCCATGATACCGACCAGAACGATGGACCGGCCGCCGAGCGCGTGAACCAGTTCGGCAAGGTCAACGGATTTTGCGTTTTTTCCGGCGGAGCCCTTCTCCGGGCTCCGCAAGTTATCGTTTTTTGTCATGGCGGCGTTTTAGCATATTCGGCAAAAAAGACACGGGTGAAGTCTCGGACCCAACAACTGCCCGGACCGAAACCCAATTCAGCCAAGACCCTGGTCTTGCGTCGGCCCGGCCCTGTTGAAACAATCCGCTATCCGATTCGCTCCTGGAGAGTTCGCACGTGCCAACCCTGACCCGCCTGCTGTTTGTGCTCCTGCTGCTGGGCGCGCTCGGTTACGGTGCGGTCTATGCGCTGGCGACCTTCGTCGACCCGCGGGAACGGGAAATCGAAATACGCGTGAAAAAAGAAGGGTTCGGCCGGTAGACCCGACCGGATTCACGACGGCATGGCCACCGGGTTCGATCTGGAAAACTTCCTGGAAATGCTCGCTGCTGAACGCGGCGCGGCCGAAAACACACTTGCCGGATATCGTCGTGACCTGGAAGACTTTTCGGATTTTCTGGGCCGGAAAAAACTGGCCGATGCGCATACCGATGATCTTTCCGCCTATCTCGGTGACCTGAACCGGCGCGGCTTCGCCGAGACCTCGCAGGCCCGCAGGCTTTCGGCGCTGAAACAGTTCTACAAGTTTCTCTATTCCGAAGGCAGCCGCGAGGATGACCCGACCCGGACACTGTCCGCACCCAAAAAACGTGCCGGCCTGCCCAAGGTGCTTTCGCTCGAGGACGTCGACCGGCTGATTGAAACGGCAAGAGCCGCGACCGCAACAACGCACAAGAGCACCGCTGCGCGCCTGCGCGCACATCGAATGTACACGCTGATCGAGGTGCTCTACGCGACCGGCCTGCGCGTTTCGGAACTGGTGGCGTTGCCGGTGTCCGCGGCCCAGCGCGACGCCCGCCTGATCGAGATCCGTGGCAAAGGTGGCAAGGAACGGCTCGTGCCGCTGTCACCACCGGCGCAAGCGGCCATGAAGGATTTCGTAGCCTTGCGCAGCGCGGAAGGTGCCTATGAAAACAGCCCCTGGCTGTTTCCCTCGCACGGCGGCAGCGGCCACCTGACCCGCCAGCATTTCGGCCGTGACCTGAAGGACCTGGCCATCGCGGCAGGGCTGGATGCCGGCAAGGTCTCCCCGCATGTGCTGCGCCACGCTTTTGCTTCTCATCTCCTGCAAAACGGCGCGGATCTGCGTGTTGTCCAGCAACTGTTGGGCCATGCGGACATCTCCACGACACAGATCTACACCCACGTGCTCGACGAGCGTTTGCGAGAACTTGTGGAGAGCGCTCATCCGCTGGCGCGCAAGTAATTCTCAAGATCTATTGCACTGCAGCAATCATCGACCTACACTCCGCTGCCTAATTTTACAGCACCGGACGCCTCTTCATGCTGCAACGCGCCAGCAACTTTGACACGCTGACCTCCCAATTCCATTGGCCAAGGCCTGAAACCTACAATATGGCGGCCGCCGTCAGCGATCTCTGGGCGATCCGGGATCCCGACCGCCTGGCCATCCGACAGGTACGCGAAGACGGCACCCGACATGACTGGTCCCATCTCGAGCTGAACCGTGCCGCCAACCGTCTCGCCAATGCCCTTGTGGCCCATGGCGTGAACCGGGGAGACCGGGTGGCGTTGCTGCTGCCGCAGACCCCGGAAACCGCGATTGCGCATCTGGCAGCCTACAAGATCGGCGCCATTGCCGTGCCGCTTGCCGCTCTGTTCGGGCTGGACGCCCTGCATTACCGTCTTGGCGATTCAGGCGCCAGGGCTCTTGTGACGGACAGGGACGGCCTGTCGAAGCTGGCTGACATACGCGATGGCCTGCCGGATCTTGAACTGGTGATCTCCGTCAGCGGCCCGGACACCGACGTTCTTGCCTTCGACGCGCTTCTTGCCGCGGCGTCCGACCGGTTCGATACCCTGGCGACAACGCCTGACGATCCGGCCCTGATGATCTACACGTCCGGTACGACCGGTCAGCCCAAGGGTGTGCTGCATGGCCACCGTGTGCTGCTCGGCCATATGCCGGGGATCGAACTGTCGCAGAATTTCCTGGGGCAGGAGGGCGATCTTCTCTGGACCCCTGCTGACTGGGCCTGGGCCGGCGGGTTGTTGAACGCCCTCTTTCCCGCCCTGGCGCTTGGGGTGCCGGTTATCAGCCAGGCCGTCAGGAAATTCGATCCGGAAGCAGCCTTTCACCTCCTTGAAAAAGAGGGCATCCGGAATGCTTTCATTCCTCCGACCGCGCTGAAGATGCTGCGCTCGGTCGAGGCACCCGGCACTCGTTTCGATCTCTCCTGGCGCAGCGTAGGCTCCGCCGGTGAAGCCCTCGGCAAGGAAACATACGACTGGTTCCGCGAAGAATTCGGTTTTGCAGTCAACGAGTTCTACGGTCAGACCGAATGCAACGCCGTGCTCGGTTCGGCGGCAGATCTGGGCATCTCCCGCTCGGGCGCCATCGGCAAGGCAATCCCCGGCCACGATGTGGCGATCATCGATGATGCGGGCAATCCGTTGCCACCGGAAACGCTCGGCCAGATTGCCATCCGCCGGCCCGACCCGGTGATGTTCCTGGAATACTGGAACAAGCCCCAGGCGACCCGGGACAAGTTCGTCGGCGACTGGATGGTCACCGGTGATCAGGGCCTGATGGACGAAGACGGTTATGTTCATTTCATCGGCCGGGACGATGACATCATTACCTCAGCCAGCTACCGGATCGGACCCGGCGAGATCGAGGACTGCCTGTTGAAACACCCAGCGGTTTCCCTGGCTGCGGTAATCGGCAAACCGGATCCTCTGCGCACCGAAATCGTCAAGGCCTTCATCGTCCTGAAAGCCGACCAGCAGACGGGTGAGGAGCTTGAGAACGCGATCAGGACATTTGTGCGTGAGCGCCTGTCGGCCCATGAATATCCGAGGGAGATCGAGTTCGTCGACAGCCTGCCGATGACCACGACAGGCAAGATCATCCGGCGCAAGCTTCGAGAACGCGAGGTGGCCTGACGCCCTAGCTTGCAAGACGCCGCTTGAGGGCGCGGGCCGCCCGCCGGACGGTTTGTTCCAGTTTTGCATCCGCCGTGCAAAGCGGCCGCTTCAGGACACCCAGCAGGCCTTCGGCATGAAGCAGCGTTCCTGTGTTCAGCCGCCCGCGCCAGAGCGGCTCGATCATCGCGTGGCCGGGGATCGCCAAGGAATCGGCGCCGTTGAAATTGTCTGACGCGAGGTTGGTCCTGAGTGCCTGCAACGCGATCTGAGCCCCGGGCGAATAGCGTGCAAAATCCTCGTCAAAGGCGATTTTCCAGGAAAACACGCTGCCGCCATCCCTGAACAGAACGAGCGCGGCAATCAATCTGTCTCCCGCCCAGAGTTGATCGATACGGACACCATCAATCGCCGCTCTCTGTTCGATCGCAAGTCGAGCGAAGGCTGCCGTTTCAGGAAGGCTGAGCAAGGCGGTGCCTGCCCGCCCCTTCCAACCGGCGGCCTCCAGATGAAGGAATGCTTCGAAACCCTGGAGTGCCTCCTGGCCGTTCAGACTGACAAACCGGACTTCTCCATGCTCGCCAAGCCGCCGCAGAAGGCGCCGCATTTCCTTGCGGCGCTTTCCGCTGTCGGCTGCTGCCAGCTGGGCCTCACCTGTCGCCCCGGCACCGTGACCTGCACGTGCTGCGCGGGCAAAAACGACTGAACTCCGGAAGGAAGCGCTTTTCAGTTTAGCTGCGGTTTCAGATTGTAGCGGCAGATAGGGTATCGCGAACAGGCCGCCCGGCTCTGCGCCCGCCGCCAGAAAACCGCGCAAGGTAATGTCGGTGGCCTGCGGATGGACAAGCGGTGTTCCAAGCGGCGAGTATTCCGTTGCCCAGGTGGTGTTGGCGCGCAGCACAAGACCTTGTCGCCTTCTGCCAACTGGCGCAGCCACCAGCCAATGCGCGCTCTTCCTGTCGCGCAGCACCAACAGCCGGACACCCTTCTGCCCCATATGCTCCAGAAACGGCCGCAGGAAGTCCGGACCAAAAAAAGGGTTCGGATCGAGCGCCTTGCGGCCGAGCCTCCGCCACTCCTTTTCCGGAATGTCCGCGTTCAAGGGATCGAAACGGACGATCTCATGTGTTTCGGAAATACGGGGGTCAGCGGTCAACAGGCTGCTTTCTGGCGGAGAATAACAAGGGCAGAACAAAGGTTGTGATATTGAGCTTGCGTTTTGCCGCGGTTGCAAGAGCGGTCGCTTCAAAAAGAATGGCGAGGCTTGTTCCGATCGCAGCCCCAGCCAGACCAAAAGGCGGGATCAGGATCAGATTGAAAACAACATTGAGCACAAAGGTTCCGGCATAAATCCCGGCACAGCTGTTCTGATGGCCGGTCATGGTCAGGAGCGCGTCGGCGGGCCCGACGGAGGCACGTGCCAGGACGCCGATCATCAACAGGGCGATCAGCGGATAGCCTGCTTCGAAGCCGCTGCCGAACAACCGCAGCAGCAAGGGCGCAATCAGGAGCAGACCGGCTCCGGCAAGCAGTGACGGCCAGAAGGTCCAGTGGGTTGCCCGGGCGACATAGGCCACAAGTCCGGCCTGATCCCGGTTGTGGGTGTAACTTGAAAAACGATGCGCCGATGCGGCCCGAACGGCAAAATAGACAAAGTGCACCAGGGCAAGCGTGCGGGACGCCGCGAAATAGACCGCGACTTCATCGGGGTCCTGGAAAAAACTGACCATGATGACGTCGGCGCTCGTGATCAGCTGCAGGAACCCGTCGACCATCAGCATGGGCATGGAGATGATCAGCCAGGTCTTCAGTTCGACGCGCCGAGGCCCCGAAGGCAGTTTGGGTAGAAGCCGCTTGCGCAGATGAAAGTACTGATAGCCAGCGACCAGAACAGTCGCCGCAACAGCACCCATGGCAGCCGTCAGCGCATCTGCCTGAAGCCCTGCCAACAGAACGGCAACCACAAGCAGGAACAGGATCGCAAGCGGTCGCCAGATATAGGTCGGCAACATGGCCAGGAAGGTCCAGTCATAGCTCCGCGCAACCCCGTCCTGAACGAGACCGAAGGCAAAAAACGGCAAGGCCAGCAGGATGATCATCAAGGGCAGGACATAGGACGCATCAATCACGTCACGCAGCAGATAGACAAGACCGATGCCGATCGCGGCGGCTGCCGCCCCGATGAAAAACGCCACCTGTCCACCGGTGCGCAGGAAACCGCGCAGACCGTCTTCGTCACCGGCCTGGCGATATTGCGGAATGAACCGGTTGGCCGAAGAGGAAAAGCCGCCACAGGCCATCACGCCCAGGACGATGACAAAGGTCCAGGCAACGGAATAGATGCCATAGTCATGGGCCCCCAGGAGCCGGGCAAGCACGATTTGCGACAGATAGGCCAGCGCCGCGCCTGCGACCCGGACCGTGAAAGTCGACACGGCCATACGCCCGGCCGCCTGGCCATCACCACCGTTTCCACGCAGGAAATCGGTGACTTGAGCCGCCCCTCTGCCGAGCCCCCAGGGCAAGGCGGCGTCCTGCAAGCGCTTAGTCCAGGAATTACCGGAAAATCGCACTGATGGGTCCCTTGTGAACTTTATTCCGTATTTGTGACATGAGGGACTTAATATTCTATGGCAATCAACGGCTCGCGCCAGCTTCTGTTTCACAGATGTGTGAATGGGGCATGTGTCGGTGCCCCGCCAGGAAGTCGCGTCAGGCATACAGGGCTTTACAGTCAGCTTTGGTCTGCTTGACCAACCAGCCCTTGACACCAGCCGCGAATCTGGGACAAATAAGAACAAATAGAGAACATATGATGTTTTGAGTTTTTTGACCTGATTGAACGGTTGCCGTTTTTTTGCGGATGAAGAGGGTCGCCTCCCCTTCCGTCCGCAGTTTGGTCCGGTCCCTGCTCCCGCCGCCATTTGCAGGGACCGGACATTTTTTTGAAGATGCCCTAACAGGCTTTCCCTCCGCCACAATCACATTCCGTCTGTTCGGCTCTTCCCGGCAGGGCCCGCCTCGTGCTGCGCTGGATGAAGAAGAAATCCGCTTGAGCGTTGTTTAGGGTTCTTGTCGGCCCAGTCCCTGCACCTGGGTCCCTCAGGCAGATGACCGACCGCCTCGTCAACTGAGCTGGCCCGGCGCGACGGCCGGAGAGAAGAGGGTATCTTATCAATTTATCTATCAATCGATAGATGGCTCTTGACTTCATCAATCGATGTCTCGATATGTCAGCCATCGCAATCTACCTACTGATAGATAACTACTGGAGTGAAACGCATGACAGACAAGACCGCCTTCCTTTTGGGTGGAACCTCGGGCATGGCCCTGGCAACGGCCGATCGCCTCGCGGCCAGAGGCATTCCCCTGATCCTGACCGGGCGCAGCGAAGCCAAGCTGGCGAACGCGAAAGCCGATCTGGAGCAACGCCATGGCGTTTTCGTCGACACCTGGCAAACGGACATCACCGATCCGGAGCAGGTCGCGGACCTCGTTCGAAAGATTGACGGACTGGAGCAACAGATCTGCTACCTGGTCAACGCGGCCGGCGCCTTCAGCCCGAAGGCCTTCCTGGAACACACGGCCGAGGACTTCGATCTCTATCACGCCTATAATCGCGGCACGTTTCTTGTTACCCAGGCAGTGGCGCGCAACATGGAAAAAACCGGCACAGGCGCGATCGTCAACCTCGGCTCCATGTGGGCGCACCAAGCGGTCAAGGCGACACCCTCGTCAGCCTATTCCATGGCAAAGGCAGGCCTGCATGCCCTGACCCAGCATCTCGCCATGGAACTGGGCAACAAGGGCATTCGCGTCAATGCGGTCGCGCCTGCCGTGGTCGAAACGCCGATCTATGGCGCGTTCATCCCGGAGGACCAGATCGCCTCCACATTGAAGGAAGGCTTCAACGCATTCCACCCGATCGGCCGCATCGGAACGCCGGATGACGTGGCCGCTACCATCGATTTCCTGCTGTCGGACAATGCCGATTGGGTCACCGGTGCGATCTGGGATGTCGATGGCGGTGTCATGGCCGGCCGGAACTGACCTTGAAGGCTCAAACCGCCCGCCGTCCCGCTTGGTCTGCGGGACGGTTCAGCGCCCTTCGAAGCAGGTTACTCCGGCACCGCTTCGACGTAATACCAACGGCCGGATTTCTTGCGAAACAGGCTCAATTCCCGGTGCGTGACCAGTTTGCCGGCGGCAAGATATCTGGCCTCGAACAGCAGCGTGCCTTCGCGGTCGGCCTCTCCGCCCTTGCTGACGGCCAGCACCGACAGACCGGTCCAGTGGCTGTCCGCGGCCCAGCGCGCGGTTGCGGGACCGTCGAAAGACCGCTGGTACTTCGGCCAGAGCGTCGTCTTCAGATAGGCAATGTCCTCCCGCACATAGGCGGAATAGCGTGACCGCATGAGCGCTTCAGCCGTCCCTGGCACCAGCCGGCCTGACAGATAGGGCTCGCAGCACTGAAGGAATTCCCCGCCACCACAGGGACAAGCTTCACCGGCCATTGTCTTTCCTCAACACATGATCCAACAGGAACGAGCAGCGCTCGAGATCAGGCTGCTCTCTACCACTTGATGCCGCGCCTCGCTATGGTCCGGACAGACACATCCGCATCCGGGCCTCCAGGCATGAAAATCGCCACGTTCAACATGGAATCCTTCGGCAACGACCGGCATGACCCGGAGGAGTTGCAGCCCAGGCTCGAGGCGCTCCGGCCGAAGATCCTGGAGCTGGAGGCAGATATCCTTTGCCTGCAGGAGGTCAATGCGCAGAAATTGAAGGGTGTTGCCGCGCGGCAGTTCCAGGCACTTGATCTGCTCCTGAAAGACACGCCTTACGAAACGTTCCACAGGGCCACCAGCCATCGGCCGTCCGGCAAGGGACCGGGCGACCGGCACAACCTCGTGATCCTGTCGCGCTACCCGATCACCCAAACGGAAAGCCTTTATCAGGCTCATGCCCATCCCGCCCGCTGGCAACCGAAATCGGCAAACCCGCCCTACGAGACACCCGAGACAATTGCCTTCGACAGGCCTGTTCTGAAAACGCAAATCGATATCGGCGGTGCTCGGCCTCTGCATCTGTTCGGCGTGCATTTGCGGGCCCCGATTGCCGCCATGATCCGGGGGGGCAAGAACCCGGATCGAAGCTGGACATCCATCTCGGCCTGGGCTGAGGGGTATCACCTCTCCGTTCTCAAGCAGACCGCCCAGGCCCTCGAGCTGCGGCTTGCGGTCGAAGACATCTTCGACAGGGACGAAGGTGCCCTGATCGTGCTCGCCGGTGATTTTAACGCCACCAGCGAAACAGGTACCATCCGGCTTTTGCGCGCCGACCCGGACGACACCGGTTCACCGCAGCTCGAAAGGCGCCGCCTTTACCAGCTCGACGCCGCCCTGCCTCCGGAGAGGCGCAAGACGGTTATCCACCGGGGCAAGGGTCAGGCACTCGACCACATTCTGGCCAGCCCTGCCATGGCCGGACGGACCACCCATGTGAAGGTGTTCAATTATGACCTCCTGGACGAGGTCTTCGACAACAGGGGAGAGGACTTCGCCGGCTCGTATCACGCGGCCATGCTGGCCGAGTTTGACGACTAGAGTATTTTTCGACCAAGTGGCGGGCCGCAGGGCCCGTCCTGGGAGACAGCGCTGACGCGCGTTCACGGGATAAGGTGAAATGTGAACGCGGCTTACTCAGCAAGAGAGCTGATATAAGCGGAGAGGTTGGCGATTTCGGTGTTGCCGAGATTCATGTCCGGCATCTTGGGATGCGGATTGGCCAGAAAGGTTGCCAGCTGTTCCTGTGACCAGTCCGGGTCTTTCGCGATATCGTAAAAACTCGGAAGAGAGACGCTGGACGCGGTCGACTGGTCTTCGGCAACCAGGTGGCAGGACGAGCACCATTGCAGGGCCAGCGCCTTGCCGGTGGCAGGGTCCGCGGCTTCCGCCGTCGTTGCACCACTCAACGCGATCACCGAGAGGAAAGCAGTACCGGCAATCAAGGCTGTTGATGACTGACGCGACCAGGTTTTCAGGTTTGTTCCGGCATGGGTCATGAGTGCTCCTTGACGCCGCAGTTTCCTTGGAAGGCAAGTAGCTTCCTTTGAACGAAGCCTGCAATCAAGACGAAGAAGCGTCATTGCGTTGAATCAAGTCCCGGATCTCAGGTAGTGAAATCGATTTTTGCAACCCTATTGAACTTCAGGACATGGACTGACAAATTCCTGTCAGCTGCACTTTCGGAGGGAAAAATGAAACATCATCTGAGATCCGCCTTTGCCGCCGTGTCATTCGCCGCGGCATTGGCCATCGGGACAGCGCTTCCAGCCTCGGCCCAGGACGCACCGATCTATTCCCTCAAGGACCGGTTCCAGCCGGTGGCCGCCCGGCACGGCATGGTCGCCAGCCAGGAAGCCGTGGCAACCGGGGTCGGTGTCGACATCCTGAAAAAGGGCGGCAATGCCGTTGATGCCGCCATTGCCACCGGATTTGCGCTCGCCGTCACCTTGCCTCGCGCGGGCAATCTCGGCGGCGGCGGTTTCATGATGATCCACCTCGCCGACAGCGGCGAGACCAAGGCGCTCGACTACCGCGAAAAGGCTCCTGCGGCCGCGTTCAAGGATATGTTCCTGGGGGACGATGGCGAGCCGGACAATCAGAAGTCCCGGTTCTCCGGGCTGGCGGTCGGTGTTCCCGGCACTGTTGCCGGTTTCGCCGAGGCTTTTGAAAAACATGGCAGCGGCAATCTGAGCTGGGCCGATCTTGTAGCGCCTGCAATAGCGCTTGCCGAATACGGTATCCAGGTAACGCCTGACCTCTCCGCCTCCCTGACATCCGCCTCCAAACGTCTTTTGAAGGACCCGGCATCCCGGGCAACCTTCTACAAGACCGGTGGCCTGCCATATCTTCCGGGAGAAACCCTGGCCCAAAAAGACCTGGCCGTAACGCTGCGGCTTATTGCCGAAAAGGGCGCCGACGGCTTCTACAAGGGCGAGACGGCGGACAAGATCGCTCAAAAGGTCCAGGACGCCGGCGGCGGCATGACTGTCGAGGATCTTGCCGGCTATGCACCGGTCTGGCGCGAGCCGGTCGCCGGCAGCTACCGGGGTTACGACATTGCCTCGATGCCGCCGCCGTCTTCGGGTGGCGTTCACATTGTCCAGATCCTGAACATGCTGGAAACCTTTCCCCTTGAAGAATATGGCCTCAACTCCGCCGACAGCATCCATGTCATGGCGGAAGCCATGCGCCGCGCCTATGCGGACCGGTCGAAATTCCTGGGCGATCCGGATTTTGTCGAGATCCCCGTCAAGGGCCTGACGGCGCGCGATTATGCTGCCGAACTGGTCAAGACCATCCGCATGGATGCGGCCACGCCGTCCGTCGACGTTAAACCGGGCGACCCATATCCTTATGAAAGCAATGAAACGACGCATTTTTCGGTGGTCGATAAGGACGGCAATGCGGTTTCCAACACCTACACGCTGAACTTTTCCTACGGTGTCGGACTGACCGCCGACGGTACCGGGGTTCTGCTCAACAACGAGCTCGACGACTTTTCCGCCAAGCCCGGTGTACCGAATGCCTATGGCCTGGTCGGCGGCACGGCAAACGCGGTGGAAGGCAACAAGCGGCCGCTCTCGTCCATGAGCCCGACGCTGGTTTTCAAGGATGGCGATCTCTATCTCGCCACCGGCTCGCCGGGCGGCAGCCGTATCATCACGACCACCTTGCAGATCATTCTGAACGTGATCGACCACGACATGAATATTGCCGAGGCGACGGCCGCACCGCGTATTCACAATCAGTGGCTGCCGGATGAAATCCGCATCGAGGAAGGCCTGTCGCCGGACACGATCCGACTGCTGGAGCAACGCGGCCACAAGATCGCGGTCAAGAATGCCATGGGCTCGACCCAATCCATCATGAAGGTGGACGGGCTGTTGGCAGGTGCCTCCGATCCGCGCCGGCCCGGTGCACTGACCGCTGGATATTAAGGCTCCCCGGCCGGGCCCTTCTTGAGACCACTGGTGCTGTCGAGATCTCTGAGATGCTGGAAGAAGCTCTCGGCAGCCACCGCCAGGAAGGAAACCAGCAGCACCCCGATATAGGTGGAGTGCTCCAGCAGCTCCGCCCGATCACCAACGATCACGTCGAAGATGATGAAGCCGAGAAAGACGACGATCGAAGCCGTGATCGCCAGATCCGTCCGGTAGGCGACACCGGGTTTGCCCTGGACAAGACGAAGACCTGCCACGACGAAAAAGCCTGCGGCAGCAAATTCGACGATACCCGCAAAGATCAGCGTCGCCTTGATATACTCCGGGCTCCACATCAGCTTTTCAAAATACATCGTGAACTTTTCGACGCGGTGATTGCCCCACCAGCGCACAACACCGAGATCCTGGCGCGCAAAGAACTTGTCGAGTGCGTTCAGCACCCAGAAGAAGAACCAGAAGGTAATGACAACGGCGGTGATGGGTTGTCGAAGGACGGCCATGGCAAACTCAATCACTAGAAAAACCAAAGGTAGCTGGCCGCTTGATAACAACAACATCTTGAAACTTGGTTAGGGCAAAACGGGGTGTTTCACCCGATCCGTATCTAAACCGGCTGCCTCTCGCCAGCCGTGCCAGATGCGGAGCGGAATCGGCTCAGTCCAGCAGTGTCACCAGTGAGGCAAACCGGCGATCCAGTGCCATGCGCTCTTCCGCCGTCATTTCCGGCCAGACAATCTGGCTGCCGATATAGGCTGCATATTCGATCCGGGCGATGTCCCGGGCCAGATCCGGCTCATGTCCCCGCGCCTCATAAAGATCGGCGACAAATCCGGTGCGCAGCTCGTCCACCTCACGCACCACACCTGCCGCCACCCTGTTTGATTGCGCGAACTGGCGCACGGCCCGCTCCAGGTCGTGATCGAGACGGTTGGCCATGCTGGAAAGCTTTGCTGTTCTTGCGTCCGGCTCTTCGGCCATCGTCGCCTCGGCGACATCCAGCGTATGCCGCTGTTTCCACGCCTGCATCAGCGCCGCGACAAAGGCATCATGGTCCTTGAAATGATGATAGAACGACCCCCGCGTGCGCTCAGCGCGCACGCACAGGGCTTCCACCGTCAGGCCGGCTAGCCCCTCGCCGGCCAACTGGGACAATCCAAGGTCCAGCCAGTCCGTTTTGCCAAAGCGTTTTTTCAGCTCACACCACTCCGCCAATGAGCCCCAGAAGCATGATCGGCAGAAACAGCCATCCCTGGGGCATGTGACTGTATTTCTGCTTCTTCAGCGGCGGCACCACAAGCCCCAGAAGACAAAAGGAAGCAACAAGGGCCGTCGCCACCCAGCCAAGATCGAGGCTGGATGGTCGCAGCCCGGCGAAAAGGAACATCACCGCAATCATGCCCAGCACGATCGTGACAATGTGCCAGCAGTAATAGGCGACATATTTCGGCACAGGCTTGAGGTCTGAGGCCTTCAGCAAGGGAACGGCAATCGCGCGCCCGCCTGCGAAAGTGTGGATGAGGCACACTGCCAGGGACAGAACCGCCGCACTCAGGAACAGGATATTCATCAACCCACCCCCAAACCATACCATATAGTACGGTTTGTAAAACAGCTGCCCTGTAGCTTCAATGCGGCGTGCGGTCACGGTTCGATTGACGGGACGAGCAAGTCGGACATCCTGTCGAATAGCGCCTTTCTTTTGCTTCAGGCGATTGTTCGTTTGACAGCTCAAAAAGCCAGTGATAGCGCTACTCAAAGCGCTTTGAACTCTTTTACTCAAGCGCGTCACATCACTATCTGCCAACACCACTTTCAAGGAGAGGCTGAGATGCCGATCAACGCCGTGGTTTGGGGCGAAAACGTCCATGAACAGCACAACAAGGCCGTCGCTGACACCTATCCGGCTGGTATGCATACCTGTATTGCCGATGCTTTGAACCAGGATCCGGAAATCAACGCCACCACCGCGACCCTTCAGGAGCCCGACCATGGGCTGACGGCGGAACGGCTGGCCGAGACCGACGTTCTGCTCTGGTGGGGCCACGCCGCCCATGGAGACGTTGCCGACGACGTGGTCGAGCGTGTCTGCGATGCCGTCTGGTCCGGCATGGGCATGCTGTTCCTGCATTCCGCGCACTTTGCCAAGCCGTTCAAACGCCTGATGGGCGGCCCTTGCAACCTCAACTGGCGCGAAGCCGGCGAGCGCGAGCGGCTTTGGGTCACCAGCCGCAATCACCCGATCACAAACGGGCTTCCGGACAGTTTCGAGCTTGAGATGGAGGAAATGTATGGCGAACCCTTCGGCGTGCCCGAGCCGCTTGAAACCGTCTTCATCAGCTGGTTCCAGGGTGGTGAAGTGTTCCGCTCCGGACTGACCTACAAGCGGGGCGCGGGCAGCATCTTCTACTTCCGGCCGGGGCACGAAACCTACCCGACCTATCACAATGCCCATGTGCAGCAGGTTCTGAAGAACGGCGTCAAATGGGCGTTCAATCCGATGGCCAGGCTTGCCGATCCGAATGCGGCGCCGAATGTGCCTGTTGATGCGGCACCGGAAAAAATCGAGGAACGCGGACCGAAGCTCCACGCCGAGGGCGAAGAAGGCTTCCGCTGATCGCAGCACTTGTGAAAAAGGGCCGACCGGAAGACGTCGGCCCACTCGTTCAAAACATGTCCAGGGAGGCCTTCCGATGACCACATCAACACCGCTCCGCATCCTGATCCTTGGAACCGGCAACATGGCACGCACCCATGCCGCCGCCTTTCAGAAAATCCCGAATGTCCGTCTGGTGGCAGGCGTTGACCGGCGCGCGGATGTACTGGCGCAGTTCTGTGCCGATTTTGACATCCCGGAGCGTTTCGAGACCCTGGACGAGGCCATCTCGTGGGGGGCTTTTGACGCTGTGGCCAATGTCACGCCGGATGCGGCCCACCACCCGACGACACTGGCGCTGTTGACTGCCGGGAAACACGTTCTGTGCGAGAAACCGCTGGCAACCAATGCCGACGACGCCAGAGAAATGGCCGATCTTGCCGCCGGGAAAGGCCTCGTCGGCATGGTCAATCTTAGTTACCGCAATGTCGCCGTGCTGCAGAAGGCCGCCGAACTGGTTGCCGACGGCGCCATTGGTGCGCTTCGACATTTTGAGGCCTCCTATCTGCAGAGCTGGCTGACCCAGCCGGCCTGGGGCGACTGGAAAACGCAAGACCAGTGGCTCTGGCGCCTATCAACGGCGCACGGCTCCAAGGGCGTGCTCGGCGATGTCGGCATCCACATTCTGGATTTTGCCACCTTTGCCGCCGGCAGCCCGGTCGCGGACCTGTCCTGCCGCCTGAAGACTTTCGACAAGGCGGAAGGCGGCCGGATCGGTGACTATGTGCTCGACGCCAATGACAGTTTCACGCTGCAGGCGGAACTTGAAAACGGCGCTCTCGGCACCGTCACCGCCACCCGCTTCGCGTCCGGTCACCTCAACGACCTGCGCCTCAGGCTCTATGGCGACAAGGGCGGACTGGAAGTGCGATTTGAAAAAAATGTCGAAACGCTGAGGATTTGCCGCGACGCGGATCTGAAAGAGGCCAACTGGACCGAGCTCGCGGTGCCACCTGTGCCGACGGTTTATGAAAGGTTTGTTGCCGCCATTCGCGATGGCGCCCCGGCCGAACCGGATTTTGAGCATGGCGCCAGGCTCCAGGTCGCACTTGACCTTGCCGAACGTTCCCATCTGGAAGACGGCAGGTTTCTCAAGGCCTGATCGCGGCTGCCCCGGCCTCGCCACCACAGCGAAACTGCAGCGGAGCCAGGGCCCCGCTGCAGCAAGTTTGGTACTTGAGGCAAAGCAAGAACACGGTCGGGCACGCAGTCTATCAAGCGCCCCTCCGCATAATGCCTGATGAGATTACTCCGGAGCCCCTGACACTTCGTTCAGGTTGCATAGTGGGTTTATATCAATTTTTAGAAGAATCTTGAAATAACGCAGGGTCAGCGCGCTGCAGAGCAACAGTTTCCGTAAAGCGCCACAAAACAAAAAAACCAGCTTTCTTTCGAAAGCTGGTTTTTCGGGCCATTCGGCCGAACTGGAGCGGGCGATGGGATTCGAACCCACGACCCCAACCTTGGCAAGGTTGTGCTCTACCCCTGAGCTACACCCGCATAGTGACCGTGTCCTGGGCGGTGACCGCCCCGGCCTCGGTGGCGCAGTATATGAACTATGCGGAGACGGATTGCAACACCGAAATTGAAGAATTTTTTTTAGCTGTCTTTCTGTGGACTTTTTGTGCAAACAAAGCCGTAAATCCGCAGTTTTCTGCCGCTTTTTCAGCACATCACCTCTTGTGAGCGAGGCCCAAATCGCGGTATTGAGCGCGCCAGCACAAATTTTTCGGAAAAAAATCATGCCGGCAGCACGCGACGACCTCATGGCGTTTTTCAAGGATCTCGGCATCGAGGTCAGCACAGTGGACCACCAGCCCGTCTTCACGGTCGCCGAATCCGGTGACCTGCATGACCGGATCCCCGGTGGGCATACGAAAAACCTCTTTGTAAAGGACAAGAAGGGCCGCCTATTCCTGATCGTCGCCCTGCATGACGCGGAAATCGATCTGAAGAAGGTTCATCAGATCATCGGCGCACAGGGTCGGGTGTCCTTCGGCAATGCGGACCTCTTGATGGAGGTGCTTGGGGTCGAGCCGGGTTCGGTCACGCCGTTCTCACTGATCAATGATCGCGAGGAAAATCGTGTCATTCCGGTATTTGACGCAGCGATGATGCAGCACGAGGTGCTCAACTATCATCCGCTGAAAAACGATGCCACGACCGCGATTTCGGCTGACGACCTGCTCAAATTCGCAAGAGCCTGTGGTCATGATCCGAAGGTTCTGGCGGTCAGTGAGGAAGCCAAGGCCGCCGCGCTCTGAGATCTTGCTGGAATTCAGCTTCGAGGCGTTTGTAATTCGACGGTGTTGGCGCCATGTTAGGGCCAACACAACCCTTTTGACGACATTCACTTGAGAGCCGGGCATCAGCAATTGCCGGCCGGAAACATTGAGGCGGGCACATGAGCAACGGCAACTACAGTATCGGTGGCCAGGTTGGGGGCGGATTTGGTGCCAGCATGGGCGGCGGTTACGGCGGCCAGGGCGGTGGCAATGGCGATGGCGGAGCGCCCACAGGCGGCGGCGACCTGGTGTTTGACGTCACCACCCAGAGCTTCATGGCCGACGTTCTGGAAGCCTCCCGCCACCAGCCGGTGATCGTCGATTTCTGGGCACCCTGGTGCGGACCGTGCAAGCAGTTGACCCCTGTGATCGAAGCCGCCGTCAACGCGGCCGGCGGGTCGGTCAAACTGGCCAAGATGAACATTGACGAGCATCCGGAAATTGCCGGTCAGATGGGCATCCAGTCGATCCCGGCCGTCGTCGCCTTCAAGGACGGTCAGCCCGTCGACGGCTTCATGGGCGCTCAGCCTGAAAGCGAGGTCAAGGCGTTCATTGAAAAGCTCGGCGGCCCCGCCCCTGCCAACCCGTCCGAAGCCTATCTGGAACAGGCAGAGGCGCTGCTCGCGGAAAAGGATTTCGGCCAGGCGGCACAGCTTTATGGTGCCGTGATGCAGATGGAGCCGGACAATGTCGCGGCGATTGCAGGCCTTGCACAGTGTTACCTCGGCGCCGGCGAAACCGAACGCGCCCGTCAGGCGCTGGACCTCGTCCCGGAAGAAAAAAGATCCGAAGACGCTTACACGGCGGCCCTTGCCGCGCTTGACCTTGCCGAACAGGCCGCGGCTCTCGGCGACCTTGCCGACCTGCAGGACCGGATCGCCAAGGACCCGCTCGATTTGCAGGCCCGCTTTGATCTTGCCCTCGGCCTCAACGGCAAGGGCGACAAGAATGGTGCCGTTGACCAGCTGATCGAGATCGTCCGCCGCGACCGGGACTGGAATGAGGACGGTGCACGCAAGCAGCTCCTGCAGTTTTTTGAAGCCTGGGGTTTCAAGGATCCGGCCAGTGCCTATGGCCGCCGCAAACTCTCTGCCGTTCTGTTTTCTTGACGATCGTCGCCGCTGACACACTTAAGGACTGAGACAAGCCAACGCAGGCATGCTGCAACAACGACAAGAACGAAGGCACTGAAATGCAGGCGGGAAATGCCATTTACGAGACCATCGCGGATCTGCCGCCGGTCCTGCCCGTGTTTCCGCTGTCCGGCGCCCTGTTGCTGCCCAGGACCCAGCTTCCCCTGAACATCTTCGAGCAGCGCTACATCGACATGATCGACGCAGCGCTCGCCGGCAACAGACTGATCGGGATGGTTCAACCATTGACCGACCAGCCGTCGGACGACGCTGACAGGCCGGCGCTGGCCAGCGTCGGTTGCGTCGGCCGCCTCACCTCCTTCCAGGAAACCGGCGACGGCCGCTACCTGATCTCGCTTCAGGGCATTACCCGCTTCAGCCTCGGCAAGGAACGCAAGGTCTATGCGAGCTTTCGCGAGGTCGAGTGCGACTTCGCGCCCTTTGCTGACGACCTGAAATGCGGCGAGGGCGAAGACGACGTCGATCGAAACGGCCTGTTGAGGACCTTGCGGGAATATCTTGACGCCAACAATCTGGAAGCCGATTGGGAAAGCGTGACGGAGGCAGAGACCGAGGTGCTGGTCAACGCACTCTGCATGATGTGTCCCTATGGCCCCCAGGAAAAGCAGGCGCTTCTGGAGGCACGCGACCTCAAGACACGGGCCGAGACCCTGATCGCGATCACCGAGATGGACCTGGCCCGCTCCCAGAATGACGGCGGCACCACCCTGCAGTGATTGCCGGGACCCTACCGAGAGACTGACATGACAGAACAGACCGAACGCGCCGTTGACCGCAAGCTGCTGGAGCTGCTGGTCTGCCCGGTAAGCAAGACAACCCTGGAATATGATGCCGAGGCGAAGGAACTTATTTCCCGGACCGCCAAACTCGCCTATCCGATCCGCAACGGCATCCCGATCATGCTCGCCGACGAGGCGCGCAAGCTGGAAGACTGAGCGACCCTCGAGCACTTCGGCTTGCATCCCGGCGGCTGATCTCACCCCCGATGAACGGCTCGGACGTCTGGACCGACAGCTCGTTTTCGCCTAAACGCAGGCTGCAACCAGCTGTACGGTTCCAGAATGTTTTTGTTACCTCTTTCCGATCCCTTGTGGCGCAAACTGGACGACGCCCACCGAGACAGGGACATACCGGAACGCCTTCATGCGCTGTCACAGGATTGGGACGAGGAAACGGCCAGCTCGCTTTTCTGGGATTGCCTGTGTCACCAGGACACCTGCTACGGCGCGACCTACGCATCGGTGCCCCACCTTCTTCAATTGGCCAAACGCCCTCCTGCACCGGAAGCAGTTGCAAGCATTGCCTGTTTCCTGGGACATGTTTCAATCGTGGCCTTTCAAGCCGCAGGTCATGGCCGCAGCGATGCGCCAGGTGTACTGCAGGGATTGCCGTCGGACCTCGAAGCCTGGGACCGCAAGCTCGATCCTTACCGGTCATTGCTGGAACATGCGAAGAAAGATCTGGCCGATCCCGAATTTCCGGAAAATGCACTGAAATCGGTAGGCAACGTGTTATTTGAGCTGAGCTCCGGGCCACTTCAAGAGGGGCTTGACGTCGTTGAACCCGTGACGGGCCAGTCTGCCGCAACGACCAGCGAACTGACCCTGTCGCGTGAAAAACGGCAGGCAGAACTGGATCGATACACGGACATACTGTCACGCAGCCCGGTTAACGAGGTAGACCTCAAGACAATCGCTCGGATCGGTGACGCTTTCATCGAAGCTCAGGTCGAAATTGCTGACCTTTGCGGGAAAGCCTATGCAAACGCGGAGTCGCCTGCTGAGCGACGGTACTTCTTGGCGGGAACCGTTGCCGCATTTGGGGATCACGAACTTGCGCAACTGCTGGAAAGCGGGGATGAGGGCGGCTTCGCGTGCGGCAACTGCCGCTGGCAGTATGAGTACCTGATGTTCGGGCAGCGCATGGCGTATTATGCCTCGCCGGTCGGCCCAGGCGAGAGTGACACGATCACGGCCTCTGAGGATCTGGTGTTACGGGACTACCAGGGCGGCGCTCCCGACCGTGCTGATGGACTTGTTCTGCCGTGCGAAGAGGTCGGGACTGACACCCCGGCGGGGCGGGCGCTTCAGCTCGTGAAGGCACACAAAGATCCGGAAAACGAACACAGACTGCGCCAGTTCAAGGGAACATTTCTATGCCAGAAATGCAGCACCCAAGTTCCGGTGACCAAGATTGCGAAGCACAATCGTTCCTGATGATCCGGCCAGATAAGTTGGTCGCCAACTCCGGTCCGCGTCACTGCCATCCGATCTGGCAGCCGCGCCGGTCGGGTTCTGGAGGCTGATCACAGCGATCTGAACGGCCGAAAAAAAACACAAGCCAGACGAATAGAATCCGCTGGATCACTGGACGCGACAAATCGCCAGGGCGCGGTTTTCAGGCTCTTTTCCATGACCAATGCCCCCGAGGATCGTGCTCGGACCAAGGGGGCTTGCTCTTCCAGAATATCCAAAGACGCGGGACAGCTTCCGGGAAACCCGGTTCTTACATCCCGTAGCTGAGCCGCGCGATGAAGCTCTGCAGGAACCAGATGATCAGCAGCAGGATGACAGGGGAAATGTCGATCCCTCCGAGATCCGGCATGAAGCGGCGGATCGGCCGCAGGGCGGGCTCGGTGAGATTGTAGAGCACACGACCGATCGTGTTGATGAACTGATTGCTCGAATTGACGATATTGAAGGCGAACAGCCAGGAAAAAATGGCGCTGGCGATGATCACCAGAGAATAGAGGTACAGGGCAAGGCCTATAACATCCAACAAAGATCCGACTAATGCGCTCATGTGCCGTCCCACTTCGAAGCTTCAGTTGCCTTTCATGTAGCTTCCTGACAGCCACGCCGCAAGGCGGCAACACCGGAAATCCAACTCTGCGGGCCAGGTGGGCTCGCTTGAGCGCTGCGGTGCCAAAATGCAACAGTCCGGCAAAACCCGAAATCCTTAGGGTTTGAGTAAGCGCCACCCGTGCTATCTTCCCGCCAAAGTTTTTTCCTTCTGGGTGGGATACATGTTCAAGTTTCTGTCGCGCGCCTCGCTGGCCCTTGCCCTGAGCGCCGTGTCCGGAGCCGCCCTGGCTCAAAGCGGAGAAGTCTCCGCACAGGATGCCAACCGTCAGTACGTGATCGATCTTGGCGTTGGCGCGATTGCCAAACCGCGCTACGAGGCAGCGGACTCCTATCTGGTCTACCCGTTCCCGATTGTTTCCGTCGGCCGGTTCTATCTCCCCGGCCTTGGACAGGTCGTCGATGGCCGCCGCAAGTCGGGCGTCTTCTTCTACCCGTCCTTCAATTTCATCGGCGAACGCAAGGCCAGCGATTCGGCGGACCTGACCGGCACCCGGACCGTCGACTGGGCTCTTGAACTGGGTCTTGGCGGCGGTTTCCGCACCGAACATTTCCGCGCTTTTGCAGAATTGCGCCAGGGCATCAACGGACATAGCGGCCAGGTTGGCCAGCTTGGCCTCGACGGCATCGTCTACCCGGCGGAAAAATGGGAAGTCAGTTTCGGCCCGCGTGCCGATTTCGCCACGGATGACTACATGGACACGTATTTTGGTGTCTCGGCCTCCGAGGCAGCCAACAGTGGCGGCCGGCTGACCCGGTATGATCCGAGCGGCGGCTTCAAGAGCGTCGGCCTTGCCGCCCGTGCCAGCTACGACTTCAACGACGACGTCCGCCTGCACATCCAGGGCGGCTATGACCGTCTGATCGGAGAAGCAGCCGACAGCCCGATCGCCGATGCCGGCAGCAAGGACCAGTTCAGCATTGGTCTTGGCGTGTCCTACCGGTTTGCCTTTGACGTCTTCAAATAAGCGCAAGGCGAGCCCTGCTGCACATAACGAAAAAGGAGGCCGACGGCCTCCTTTTGCATTTGCGGTCATGTTACCGGTTGCGAGACCCTAGTTGGAACACGGGATCAGGGTAATCCCGCGCGGCAGTTTCGTGGTCTCGTCACCGCAGGCTCCGAGGATCCGTTCCGGGTCCAGATTGTAGGCGCCGGTCAGGTCGGCGCCGACCAGCCGTGTCCGGCGCAAGAGCGCGCCGTCAAAATCCACATCTGTCAGGTTGGCACCGCTGAGGTCGGAACTGACAAACCGGACGCCGGACATGTCCGCTCCGGAGAAATCGGCATTGTGCGCCTTGATCCGGTCGAGCTTGGCATCCCGGAGCCGCGCCCTCTTGAAGCTGGCATCGGTGAGATCGACACGTTCCAGATTGGCATCGTCCAGCTTGGTCCTGTCAAAGGAGGCGCCGGTGGCGACCGAACGGATCAGGATGACATTGCGCATGTCTGCGCCATTGAAATTGGCACCAGGGGCAAGGCTGGCATTCATGTCCGCATCGCGCAGGTCCGCATCCTGGAAATTGGCTTCGCTGAGATTGGCCTTTTCCAGATCAACGGAGCGCATGCTGGCGTCTTCAAAATCACTGCCGGCAAAATCCGCGCGCTCCGCCTCGGCCCTTCGGAAATCGGCGCTCTTGAAATTCGCGTTCGTCAGCACCGCCTCCTTCAGATCGGTTTCGCGCAGGTTGGCCCTGCCGAAATCGGCGTCTTCCACGGTCAGGAAACGCAGTTCCGCCAGCCGGAGGTCGCAACGCGGGCAGCCGCCCTTTTCCTTGATCGCAGCCATGCGTTCCGCATCGCTGCCGGCCAGGGCCGGCGTCGCCAACATGATCAATGTGCCGAAGCAGCCGGCCAGAACCCGCATCACCGTGTCGCTCATCACTTGTCCTTTTGACTGTCTCAACAAGACATAGGTTGCCAAAACGGCAGTTTAAGGATCCTGCCATGACAGAAAACTTAAAAATGCAAAAATGTTGGGAGATTTGTGCAAGAGGGCGGGAAGAAACGGACGGGGTCGCAGGTGCCCGTTTCTTCCAACCACATCAAGCGCTGACGACGCACTACCTGACAATCAGCGTGATTGTTAGAACGCAAAAGCCTTGCCAATTGGTTTTTCACCCCAGGCAGCCCATATCTGGGCCCTTGCACCTGAAGAAGCACAAGATGCTGACTTTGTTCAGACTTTCTTCACCAGCCCTGCATTGCAATTTGCAACGCCAACTGCAAACAGGGTTAACGGAACGCTAACAAGACAAAAGCCGCGCCGGTGGCTGACACCGGTCTCCTCAGGTGATCTCCGCACGCAGATCGAACGTCGAGCGCTTGCCGACATCGTCAAAATGCCGGTCGAGCCAGTCTTTCGCGGTCTCGCGGCCAAGATCTCTCAAATGGGTCAGGAAGTCCCATTCCGCATTCAGTTTCGACGATGCCTGCAGCGGTTTCAGTTCTTCCGCCGCGATCCGGTGCATGTGAACCTTCACATATTCCTCGTCCGACAATTTGCCGTCCTCGATGAGCCTCGTGACAAAATCGATGGCGCGCAGTTCGCGCAGAAGCGTCGAATTGAAGGTGATCTCGTTCAGACGGTTGACGATCTCCCGGGCCGTCCTTGGCACCTGGCGCCGCTCGGTCGGATTGATCTGGATGAGCACGACATCGGGTGTGTCGGTCTCGTAAAAGAGCGGATAGAGCGGCGGATTGCCCATATAGCCGCCATCCCAATAGGGTTCGCCGTCGATCTCCACGGCCTGGAACAGTTGCGGCAGACACGCGGACGCCATCACCGCGTCAAGCGTGACCTCCTTTTCCCGGAACACCCTGATCTTGCCGGTGAAGACATTGGTGGCGGCGATGAAGAGCTTCACGCCCGCACAGCAATGCACCTTGTCGAAGTCGACGATCCGTTCCACCACATCCCGGAGCGGGTTGGCGTTGAGCGGATTGAATTCATACGGCGAGGCAAAGCGGGAAACCACGTCGAAAAACAGGTAGCTCGGCGAATGGTCAAGGCTCCATTCGCCCAGGAACTTGTCCAAAGGCGTGCGCTGAATGGGGCTGGCCTGAGCTTCCCGGCTTACTTCGCTCCAGAAGGCTTCCAGGCGCTCGCGGGCACCCTCTTCCCCGCCCGCTTCCAGGCCGCTTGCCAGCACCACGGCGTTCATGGCCCCGGCGGACGTCCCTGTAATCGCGTCGATCTGGAAGCGGCTGTCCTCCAGGAACCAGTCCAGCACGCCCCAGGTAAAGGCGCCATGGGCGCCGCCGCCTTGCAAGGCAAGATTGATCTTCTTGGGCGCGGCCATGGCTGCCCCTTCTTCCGGGTTTCGTGTCGTGCAGGCTCTTTAGTGCGCGGTCCAGCCGCCATCGATGGGCAGAATCGATCCCGTGATCGACGCAGCCGAATCGGAGCACAGGAAGACCGCGTAATCGGCCACCTGCTCGATGGTCACGAATTGCTTGGTCGGCTGCGCCGCCAGCATGACATCGTTCTTGACCTGCTCTTCGGTCAGGTTGCGTGCCTTCATCGTGTCCGGGATCTGCGCTTCGACCAGCGGCGTCCAGACATAGCCCGGGCAGATCGCATTCACGGTGATGCCCTGTTGTGCCACTTCCAGTGCGACTGTCTTGGTCAGGCCGGCAATGCCGTGCTTGGCCGCCACATAGGCGGATTTGTAAGGCGACGCCACCAGCGCGTGCGCAGACGCCGTGTTGATGACCCTGCCCCAGCCCTTTTTCTTCATGCCCGGCAGGGCAGCGCGAATGGCATGGAACGCGGAGGTCAGGTTGATGGCGATGATCGCATCCCATTTCTCCACCGGGAACTCGTCCACCGGCGACACGAACTGGATCCCGGCATTGTTGACCAGGATGTCGACAGAGCCGAATTCCTGTTCCGCAGAAGCGACCATTCCGGCGATTTCGTCACCGTTCAGCATGTTGGCGGGTGAATACCGGCACTGGACGCCGAAGTCCGCTTCGATCGCGGCCCGGGTCTTCTCGATTTCATCCGCATCGCCGAGCCCGTTGATGACGACATTGGCGCCCTTCGCGGCAAACGCGCGGGCACAGCCCAGACCGATGCCAGAGGTGGATCCGGTGACGAGGGCGGTCTTGTTGGCAAACATGAAGGAAACTCCCGAAGAAAAAATCCGGCACAGATTTCACCACTTATCGCCGCACTGCAACATCGAAGTGGCGAAAAGTGATGGCCCCTGGTCAGGAGCCCCTATTTCCTGACGACAATTGCTACACTCATAACGTCATCCTGAGGAGCGCGCGCCATGCGCGTCTCGAAGGATCGGCGGCCTATTCCGGTGCAAGTCGCCCCTCCTTCAAAACGGGCCTTCCGGCCCTCCTCAGGATCATGAATTTCGGGTGGCGGTCTCTTTCGGTTAGCCCCCGGAACCTCACGGAAACTCAGCGCCGGTTCATGCGCCGCACGCCGGCCAGAGCCTTATGCGCCTTGGACCTTGCCGCACTCTGGGTCCGCTCGACCTGTTCGAGATCCTCGTGTTTCAGCCCGAGCTTCTCGGCAAAGCGCTCCCGGATCAGGCCGTAGAAGGTCGCATGCAGACTGGCAAAGGCCCAGACAAGGATCAGCATCATGCCCATGGGGAAAATCGCCGAACGGACCTGCTGCCAGACAAGATTGGCCGGCAGCAGACCGTCACTCATCCAGAGAACCAGCGCCCAGAGACCGACCAGGGCGCCGGCCAGAAGGCTCATCACCAGGGCGGCAAAGGCCATCGACCAGCCAAGGCCCGCAGTCGCACGCCAGCTTTCCCTGAGGCTGAGCGGGTCGTCGACGGCTGCCGCCGGCAGCACAACGGAAAATTTCTGAACCACCATCAACGCGATGAAAGGCGCCAGGAACAGGAGCAGCAGGCCGAAACCTGCGGTCAGCGCGGCAAGAAGCGCCGACAGGAGGAAGAGCGGGATCAGCGACAGCATGCCGATCAGGCCGAGCACGATCTGGTAGACGATCACCCGCACGGTTCGCCCGCCAAACGCGATCGGAAAATCCTGCGCGCCGATCAGGATACGGCGCACATAGGCAATGGCGATGGAAAACCCGACCAGCAGATTAGCCAGCCCGGCCAGCGCCCTGAGCGCACCCTCGTCGGCCGCGGCAACAGGTTCGGTCATGTAGGAGACGGTTGTAAACCCGGTCTCGGGCATCAGCGAGGCACCGATGGCAAAATTCAGCGCGGCCAGCAGCAGGATGTAGGCCCAGCCGGTTTTGAACAGCGTGCCGATATTGTGCTGCGCCAGGGAAAGTGACCGCTCCAGAACGGTGAGAAACATATCCTGCCCCAGTGGTTTGATACCGGGGCAGGATACCGAATTTAGGCCGGTGCGCCAGCGCTGCCTGCAACATCCGGCTGCGACCGGTCACCTTCCTTGGCCAGCTTGTAGCCGTTGGTCAGGACGGACAGTGCCAGAACGGTCATGATCATCTGCATCAGCAGGTTGATGGCCGCGGCCTTGGCCATCACGATGACCAGCGGCAGGGCACCGTCCAATAGACCGAGCGCGAACTGGAGAATACCGGTGGCAATCGCAAATGGCAGAGCCAGGGCGAGCGTTGCCAGGACCATCCACCAGCCCAATCCCTTGCCCGCCTCATAGGCTTCCTTGAAGCCAAGCGTCTCTTCGACCGCCGTTGCCGGCAGCACGAGGCTGACGCGAAACACGATCGGAATGAGCACGATGGCAACTGCCAGCACAAGAACCGACATGATCACGGTAGAGCCGGTCACCATGCCGATGCCACCGGCAATCGCGTAAGCCACACCGAAACCGATCGTGATCACAAGCGACTTCAAGGCAAATCGCAGTTCCAGCCCCCCGAAACGCAGATTGACCGCAGGCGGCTGTTCGCCCAGCAGCCCGAAGCGGTGCCAGGCAACCGCAATCGAAGATGCCGCGACCAGGCCGACCAGAGCACCGACGACCGACATCGCAGTTGCGGTCAGGAGAAACGGCGACCCGGCCGGATTTCCGGCAAACAGCGCCAGAACGACGACAAAGGCGAGTGCCACGGCCAGCTGGACCAGAAACCACGCGCTGACCACTTTGAATACGGCACCAAGATTGTCGAATACGAGTGAAATGGAAGATTTTACAAGATGCATGAACATGGCGAACGAACTCATAGATAAGGTTGCAATATTCCGCTGCCCGTCGGAGTGCGTTTTATCTACGTGTTTGACCATTCAGCGCAAGAAAACTTCCCGCCCTGACGAATGTCTACTGAAGTTACCTGAAAATTCCATGTCATGAACTGTATAGCGCATGCATTACCATGGTCAGTCTTCAAAGGCCTGTGTCATCGCTTGTTCTGTCGCTGCGCGATACCCCGCCGTAATCACGGATATACTGAGCACCGTGACCAGGATCTGCAGCAGCACGTTGAGGATCATGACCTTTATCTGAACGAAGATCAGCGGCAATCCGGTTCCGGTCAGCGACAGCACATGGTCGATCAGGGCCCCGCCCAGCCAGAACGGCAAGGACAGGACAATGACGGCCCAGAGCATACGCCACCCGAGCCCTTGCCCCAGCCGGTGCGCTTCCAAAAATCCAATCGGGCGTTCCAGCGCCGCCGCCGGCAGCACCAGGTTCAGGCGCATGAGATGCGGCATGATCAGAAACAGCAGAACGGCGAATGTGGCACTCATCGACACGCCGAGCGGAAAGGCTCCACCGAGTAGCGAAAAAACAACGGCCACCGGGATCGAAACCCCGATCGCGATCAACACCAGCAGGATCATTTTCCAGAGAAATCGTGCTTCCAGCGCGCCGAAACGGACGAACACAGTGGCTGGTCGTTCACCGAGCATGGCAAACCGATGCCAGGCGACCGCAATCGAGGCGGCCGCCAATATGGCAACGGTCACGTTGAGCAGCAGCAGCAGGACCGCACCGGCCGGAATCGACGCTGGGTCGGTGGCCTCGTCGATGGGACCGACAGTCAGTATGACCACAAACGACAGCATGATCTGGATGCCGACCCAGGTGCCGCACACCTTGAACACCATGTCCAGATTCTGAAACACCAGCGAAAAGGAATCGGTCAAAAGCCGTTTGAACATGTCTAAGCCCCAGATACGTGATCACGGGCTTGCCCGTTTCTATGAAACCGCTCTTAAAGGTTGGTGGTCCTGCCTGCAACGATTGACAGCAAATCACGCAAATCAACCTGAAAAACCGACCGGCCATTGCCCTTTTTTGCCGCAGCCCCTAATCATGCGCTGGAAAACAGGACCGGGATCGCACATCTATCGGTTCAACAGTTTCAAGACACCCTGGTGCCCATCATGATTGATGATTTCGCAAGTCCCCTGCCCCGCCGCACATCGGTAGGCGTGAAGGTCGGCAACGTCACGGTCGGCGGCGACGCCCCGATCGTCGTCCAGTCCATGACCAATACGGACACCGCCGATGCTGATGCAACTGTCGCCCAGGTGGCGGCACTTGCGCGTGCCGGTTCGGAAGTCGTGCGCATCACGGTTGACCGTGCAGAAGCGGCCGAGCAAGTGCCCCGCATCAAGGAGCGGCTGGAGCGGATCGGCATCGATGTGCCGCTGGTCGGCGACTTTCACTATATCGGCCACAAGCTGCTGCAGGACTATCCGGATTGCGCCGCGGCGCTCGACAAATATCGGATCAACCCGGGCAATGTCGGCTTCAAGGCAAAGCGGGACACCCAGTTCTCCCAGATCATCGACATTGCCCTGAAACACGACAAACCGGTCCGCATCGGCGTCAACTGGGGCTCGCTTGACCAGGAACTCCTGACCAGGCTGATGGACGAGAACGCGGAAAGCGACGCCCCTGTTTCGGCCGCCGCCGTGATGCGCGAGGCCATCATCCAGTCCGGGCTTCTGTCGGCTCAGCGTGCCGAAGACCTTGGCATGGGGCGCGACAAGATCATTCTCTCGGCCAAGGTCAGTCAGGTCCAGGACCTGATTGCCGTCTATGCAGACCTTGCCCGGCGCTGTGACTACGCATTGCACCTGGGCCTGACCGAAGCCGGCATGGGCACCAAGGGCATCGTCTCTTCCGCAGCCTCCATGGGCATCCTGCTGCAGCAGGGGATCGGTGACACGATCCGCGTGTCGTTGACCCCGGAACCGGGTGGAGATCGCACCCGCGAAGTGCAGGTCGCCCAGGAACTGCTTCAGGTCATGGGTTTTCGCGCCTTCGTGCCCGTTGTGGCCGCTTGTCCCGGATGCGGCCGGACCACGTCGACAACGTTCCAGGAGCTTGCCCAGGACATTCAGGGCCATATCCGCGAATCCATGCCGAAATGGCGTGAGCAGTATCCGGGCGTTGAAAGCCTCAACGTTGCGGTGATGGGCTGTATCGTCAACGGTCCGGGCGAGTCCAAGCATGCCGATATCGGTATCTCGCTGCCCGGCACCGGCGAAACTCCCTCCGCCCCGGTTTTCATCGACGGAGAAAAAGCCACCACCTTGCGTGGGCCGGGCATTGCCGACGAGTTCAAGCAGATGGTGCTGGACTATATCGAGAGACGCTACGGCTCCGGTCCCAAGTCTTCGTCTGACGCCGCCTGACCAGACAGAAAGTCCCAAAAAGATGATGCAGCCGGGCCTTGCCGAGCCTCAGAGAAAGCCGATCCTGGTGATCACCTCACAGGTTGTCCGCGGCGGCATCAGCGGCCGCGGCCTGACCTTCGCCCTGGAACGGATCGGTCACGATGTCTGGTTCCTGCCGACCATTCTGCTGCCGTGGCACCCCGGTCAGGGCAAGGGCACCCGGATCGTGCCGGCGCTGGAAGATTTCAAAAGCCTCACGGCAGATCTGGCAGCGTCGCCGAAGCTTGCTGAAATCGGCGCCGTTCTGTCCGGCTACCTGGGCAGTCCGGACCAGGCCGGACCGATTGCAGACCTGGTCAAGGCAGTGAAAGCCGCCAATCCGGACGCGCCTTATCTGTGCGATCCGGTCCTTGGCGACCTGCAGGGTGACGCGGGATCCCTATACGTGCCCAAGGCAACCGCCCAGGCCGTCCGGGACGAGCTCGTTCCGCTTGCGGACATTGTCACTCCCAATGCGTTTGAACTTGGCTGGCTGAGCGGGCGCGAGGTCACCAATGAAATGCAGGCGCTCGCCGCCGCAAGAACACTTGGCAACGAGCGCGTGCTCGTGACGTCGTCACCGGCGCTGCGCCGCAACGCAATTGCCAATCTGCTGGCCGCGCCACGCACGGCAATCGCCGCCGAACACGCCGCAATTGCCAGTCCCCCACACGGCACCGGCGACCTCATGGCTGGCCTGTTCCTGAGCAATCTGCTGGCCGGTTTCGACGACGAAGAGGCCCTGAAGCGGGCGTCGGCATCCGTCTTTGAACTGGTCGCGCGCAGCGTCAAGAAAGGCGCCGACGAGCTGCTCTTTGCCGAAGAACAGCAATCGGTGGTGAAAGCGATGGCGCTGGTCACATCCCGCCGCGTCCTGGAAACCAAGGTCCGTGCCTGAGAAAAGCACAGACTGGATTGCGGGTGTTGACGGCTGCAAGGCCGGCTGGGTTGCGGTCTTGCGTAATCTCGCCGACCCGACCGGTTTGCACCTGCACCTCTTTCCGGCCTTCGCCGACATTGTCAGCTTCGTCCCTCAGATCAAGGTCATCGCGGTTGATATGCCAATCGGCCTGCCGGACACTCTCGGCCCCGGTGGCCGGGGACCGGAAAAGGCGGCGCGCAAGCATCTCGGAGAGCGCCAGTCATCCGTCTTCACCGTGCCCGCCCGACCGGCGGTCTATGAAACCGACTACCTTCAGGCTTGCGACACCGCCATGAAGACCTCCGAGCCGCCAAAGAAGGTCTCGAAACAGTGTTTTTATCTGTTTCCGAAGATGCGGGAGATCGACACGTTGATGACGCCCGAACTGGAAGAGCGCGTTCATGAGGTGCACCCGGAACTTGCCTTCTGGCGCCTGAACGGCGAAGCCGAGATGAGTCTGCCGAAAAAGGTGAAGAGCCGCGCTAACCCCGCAGGCCTCGATCAGCGCAGGGACCTGCTGGTTTCCAAGGGAATGCCGCAAGATTTCCTCGACCAGAAGCCTCCGCGCGGATGCGGCCGGGACGATCTCCTGGATGCGGCAGCGAACAGCCTGATTGCCGAACGCATCATAAATGGACAGGCGGAGCCTTTCCCGAAAGATTTCCGACGCGACGACCGGGGCCTCAGAATGGCAATTTGGGCTTAGGGTTGCCGTGAAGCATCTGCCAATCAGACGAAGACAGGGAAAATCTACGCCATGCGCCCGGCCCTGAAATGGATGGTCTTTTGTCTCCTGTTCGGGGTTTTGACGCTGGCCTCGCAATTGGGTGGCCTTGCCCTGATTGCCGCACTCTTTTTCAAACGCCGTGTGCTGGTGTTTCTGACGGCTTACGCACTCCTCAGCCTGTCCGCGATCTGGATTGCGCCGGTTGTCAGCAACCGGGTTGCGTTGCCCTGCTTTACGGACGGTCCGCTGAAAGTACAGTCGTGGATCTACTGCGCCCTCAACCGCAATTATGTGTCACCTGAAGTCAAGGCGCTGCTGGAAGACCTCGCCCATGCGACCGAAAAAGCTTATCCGGGCACACAAACGCTTGTTCTGGATGGCAATTTTCCGTTCCTGGACGGCTTTCCCCTGATCCCGCATCTCTCCCATGATGACGGCGGGAAGGTGGATCTGGCGTTTTATTACCGGGATGCGTCAGGGTACCGGCGCGGTGCCACGCGTTCGCCGATCGGCTATTTTGCCTTTGAAGACGGTCCGAGCACTTGCCCGCCGAAACGCCTGAGCCTCAGATGGGATCTGGCCGCCCTGCAGCCCCTGTGGCCTGACTTTGCGATCGAGCCGAACAGGACCCGGTTCGCTCTTGCCTTCCTTGCCGCCGATCCCCGGACCGGCAAGATCCTGCTTGAACCGCACCTGAAGGCGCGGCTCGGGCTCGCGTCCTCCAAGATCCGTTTTCAGGGCTGCCGGGCGGCCCGGCATGACGATCACATACACCTTCAGCTTTAGCTCGCGGTCTTTTCCCGCCTTACCAATTTGCTAAAGCGTCTTCAGCAAGGCGCAGATGTCCTGCTTCAGGTCCTTGCCTCGAACAATCCCGCCGTGGCACGGCACGATCACGGTTGGAGTTTCGAGATCGAGGCGGTTTTGAACCCAGGCCGAAAACACGGCCTTGTCGCGCAGCCCATATGTCGGGAACGGCTTCAGAAAACCGACCTTCGGTTTGGTATCGCTCTTTTCCTGCATACCGCAAAAGGCATCGGTCACGATCCAGATGACCGCGTCCTTTGTGCGCAGGCAAACCCAGACTTCACCCGTCTTGAGACCGTCCGGTTCAAGGAGGCTGGCGTGGCTGGGAAGCGCTTCGGCAAGCCTGTCCAGGTCAGAGAAGGCAAACCCGGTGACTTTTTTAAGACGCGGCCTTGCGCCTTGCGAACAAACACAATCCGCCTCCGGAAAGGCGGCAACATGTTCGCTCAAACCCATGTTGTGATAATGGTTCGGCGCCAGCAGGAACCGGACAGGGGCGAGAGCCGATGCCGTGCCGCTGGCCTTGCGGACAGGACTGTAAAGCGCCGCTCCCCCATCGGGCAAAGCGATCGCGACACAGCGTAGGTTGCCTTCTCGTATGGACCAGAGGCCGTCGACCCCCTCGACCGGTTCAAGTCCCGCTACCTGTTTCATGTCCTGATCTCTCTGCGGGTCAGTTGCGCGCACAGCAAGTCGACCAGCGGCTTGCCGGCATCGTTTTTCCCGGCCAGACGGTTTTGGGCGTGAACGCCCATGACGGCGGATACCAGCGCCTTCGCGGTCGCCTCCGGATCCGTGTCGGCCGGAAGCGACTTGTCGGCAATTGCCCGTTCCAGGCAGGTGGTAAAAGAGCTTTCCAGAGCGGCCCAATAGCGTTTGACCGCTCCCTCCAGCCGCGCGCTGCCCACGCGTGCGTTCTCAATCCCGGTGTTCACGACGAGGCAGCCATGCGGGCTGGACGTCATCGAGCCGTCCGTGACCAGAGATCGCAGAAATCCCACGAGTTCCGGCAAGCCACCGGTCTGCATGGGCGTCATGGCATGCCGGATGGCCTGGTCCGAATAATAATCGAGCGCTTTCAGATAGAGACCTTCCTTGCCGCCAAACTCGGTTCGGATAGCAAACTGGTTGAGACCGGTGAGGCGTTCCAGCTCGCGCAGCCCGAGTGCCTGATAGCCATGTTGCCAGAACGCGTGAACGACACGTTCGACCACCTCATCGACATTGTAGCTTTTTGGGCGTGCCATGACCTAGTTTCTCTACGACTGAATAGAAATTATTTCTATACACTCGAAGAGAAATGTCAAGGCGCCCGGAGAACCGTCTCGCACTGGCTCTCGAAAAAGTGCCATACGGATTTCACACGACTCGATAAGGCCCCCCAACGTAAGATAGGATGCTTCGTGCCCCGTCCCGGCGGCGACCTTGCGCCGCATTTCTCCAGCGAGAGGACATTTTCATCATGCGTACCAGGTACATGTTGGCGGCTGCGATCGGCTTTGCGATTGCCTATTCCGCACCTGTTGATTTCACCGGCTTTGCCGCCGGCACACCCGTTTTTGCCGGCATAGCGCCTGCCAAGGCTCAGAACCCGACCCGCAACACGGCGCGGCGAACCGCCCGGCGCACCACACGGCGCGTCGCCCGACGCACATCGATCGCCGGATGCGCGCCCTACAACGCCTATTACAATTGTGGCGGGGTCTATTACCGGCCCGTCGTTGAAAACGGCGTCACCGTCTATGTTGTTGTAAATCCCTGAACCTGTTGGAGAACCTCATGAGAAACCTCCGTATGCTGGCCCTGGCCGCCAGCGTCTTGCTTTTGGGTGCTCCGGCGGTGGCACAGGGACCGGTCAAGGGTGTCCTGGAAGCCTGCGAGACCGAAATCACGACCTATTGCGATGAAGTCACGCCGGGCCATGGCCGCATGCTGTCCTGCATGTATGCCCATGAAGACAAGATCAGTGACGAGTGCGCGGCCTCCATTGTCGACCTGGCGGATGCCCTCGACTTCCTGTTCGCCAATGTCGGCAACGCGGTTGCGCTCTGCGCCGCGGACATCGAAGCCAATTGTTCCGGCGTCGAGTTCGGTGGCGGCCGTATCCTGTCCTGCCTCAAGGCCAATGCCGACAAGGTTTCGGCGGAGTGCCAGCCGGTTGTCAGTTCCTTCTCCGACCAGTTCGGCCTGAACGACTGAGCGAACCACGCAAGCTGCGTGCGGCCTGCCCTTTGGCTGCGCGCGACCGGTTTCAACATCCGGCCAATGGCCGCAGCGCTGCGGCCATTTTCACCTCTTCCCTTTCCTTTTCGTCAGAACCTGCTAAAAGGCGCGCCGTTCCTTCACGGGAACCACCGGTCGCAGCCTACCCGGTGACGAGCGTCGCAACGGGCGTTCAACAGCGAAAACAAGGGACCAACGTTGAAAACACTTGTCATCTGTTCCGGCGGAATGGATTCCGTCACCCTTGCGCACAGGATTGCGCAGGACCACGAGCTGATCGGCCTGATCTCCTTTGATTATGGCCAGCGCCACAAGAAGGAACTGGATTTTGCCAGGGCCTGCGCCGAAGAGCTCAACACCGAATTCATCCTGATCGACATTGCCAATATCGGCCGCCAGCTGACCGGCTCGGCGCTGACCGATGATCTGGACGTGCCCGATGGCCACTACGCCGAAGACACCATGAAGGTCACGGTGGTGCCGAACCGCAACGCGATCATGCTGACCATTGCCTATGGCATCGCCTCCTCGCGCGGGGCCGAGGCGGTCGCGACCGCGGTTCATGGCGGCGATCATTTCATCTATCCGGACTGCCGCCCGGCCTTTACCGAGAGCTTCGAGACCATGCAGCGGCACGCGCTGGACGGTCTTGGCGAGATCAGGCTCTTCACGCCTTATGTCAACGTCTCCAAGGCGGAGATCGCCCGCGAGGGCCTTGCCCTTGCTGTCGACTATCGCAAGACCTGGTCTTGCTACAAGGGCGGCGCGGAGCACTGCGGCCGCTGCGGCACCTGCGTGGAACGGCGCGAGGCGTTTCACCTTGCCGGCGGTATCGATCCGACCGTCTATGCGGACGCGGATTTCTGGAAGGTGGCCTGCAATGTATAGGATCACCAAGGAGTTCCACTTCTCCGCCAGCCACCAGCTGAAGGGTCTTGGCGACGACCACCCTTGCGCCCGCTTCCATGGCCACAACTACGTGGTTGAGGTTGAACTGGCCGCCGAGGAACTCGACGCTATCGGCTTTGTCCGTGACTACAACGAGCTGAAGCTGCTCAAGACCTATATCGACGACACGCTCGATCACCGGCACCTGAACGACGTGCTCGGCGATGATTGCGTCACCGCCGAGCGCATCGCCAAACACCTGTTCGACTGGTGCAAGGCGGCCTGGCCGGAAACCGCAGCCGTCCGCGTCAAGGAAACGCCGAAGACCTGCGCGGAATACCGTCCACTTGTCTATCTCCCGGTGGAGGCACGGCCATGACCCAGGACCTGATCCGCGTCAACGAGATCTTCGGACCGACCATCCAGGGGGAAGGCGCCCTGATCGGTCAACCGACCGTCTTTGTGCGCACCGGCGGCTGCGACTACCGCTGCGCCTGGTGTGACACGCTTCATGCCGTCGACAGCGCCTATCGGGACGAATGGGTGCCGATGTCGCCGCAGGCCATTCTGATGCAGGTGGAGATCCTGTCGGGCGGCAAGCCGCTGATGGTGTCGCTGTCGGGTGGCAACCCAGCCATCCAGCCGCTCGGACCGCTGATCGAATTCGGCCGTCGCGAAGGCTACCGCTTTGCGCTTGAAACCCAGGGCAGCCTGGCGAGGGAGTGGTTCGACAGGCTGGACGTCCTGACCCTCAGCCCGAAACCACCGTCGTCCGGCATGGCAACCGACTGGCAGAAGCTTGCCGAATGCGTCGAAGCGGCCGGTTCCGACACCCAGACAGTGCTGAAGGTCGTGGTCTTCGACGAGGCGGACTATGCCTTTGCCCGCGATGTCTCGGAACGCTATCCGGAGCTGAGCTGCTACCTGCAGCCGGGCAATCACACCCCGTCCGAGGCGCACGAGACCGACAGCACAATCGACATGGCCGGTATCATGGACCGCATGCGCTGGCTGGTCGACAGGGTCACCACCGACAAATGGTACGCCGCCACCGTGCTGCCGCAGCTGCACACGATGATCTGGGGCAATCTCAGAGGCGTTTAACGTCTCGAACCTCGCCAGCCTCATCCTGAGGAGCCGCGCCAGCGGCGTCTCGAAGGATCGGCGGCAAACTCAGAACAAGCGCCCCTCTGTCGAGACGGACCTCACGGTCCTCCTCAGGCTGAGGTCGGAAACAAGGAAACAGACAGATGTCCGACAAGAGCATCTATGAAAACCTGACGCAGCTCGGCGCCTCCACGGAGCTGCCGGACGATCCGGACAAGGCGGTCCTGGAAAAGGTGCCGAACCCGCAGGCCGGCACCGGCTACATGGTCCGCTTCGTCGCCCCGGAATTCACCTCGCTCTGCCCGATCACCGGCGCGCCGGATTTTGCCCATCTGGTGATCGACTATGTGCCGCGGGACTTCCTGGTGGAGAGCAAGTCGCTGAAACTCTTCCTCGGCGCGTTCCGAAATCACGGCGCCTTTCACGAGGACTGCACGGTGTCCATCGGCAAGCGCCTGGTCGACCTGCTTGACCCGCAATGGCTCCGGATCGGCGGTTACTGGTACCCGCGCGGCGGCATCCCGATCGATGTCTTCTACCAGACCGGCCCGGCCCCGGAAGGTGTCTGGATCCCGGAACAGGGCGTCGCGCCTTATCGCGGACGTGGGTGAGATCTGGCCAGCAGCATCGTCAAAGAGCGGCAGATGCCGCTTTTTGCCTGCGTTTCATCACCCATCCGACTTCGTCAGTGTCGCCCGCCATGCGCTTGGGCTCAGACCCGTTTCCGCCTTGAAGGCGGCATTGAAGGTCGACTTGGCCTGAAAGCCCGCATCCAGAAACACCTCCGTAATCGAGCGCAAAGGGTCGTCTTGCATCAATCGCCTGGCCTCCTCGATGCGGAACCCGTTGAGCCACGCCCTGAAATTTCTTCCGCGCCGGTCATTGATCTCGTCTGCGACCGCCCGCTGCGGTTGGCTCATCTGACGGGCGAAACGTGCCAGCGTCAGGTTCGGATCGAGAAACGCCCGGCTTTGACGCATGCCCCTTTCCAGGACCTCGATCAGGTTCTCTGACCGGGCGACGCGCTTCGGCGGACGGTCGGTGATCCAGCCAAGCAGGTCTGATCGGTGCAGCACCGCGAAGAGCATGGTGGCGACCGTCGCCAGAAGCAGCCCGCCAGCGACCAGAAACAGAAGACGGAACTCCCGACTGCTTGCCGGATCTGCCAGGAGGGCAAGTGCGAGATCGATGACCGCAACCCCGGCCATCCAGACGGACAGCAGCCAAACCCAGAGCCGCATTGCCGGTTTCCGTTCCCCAGCCTGCCCGACAAGAACGGCCTCGCGGACCGCCAGCAGTGCATACGCACCCCAGAGACCAAACAGGAGAATGTCGCGAAAGGCCTGCAGCCCGGCACCGGGCACTTCGCTCACCAGGAGAATTGCAAGCGGGCCCAGGGCATGAACGCCATCAAGACGACGGAAGGCGGCCGAAGACCGGGTCAATGCCTTGATATGCAAGAAAAGCAGCACCGGCAGGGTGGCAGCCAAGAAGACTTTCAGAAGGCTGACAGTGGCAGGCCCATCCGGCTCGAAACCAGCCGTCAGGCCGTTCAGTGCCGCCATCACGATCAGCGCTCCGGCAAAACAGACATGCGCGGCACGGCTTTGCTTCAGGGTCAGGACAAAACCGGCAAGCAGCAACGACAGCACGGCTGAAATGTAGAACAGCGTCATCGCGTTGTCTGGATCCTTTCAGGTCCTGAAACCCGTTTCCGGTCGCGCGGCTGCCCGAATGGCAGCAAGGCTTGCGCCTCCAATATCGGAGGTTATCCAATTGCTGCAAGTTTCCAGATCATTCCTGCAGGTGTCCGCCGCACTTGCCCTGTGCCTGAGCCTGTCTCAACCCGCTGCCCGGGCCGCCTCGACACTGATCGAAGGCGTGACGCTGATCTCTGCAGAGCGCGACGCGCCGCTGACAAACGCCTGGGTACTGATCGAAAACGACAGGATTGCCGGGCTTGGCCAGGGCCACGCACCGGCGGCCGATGTCATTGTCGACGCCGCTGGCCGTTACCTGATCCCCGGCCTGATCGACAGCCACGTGCATCTCTATCACGCCACCGGGCTCAAACGCCGCTACACCGAGACGTATGAAGCGCTTCAGGCCGACTTCTTTGCCCAGCAACCACGAAGCTTTCTTTATCACGGCTTCACGACGGTCATTGAACTCAACGCGGACTTCGCAAGCAATGACCGGTTCACGTCGGTTGCCCCGCATCCGCGGCTGTTTCACTGTTCAAAGGGTGCGGTGCTGCAAGACGGCTTCTTGTCACTGGAAGTCGAAGGCCCCCTGGAAACTGCCTATCCCGGTTACTTCGCTGACCATTACGCGGCGGGCACCGGTCCTGTTGCCGGGCATACGCCCGAGGATGCTGTTCGCCGGATTACGGAAACCGGAGGCATCTGCGTCAAGGCCTATTACGAGGAAGCCCTGTGGTGGCCCCGCAAGCCGAAACCGGATTTTGCCTTGCCCAGCCGGGAGATCATGCGCGACCTCGTGACCGCCGCCCACGCTCACGACCTGCCTGTGATCCTGCATGCAACCTCCCCGGCCGGGCACAGGTTCGCGCTGGAAACCGGCATCGACATTCTGGCTCACGGCATGTGGGAATGGCCCGGGCAGCGTTTCGACGCATCGGAGCCGAAACCGGCCTATGAACAGATTGCCCGGGCGGTGGCCAGAAGTCCGCTCGGCCTTCAACCAACCTTCACAACAATCGGCAACACCAGGTCCCTGTTCACGCCGGAGCTCCTGGCCGACCCGGCCTGGACCAAGGTGGTGCCGGAACGCTATCGCGCCTATCTCGCTTCTGCTGCGGCCCCGCAACGGCAAGATTTTGAAACAGTGTTTGGCCCGCTTCTCAAAAAGAGTGCGCCAGGCAGGCCCTTCCGCGACCTGCAGAGCGATTTCAACACCCGCTATGAACGATTGATTGGAGGGATGGCAAAGGAAGGCGCCAATCTGCTTTTCGGCACGGATACCGCCGTCGGTGGTTTCGGTTTTGCCGCGCCTCCGGGACTTGCCGGGTACTGGGAAATGAAGGCCTGGCGCCGGGCCGGCATTCCGCTTCAAACCCTGTTTCGGGCACTCACCCTCGACAATGCCCGCGCCTTCCACCTGGATGACCGGCTCGGCAGCATCGAACCGGGCAAGGCAGCCGACCTTCTACTGCTCCGGCAAAACCCGCTCGAAACTGTTGAAGCCTATGACACCATCGAGCTGGTCGTTCTCGGTGGCGAAGTCCTGGCGCGGGACAGTCTGGCAACGAACAACTGAGAATGGGCGCGAGCACAGCCAACATTGGGGGGAACGCTTTCTTTGAAGACAAGGCCATTGCCTGCCCCGAAATGTCATCCCGGCCCCCGAGCCAGGACCTAAACCACCGTTCCGCCTCGCGCCCTCGGCATTGGCGCGATGGCCGTTTCGAGGGTCCCATTACAAGAATACCCGCCCTGGGAACGGGTGGGACCTGCGCGTCCGCTGCGCTGCATGCAGGATAACCTCTGAGGTGGCCGTCGACGCTGGCTGGACAAATACTCCCTTCTGAGCTGATCGGGGCGAAGCTTTGCTATTCCTGCCCGGATTGCTCGTGGCGAGCGGCCCTTTATTCCGGCGCCGGCAAGGTCAGTCCCGGAGCCTTCTCGATCTCCTGGGTGGTCACCATCTCGAAATTCGGCGCCTTGGTGTCATAGACCGCCTTGACGATGAAATTATCGCTCTTGCGGACCCAGTAGGTATAGCGGTTTTCCGTGACCATGCCCTGGCTGACGGTGATGTCGGCGGCAACGACTTCGACCGGTTCTCCGTCCAGGTCCTCTGCACTGCAGGCGGCATTGCGGATGGTTTCAGCGTTGGTCTCCTTGTCGGCGCGGGCCTTGTCCGCGTTCTGGCCGGTCTCCATCTCCCGGATCTTGTCCCAGGTCTTGCCTTCATCCGCCGACTGGTAGAGCGCGTTGCCGTATCCCAGAACCCAGGGTCCTGCCGGCGAGGTCGGCACGGTCATGTAGTGGTCCTGACCAAGATAGAGAAAGTCGTTTTTGCTTTCCGGCGCTCCCTTGAACGCAGTGGTCACGGCCGCCTTTGTCGGCACGCCCTGATCCAGCTGAAGATAGAGCTCCGTGAACCGGTCCCGGCATGGATCGGCCAGTGCGGCCTCGGAGGTAACGGCGAGCAGACCGAGAGACATCAAAATCGATTTCATCAAATCCCCGCATGGCAAAGACTTTCATTGGAACGCATACATGGAACACCGTTTTCCGGTGCGAGGCAATTGATCTTTCCGCAGGGGCCATTGCCCGGATGCCAATCAGTCTCGACCCTCGCTGCCGCAGCCTCGTCTGGCACTGCCGGTTCTCGCTCAAGCTCACCCCCTTCCTCCGTCATTCCGGACAAGTGCAGCGCAGCTGCACGCCGATCCGGAACCCGGCGCGTCAGCGCGAGCGGAAGCGAGCTCAACTGTTTCTTGAAAGGGCTGTGCCTGCGCGCAAGGCACTGCAGCTGCCCAGACCCAAGGAGTCATCCAAGCCCCCGAGCCGGGATCCAATCTACCTCTCAACACATCACGTCTACAGAGCTTGAGCAAAACGGCCGAAGCCATCGCCGAGCCTTTCAAAACCGCTCTGGAAACGAGTGGATCCCGGATCTCCGCTGCGCTGCGTCCGGGATGACACCAAGGGGAAGAACTACCCCTCAAGGCGGCTCAGATGCTCACCGAAAATCAGCACGTTGCCGTCCGGGTCTTTTGTCTCGAATTCCCGCATCTCCCAGGGCTGGTCGGCAATCTCTTCGGTGATGTTGGCGCCGGCGCCCTTCACCTCGGCGTAATAGGCAGCCACATCGACGACGAAACAATAAGCCACCGACGGGTGCGCCTCGGGGCTTGCCGTCAGATGCAGCTCGATCCCGTCCCGGCCGAGAATGGCATAGCGCACTGGCTCGGCCTCGCTGTCCTTCCACTCGAAACGGATCTCGAACAGGAGCCTGTCCCGGTAATAGGCAACCGACGCGGCAAGGTCGATGGCCCGGAAGACAGGGGCGATGTGGGACAATTGAGGTAACTGGGTTTCAGACATGAGCAATCCTCCGGAAAACCCTCCAGTCGAGCCTGCCAATTTTTTGCACCGACTGCAAATAACAAACGGGCCCCGAAGGGCCCGTTCAATCGTTGCATTGCGAGGGATCAGAGACCTCAGCTCGTCACCAGGTTCCGGAGCACGTAGTGCAGGATGCCGCCAGCCTTGATGTATTCCAGCTCGTCCTCGGTATCGACGCGGCACAGGCACTCGATGGTCTTGGTTGAACCATCCTCGTAGGTGACGTCCACATTCATCATCTGCCGCGGCTGGATGTCGGCGATGCCCTTGATGGTGACGCGTTCCGTTCCCTTGATGCCGTGCGACTGCCAGCTCTCGCCGTCCTTGAAGGTCAGCGGGATGACGCCCATGCCAACAAGGTTGGAGCGGTGGATACGCTCGAAGGACTGGGCAATCACGGCGCGGACGCCCAGGAGATTGGTGCCCTTGGCGGCCCAGTCACGCGACGAACCGGTGCCGTATTCCTTGCCGGCAAAGATCACCAGCGGAACACCGGCTTCCTTGTAGTCCATGCAGGCGTCGTAGATCCATTCCTTCTTGCCGTCCTTCATGGTGACGCCGCCTTCGACACCCGGCACCATCTGGTTCTTGATACGGATATTGGCGAAGGTACCGCGCATCATGACTTCATGGTTGCCCCGGCGCGAGCCATAGGAATTGAAGTCCTTCTGAGCCACCTGATGCTCCTGAAGGTACTTGCCCGCTGGGCTGTCCAGCTTTATCGCCCCGGCCGGGGAAATGTGGTCGGTGGTGATGCTGTCCAGGAACAGCCCCATCACGGCAGCGCCCTCGATGTCCTGAAGCGGTTTCGGCTCCATGGTCATGCCCTCGAAATAGGGCGGGTTCTGCACATAGGTGGAGGAGAACGGCCAGGTATAGGTCAGGCCGCCTTCGACCTTGATCGCCTGCCAGTGGGCATCGCCCTTGAAGACATCCGAATAGCGCGAACGGAACATGTCCTCGTTGATCGAGGCACGGATCAGGTCCGTGATTTCTTCCGTCGTCGGCCAGATGTCCTTCAGATAGACCGGATTGCCGTCCTGGTCTTCGCCGAGCGGGTCCTCGGTGATGTTGACATTCAGGCTTCCGGCGATTGCATAGGCGACCACCAGCGGCGGCGAGGCCAGATAGTTGGCGCGCACATCCGGGTTGACCCGGCCTTCGAAGTTGCGGTTACCTGACAGGACCGAACACGCAATCAGGTCATTGTCGTTGATGGCAGCGGAAATCGCCGGATCGAGCGGGCCGGAATTACCGATACAGGTGGTGCAGCCATAGCCGGCCAGATCGAAGCCGAGCGCATCGAGATCATCCTGAAGCCCGGCCTTTTCCAGATAGTCCGTCACCACCTGGGATCCCGGCGCCAGCGACGTCTTCACCCAGGGTTTGACGTTGAGGCCTTTCTTCAGCGCATTGCGCGCCACCAGGCCCGCCCCGATCAGAACCGACGGGTTGGAGGTGTTGGTGCAGGAGGTGATGGCGGCAATCACCACGTCGCCATTGCCGAGATCGTGATCCTTGCCGTCAACGGCGACCCGCTTCGACAATTCGTCCGCTTTCTTGAATTCTTCCGCCATGGTCTTGGCGAAGCCGGTCGCGGCGTCGGCCAGATTGATGCGGTCCTGCGGGCGCTTCGGACCGGAGACGGAGGGCACGACGGTGGAGATGTCGAGTTCCAGTGTATCGGTGAATTCCGGTTCTTCGCCGCCTGAGCGGAACATGCCCTGGGCCTTGGAATACTCCTCAACCAGCGCAACGCGGTCCTTGTCGCGTCCGGTGGCTTCCAGGTATTTCAGGGTTTCCCTGTCGACCGGGAAGAAGCCGCAGGTCGCGCCATATTCCGGCGCCATGTTGGCGATGGTGGCGGCGTCCTCGAGCGACAGGTTGTCGAGGCCGGGGCCGTAGAATTCAACGAACTTGCCAACCACGCCCTTCTGGCGCAGCATTTCCACGACGCGCAAGACAAGGTCGGTCGCGGTGATGCCTTCGTTGAGCTTGCCGGTGAGCTTGAAGCCGATCACTTCCGGGATCAGCATGGAGATCGGCTGGCCGAGCATCGCGGCCTCTGCCTCGATACCGCCGACACCCCAGCCCAGAACCGCCAGGCCGTTGACCATCGTCGTGTGGCTGTCGGTGCCGACCAGCGTGTCCGGATAGGCGATGGTTTCGCCATTGTCTTCCTTCGTCCAGACGGTCTGGGCGAGATATTCCAGGTTCACCTGGTGGCAGATACCGGTCCCGGGGGGAACGGCGCGGAAGTTATTGAACGCGGACTGGCCCCAGCGCAGGAATTCATAGCGTTCCTGGTTGCGCTCATATTCCAGTTCGACGTTTTTCTTGAACGCATCCTTGGTGCCGAAATAGTCGACCATCACCGAATGGTCGATCACCAGATCGACGGGAACCTGCGGATTGACCTTTTCCGGATCGCCGCCCAATTTCACGGCTGCATCGCGCATGGCGGCCAGGTCAACAACAGCGGGAACGCCCGTGAAATCCTGCATCAGAACGCGGGCCGGACGATAGGAAATCTCCTGCGTGGACTTTCTCGTCGTCAGCCACTCGGCGCAGGCGACGATGTCATCCTTGGTGACAGAGCGGCCGTCTTCGAAACGCAGCAGGTTTTCAAGAACCACTTTCAGCGAAAACGGCAGTCTGGACACACCTTCCAGACCGTTCTTTTCCGCTTCGGGGATCGAGAAATAGGTGTAGGTCTTGCCACCGGCGGTGAGCGTTTTCTTGCACTTGAAACTGTCGAGGGACTGGGTCACGACGAGCCAACTCCTTATGGGGTCTCGGGCAGCCGGGCCGCATCTGTCTGGCTGCCGGTCAGAAATCTCTGGGTGGCGCCGTCTGTTGCAGCGCCTTAATTGCCCTTGCCGGGCTTATGCGGAGATAGGGGCCGCGCCCTGCGCGAGCAACACCCTCCTTCGCCCCTATACAAAAAAATGGCTCCGACCACCAGCAGAGAGCGTCCTTACCAAACCGGCAACGGGCTCCGGCAATCCCGAAACGACGCTCTGCGCCAGGCCGTGCCGACCCTCGCAAAAGCAGTCCTGTTCAAATCTGAAGCCTTCGCCTCCCGAAGCGGCCGGACTGTCAGCATCTGTCTATTGCACCTCACGAACCTTGCCGGTATGAAAGCGGCATGCGTCTTATTCCGCTGTATTTTGTTTTATTGTTTCTGATTATCCCCCTGCAGAATTCATCAGCGCAGGAGGCCGTAAGGACACCGCTCGAAATCGGGCCTTCCGGCGAGGAGTATCTGAAATCTCTGCGCTTCCGCCGCATCGGGACGGATGTCGGGTATTTTGACCCGACAGCGCCTGCACCGGAGCTGAAGACCGATCAGCAACCGGACAAGGAGACCGGGGAAAACGGCGAGGCGTCCGACCGGGGGAACCAATCCAGGGGCGGAGAGGTCAATTCGGTTCGCTGGACCATCGGCCTGGTCATGGCGCTCGTGCTGGGTGCAATTTTCTACCTGTTCCTGCGCTTCGGCGGCAACATCTCCGTGTCGCTGAAACGGGAATCCGGCAACATCTCCCGGAACCGGCCCAAGGGCCAGCCGGACGCTCCCGCCTGGGCGACCCGAACGGGTTCGCTTGAGGATATTCTGCGCACGAGCGACCGCAGGCTGGCGCTGATCCAGCTGATGCGCAAGGCGCTTTCGACAACTGTCAGCGCCAATGGCATCCTGATGCAGCGCAGCTGGACAGCGCGCGACGCCCTGCGCCACCTGCCCTCGACCCAAAGCCATCTCGACCGGCTGCGGGAGCTGGTCCTGGCGAGCGAGCGGGTCCAGTTTGGCGGCCGAGACGTCTCGGAAGAAGAATTCCGCAGCCATGTCGACGGCTGCCGACCGTTGCTGGGGACAGGTGCATCATGAGCAACACATCCTCCCCCCCGGAGCAGACCGGCCCGCGCCTTGAAACACTGATCATCGGCGCGATCGCGGTCGTCATGCTCGGCGCCCTCTGGTATGTCTTTTCGCAGCAGCAACAATCCCTGCGCCGTTCACCCAGCGGCCATGACGGCTTGCAGATCTGGCTGGCTGCCAATGACGTCAGCGCGCAGAATTTCACGGGCGGCTGGCTGATCGACGAGACATCCGTCGGCCTGCTGGTCCTGCCGCTCTATGATTCGGAACTCGACAAGGACCGTGTCAGCCCGACGACGCAGCAGGAACTGCTGCTCCAGCAAGACGAATATGACCTGGCAACCCCGATCATCAGGCGGAAGGCCCAACGGGTCCCGGCGCTGGTGATCCTGCCCAAATGGCGCACGGGCATGCGGTTGACCGGGATTGCCCACCCGATCCTCAATATCGAGGCTGACCGGACTGCCAGAACCCTGCGCAATCTGACCGGAGACCGTCAGGCGTCGCTGGTCTCCTCCCGAACGCCGTTCACCGATTTCAGCTATCGGTCTCATGACGGCGAGGGCCTGACCGCCCGCCTCTATGATGCCCAGATGTTCAAAAGCGATGCCTGCACGCCGATCATCGGGCGGCAGGACGCCATGCTGCTGGCAAGCTGCACGCTCGCTGCCGCCGAGGGATCGTCGGACGACCGTGTCATGGTGCTGTCCGATCCCGACCTCCTGAACAATCACGGTCTGCGCCTCGGCGACAATGCGCTGATCGCTCTGGACCTGATGCGCGCGGAAGCCGAGACCGGCAACATCGTGATCGATTACAGCCGCGACGTCTGGCTGCGCGATCCTTATGTCGAGCCCGAGCGGGAGCGGACCTGGGACGACCTGGCCCGTTTTTTCGGCCCGCCCTTCCTCGCACTCTGGTTTGGCGCGGCGCTTGTTCTTGCACTCTTCCTGTGGCGGGCCTCTGCCCGGTACGGAGCCGTGCGGCCGGAATCGACTGCACTTGGTGCCGGCAAGGATATTGCCGTCCAGGCCAGGGCCAGGTTGCTGCGCCTCTCGGGCCAGGACGGCGCGCTTGCACGCGAATATGCAACGGCACGCCTGGCGGCGACGGCCTCAGCGCTGTTCGGACCGTCCCATGCGCGCCACTATGCCGGCGAAGCCGCTTTCCTGAATTACACCGAACGCCGGCATCCGGCGCTCGCCCCACGCCTGAGAGGCGTGCTGGACGCCATCCATCAGCTGCCGGCGCGCCTGACGGCCGCAGAAGCCATTCATCACATCGACCAACTGGAACAGGTTTTGGAGCAAATCACCCATGACGCTTGACGCCCTGCGCGAACGCACGGACGCCCTCCGGTCCGAGATCGGCCGCACGGTGCTCGGCCAGGACGAGGTCATCGACCTTATGCTGGTCGCACTTTTTGCCCGTGGCCACGTCCTCCTTGAAGGTCCTCCGGGGACTGCAAAAACCCTGCTTGCGCGCAGTTTTGCCGCCGCAATGGATCTTGATTTCGGCCGCATCCAGTTCACACCCGACCTGATGCCGGGCGACGTGCTCGGCACGTCGATCTTCGATTTCAGAACCAACGCCTTCGTGCTGACAAAGGGCCCGGTCTTTTCGCAAGTCCTGCTCGCCGACGAGATCAACCGCGCACCGCCAAAAACCCAGGCGGCGCTTCTCCAGGCCATGAGCGAGCGTAAAGTCAGCATCGACGGCACCGACCACACGCTCGGCAGCGAATTCATCGTCATTGCCACCCAGAACCCGATCGAGCAGCAGGGAACCTATCCACTTCCCGAAGCCCAGCTCGACCGCTTCCTGTTCAAGCTGGTGATCGACTTTCCGCCCGAGGAAATCGAAATGGCGATCCTGCGCCAGCACGCGGCCGAACCTCTTGAAGCCGGACTGGAAACGGAAGCCCTGGCCAAGGTTCTGGATGCCGCAGCGCTGGCCGAGACCCGCAGCCTGGTCGACAGCATCATCCTGAAGGACGACATCCTCGCCTATATCCTGCGCCTGATCCGGGCAACCCGGGAAAGCTCGGAAATCGCCTTTGGCGCCTCGACCCGCGCAGCCGACGCACTGGCCAGCGCAGCACGGGCAACGGCGGCGCTGAACGGTCGCGACTTTGCCATTCCCGATGACGTCAAACGCCTGTTCATTCCGGCACTGCGCCACAGGATCGTGCTTGGCCCGGCGGCCGAGATCGAAGGCCGCAGTCCGGAACAGGTGCTGGAAAACATTCTCAACCAGATTGAGGCCCCCCGCTGATCCGGCCATCGAAAAGATTGCTCACCCTCGGAATGACTGCGCTGGCTCTGTCGGTGCTTGCAGTCGGCTCCGGCGGTGCTGCCCGGGAACTGACCTGGCTGCCCTGGTTCGTGCTGGCGCTGGTGGTGATGGCCGACTATGTGCTGTCGCTGCGCCGGCCGCGGGCGATCGAGATCGACGCTCCGGCCGAGATCTTCGTCGGAGAGACGGCCAAGGTCCGGTTCGACCTGCAACGGGTTCCGGACGACCTGAGAGCCAAACTCGACTGGCCGGACGGCCTCTCTGGCGCGCGCGAGTTTGCCTTTGTGCCACTCGGAGAAGACGCTGCCGCCGCGGTGATCGAGTGCCGGGCCGTGCGCCGCGGTGTCTGGCGGTTCGAGCATCTGTGGCTGTGCTGGAGCTCCCGGCTGAAGCTGCTCGAGTTCGTGCCACGCCTCAAGCTCGGTGCCGAGATCCGGGTGGTGCCCAATATCCGCCTGGTTCAGTCCGGCCAGATCACGACCACGGTCATGTCGACGCTCTACGGCGTGAAGGAAAACAGGGCAATCGGCGAAGGGTCCGAATTCCAGCAGCTGCGCGACTTCGTGCCGGGCATGGACATCAAGACAATCGACTGGAAACGATCGGCCCGCCGCCGCTCGCTGGTTGCCAAGGAACTGCGGGCGGAACGCAACCATCATGTCATTGTCGCGCTCGACAATGGCTATCTGATGCGCGAGGAAATCGGCGGTCTGCCCAAGATCGATCATGCGGTGACCGCCGCGCTCGCCACGGCCTGGGCGGCCTCCATCGGCGGCGATCTGGTGGGTCACTATTCCTATGACGTCCGCCCGTCCACCTTTTCCGCACCCGCACCCGGCCGCACCGCCTTTGCCCGCCTGAGAAGCTGGACGGCCGAACTCGACTATGTCAGCCGCGAGACCAACCATACGCTGGCGCTGACTGAACTCAACGCCCGCACGCCCAAGCGCAGCCTGATCATCATCTTCACCGATTTCGTCGATACCACATCCGCGGAGCTGCTGGTCGAGAACATCGGCATCCTGGCAAAACGGCATCTCCTGATCTTTGTTGCAATCCGCGATCCGGACCTGGAAAAACTGGTCGAGACCGCGCCGGACGATATTGACGGCGCCGCGGCGCTGGTTGCCGCCAACCAGGCCATCAACGAACGCCGGATGGTGTTCGAACGGCTCAGCCGCATGGGTGTCACCATCGTCGACGCCAAGCCCGATGCCATCACCTCGCGGCTCATTTCGGCCTATCTCGAGATCAAAGCACGGGAGCTGATCTGATGAATGGCGATGATCTGATCCGTTCCGCCCGGTTCCGGAAGGAACGCGAAGCCGACTGGCAACGCCTGGAGCAACTGGTTCTGGCCGCCGAAAGCCGCGGCTTGCAGCACATGGAATTTGCCGAGACCCGCGACCTTGCGGCGCTTTACCGCCAGGCCACCACGTCGTTGGCCATTGCCCGCGAAATCTCGCTCGACAAGGCGCTGCTCGGCTATCTCGAAGCGCTGACGGCCCGCGCCTATCTCTGCGTCTACGCGCCCCAGCAACGCCTTGGCGGCCTGATCGAACGGTTTTTCACCAAGAGCGCGCCGCAGGCGATGCGGCGTTCCTGGCTCTTCATCCTGCTCGGCTTTCTCTGTCTTGGACTGGGCGCGCTCTCCGGTTACCTGCTCTATTTTGAAAACAACGACTGGTTCTATGTTTTCATGCCCGAGGAACTGGCAGGGGGCCGCGGCCCGGACGCCACGACAGACTCGATGCTCGATTCGATCTACGGCCACGACACCGGCTCAAGCGGTCTTGGTGCCTTTGCCACCTATCTGTTCTCGCACAATACCCGCATCGCGATCTTCGTCTTCGGCCTCGGTGTCTTTGCCTGCGCACCGGCAATCCTGCTGACCTTCTATAATGGCCTGATGCTCGGTGCCTTTGTCGCAGTCCATGTGGATCGCGGGCTCGGCCTCGACATTACCGGCTGGCTGTCCGTTCATGGCGTTACCGAACTGTCGGCCATCTGCATTGCCTGCGGCGGCGGGCTGCAGCTGGGCACGGCGCTGCTGTTTCCAGGCGAGCGAACGCGTGCAGAAGCGCTGCGCCTTGCCGGGCGGGACGCGGTCAAGCTGGCCCTGGTCGCAGCGCTCATGCTGCTTGTTGCCGCATTGCTGGAGGGCTTTGCCCGACAGCTGATCAACGACACCGGCACCCGGCTCGTGGTTGGCTGGGGCATTGGCGCACTCTGGCTGGCCTGGTTCACGCTTACCGGACGGGAGCGGACCTGATGCTGCGCCGCTGGAAAGAACGACGACGGGCCCGGCCGTCTCCCGACACGCTGATGCCTCCGGAAGGGGTGGCGCTGAACCTGCCCATCGCCGGCCTCGGTGTGCGCTTTGCGGCCCAGCTCACGGATATCATCATCACCACCATCGCAGCTGTCTGCCTTGTGGTGCTTCTGCTGGTCGTCAATCTCACCAGCCCGCAGACCCTGATGGCGGTTGGCGCCCTGCTGTTTTTCCTGATCCGGGTGCCCTACTACATCTGCGCGGAACTGGCCTGGAACGGCCAGACGCTTGGCAAGCGCCTGATGAAGATCAAGGTCGTCTCCCATGATGGCGGTCCGCTGACAGCCCATGCACTGGTGCTGCGCAATCTGATGAAAGAAGCCGAAATCTTTCTGCCCGGAACCTTGCTGCTGACCCTGAACGCGGCCACGCCACTGGAATCGCTAGCGTCTTTCGCCTGGGTAATGATGGCGCTGATGATCCCGCTCTTCAACCGGTACCGGCGCCGCCTTGGCGACATGATGGCTGGCACCCATGTGATCCATCTTCCGGTGCCCGTGCTGCTCAAGGATCTGGCAAGCGAGGCACCGCTGCCGATTGAAGGGCGCAAGAAGATCACCTTCCTGGCGCACCAGCTCGACCACTACGGCGCCTATGAACTGCAGACGCTCGAAACCCTGCTGCGCGGCCAGAACACGCCGGCCGGGTCGGCATCTGCGAAGCAGAGGCAGGCGACCATCGAGGCAATTGTCGAAAAGATCCGCAAGAAGATCGGCTACGCGGATCCTGTTCAGCCTGCAGATCGGCTTCGTTTCCTGCAGGCCTTCTACAACGCCCAGCGCGAACACCTGGAACAGCGCCAGCTTTTCGGCGACCGGCGCGAGAACAAGCACTATGCCAACGAGGACAAAGACGTGAACGTCTGAGCCAGAGGCGCTGAAAGTGTTATATTCCTTTCGCCCCTGCCTCCCTTTCTAAATGCACACATTTCAACTCATTTCGGAAACCACCCTTGAACGACGAAAACTCCACTGCCGAGATCAAGACCTCTCCCCCCGTAACGGACAACCGGCCACGACAGTCGCTCGGTGTCGGAGGCTTGATCACGGACACATTCGCGATCTTCTTTCGCCACTTCGTCATGATTTGTCTGATCGGTCTGGTGCCGATGATCCTGGGCCAGGTGCTGCCCGCGCTGGCACTTGGTCTTGCCAAGCAAAACCCGGAACCCCTTGGTCCAGGCACGATCTTCACGTCACTGTTCATGGGGTTTCTTCTGTAATGCGTCTATGCCCTGACCACGGCAATTCTGGTCCAGCTCACCTACAACGAACAGCTTGGCCATAGGATCAGGGTGAGGCAATACATCCGTCCCGCGTTTCGGGCCCTTTTTCCGATTCTGGTCCTGAGCGTTTCAGTCTTCCTGATCCTGTTCGCCTCGCAGTTTCTTTTGATGTTGCTGTCCGCAGCCACCCCCTATCTGCTGGTTGTCGGCCTGCCGTTTCATCTGGGCTTCATTTTCTGGATCTGCGCCACCCTGTCGGTTTGTGCGCCTGTCATCCTTTTCGAGAGGGCCGGCTTGCGGGCCTTCTTCCGGAGCATGGAACTGACGCGGAACTACCGCTGGCCGATCGTCGGCACGATAGTGTTGACCAGCATCTTCATCCTGATCCTCTATCTGGTCGTCGGAGCCCTCATCGCACTCCTGACCATGATGACCAGCCCACTGATCGGAGCGCTTCTGTTCGCGCTCCTGTCGACGTCGGGGACCAGCCTCCTGGCGATCATGGTGACACTCATCTATGCCCGCCTGAGAGAAATCAAGGAAGGTATCGGCCTGGATCAGGTCGCTGCCGTTTTTGACTGAATGTCGAAATGACGGGCGCGAAAACAAGCCCCATGGCAGGCCCGGGAAAGACGTAAAGCAGCGATTGGCAACCAAACGGAGTGATGCGAATGTCGGACAGCGCACTAGACCAACCAAGGCAGCCACTGGGCATCGGACCGCTGATCGCGGAAAGCTTCTCGATCCTGTTCCGCTACTTTGTCCCGATTGTCCTGATCGCCTTCGTTCCAAACCTGCTTGGCGTCCTGCTGTCCGGATATCTGGTCGGATTTGAAGTCGTAATAGGGCTTGAGGAAGTGGCAGCCGACGGCTCCGGCTCGCCCGGTCTGGAACTGCTGACATCGCTCGTGGACATGGTGGTCTATTCCATCACCACCGCCTTTCTCGTTCAGCTGGCCTATGACGCAAAACTTGGGCGGCCGATAAGAATTGCCCGCTATATCGGACCGGCACTGGGAGCCATCGTCCCCATCGTCATCCTCGGGTTTGCGGTCAGCGTCATGGTGGGGCTGGCTGCCATTGCCCTTCTGATCCCCGGATTGTGGGTCTATGCCGTGTTCTCTGTCATGGAACCGGCAGTCGTGATCGAACGACTGGGCTATGGCGGCCTTGGCCGCAGCGCGGAACTCACCAAAGAATACCGCTGGCCGATACTGGGCGCGCTTGTTCCCATCTTCATCTGCATGGCCCTGATCTTCGTCCTGGCCTTTTTCATCGTCGAGACGCTGGGATATCAGGGCAACCTGATTGTGTCGGTTATCCTGTTCTCGACCATCGCCGCAGTTGGAACCAGTCTCCTCAGCGTCTTTGTTTCGCTGCTGTATGCCCGCCTGCGTGAAATCAAGGAAGGCGTTGGCGTTGACGAGATCGCGTCAGTTTTTGACTGACCTCTCGCCCCCCCAAGCGCTCATCAGGAACAAGAGGCCTGACCCGTCATGCCGGATAACTCATCCATCAGGCAGTATTATCTCAACCGGCTCGATGACACTCAGGACGGTCAGAAGCCCGGCCCCAAGGTCCCTCTTGGCATCGGCAGGCTGATTGCCGACTGTTTTGCCATGCTGTTCCGGAAGTTGCCGATCGTGCTTGTCCTCAGCTTCTGGCCAAGCCTGCTGGGCGTGCTTCTGTCCGGCTCCCTGGTTGGCATCAGATACACGATCGGGTTTGAAGACGTGGCCTCTGGCACTGCAAGCGGGCCAATACTTCTCTCGGCCCTTGTCGATATCCTGGTTTATGCGGTGGTCACCGCATTGCTGGTTCGGCCTGTTCATGATGTGAAGTTCAACAGGCCGGTCCGCATCAGCCGGGACCTCGTGCCGGCGTTGAAAAGTGTTTTCCCGATCAGCCTCTTGATCCTCGCCCAGACGTTGATGGTGATGCTTGGCGGCCTGTTGGCGCTGTTCATCCCCGGTTCCGTCTTGTTTGGCATCATTGGCTTTGTGTTCATCGGGCTTTTCCTGATTGCCGTCATCTGGGCCTACGCCGCCTGGAGCGTCATGCCTGCCGCCGTTGTTGTGGAAGGGGCGGGCTTTCAGGGCCTCAGCCGCAGCGTCGCTCTCACCAAAGGCTATCGCTGGCCAATCGTCGCTGTGATTGCACCGGTCTGGATCTGCTCCGCCCTGGTCGTTCTGGCCACAGCCGCCTTGACCGGTCTCGTTGAGAGCATTGCGGGCCTGTCGGCAGCTGTCGTCCTGTTCGCGGTCGCGGATGCCATCGGCACGAGCCTTGTCGGCATCATCGTGTCGATCCTCTACATCCGCCTGCGCGAAATCAAAGAGGGTATCGGCGTTGATCGCGTCGCCGAAGTGTTCGACTGAACAATGCGCGACGTTACATATTTATAACCGACTGAAAGTCACTTCAGCACATTGCAGGAACCTGCAAGAAACAACAATGCACTGCTTGAGCCACACACCTATTAGACTTATGGTGTAGCCGCAAAAAACAAGAAAGCGCCGTTCCGGCGACCTCTAAACTGAACTTCAAAAACCTCTTTTCAAATTTTCTATACCAAACGGAGTAATCGAATGACGGATGCGACCACGGCCCAGCCAAAGGCCCCGCTCGGAGTTGGTTCGATCATCGGCGAAAGCTTTTCGATCCTCTTCGGACACATCCTGCAGATCGTTCTGATCGCCTTTGTCCCGACCTTGATCGGATTTCTAATCTCCGGACTGCTGACCGGATTCGACGTGGCGCTGGGTGTCCAGGAGCCCGATTTCAGCAATCCCGGCGCGGGTATCGGGACGGCTGTGACATTTGTCATCAACATGGTGGTTTACGCCATCACCACGGCCCTGCTTGTCCAGCTTGCCTATGACGCAAAACTGTCCCGTCCGATCCAGATCGGGCGTTACATCGGTCCCGCACTCAGCGCGGCCTTCCCGCTCGCCATATTGACACTTGTCGTCACGGTCCTGCTTGTGATCGGCTTCATGCTGCTGATCGTGCCGGGCCTTTGGGTCTATGCGGTATTCTCCGTGCTTGCACCGGCCATCGTCATTGAGCGTGTCGGTTTCGGCGGCATGGGCCGCAGTGCAAGGCTGACCAAGGAATATCGCTGGCCGATCGTGGGTGCGATCATTCTCGCGTTCCTGATCGTCATGATCCTTCAGATCATCGCCATGTTCGTGGTCGGACTGATCGCCCTGGCCGGTACTGTCGGAATGATCTTCGCGGTGCTGCTGATGGTTGTCATCTCGACCCTGGGCGCCGGTTTCCTAAGTATCCTGGTTTCCCTGCTCTACGCCCGCCTGCGTGAAATCAAGGAAGGCGTCAGCGTCGACCAGATCGCCTCCGTCTTCGACTGATCCGGACCGGCGAAGCCGAACTGGGGCTGACCCCGCTCTGAAAACACGATCCCCGCCTTGAGTCTTGACCAAGATTAAGGCGGGGATTTTTTCTTGCGTCATCAAGGGACCTGACCCTAACAAGAACAGTCCCTTGTCTCCCGGAGCAGTCCGCTGAAACTCATCGCCGAAAACCTGACCATCGACCGTGGCGGCCGCCGCGTGTTCCAGGATCTCTCATTCACGCTGGAAAGCGGCACGGCGCTGGTGGTCACCGGCGCCAACGGCATCGGCAAATCGTCTCTGCTGCGCACCCTTGCCGGCCTGGTGCCCCTCGCCGGTGGTACCTTGCGGATCGAAGGCGGTGAGGATGATCGGCCGGCGGAAGAGCACGCGCATTATTTCGGCCATCAGAATGCGGTCAAGGCCGCCCTCAGCGTCCTGGAGAACCTCGATTTCTGGAAGAGTTTCACCAGCCCGGTTCAGGCGGTCGGGTTTCAAGGCACCTCGATTCCGCCGGAACAGGCCCTGAAACTGCTGACCATCGGTCACACTGCCCGCCTGCCTGCGGGCTATCTCTCGGCCGGCCAGACGAGGCGATTGGCCCTTGCGCGGCTGCTGGTCACGGCACGGCCGGTCTGGCTGATGGACGAACCGACCTCCGCGCTCGACAAGGCGTCCGAAGCGGGCCTTTTGAAACTCATGAACCAGCATCTGGACGATGGCGGCATGATTGTAACGGCAACCCACACGGAACTGGCGCTTTCCCGAACCCGGGAACTGCATCTCCAGGCGGCTGAACCCGCACTCGATTCTGCCGGGGAGATCCTGGCATGACGTCCTGGAGCTTCGCCCTGTTTCAGCGCGACCTGCGCCTTTCCGTTCGCATCGGCGGCAGCGCACTGGTCGGCGTCCTGTTTTTCCTGGCCGTTGTGACCGTTATCCCGTTTGGCGTCGGCCCGGATCTCAATCTTCTGGCGCGCATCGGCCCCGCCATCCTGTGGATCGGCGCATTGCTGGCGACGCTGCTGGGGCTGGATCGCCTGTTCCAGGCGGACAGGGAAGACGGCACGCTCGACCTGATGCTGATGGCCGGACGGCCGCTGGAACTGCTGGTTCTGGTCAAGTGCCTCGCCCACTGGGTGGCGACCGGCCTGCCTTTGGTCATCGCGGCCCCGCTTCTGGGCATTTTCCTCAATCTCGACCCGGTGGCCATGGGCGCCGTCACGCTGACGCTGCTGGTCGGAACGCCTGCCCTCACCCTGATCGGGGCAATCGGCGCCTCCCTGACCGTGTCCCTGCGGCGCGGTGGCCTGCTTCTGGCGGTGCTGGTCGTGCCGCTGGCCATTCCGGTCCTGATTTTCGGCGTCAGCGCGACTGACGCCGCGCTGCATGACCCGGTTCCCTTCCTGACACCGTTCCTGATCCTGTGCGCCCTCAGCCTCGTCGCCGCCGTGATTGGCCCGTTGGCGTCTGCGACAGCGCTGCGTTTTTCCGCCGATTGAGAGACCTGCTGAAAGCCGCCCGTTCCCTTTCCAGCTACTGCCTGTCGCCGGTCGCAATGCGGATCGCCAGCAAGGCAAACACGCCTGCCAGAAGGTAGTTCGGCAGCTTGCGCAGCCGTGAGACCCGCCCGAGATGGACGCGAAAATGTCCCCCGAGAAGGACAACCGCTCCATTGACCAGAAGCCCGATCCCGTTCAACACGGAGGCCAGCACCAGCATCTGGAACGTGATGCCCCCCGAGGCCGGCGTCACAAACTGTGGAAACAGCGCAATCACGAACAAAGCCATCTTGGGATTGAGCAGGTTTGTGGCAAGGCCGTCGAAAACGATCCGTCGGCCCGAAAGCCGGGTCGGGCATGTCTCCCGGGTGCCTATGAGTGGCGCGGCACGCAGGGACTTGAGGGCCAGATAGAGCAAGTAGAAACATCCCGCCCATCGAACCGCCTCATATGCCGCCGGAACAGTTGCAAGGAGCTGTGACAGCCCGAGCGCAGCTGCAAGGGCATGACAATACGTTCCCAACACAATTCCAAGATAGGTCTGAAAACCCGCGGATCGCCCCTGGGTGATGCTTCTGGAAGCGATGAGCAGCATGTCCGGGCCCGGCGTGGCCGTAAGCACAAACGAGGCAAGGGCGAACAAGATAAGCGTGGAAAGGTCCGGCATGGTTAAATCCTTGAGATTGGAGCCGGAATCTCCGTTTATCAGTTTCCTCTGCCATTTCAAGCGCAAAGCGCTTCAAGGCCAATTGACCAAAAGCAATGCGCTGCTGTGTCACTCTGGTCCATTGAAGCGGACGCAGCTCTAGATTAGAACGGTTCCATGGCAATCTGGGATTATGCAAATCCGACGCGCTTCTTGAGGCTGGTGCAGGTGGTTCTGCCCTGGCTGATCGGCTTGTGCGTCCTCTCGTTCGCGGCCGGTCTTTACCTCGGCTTTTTCGTGGCGCCGGAAGACTATCAGCAAGGCGACACCGTCCGGATCATGTATATCCACGTACCGTCGGCCTGGCTGGCCATGATGTGCTACTCGGTCATGGCGATCGCATCTCTCGGCACTCTGGTCTGGAAACATCCGCTCGCCGACGTCTCGGCAAAATGCGCTGCACCGATCGGCGCTGCCTTTACCTTCATGGCGCTGGTGACCGGCTCGCTCTGGGGCAAACCCATGTGGGGCACCTACTGGGTCTGGGATGCGCGCCTGACCTCCGTGCTGGTGCTGCTGATCATGTATCTGGGCCTGATGACGCTGTGGCGCACCATGGACGACCAGATCAAGGCAGGAAAGGCGGCAGCCGTCTTGACCCTTGTCGGTGCGCTGAACCTTCCGATCATCAAGTTTTCGGTCGACTGGTGGAACACGCTGCACCAGCCTGCCAGCGTCGTCCGCATGGACGGCCCGACCATTCACCCGGACATTCTCTGGCCGCTTCTGATCATGGCCATTGCCTTCACGTTGCTGTTTTTCGTGCTGCACCTGATGGCCATGCGCAATGAAATCCTGAGGCGGCGGGTGCGCCGGCTGCGCCAGCACGCGGCAAGCGCCGCTCAACCCGGCACGGCAACCGCTGCCGCCCAGCCTGCGGAGTAACCCCATGGATCTTGGACCGCACGCCGGTTTCATCATCGCGTCCTATGGACTGTGCGCCCTGACGGTACTTGGTCTGATCGCGTGGGTGCGCATCGACAAGGCCCTGCAGGAAAAGGCCTTGAAGGAACTTGCCGAGCAGGGCGTCAGCCGTCCGCGGGAAGAAGAAAAGGGTGATCTGGCAACATGACCTCCCCCGATGCTGATGCCGGGCCCTCCACGGACGCCGCAGAAACACCGCCGAAACGCGGTTTCCCCGTTCTGGTCCTGCTGCCGCTTATCGTGTTCGCAGCACTGGCCGCCCTTTTCCTGTTCCAGCTGACCCTGGGAGGAGACCCGCAGAAAATTCCGTCTGCGCTGATCAACAAGCCGGCCCCGGAGTTTGTTTTGCCTCCGGTGGATGGTCTTGTCGAGAACGGCAGGCAAATGCCCGGCTTTGCCAGCTCGGACCTTGTCGGGAAGATATCGGTCGTGAATGTTTTTGCCTCCTGGTGCGTGCCCTGCCGCCAGGAACACCCGTTGCTGGAGGAACTGGCCAAGGTCGACGGCATCGAACTGGTCGGCATCAACTACAAGGACAAGCCGGAAAACGCGCACCGGTTTCTCGGCAGCCTGGGCAATCCCTATGACCGTATCGGCGCGGACACGATCGGCCGGACAGCGATCGAATGGGGTGTTTACGGCGTTCCGGAAACCTTCATTGTCGATGAGAAAGGCATGATCCGCTACAAGTTCATCGGACCGCTCAGCCCGTCCACCTATCAGGAAACCTTCCTGCCGGAACTCAGGAAAGTGATGGCTGGCGGCTGAAGACCACCGCCGGCTCACTCAATTGCCTGCAATTCTCACAATTCCGCGAAATTGCCGATAAATCGAAAAAGTCACCGGCTCGTGACTCGCGATTGACTGCCCCATTGCATATTTTAAGGGCAATCAAACGAGGGATTGAGCCAAATGGTGGGAATATTGTCCCGGAAAGCGTCGCGCGCTTTCCGAACCGGACTTGTCGTCATCGCCGGAATAGTCGCTGCCGCTACCACGTCGGGTGCTGCGGGCGCGCAGCCTGAAAAGGTCGTCGAGCTGTTTACCAGCCAGGGCTGTTCGTCCTGTCCACCTGCCGACCAGCTTGCCGAGCGGCTGGTCGAGCAGGAAAAAGACGTTCTGACCGTGCTCATGCCCGTCGATTACTGGGACTATCTCGGATGGAAGGACACGCTTGCCAGCCCGGTTTTCTCGCAACGCCAGCGTGCCTATGCCAACCGCCGCGGTGACCGCTCCGTCTACACGCCGCAAATGGTCATCAACGGTGAGGAACATGTCGTCGGCAGCCGGGAAACCGATGTGCGTGCGGCGCTTGCCCGCACCGATCCGTTCACGGCCAAGGTCAGTCTGAAGATCTCCGACATGGTGGTTCAGGCAACAGTGGACGGCGACCTGCCCCAAGGTGCCAAGATGGCAACCGTCTATTTCCTGCGCATCAAGGAAGAGGCGCTGGTCGACATCGGCCGCGGCGAGAATGCCGGTCGCAAGATCCGCTATGTCAACGTGGTCCAGCAAATGCAGCCCATGGGCATGTGGTCCGGCGGCGCGGAAACCTTCCGCATGCCGAAATCGAAGCTGATGCTGAAAGGCGACGCCCGCTGTGCGATCCTGGTCCAGATCGAAGACCCGGACGGGCCGGGCATGATTGTCGGTGCGGCCGTGATGGATTGGCAGAGCGGCTTCTGATGCCCTACCGGCCAGATTGGTTCCCTCTGGCCGGAAAAGCCCAGACCGCGCAAGGTGTGACCGAAACACAATTCCTCCCGATATTTCTGAGGCCAAGGCCCCGTAACGGCTTGCGGTCCCCGCAAAAACTGCTACCCCTTGCGCGGCTCGGCCAAAAGGCGGCGAGCCGCCCATAAAAGGACAGGGCGGCCGGATTGCCTTGGGCCGATCGCGTTCGCCGCTTTTCGCCGGTTCGGCCGGAAAGCAGATCCTCGGGGGACTGGCATGGACCTGCGCCGCAAGCTGCAAATTGCCTTTTTCAGCATTATCGTCGGCCTTGTGGTACTGGCCCTGAAAACGGGTGCCTATCTGCTGACGGGATCCGTGGCGCTTTATTCGGACGCACTGGAAACCACGGTCAACATTGCCTCCTCGACCGCCGCGCTTGCGGCTGTCTGGTTTGCTGCCAAGCCTGCGGACAGCAATCACCCCTATGGACATGACAAGGTCGAGTATTTCGCCGCCGTTCTCGTTGGCGTGATGATCGTGCTCGCGGCTCTCTCGATCTTCCGGGAGGCTTGGATCGGCTTCACGCAAGGCGAAAGCCCGGTCTATTCGTCCGAAGGCATCGCCATGAACGTGGTCGCTGCCCTGATCAACGCCGGCTGGGCCCGCTATCTGATGATCAGCGGCCGGAAGGCCAGGTCGCCGGCTCTCGTCGCCGATGGCAAGCACCTCTTGACGGATGTCGTCAGCTCCGTTGGCGTCCTGCTTGGTGTGGTGCTGGTGATGCTGACCGGCTGGAAGGTGCTTGATCCGGCGCTGGCGGTGCTCGTCGGCCTGACCGTTCTCTGGTCCGGCTGGGGGCTGGTCAAGGAATCTGTCGGCGGCCTGATGGATGAAGCCGCCTCCGGCGAGGTCCTTGAAAAGATCCGCGTCCTGATATCCGAACACGGCGAGGGTGCACTCGAAGCCCATGATCTTCGCACCCGCATCGCCGGCCGGTCGACCTTCGTCGATTTTCACCTCGTGGTTCCGGGCACCATGCCGGTCGAAGAGGCCCACGACATCTGTGACCGGATCGAGGAAGCCATTGCCGAAGATGTGCCCGGCGCGCGCATCACCATTCATGTGGAACCCGAACACAAGGCCAAGCATTCCGGAATTGTCGTGCTCTAGGAAACCCATGCCGAACCGTCAAACAGCAAACCACCAGGCAGCTAACTGATGCCCTCCTGGCAGCGATGGCAGGCCCAGCTGGCGGATCACCTGATCCTGATCTGCGGCGCGCTGTTCATGGTGGTGCCCGTCTGGATGCTGGTGGCGGCAACCACCCATCTTCCCGGTGCGCGACCCTTTCCCCGGCTGGATCCGGGCACCGGCGCACTGGAGAACTATTCGGGGTTTCTCACCAGCAGTGCCGGGTTTTCCGGTGACGTGACCGTGCTGGCAATGCTCTGGAACTCGTTTCTCCTCGGCACCGGTTTTGCAGCACTGAAGGTGCTGCTTTCGCTGCTGGCCGCCTATGCGCTGATCTATTTTCGTGTGCGCTTTGCCAGCGCGATCTTCGCGGTTCTGCTGTTGACACTGATGCTGCCGCTGGAATCCCGTTTTCTGCCGACATATGAGGTCGTGGCACAGCTTGGGCTGGTCAACAGCCGGTCAGGTCTGATCATGCCGCTGGTGGCCTCGGGGCTCGGCACGCTGTTCTTTCGCCAGTTTCTCCTGACAGTGCCGGACACGCTGCTGGAATCGGCAAGACTGGACGGTGCCGGCCCGTTCAAATTCCTGAAGGACATCCTGCTGCCACTCTCCGGCCCGACTGCGGCGGCCCTGTTCCTCGTCCTGTTCGTCAATGGCTGGAACCAGTATCTGTGGCCGGTCATCGTGACGACGGAAGAAAGCACCTACACGCTCGTTCGCGGCATGCAGTTTTTCGGCAATTCCAGCCTGCGCGGCCTGATGCTCGCCGTCATCGCCATGCTGCCCCCCGCACTTCTTGTCATCTTGTTTCAAAGACAAGTCGTTAAAGGTCTGTTTGACGGCTCACACTAAACTGCGCCTACCCCGGAAACGGGCGGCCTCAACCCCTTGGAAAGACAGACAAGCATGGCATTTGAAGCGATCCTGTTTGATTGCGACGGCGTTCTGGTCGATTCGGAAAAGATCTATGTCGATGTGGAACGCGAACATCTGGCACGGATCGGACTCACCTACGAGCTGGACGAATACATGGACCGTTTCCAGGGCCTTGGCAGCGATGATTTCTGGGCAGCCCTCGATGCGGATTACCGGGTTCTCGGAAAAGGGCCTCTACCGGAGAGTTTCGGGCCGGATCTCGATGCAGCGACGCTGGAACGCATCGACCGGGAACTGTCGGAAATCAGCGGCATCAAGCAGCTGCTGGAAGCGCATGACGGTCCGCGCGCCGTTGCCTCTTCCTCCCGGTTGCACCGCCTGATCCACAAGCTCAAGCATACGGGCCTGTTTGGGTTTTTCGACCCGCATATCTATTCCGGTGAACAGGTCACGAACGGCAAACCGGCCCCGGACCTGTTCCTCTTCGCCGCAAACAAACTCAGGGTGGACCCGGCAGCGACCCTCGTCATCGAGGACAGCGCCAATGGCGTGAAAGCCGGTCTGGCAGCGGGAATGACCGTCTGGGGTTTCGTCGGTGGCGGCCACAGCCACGACGGCCATGCGGAACAGCTCCATGCCGCAGGCGCCCATCGGGTTGTCGGCAGCCACGGCAATCTTTCTGAATTGCTCCGCGACCTCACGGCCGCCTGACCGCACAAAACGGGCGGCCCTGGAGCCGCCCGTTCAGCTTTCCAAAGTGCTTAGCGCCCCAGATCGTGTTCCGGATTGGCGCTGATCTTGTGGATCGAAAGATCCGCGCCCTGGCGCTCTTCTTCCGCGGACAGGCGCAGGCCCATGACGGCCTTCAGAACACCATAGACAACAAAGCCGGCTCCCAGTGCATAGCCGACGCCGATCACCGTACCGATGATCTGCGAGACCGGTGAAACGCCCCCCATGCCACCGAGGGCTTCCAGACCGAAGAAACCGGCGGCAATCGCTCCCCAGGCGCCGCAGATGCCGTGCAACGGCCAGACACCGAGAACATCGTCGATCTTCAACTTGTTCTGGCAGATCTCGAAGCCGATCACGAAGATCGCTCCGGCAACACCACCGACCAGCAGACTGCCGACCGGGTGCATGACATCGGAGCCTGCACAGACGGCCACCAGACCGGCCAGGGCACCGTTGTGAACAAAGCCGGGGTCGTTCCTGCCGACGACAAGCGCCACCAGAATGCCGCCAACCATGGCCATGAGCGAGTTGATGGCCACGAGGCCGGAGACGCTTTCCAGCGAGGCTGCTGTCATGACGTTGAAGCCGAACCAGCCGACACACAGCATCCAGGAACCGAGCGCCAGCCAGGGCAGAGACGAAGGCGGAATGCCGATCGGACGGCCATTTCGATCATAGCGGCCACGACGTGCCCCCAGAAGCAGCACGGCTGCGAGTGCGATCCAGCCGCCAACCGCGTGCACCACGACAGAGCCGGCAAAATCATGGAAACCTGCGCCGAAAGTGCTTTCAAGCCAGCCCTGGAAGCCGAAATTGCCGTTCCAGATCAGACCTTCAAACAGTGGGTAAACAATCCCGACCAGCGCGACCGTGGCCAGGCATTGCGGCCAGAATTTCATCCGCTCGGCAATTCCACCGGAGATGATGGCCGGAATGGCTGCAGCAAAGGTGGTCAGGAAGAAGAACTTGACCAGCGTCAGTCCCTGAAGCTCAAAACCTTGACCGCCACCGGACAGGGTTGCGGCATTCACCAGGAAGGTGGTTCCATAGGCGACCGCGTAGCCAACGAAGAAATAGGCAACGGTCGACAGGGCGAAATCCACCAGGATCTTCACCAGCGCGTTGACCTGGTTCTTTTGACGAACGGTACCGACTTCAAGAAAAGCAAAGCCGCCATGCATGGCGAACACGAGAATGGCCCCGACGAGGACAAAAAAGACGTCCCCGCCCACTCCTGTTTCATTCATATCTGACCCCCAGTTGGGCAAACTGCCCTTTGTTTATGCGTTTCGGGAGCCAATGCATTCAAACAGCATGCCAATTGGGCAACTGATCAAGAAAAGCGCAGAAAATCGCCGTTTTGTTGGGCGAATTCGCCAAGAGGGACTGCATTTCGACCCAGTCGAACGGTTAGACCTTGTTCAATTGTCTGTTTTTTGTGCAATCCCACGACAGGAGACAAACTTCTGTGGCGGACACAAAAAAGAGCCCGGGGTTGCCCCCGGGCTTTCCAAGTTTGCGGTCTGAGCCAATAGACCGCCTGGGAGATTTTTGTCCGCGTCTCCGATCAGAGACGCTGGGAACCGGTTCCGAATTCCGGGTAGGCTTCGACGCCGACCTCGACCTTGTCGAGACCGAGAGCCTCTTCCTCGTCGGAGACCCGGATGCCCACGGAAGCTTTCAGGGCGTACCAGACAACTGCGCTGGTGACCGTCGTGAACAGGCCGATGGAGATGATGCCGATCAGCTGCGACACGTAGGAAGCATCGGAGTTGGTCAGCGGCACGATCAGCGTGCCCCAGATACCTGCCAGCAGGTGGACCGGGATGGCACCGACAACGTCGTCGATCTTGAACTTGTCGAGCATCGGCACGGCGAAGACCACGATGGCGCCACCGACACCGCCGATGAAGACGGAAGCCCAGACGCTCGGCTGCAGCGGCTCGGCCGTGATGGCCACCAGGCCGGCCAGCGCGCCGTTCAGGGCCATGGTCACGTCGACCTTCTTGTAGAGAACCTGGGTCAGCAGGACGGCAACCACCACACCGGCAGCAGCGGCAAGGTTTGTGTTGGCAAAGATGCGCGAGATGTCGGAGACGTCACCGATGGAGCCCATGGCAAGCTGGGACGCACCATTGAAGCCGAACCAGCCGAGCCACAGGATGAAGGTACCCAGCGTTGCCAGCGGCATGGAAGACCCCGGGAACGGATGCACGGAACCGTCTGCACCGTATTTGCCTTTACGCGCACCGAGGATGATCGCACCGGTCAGGGCTGCCCAGCCGCCGACGGAGTGCACCAGCGTGGAACCCGCGAAGTCGGAGAATTCAGCGCCGCCAATGCCGGTGACGAATTCGCCGTTGAGCCAGCCGCCGCCCCATTCCCAGGAACCGGTGATCGGATAGAGAATACCCGTGAGAACCACGGTGAAGATCAGGAACGGCCACAGCTTGATACGCTCGGCCAGGGTACCCGACACGATGGACGCGGTGGTCGCACAGAACACCATCTGGAAGAACCAGTCGGAGGCCGTGGAGTAGCCGGTGTCGAGCGCATCGCCGCCGACAGCGTCGAAGGAATAAGGACCAAAGGACCCCATGAAGCCGCCGTCAACGCCGGAATACATCAGGTTGTAACCGGTGATCCAGAACATCAGACCCGCGATCGAGTAAAGCGAGATGTTCTTCAGGCATTGCATCGACACGTTCTTGGAACGGACAAGTCCGGCTTCCAGCATGGCGAAACCAGCCGCCATCCACATCACCAGGAACCCGCCGATCAGGAACAGCAGCGTGTTGAAGATGTAAGCAACTTCGGGAGAAACGGCCGGAGCGGCCTCGGCATCCTGCGCCAGCACCGGCAGAGCCGAAAGGCTCAGCAGGGCAAGCGACGTCGCGCCCATTGCGACAAGTTTTTTCATGATACGTTTCCTTACCTAAATCAGAGAGCTTCGGCGTCGGCTTCGCCGGTGCGAATGCGCACGACCTGGTCGATCGAGTGGACAAAGATCTTGCCGTCTCCGATCTGGCCGGTCTTGGCGGCACCCGAAATCACTTCGACAACCTTGTCGACGGAGGCAGCGTCCACAGCGACTTCGATCTTCAGCTTCGGCAGGAAGCTGACGGCATATTCGGTGCCGCGGTAGATCTCGGTGTGCCCCTTCTGGCGCCCATAGCCCTTCACTTCCGTCACCGTCAGACCCTGAATGCCGATGCCGGTCAAAGCATCCCGCACTTCGTCGAGCTTGAACGGCTTGATGATGGCCATCACTATTTTCATTGCTCGTTCCATTCCCCTTGCTTGATGCCCCTTCCCGTCGAAGAAGCTGGCCGACCACCCCGGAGTGCGCGCCTGCTTGTGTCCCCCTCTGGAAGGAGCGTCTCAGGTCTTTGGCTTGCCCACGCTTGTGGGTCCGGGCCGGTGTCGGCCTCTACTAATCAAAGACCGTGCCAACTTGGATTTTCGGGAGAATGGATGGCGGAAACCCGCGGTTTTGCACCGCAACAAAACAAAAAAGCAAAGAAATGATGAACCAGCCCTGACCGGATTTCAGGCAGGTTTTCTGCCTATTTTTTGACCTCTCAATATGTCTCTGGTCAAAAAATAGGCAAAATAGAGTCTCTGAACTTGTACGCACAAAAACGAGGCAGCGAGCCTTTGGACAGGCGCATCGCGCCCTCAGGTGGGACCGGGAAACCGCGCGTCAGGCCGAAAAGCCGCCGCTTTCCATATAGGCTTCTTCCTCCGGCGTGGACTGCCTGCCGAGGAAACTGTTGCGATGCGGAAAGCGGCCGAAGCGGCGGATCACATCCATGTGGATCAGCGCATAGTGATAAAGCTCCCTGTCGCCAAGCTGGCGGCACAGATCCACACTCCGCTCCTGATGCGCCATGTTTTCCGAATGTTCGAATGGCAGGTAGAAAAAGCCCCTGACGTCTTTCGGATAGGCCTTGTCGAAGCCTTTCTCGAGCGCCTTTTCAGCAACCTCGACAGCCTTGCCATCCGCCATGAACGCATTCGGCGTCCCTCTATAGACATTGCGCGGCATCTGATCGAGCAGCAGAAGCAGCGCCAACGCCCCGTCAGCGGTGCCAAGCCAGTGGTCAAGCGCGCCGGAGGCGGCAGCCTCTATGGCCTCCAGAAACGTCTTCTTGCAGCGTGCATCAAACTTGTCGTCCTTGGCGAACCATTTCGAAGCGCCTGCCTGCCACCAGAAATCGAGGACATCCAGGGGAGTGATTGCCGTGCCGTTCATGCGAGCTGATCCAATTTCATTGCCAGGAGCTTTGACGTCGTGTGTCATTTGCCCGCTGTCAAGGCGCCGCAGGCAAGTGTCTGCCAATTGGCCTGATGTTCCTGGATCTGGGCGTCCAGGAAACCTTCAGCCCTCAAGTCTTCCATGGCACCCTGAAACGCCGCGACCAGCTCTTGATCCGTGCCCTTGCTGAACACTGCCCAAAGCGGCTTGGCCAGAGCCTCGACAAAAACCACCTGTTTCAGCTGCCTGCCGTCATATCCCTGTTTGCAAGCACTCGCCTCGGCCAGGAACCCGGTCAAGGGCAACAGGTCGATGCGGCCGAGAAAAAGCATCTCGATACCTTGGTGGTAATCCGTTATCGGAACGACATTCGAAGAACCCTCAAATCCGATCTTGTTGAGATAGGCATGCAGATTGCTGCCATCCTGCACCCCGATCTTTATGTCCAGATCGCGCAGCTCCTCAATGCTGTCGACGGCGATCTCCGGCTCGGAAGACAATTGATAGAAGTATTGACCGTAAGGAGAGACTTCGCCGAGCCAGTAAAACTTGTCTTCCCGCTCGGGCGTGCGCGACAGGGAAAAAAACATAACGTTCGGGACCGTTTCAGCGGTCAGCATCGCCCGTTTCCAGGGCAGAAACTCGTAGCCTGAAATCGTGACCGGAACGGTTTGATTGACCCGTTCTGCCGCAGCAAGGAGAAAGGCGGTCACGTAGCCGTCGGGCGCGCCCTCATTGTCCCACTGCAACGGCGCAAAACTCTGGGTGACCAGAGTGATTTCCTCTGGTTCGGCATTCGCCGACGGGTTCAAAAGGCAAAGAACGATGAACGCAGTGCTCACGACGTTCCAAAATCCTGCTCTCATATTTGCCCCTGTTTGCACCGTGCCTCGCGTTGACGCCTTCAAGTCGGGGTCTTTCCAGACCGGCAATGCGTCTGCGAGAAGTCACATGATCGGCCCAGCTGCGCTGACTTGACAACACAACCTAGATTTCAACTCCTAAACTTGTATGAACCACTGTCCATCGGGCTCAATTTGACTATGTTGCGGATAATACGCCCAAATATCAATGGAGACTGATTGGTGTCATCGGCAACGCAGCTTGATCTGAAAGGCCTGAAATGCCCCTTGCCGGTCCTGAAAACCCGCAAGGCACTGACCCGCCTGAACGCGGGTGACAGGCTGACGGTGCTGACCACGGACCCGATGGCAGAAATCGATATTCCGCATTTCTGCAGTGAAAACGGCCACGAACTTCTGGAGGCCGAACGCCTGGACGGCGGCCATCGGTTCGTACTTGCCAAAGGCGCGTAGTCAACGCTGCTGATGACCGGTCAGAAAATCAGGCGTAGGCGCCCGCAATCCGGTCAATTTCCGCCGCCAGATCCAGGTCCAGCCGGCTCAGTCCGCCGACATCATGGGTCGCGAGCGTGATATCCACGGAGCGATAGACATTGAACCATTCCGGATGATGGTTCATTTTTTCCGCGACCAGTGCGACCTGCGTCATGAAGGCAAACGCCTCTTGGAAATTGCGCAGCTTGAAGGACTTCGAGATGGCCTCTCGCCCATCACACAGATGCCAGGTGGGCAGCGCCGCCAATCCCGCCGCCCGGTCTTCCGGTTTCAGTCGCTCTGCCATCTGATCCTCCTGCCAGTCCTCCCTCTTCATCTAGCGCAAGCTCTTGCCAGTTCAAAGGCGATGATTGCATCTGTCGCCCGAACGCGCCACGGTGCAACCTGGTTCTCGTTCAGGAAATAAAATTGCCCCACGCCGTTCTGTTTGTCTGCCTTGGCAATATCTGCCGCTCGCCCCTTGCCGAAGGCATCTTTCGCTCACTGGTCGACGAGGCCGGGGCATCGGATCGTTACCTGATCGATTCCGCCGGGACCGGTGCCTGGCATAGCGGCAATCCGCCGGACCCGCGCTCCATCGAGGTCGCCGCGCGCCACGGAATCGACCTGAGCACCCAACGCGCCCGGCAAGTTTACCCGGACGACTTTCAGGCCTTTGACACCATCATTGCCATGGATCGCGACAATCTGACGACCCTGAAAGCCCGAGACACCGGTGCAAAGGCGCAATTGAGGCTTCTGCTGGCCGATCCGGCTGCGGACGTACCGGACCCCTATTACGGCGGCCCCGAGGGCTTCGATCACGTGTTCGGCCTGGTCCGGAAAGGCTGTCAGGACTTGCTGACCGATCTGGAAAGAAGCGGTTAACCCAGGCTTGTGATTGCCTGTCAGCAGTCATAATTCCGTATCACTGACTGCTGTATTGGTGGTCGTCCCGACCTTATCCCTTGGCGTGAACCATGAAACTTCTGTGGTGGTCCCTTGCGGCAGTCCTGATCCTTGCCGGGCTGGCAACAGTCTGGCTGCCCATTCCGACCGGCGTGCCGTTGCTGGCGCTCGGCATGATCGTCATCATCGGGACCAGCCGCAGCGCCGCGCGCATGCTGCGCAGCCGCCGCCGCAAGACAGAACATCTCAACTCGGCCATCACCTGGGTCGAGGACAGGTCGCCCCTTCGCTTCGCCCGGATCTTGAAACGAACACGGCCGCGAAAGAAATAGCTGTCGTTGCTCAGCTTTCCGAGAATGTCTTCAAGGCACCCCGCATCCAGCGCCGACCGCGAACGAGAAAGCGCTGGACAAACCGTTGCACCGCCCGCCCGCGCTTGGTGAACCACTCATCCAGCTGCCGGTCGCTCACAAGGGGCGGGGTGTTCACATAGAGAAGACGATAAGCGACAAGAATGACAAGAAGGGTCAGCCCCCAGGACAGCAGCGTGTCTGACAGGAAGTGCCCGCCAAACGCCACCCTGTTGACCGACAGGATCAGACCCAGCGGCAGGACGAAGGCCAGCGCCGCCTTGCGCCAGGTTGCCGGCACCAGGAAGACAAGGGCAACCAGCCACATGGCGGCAGACGCTTCGCCTGAGGTGAAGGAACAGTTCTTGTCGCAGTAATCCGTGATTTTCCAGACCGGCTGGAACGGCAGATCACCGTTGAATTCCTCCACCGAACGCGGACGCGGCCGGCCCCAATTGTCTTTCAGGACCAGATTGACGAGAACGCCCGGCCCCAGAATGAGCGTTGAGAGCAGAAAGAGCGGCATGCGGAGCGGAAGCAGGGGTGACCGGCCTGGCACCAGAAATTTCAGCAACAGGATCGCCACGCAGCTGATGGCCGTGACCCGGACCAGGAATGGGCCCAGATGCCGGACCTCCCGCAGGAAATCGACATTCTCCGCGGCAAATCCGGCCTCGCCGTAATAGAAGAACGCACTCGCCCAGAGATCCACTCGGGGAAAGGCCAGGAAGAACAGCGAGACGATGATGACGGCCACACTGACCGCGACCAACGGATGCTGCCGGCACCAGTCGACTGTTTTACGACGCAGGGACTTCGGATTATGGTCGGCGGAACGGTTCGGATTCATGGCAGCTCTTTAGCGCATCCGGATAACCGATCCAATCCCCTCCTGCCGACCTGACGGCACGGATCTCGGAGTTACAGATGGCGCCAAAACAGTTGCGGCCCGCAAATCCCTCCGGCACGAACGTTGTTTCATTGCCGAAGCAGGACCGACCGACGCTTGAATTCTGGTACGAATTTGCATCCACCTACAGCTATCTCTCGGCGATGCGCATCCAGACCCTTGCCGCCGACCATGATGTCACGATCCTCTGGCGCCCGTTCCTGCTCGGTCCGATTTTCAAGAAGAGTGGATGGTCGACTTCCCCCTTCAATCTTTATCCCGCAAAGGGCATCTACATGCAGCGCGACATGGAGCGCATGTGCGAAGCCTACGGCCTCCCCTATACGCTGCCTTCCCCGTTCCCGCAGCAGAGCCTCCTGGCCGCCCGCATTGCGCATTGCGGCCGGGATCAACCCTGGATCGGGCCGTTCACGCGTGCCGTTTATGCCGCCGAATTTGCACAGGGACTGGATATTTCCGACGAGGCCCTGATGGCGGAGCTGCTGCTGGAGGCTGGCGCACCCGCCAAAGCCGTTCTGGAAGCTGCACACACCACGGAAACCAAGATCGGTTTGCGGGCCACGGTCGCCGATGCGGAAGACCGCGGCATTTTCGGCGCTCCAAGCTTCGTTCTGGAAAACGGTGAGCTCTTTTGGGGAGACGATCGGCTGGAGCAGGCCCTGGAAACGGCCGCCAAACAGCTGACCAGAGGCTGATTGCGTTCAGTCACGCACCTTCGACAGGGCATCGTAAAGCGCGGTGGGAGACAGCGGCTTTGTCAGCGTCTCCTGAAAACCGGCTGCGCGCAGGCTGGCGTCTCCGGCTGATTCCAGAGCGGCTGTCACGGCGATCAGCGGCAGGGCCTTGCCCTTTGGCAGCGCTCCAAGTCGCTCCGCAGTGTCAACGCCGCTCATGTCCGGCATATGCAGGTCCAGAAGAACGGCGTCGTAGTCAGCCTTTTCCACCAGGGCGATGGCCTGGGAGCCGGATCCGGCAACATCGGCGGTTACACCGAAAGATTCCAGCAGTGCGGCGAGAAGCCTGCAGTTGGTTTCATTGTCGTCGACCACAAGCACGTGCAGCCCCTGAAGCGCGGATTGCCCCAGACCGCCACCGGTCCCCGGAGCAGTCTTGTCTGTGACCGCGCCAGTGTCGGCATTCGCGGGCAGTTCCACAACAAAACGGCTGCCGCCTTCGTCGGCGCGATCCAGTGTGATCCGCCCCTGCAACTGGCGAACGAGCAGCTCCGTTCCCCAGAGCCCGAGGCCGCTGCCCTCTCCTGTTGCACGGCCCTGCCGGCCGCGCACAAACGGTCTGAAGAGACGGGCCGCTTCTTCCGGGTCGATACCCGGACCACTGTCGGTCACGATCACCTTGACCCGATCCAACTCTGCTGGTGCGCCGTCAACCGCCTCGCACCCGCAAGGTTCCAGCCGCACCGAAACGCCGCCGGCGGACGTGTATTTGATGGCATTGTCCAGAAGCGTTGTGACGACCCGCCTGAAACTGGCCGCATTGTGTATCTGAAAGGCAAGCGCTCCATCATCGACAGAGGTTTCAAGAAAGAGCCCCTTGGCTTCCGCCGCAAGCTGGAACAGACCGGTCACCTCGATCAGGATGTCCGCCGCCGAGCCTCCAGCTGAGGGCTCTTCGCTGCCCGACCTTGCTTCCTTCACAAGCTCGCCGGTCATGTCGGTCAAGGCGTCAATGGACCGGGTCAGAATGGCCAGTTGTTGCGATTGTGCTTCGTTCAGCGGGCCATTGCCGATCAGGTCCGCCGTCAACCGCATGGCCGCAAGCGGCGTTCTCAGGTCATGGGCCAACAATGCAAGCTTGATGGCCTCCTCGTCGTGATCCGCCATGCGGCCGGGTCCCTTCACATGCGATTGCCGTCAACAGGGCTTGCCAGGCGGGTTTGAAAAAGCCAAGTTGATCAACACCGTGCTTACCCTGACAATGGGCCGCTGTCCATGTGGCCTGACCGGCATCGCGGCGCCTCCCGGACTGGCTTCTCGCCGCGACCATCACAAACCTTCGAAACCGACACTTTCATGCTTGCGCAAACCTTCACGATCGTCGCGCCCGTTTTTGTCCTGATCGGCATCGGATACGCGCTTGCAAAGTTTCACGTCCTGAAAGACACGGCCAGCGAGGCCCTCGGCCAGTTTGTCTATGTGGTCGCCATCCCGATCCTGATCTTCCGGACGCTGATCGGCGCCGACCTGTCGTCGGGCTTGCCTCTTGCGCTCTGGGCTACCTATTTCCTGGGCGTCGGCATCGCCTTTGCCCTCGGGTCCGTCATCATCCGCAAGGGCTTTGCACGAGATGCCCGTGCCGGCGCCATCGGCGGCATATCGGCCACATTCGCCAACACCATCATGGTCGGCCTGCCGCTCATCGCCGCTGTTTACGGCGATGACGGACTGGTGCCCCTGCTGCTGATCATCTCGATCCATCTGGCCATCATGACGGTCGGCATGGCGATCATCATGGAACGGGCGGCGGCAATTGACAGCGGCTCGGAAACCCCTCCGGTCACGCAGATGGCTCTCGGCGCCCTGCGCACGGTGCTCCGGAACCCGCTGGTGATCACGATCGCCATCGCCTTCCTCTGGCGCATGACCGGCCTCGACCTGCCCGATATCGGCACGATGGTCCTGGACCGGATTGCCGCAACGGCGCTTCCCCTGGCACTGCTCTCGCTCGGCATGAGCCTGGTGCAATATGGCATGCGCGGCAACGTCGTGCCCGGTCTGCTGCTCAGCCTGATCAAGATCGTCATCATGCCGGCAACGGTGTTTGTGTTCGGGGCGTTCGTCTTCCAGCTGCCTCCGCTCTGGACCGCGGTCGCAACCCTGACCGCGAGCTGCCCAACCGGCGTCAACGCCTATATTTTCGCCAATCGTTACGGCACCGGCCATGCCATGTCCGCCAATGCGATCACCGTTACCACTCTGATCGCAATTGTCACCACCAGCCTCTGGATCTGGTTCCTGGATCAATGGTTCGGTGCCGCCCTGGGCTGATAGGCGCTCAAAGCCCGATGCGCTTGCGCAGCTCCGCATGGGTAAGACCCGCAGCACGCAAGGCGCGCAGGCTGGTGTCCTGGTTCGACTTTGAAAGTTTCCGACCATCTTCGGCCAGAACCAGCCGGTGATGCCGATAGACGGGCTGAGGCAGGCCGAGCAACTGTTGCAGGACACGATGAACGCTTGTCGCTTCATAAAGGTCGCGACCGCGCAGGACATCGGTGATCCCTTGCCGCGCGTCGTCGACAACCACCGCAAGGTGGTAACTGGTCGGTGTTTCCTTGCGCGCCAGCACCACGTCCCCCCAGGCAGCCGCGTTGACCTCCACCTTCGACGGCGGATTGAACAGGGCCTCGCCTTCGGCGCCCGCTTCCTGCCAGAAAAGCGGACTGTCGACCCTGGCAAGCGCGGCCTTCATGTCGAGCCGCAGCGCAAACGGTGCATCGCTGGCAGCACGCGCGGCAATTTCCTCGCTTGAGAGAACGGTGGTGTCCCCAGGGTAAAGCGGAGCGCCATCCGGATCGCGCGGCCAGCTTTCGCCGGCGGCTTCCCGGCTTGCGACAAAACGCTTGATTTCCGCCCGGGTCAGATAGGCCGGGTAGACCAGCCCCATGTCCTGGAGCCGCTCCAACGCGGCCCTGTAGTGCGGAAAGGCCTCCGACTGCCGCAGCACAGGTTCATTGAGCGGCAGGCCGAGCCAGGCCAGGTCCTCGAACATGTCCCGCTCAAGCTCCGGTGTGCAGCGGGTCTGGTCGATGTCTTCCACGCGCACCAGAAACCGGCCACTCAGAGCGACGGCTGCCCGCGCGTTCAAAAGCGCTGACAGGGCATGACCCAGATGAAGATGGCCGTTGGGCGACGGGGCAAAGCGGAAGACAGGGAGTTTCATGGAACAGGTGATGCCGGGTTGACGGAATGGTTTGGATCCTTCAGGTCCTACCTATCATTCCCGCCTCACCGCGCAAGAGCGTGCAAGCAATCCTGTTATCCCGATGAAACCGATCACGACAGACCAAGACATTCTGGAGGGGCTCGAAGCCCTGATCAGCACCGACAGCCGCCTTGCCGGGATTGCGGACATTGCAGGTGATATTCCCCTGCGCCGGCGGGCGGCAGATTTTGAAGGCCTGACGCAGATCATCACCGGACAACAGGTTTCAACAGCAAGCGCAGCTGCCATCTTCAAGCGCCTGACGGCGCTCGTGACACCGCTGACAGCCGATCGGCTGGGCACGTTTTCCGATGAGGACCTGGCAGGTGCGGGCCTCTCCAAACCGAAAATACGCACGCTGCGCGCCGTATCCCTTGCCTGCGGCGACGGGCTCGATCTCGGCGGCCTGGCGCAAGCGCCGGCGGATGAAGCCCATGCGCGCCTTTGCGAGATCAAGGGAATCGGCCGCTGGACGGCGGATATTTTCCTGCTGTTCTGCGCCGGACATCCGGACATTTTCCCAAGTGGGGACCTGGCGCTGCAGATCGCGGTTCACGATGCGCTTGGCCTGGCTGAAAGACCGACACCGAAGGAACTCGACGCCATCGCATCCGCCTGGGCTCCCAACCGCGCCATCGCGGCGCGTCTGTTCTGGGCCTGGTACCGGGTGAAAAAACAGGGCCGGGAAACGATGCCGGTCTAGGGTCAGGACGCTAGGGTCAGGACTCATTAATTTGATCGAAATGGCGCAGTAAACGGCGATGAGCTGCAAGGAAAAGCGCGAAAAGCGGGCTTCTTGCCCGGTCCACGCGGTTTGACGCAGCAGATCAAAGCCGTTTTTGCGCCCCTCCGCGATAGGGTGAATTTGCCCGGCAACGTCGTTGCAAAACTTTGGAAACCGGACGGTTTCCTGCAGCTTTGCGCCTCGTATCCGAACAAATTCATCCCTACCATTTCACTCAAATGAATGGGTCCTGACCCTAGAACTTCGACATTTCCGCAACCGCACGCAGCAACAGCTCGATATCCTGAGGCCTGGACAGGCGATGGTCGCCGTCGGGCACAAGCGTGAAGGTCACGTCATCCTGCGGCAGGGCTTCCACAAGCCGTTGGGCGTGGTGTGCGGGCACGTCCGGATCTTTTGCCCCTTGCAGGATCGTCACCGGACAACCGAGATGTAGCGGTTTCCCGAAAAGAAGATGCCTGCGCCCGTCCTCGATCAGCTTTCGGGTGATCACGTAGGGACCGTCCTCATAGGCGGATGGCTGGGCCCAGCGGCCCTCTGTCAGGATTGCCGTACGGATCTCGTCGTTGAACCGCTGCTTCCACATCAGCTCTTCGGTGAAGTCCACCGCCGGAGCAATCAGGACAAGCCCCCTGATCCTGTGCGTTTCCTTTCGGCTCAAGGCCAGAAGCAACGCGATCCAGCCCCCCATGGACGACCCGACCAGCACCGTGTCACCCGTGCAATAGCGGTCGAACACCGTCTCGGCTTCTTCCAGCCAGTCGGACACACAGGCTTCTTCGAATTCACCGCCGGAGGCACCGTGTCCGGAATAGTCGAACCGGACCACCTCCTGGCCGCGGCCCTCGGCAAAATCCGCCAGTGCCACGGCCTTGCTGCCGCTCATGTCGGACTTGAAACCCGACAGCCACATCAGGCCGGGGGTCTTGCCCGCCGACTTCTGCACCGCGATCTCGCGGGCATCGGCGTTTTTTCCGATGCTGATGAATTGCGGTTCGGGCGTCCCCATATTATGGCTCTCAACTTAATTCGATTTCAGCTTGGCCCAAAACCAGTTCGGCCGCTCGGCCCAAGCCTTTGACACAGACATAACGACTTGAAAAGCTTTCCGGAGATCCGACTTGCCGCACCTGCCCGCTGAGACCACGATCCTGCAAGTGATCCCGGATTTGAATTCCGGCGGCGCGGAGCGGACCACGCTCGATGTGGCCCAGGCCGTCGTGAAAGCCGGCGGAAGGGCACTCGTTGCCAGCCAGGGTGGACAGATGGTGGCGGAACTGACCGCCTCCGGCGCGGAGCACATCGAGCTGCCGGTCAAATCGAAAAACCCGCTGACACTCTGGAAAAACGCGGCTCGCCTTGCCGATCTGATCCGGTCGCGGAACGTGAACGTGATCCATGCCCGAAGCCGGGCGCCTGCCTGGTCCGCACTCTGGGCCTCACGACGCACCGACATACCTTTCGTGACCACCTATCACGGCACCTACAATCAATCGAACGCTCTCAAAAGCTGGTACAACTCGGTGATGGCGCGAGGGGATACCGTGATTGCCAATTCTCATTTCATTGCCGAACTGATCACGGAGCGACATCCCTTTGCCCGGGATCGGATCACGGTGATCCAGCGCGGCTCGGATCTGAAGGGCCTGGACCCGGCCAATGTCAGCGCCTTGCGCCGGCAGGCCCTCAAGGATCAGTGGGGCATTCCGTCCGGCCATCCGATCATCATCAACATGGCGCGGCTGACCGCCTGGAAAGGCCAGAAGGTGTTGATCGAGGCGATGGCGCACCTGATGGACGCCGAGCTCCATGGTCCGATCGCAGTGCTGGCTGGCGATGCCCAGGGGCGCGACGGCTATGTCGCGGAGCTCAAGAAACTGATTGCGGACAACGACCTGCAGGACCGGGTGCGACTGGTCGGGCATTGCGCCGACGTACCGGCGGCGATGTCCCTGGCAGACATCGCCGTTGTCGCCTCGACCGAACCGGAAGCCTTCGGCCGCGCCGCGGTGGAAGCCCAGGCGGCGTCGGTTCCCGTCATCGTGTCGGATCTGGGCGCCGTCCCGGAAACCGTTCTGGCACCGCCTCAGGTGGCAGAGGAAGAGCGGACCGGCTGGCGCGTTCCACCGTCCGACCCTGCGGCCCTGGCTACGGCCATCCGGCATGCGCTTCAGCTGGACGGCTCACAAAAACAAAAACTGACGGACAGGGCGCTTGCCCATGTCCGCCAGAAATTCACCGTCGAGACCATGACCGACCGGACGCTCGACGTTTATGCGGGATTGCTCGAAACGGGCGCAGTCTGAGGTCAGGCTGCCCGGATCTGTTCCAGGAACCGGCCGACTTCATCCCGTAACAGGCCGGACTGTTCGGTGAGGTCGTCGATGCTCGTCTGAACCTGCCGCGTGGCTTCGCTGGCTTCTTCGGACGCTTCCTTCACCACCTGGATACTGTCGGAAACGTCGCGCGTTCCGTTCGCTGCCTGGGCGACGTTTTCGGCAACACTTTGCGTCGTCGCGCCCTGTTCTTCCATGGCTGACGCGATGGCCGCCGAAGAATGCTCCAGGTCCCGGATGACGTCGCCGATCTTGCCGATCGAGCCGACGGCCGTCTTGGTCTCGCCCTGAATTTCCGTCACCAGCTCGGAGATATTCTCCGTTGCCTTGGCCGTTTCATTGGCCAGCGCCTTGACCTCGCTGGCGACGACGGCAAAGCCCTTGCCGGCTTCCCCGGCGCGTGCCGATTCAATCGTGGCGTTGAGCGCCAGCAGGTTGGTCTGTTCGGCGATATCGGAAATCATCGACACCACTTCACCGATCTTGTCTGCCATGCTGGCCAGCGTTTCCATCTGCCCGGCCGTCTGGGCGACATCCTGGGCCGCGCTACGGGACGCTTCGGACGCCCGGATCACCTGCTGATTGATTTCACTGATCGAAGCCGTCATTTCCTCCGCTGCAGAAGCAACCACACTGACATTCTCGGTGGTCTGCGACGAAGCGTTGGCGGCATTTTCGGCCCGTTCATTGGTGTTGGAGGAGACCCGGGACATGGTCTGCGCGCTCTGGTCGAGATTGGACGCCGTATCGGCAACCCGCTGGACGATGGCACCCACGGACGCATCGAACTGGCCGGCCAGCCGTTCCATCAACTCACGCTTTTCCTCTTCCATGCGCTGGGTCTGATCACGTTGTTGCTCCTCCAGCTCACGCGTGCGCGCCGCGTTGGTCCGGAACACTTCAACGGCTCGTGCCATGCTGCCGATCTCGCTTTTGCGGTCGGTGAAGGCAACTTCAAGGTCGATCGTGCCATCCGCCAGGGACCGCATGGTTTCGGTCAGCGATTTCACCGGACCGGTAATGCTGCGCCCGATCAACCAGCCTAAGCCGATGGCAAGGACGAGCGCGATACCGGAGACGACAAGATAGGTGGTCTGGGATGATGCTTCCGCTGCATCCAGCGCCTCGCTGGCGGCCTGCTTGCCGAGATAGGCCGCCTCGGACATGGCGTACCAGTCCGGCTCGATCCTGGCGTAGACTTCGGTGATCTCTGCAAGTTCCGTCTCGATGAGCTGCGCCTTGGCGGTATAGCTCTTGAAGGCTGCCTGATAGCTGTCGAGCAGGGCGCTGATCTCCGCCTGTTCCGCGTCTGAAAGGCCGCTGCCGGGCAGCATCTCGGCAAACTCGCTGCGACGATCGTCAATCCGGCCGATATATTTTGCGTCGCCGCGCAGCATGAAGTCCTTCTCATGGCGGCGCATCATCAGCATCTTGACCGTCAACGCGTCGAGGTTTGCAGCTTTCAGCTTTTCTTCAACGTTGTGGACAGCGGCTCGCAAGTCGCCCTGAAGACCGCTTTTTTCATCGAGCCCCATTTCCGTCAGATCGGTGGTCAAGGCCCTGAACTTTGCCTCGTGTTCATCCAGGACCGTCCGCAGGCTGGCGATGTTGTCCTTGATGGGCGCGGATTGCGGCTTGGCTTCCACATCATTGAGATTGGATTGGGCCTTTTCGAACTCGGCATTGTATTCGTCAACGAAGGCCAAATCCTTGGTCAGAAGGAAATCCTTCTGACTGCGCCGCATGTTCTGCGCATGCGCCTGAACCTGCGAGACCTTGTAATCCATCTGTGAGTACTCAGCCAGATTGTCGATTTCGGTCGAAACGACATGCTGGCTGTAAAACGCCGTGCCCAGTAGGACACCGATGGCGGCCACGGCGATCGCGGAAAGGCCGCCGACGCGAATTGCGATGGGCAAATCGGCAAGAAATCTCATTTGTGTACTCGTTTGCTTCTTTGAGTTTTGCTCGAGTCAGGAGCTGCACAGTCAGCTTAGAAAAGGCAAAAGCGATTAATATTCCTTTACGGAAATTGAATTCACACCGGGAAAGTTTATAAAATCAAAGATTACTTCTATCGATTCTTGCAACTAAAGCGTGAATCTCTGCACTTTTATTAGCCAGCTAAAGTATTTTGACGCCACCTTGCCTTTGGTGACTTTCACCGTCGTGTTAGACTGGTCGTCTGACAAACCATCGCATTCGGACACCGACGATGTGGCCCCGGTTGACGTGTATTATCGTCATGCTTGGCCCGATCCTCGGATCGGAGGGTGGTGCTCGCGCTGAAATACGTTCTGAACTTCGGGAAAGAAGTTACCTGGTCAGCGGTAAATCGGCGATGGAAGTGGCTGCCTATATGCGCCGCAGGCCGTTTCGGGGCGATTATGGACCCGCCATCGCCAATATCCGCCCACGCTACACCTATACCTTCAAGACCGAGCAGAAGAAAAACCACTGCCGGGCAGTCCGGTTCAAACTCAAGATCGATTTCACCATGACCCTGCCCAAGGCACGGCAGGAAACCGTGTTCGACCGAAGAACGCTCAGCGCATGGCGCAGCCTGCGTGGCTTCACCCGCCGGCATGAACTGGTGCATCGGAAAATCTATCTGGGGTGCGCCAAGCGCCTGGAACGCGCGGTTCTGTCGCTTCGCCCGCGCAGCTGTGGCGGCATGGGCTGGAAGATCCGGAAACTGCTCAACGCGGAAAAGAAGGCCTGCAAGGCACGGCACCTGGCCTTCGACCGCCGGGAGCTCCGGCGACTGACCTACCACCGCTTCTTTGAGCTGGCCCGCCGCCAACGGGACCAGCAGCGTGCCAGCAACACCCGCCGCAACGCGCCACGTCAGGGCGTCGCCCGGAATGGCCGGCTGCTGTTTTTCGTCGCCGACTGAGAACCGCCGCGCTCAGGCGGCCAGCGGATAGGCCTCTTCCACCAGGTAAGGTCCGCCGCCGACACTGGCCTTGGCCGAGAACAGGACGAAACGGCCGGCAACAAAGGGTGGCGCCTGGAAGTTGCCGCGCTCGCTCAACCACTTGGCAACGTCCTCGTTGGTTGAGGTCTTGCAGCGCGCAATCGTGACATGGGGAATGTACTTGCGCCGCTCCGCCGGCAGATGCAGCCGCTGCAGGATCCGCTCCTGTTCGGCCTGAAGCTCGGCCAGTTCCGCACTTGGTTCGACCCTTGCCCAGACGGCATGCGGTTTGCCATTGCCGAAGGACCCGAGACCGGTCAACCGGATTTCGATGGGATCACGCCGGATCCTGTCCAGTGCGGCAACCACTTCGTCAGCTGTGCGGTCATCGATGTCGCCGATGAAACGCAGGGTCAGGTGATAGTTTTCCGGATCGATCCAGCGGGCGCCCCGAAGGCCTCCCCGGAGCATAGAAAGCATGAGGCCCGTCTCTGACGGAATCTCGAGACCTGTAAAAAGGCGCGGCATGGGTGTTCCCTCCGCTGTCGCTGATGAATCCCATCAGGAATCAACTTCATGAAATGCGCAAGACAAATTTCTAAATTTCTGTTTTATAAATGAAATTCACAGACCGCTTACAAGAATGCCGGACCTGATTTCCTCAGGTCCGGCACATCGCGGTCAGTTTGATTCTGTTGAAAACCGGCCCTTTGACACAGGCCGATCAGGGGGCCGGATTCCCAAACTCCTGATGCAGCGCGTCGATCTTTTCCAGAACATCACTGCTGAGGTTGAGATCGGCAGCCGCGATGTCGGTTTCCAGCTGATCCATGCGTGTTGCCCCGAGGATGACCGACGTCATGAAGGATCGCGACATGGCAAAGGCCAGTGCCATCTGGGACGGATCCAGACCAGCCTCCTTTGCCAGATCGAGATAGGCGTCAACTGCCGCAAGAGTGCGCGGATGCTCATAGCGTTGCAGACGATTGAACAGCGTCTTGCGCGCGCCATGTGGCAGGGCCCCGTCCCGGTACTTGCCGGTCAGGTAGCCCTGCGCCAGCGCGGAATAGGCCAGAAGACCGACATCTTCACGGCGTGCAACTTCCGCCAGGCCGGTCTCGAAGGTGCGGTTGACGAGGGAATAGGCGTTCTGGATCGAGACCACGCGCGGCACGTCATAGAGTTCGGAGGCCGTCACATAACGCATCGTGCCCCAGGAACTTTCATTGGAGAGGCCGATATGGCGCACCTTGCCGGACTTGACGATGTCGCCAAGGATTTCCAGCGTCGACTGGATGCTGTTCTCGCTCTCGGCCGGATCCACATCGAGCCACCGGGTCGGGTTGGAACCGAACCCGGAGACGTTCCGGTCCGGCCAGTGGATCTGGTAGAGATCGATATAGTCCGTCTCGAGGTTCTTCAGGCTGCGGTCGACGGCAAACTCGATCTGCGCGCGGGTCAGCTGTCCCTTTTCACCAGTGTCGCGGAACCAGTCCATGTCGGTGCGGCCGACCACCTTGGTCGCCATGACGATCTTGTCGCGATGGCCGGTCTTCTTGAACCACGAACCGATGATGCGCTCGGTCCGCCCCTGTGTCTCCTTCTTCGGCGGGATCGGGTAGAGCTCGGCGGCGTCGAAGAAATTGATGCCCTTTTCCAGGGCGTAGTCCATCTGGGCATGGCCTTCGACTTCCGAATTCTGTTCGCCAAAGGTCATGGTTCCGAGGCAAAGAGCGCTTACCTCTATATCCGTGCGGCCAAGCCGACGCTGTTCCATCAGGAAATCCTTCAAGTTTTGTATTGAAAGCAACCGGAAAGCCCTGAGCTTCCGGCGCTCGAAAGACAGTTAAGACTGGGCCTTGGCCAGAAGGGCCTCGACCTGCGGCAGGATGTTGTCGACGATGACGTCGACGCCCTTCGAATTGGGATGCATGCCGTCAGCCAGATTGAGATCAGGGTTCAGCGCCACGCCTTCCAGAAAAAACGGATAGAGCAATGCATCGTGGGCCTTGGCCACATCTGCGTAAATCGGGTCGAAAGCCTCCGCATATTCCGGACCGAGATTGCGCGGCGCCAGCATGCCGGCCAGCAGCACCTCCACCCCCTTTGCCCGCAGCCGGCTGGTGATTTCCTCGATGTTCTTGCGTGTGGTTTCCGGCGACAGGCCCCGCAGTGCATCATTGGCGCCGAGTTCGACGATCACGGCATCGGCGTCCTCGCCGACCGACCAGTCGAGCCGTGAGAGCCCGCCTGAGGAGGTGTCGCCCGAGACGCCGGCATTGACCACTTCGACAGAATGGCCTTTCCCGGTCAGCGCCTTTTGCAGCTTCTCCGGAAAGCCGTCGCCCGCCGGCAACTGGTAGCCGGCAACAAGACTGTCGCCCAAGACCACAAGCTTGAAGTCATCGGCCTTGGCCGACAGACCGGTCAGTGTGATCAGAAGAAAAGCAAGACAGGCAATTAACCGGTTCATGCGAACTCTCTTTCAGGACTGGAAGATGCGACACAACAGGCCCATATGGTCGCAGAGCGTTCAATTGTCGAGGGCATGCATCTGTCAGGAAGACGATCATGCGCCCGTTGTAAAGGCCTGATAATGACAAATTCGCCCGCAATCACCCTCAAAAATGTGCAACTGACACTCGGCGAGGGAGCGGGCCGTGTCCATATCCTCAAGGGCATCGACCTGGACATCGAAAAGGGAACCTCCGTTGGTCTTGTCGGACCGTCTGGCTCGGGCAAGTCGACCTTGCTGATGGTCATGGCCGGGCTGGAGCGGGCCGATGAAGGCTCGGTCAACGTGGCCGGATCGGAACTCGGACCGCTGTCGGAAGACCAGCTGGCGCGCTTCCGGGGCCGCAATGTCGGCATCATCTTCCAGTCTTTCCATCTCGTGCCCAACATGACCGCGCTGGAAAATGTTGCCGTGCCTCTGGAACTTGCCGGCGATCCTGCGGCCTTCGACAAGGCCCGGGCGGAACTGGAAGCCGTCGGCCTCGGTCACCGCCTCTCCCACTATCCTGCCCAGCTGTCGGGCGGCGAGCAGCAGCGTGTTGCCGTGGCAAGGGCGCTGGTGGTGGAGCCTGAAATCCTGATTGCGGACGAACCCACGGGCAATCTTGACGATTCCACGGGAAGCCAGATCGTCGACCTGATGTTTTCCGCGCAAAAATCCCGCGGCACGACGCTGGTGCTGGTCACGCATGATCCAAACCTGGCGGCTAAATGCGACCGCATGATCCGGGTGCGGTCCGGTGAAATCGAAGAGGCGCACGCAGCAGCACCGCAAGAGGTGCCGGCATGAGCGGCTTTGTGGCCGGCGAGAGTGCCACCGGACAAAAAAGCTTCGGCCTTGCGGCGCGTTTCGCCTTTCGGGAATTACGCGGCGGCCTGAAGGGCTTCTACATCTTCATTGCCTGTATCGCGCTTGGCGTTGCCGCCATTGCCGGTGTCACCTCGGTCTCGCGTTCGCTGACGGAGGGGATCTCTCGTGAAGGTCAGGCGATCCTCGGCGGTGACCTGTCTTTCCGCCTCATTCATCGCGAAGCAACTCCCGAGGAACAGGCTTACCTTCAGGATCTCGGCAACGTCTCCAAGGTCGGCACCATGCGCGCGATGGCGCGTCTGCCCGATGGCAGCGACCAGGCCCTGGTGGAACTGAAGGCCGTTGACGGTGCCTATCCGCTTTACGGATCGCTCGATCTGACCAGCGGCCAGGCGCTGACAGACGCCCTTGGTGAACAGGATGGCGTCTGGGGCGCGGTTGCCGATCCCGCGCTTCTCGCTCGGCTCGATCTGAAAGTCGGCGACACCATATCACTCGGCCGCAGCACCCTGCGCCTCAGCGACACGATTGCGGCCGAACCGGACAAGCTGGCCGGCGGCATGGATTTCGGGCCAAGGCTGATGGTTTCCGAGGCGGCGCTGCCGGCAACAGACCTGGTGCAGCCGGGCAGCCTGGTCCGCTGGCACTACAGGGTCCGTCTGGACCCGGCCCCGACCCTTGAAGCCCTGCAAGGCGTTGTCGAGGAAGCCCGCTCGGCGCAGCCGGACGCCGGTTGGCGGGTGCGCTCGCGGGCCAATGCCTCGCCCGGGCTTCAGCGCAGCATCGACCGGTTTGCCCAGTTCCTCACCCTCGTTGGCCTGACCGCGCTGGTGGTCGGCGGTGTTGGCGTTGCCAACGCCATCCGCGCCTTTCTGGAAACCAAACGCGAGGTGATCGCCAGTTTCAAATGCATGGGCGCGACGGGCGACTTCGTGTTCCGGGTCTATCTGGTGCAGATGCTGGTCCTGGCCCTGATCGGCATTGCCATCGGCCTCGCGATCGGCGCCCTGATCCCCTTTGCCGCCGGGGCCGCGCTTGCCGGCGTGCTTCCCGTAAAACTCGCTGCCAGCATCTATCCCGGCGAACTGGCCCTTGGCCTCGTCTACGGGGTTCTGACGGCCCTTGCCTTTGCACTCTGGCCGCTCGGCCGGGCCCATGACGTGCCGCCAACCGCGCTCTTCCGCGATATTGTCACCGGTGGCGCCAAACTGCCGCGCAAACGCTACCTGTTCGCAACCGCGGTCACCGTTGGTGTACTGGCATCGATCGCCATGCTGCTGGCCCATGACACCCGCATGGCCGGCGTCTATATCGCCGCTTCCGCAGGTGCGTTCGTGCTGCTCGTGCTGGTCGCAAGGGTGATCATGTTCGTGGCCCGGCGCCTGCCGACGGTGCGCTCGACGGAACTTCGGCTGGCCATTGCCAATATCCACCGGCCCGGCGCGCTGACCCCGTCTGTTGTGCTGTCGCTCGGCCTCGGCCTGTCGCTGCTGGTCGCGCTGGCACTGATTGACGGTAACTTGCGCCGGGAATTGACGGCAACCATAGCCGACCAGGCCCCGAGTTTCTTCTTTGTCGACATTCAAAGCCATGAGCGCGACGCGTTTGAAGACCGCCTGATCGCGGAAGCCCCGGAGGCCAAGATCCAGAGCGTGCCGATGCTGCGCGGCCGGATCGTCAGCCTGAACGGCATTGCCTCGGAAGACTTCGTACCGGCCCAGGAGGGCTCGGACTGGGTCCTTCGCGGCGATCGCGGCATCACCTATGACAGCAGACTGCCGGAAAACTCCAAGGTCGTTGAGGGGGCCTGGTGGCCGGAAGATTACACCGGTGTGCCGCTTGTTTCCTTTGACGCGGAAGCGGCCACGGATCTCGGGCTGAAAATCGGGGATACGATCACCGTCAACGTGCTCGGGCGCGAGATTTCCGCGGAAATTGCCAACCTGCGCGACATCGAGTGGCAGTCGCTGGCCATCAACTTCGTCATGGTGTTCTCGCCGAACACCTTTGCCGGCGCCCCGCACGCACACCTGATGACACTCGGCTGGGAAGAGGACGTTCCGGCTGAAACCGAACTCGCCCTCCTGAAGACAGTCTCCAATGCCCATCCCACGGTCACGGCGGTTCGCGTCAAGGACGCCATTACCCAGGTCAACGATCTGGTTGCGCAACTGGCCTGGGCCATTCGGGGAGCCAGCTCGATCACGCTGATCGCCAGCGTGCTGGTTCTGGCTGGTGCCCTCGCCGCAGGTCACCGCAGCCGGATTTACGACGCTGTCATTCTCAAGACGCTGGGGGCGACCCGGACCCGGCTGATCGTTGCCTACGGTCTTGAATATGCAATCCTCGGACTGGCGACGGCGCTGTTTGCCCTGATGGCGGGCGGCGTGGCGGCCTGGTACGTGATCACCCAGATCATGGACGGCACATTTGTGCTGATGCCGGTCACTGCGACCGGTGCGGCCGTTATCGCCCTGGTTCTGACCGTGGGCTTCGGCCTGATCGGCACCTGGCGGATCCTTGGAGAAAAACCCGCACCAGTATTACGGAACCTCTAAGCGAAATATTCCTGACAAGTCATGTCATCTCGACATGGCCTGTCAGGAAAAATTCATATCGGAAAAGCAGTTTCCGTCAAACTTCAGCCCCACGCAACTTGCACACTCAAATAATCTTGGTTATCCGGTTCGGGTCCGGGCAAGATTTCTAGAGGGGCATAGACCATGTTCGCATTCAAACAAGGTTCTTATCTGAAGAACTTTGCAAAGGCCGCAGCCATTGCAGCAGCAGCCATTTTCTCTTTTGCACCTGCTGCAACTGCAGAAAGTCCGTTCCACACCGGCGTGTGGCAGCTCAACACCCCGGACGGCCCGCGCGGGCTTGTCGTCAGCGACTGGCTGGTGTTCGAAAACGGTCTGCCGAAGCGCTGGCTCTACCGCCGCGCCGGCACCAATGACGCCAACCAGTTCGATTTCTTCACCCGGACGATGAACGACAGTGGTTACACGCCGGTCGGAATCCGCGTTTACCGCACGGGCGACAACTCGATGAAATACACGCTGGCTCCGAAGGGCGAAGATCCGATCGAAGTTACCGCCGAGCGCCTGTCGATCCCGAATTTCGCAAATTCCTGCCTGTCCGTGGAAGGCAAGGGCAAGCGTTTCTTCGGCAACTGGGTCGGCACGGACGGCTCCAAACTCAAGAAGCTGAATGTCCAGAGAAACCGCATCACGATTGATGGCGAGCGTCGCAACGTGACCGTCGAACAGGTCCGTGTCGGTCGCATGGGCGTCATCGAAGACGGCAAGCCAGTCGCTTTCTTCACCGATGCGGGCGGCGACTACGCGGTTCTGCAGTGGTTCAAACCGGGCGTTACCGATGCGCAGATGCGCGACCAGGAGCGGGAAATCCTGGATTTTGCGTCCGAGGAAATCGTGCGCAATCCGGCCGGCACCTGCGACCGCCAGATTGCCTCGCGCCTGAAAGCGATGAAATAATCGCGGCAATCTTAAGCATCTTGGCGTAAAATGCGGTGTCAGGCTCAAAGATTACGAATTTTTCAGGATTCTCGTCTTGAGCTTGATACCGTATTTTCCCATATGTTGAGGGAGTTGTGTTGCGGGTGAAATCACGTGCAACATGTGTGGTTTAAAAAAGGGGATCACCACGACCATGTCGACCTTTGACCGTCAATCACAAGGCGCTTATTCGGCGGCCGGCGCTCGCGCCGAGGCCGGCATCGATGAGGGCCTGCGCAGCTATATGCTGGGCGTTTACAACTACATGACCCTCGGCCTCGCGCTGACCGGATTCCTGGCATTGGGCACCTACATGGTGGCAGTGAGCAACCCGGCCGTGGCTCAGACCCTGTTTAGCGGACCGCTGTATTTCGTTCTGCTTTTTGCACCGCTCGGAATGGTCCTGTGGCTGTCCGCGCGGATCCAGTCCATGAGCGCCAGCACCGCCAGAACGATGTTCCTGGTGTATGCGGCCGTGATGGGCGTATCGCTTGCGCCGATTTTCATGGTGTATACAGGTGGCTCCATCGCACGCGTGTTCTTCATCACCGCTGCTGCCTTCGGCTCGCTGAGCCTGTTCGGCTACACCACGAAGAAAGACCTGTCTGGTTGGGGATCATTCCTGTTGATGGGCCTGATCGGCATCATCATCGCCTCCATCGTGAACATATTCCTGGCGTCTTCCGCTCTGCAGTTCGCCGTTTCGGTGATCGGCGTGCTCGTCTTCGCAGGCCTGACTGCCTACGACACGCAGCAGATCAAGGAAATGTACTACGAAGGCGACAACAGCGAAGTCGCTACCAAGAAGTCCGTGATGGGCGCCCTGCGTCTCTACCTCGACTTCATCAACCTGTTCCTGATGCTGCTGTCGTTGTTCGGCAACCGCGAATAAGCGCAGGCACAAGACCAAACGGAAAAGCCCGGCTTGCGCCGGGCTTTTTTTGTGACCGGCCGCTCAACCATACCCTTGTTTCTGGAAAACAATCAGACGTCCAGGGCGCACCGATAGACCGTCACAGAAACAGATTTTCACGGATCAGGCGGGCCGCCGCTTACACTTCCACGACGCGCAGGTGTTTCTTCTTTTCCAGGACACGCAGCACCTGGCCAAGGTCATGGCCGCGTTTCAGGATCATGCCGCCGGTGGCAACCACCGAAAAGGCTCCCTGGCGCCGCGCCAGTTTCGGATCCTTCTCGATCCGGTAGAGCGGCATTTCGGACGAGCGGCGGAAGACTGAAAAAACGGCCCTGTCTTTCAAAAGGTCAATGGCATAGTCGCGCCATTCACCGTCGGCAACCATGCGGCCATAAAGACGCAAGATGGTGTCGAGTTCGCGCCGGTTGAAGGCAACGACGGGTTTGGGAGGGGGAGCCGGTTGGATGTGCGGCGCCGGGCTTATGCCCGCGCCGCGCTGAAACGCGCTGTCATCGGCTTCGCTCATTCCGCCTCCAGTTTCGTTTGCGGTGTCGCGATGACCGGGAATCGTCCGGGACGCCCCTGTCACCTGACTGTCATCTTGCGTTGGCTTTGGGGTCCATGGCAAGTCTGCAGGCAAAGAATGGGGCTTTGATGACCAAATCCTGTCAGTTTTGCGTAGGGATTTCCGGAGGAAAACGCGAAAAACGGACGCTACGGCACTTTGCCCAGAAAGAATGCCCAAATTTCCTTGATTTTGCCGCATTCCAGCCCTTGGCCAGCCATTTTGGCCACCCATATTAGGATCATACCCTGATGGGTACGACCGGTTGAGGCCGCGGAATGCATTAGCCCCCCAGCCCCCCGAGGCGTTGACAGGTCGACCAGATTTAATGAGTCAAACATCAGGGCAACTGAAGGGCCGGCGATGCGCCGGCCCTTTTCATTTGGTGCTCCTGCCCATCCGCATTTCTGGCAGGCCCTTCAAAACCAAACGTCATTTTTGACCTGCACCCGTGGAATTGGCCCTTTTCCATTCGGGGACTTGATGTATCCTTTTTGACAGAATGACTACGGACCTGATCGATCTCCGAGCGGCCCGGACCGCAGATTGCGACGCCCTTGCCGGCATTCACTCCGAAGCCTGGCTTGGCGCCTATCGGGGTGTGCTGCACGGCGTTGACCTGCAGAAGATGGTCTCCCGCAGGGGCAGCAGCTGGTGGCGCGGCGCCCTGGCGCGCGGTGTCGACATCAAGGTTCTCAGCATCGCGAACGTACCGGCCGGCTACGCCACCTATGGCCCCTGCCGCCTGCGAGACACCGGCATGGATGGAGAGATCTACGAGCTCTATCTCAAGCCGGAATATCAGGGCCTCGGATTTGGCCGCACCCTGTTTGATCATGTCCGCGAAACGCTTGCCGCCAGAAACATGCCCGGACTTGCCATCCAGGTGCTGAGCGACAATCAGCCTGCCCGCGCCTTCTACAAGGCGGTTGGCGGGCGTCTGGCAGCAAAGTCCTGGTATCGGATCGGCGGCCGGCGGCTTGAACTCTCGATCTACGCCTGGCCACCTGCCAGCAGCTGACGCGCCGGTAAAGAAAATCTCACCATTGCAGAATGCCCGGGTTGCCGAGGATTTGCGGTTGTTGCGTGCAATCGAACTGGCCGGCCAGCGTGTCGGCAGCCCGGCGTGCCATGGCGTTGGCGTTTTTGTTGGCCTGTGCGTCGACCATCGCGATCTGGCAGGTGCCGCCGCCGGGTCTCAGCTGGGTCACGATCAGAACGCTGCCGGTTGAACTGCCGTCGTCAAGACTTGGAAACCAGCGCAGGATGGTTGCGAAGGCGTCTCCGTGTCTCAAACGCCATTCAAGGGTTTCGTTGACGGTATTGAAATTGGGCAGGGTCTGGCTTGCCGCCGGTTCATCCGCGGCAAAGGGACCGAAGGAGACAAACATGCGCAGATCGCCCTCGGCAACATAGACGGCCTGCCCCTGATACCCCGGGCAGGTCCAGGCCCCGCCGAACGTGCCTTCATCCGAAGCGGTTTCGACCTGCGTGCAGTTTTGCAGCTGGATTTTCGTGTAGGTGCTGTCGAACCCGGACGCGTTGGCCGTGGCCCCGCAAGCCAGCAAGGCGATGCCGAAACAGACCGCCCCGCTCAATCTGAACCAAAGAGCCTTCATGACCGCTTCTCCCCCTTCACAGCGTGTTTGCAAGCAACGCACGTTAATCAATTAGGTGCAATGCAAAAATTAAGGGCTTGAACTTCACCGGCGGGATTGCGATAGACGCAGCAACGTTTAACAGGAGTTTTCTCAGATGCGTATCGACGCAGTGCCGATTGGCAAGAACCCGCCGGAAGACATCAACGTCATCATCGAGGTATCTGTCGGCGGCGAGCCGATCAAGTACGAGATGGATAAGGACGCCGGTGCGATGTATGTCGACCGCTTCCTCTACACCCCGATGCGCTATCCGGGCAATTACGGTTTCGTGCCGCACACGCTGTGCGGCGACGGCGATCCGATCGACGTGGTTGTGGTCAACCAGCGTCCGATCGTTCCGGGCGCCATCATGAACTGCCGCCCGATCGGCGTGGTGCTGATGGAAGACGAATCCGGCCAGGACGAGAAGATCATCGCCGTGCCGTCGCACAAGCTCTCCAAGCGCTACGACAACATCCACGACATCACCGACCTGCCGGAAATCACGATTGCCCAGGTGAAGCACTTCTTCGAACACTACAAGGATCTGGAGCCGGGCAAGTGGGTCAAGATCACCGGTGTTGAGGGTGCGGATGCTGCCCGCAAACTGATCGTTGAATCCATCGATCGGGCCCAGAAGGAAGCTGCCGAATAAGGCAGTCTATCCGACGAACCATTTTGAGAGGCTGCGGCTGACTACCTGTCGACCGCGGCCTCTATGCGTTCCATGTCCTGGTCGGAGAGGCCGAAATGATGGCCGATCTCATGGATCAGCACATGGGCGACCACGTCTCCCAGCGTTTCATCCATCGCGGCCCAGTAGTCGAGGATCGGGCGGCGAAACAGCCAGATCCGGTTTGGCATCTGCCCGGTGAACTGCGCGTCTCCGCCCTCGGCCAGGCCCTGGCCTTCAAACAGGCCAAGCAGGTCATGCGGATCCTCGATGGCAAGCGCATCCAGAACGTCGTCCGGGGCATAATCTGCCAGGCTGATCTGAAGATGGCCGCAACGCAGCAGCAGGTCGTCCGGAAGACCGGCCAGGACCTCACTGGCCATGGCTTCGAAATCTGCCAGTTCGGGTGCTTTGCGTTCGGTCCAGCCACTGCGGCTGACCGGCCGGACGGATGCCATCTTGCTACCTTTTTTCGCGTGTCTTCGGGAAATCGGCCCCGGAATACGGCCTACAGGTAGGTGATGGCAAGATAAATCACCAGCCCGATGGCAAAACAGACCCCAAGACCGCGGCCGATCCGGGTGCCCCAGACCTCGATCCGGTCGTCCTCGTCCTTGTCGGCCGCCGCCATGTGGTTCTTGGCCCGGTCGGCCATGCGCACGAAGGTCGAGCCGACGATGGTCTCGCTCTCCGCCTCGACCCGGTCGAGCGCATGCAACGCGTCCTGGCGCTGTTTTTCCTTCGGATGGACGGGCTGCTTGTCTGAACTGCTCATGCGTCTACAGTGACCGGGTTGGCAGGCCGTTTCAACAAAAATGCCGCCACCAATGCTAGGCCGGCAAGACCGGCAGAGGCCACCGCATTCCAGCCCGCAAAGGACAGACCGAACATGCGCCAGCTGGCTTCCGTGCAGCTGACCACCCGGGTCGACTGCAGCGCCTGCAGCATGTTGGAGGCCGAGGTCGGTGCCGCGCTGCCGCCGCCGCAGTCATTCGGACCAGCCCAGAACGCCCATTCTGCGCCGGCCTGGTAAATACCGAGCCCCGCGCCATAGGCGAAGATGACCGCAACCGCCAGGAGAACCAGCCCGGCCAGACCGGTTCGCCCGCGCATCATCAAAAAGAGAGCCAGCGCCGTCAGGGGAAGGCCGGCGTAATAGGGAATGCGCTGTTCCAGGCACAGCTTGCACGGCACATAGCCCCCGATCAGCTGAAAGCCCCAGGCCGTCGCAATCACGATCAACCCGCCCAGCAGAAGCAAACCTGTTGCCGATTTCGCCAGCTGTTCCCGTGCCATCACACCCTCATCCGTCAGATATATTTCAAGGCCACAAACCCGCCGACCAGCAACACCACGAATAGGGTGAACATGAGGCCAAGGCGTTTTTCGATGAAATCCCTGATCGGCGGACCAAAGAAATAGAGCAGGCCGGCGACCACGCAGAAGCGAATGCCGCGCGACACGATGCTGGCCATGATGAAGACCGGCAGGCTGAGCCCGAGCGCTCCGGAAGCAATGGTGATCACCTTGTAGGGAAACGGCGTGAGGCCGGCAATGAAGACGAACCACCAGCCCCACTCGTGGAAGATCACCTTGAACTCGTCGACAAAGGCCATCTTGCCATAGAAGGTCAGCACCGGCACCGCAATCTGCTCGAACAGGAACATGCCGATCAGATAGCCGGCAATGCCCCCGGCGACCGACGTCAGCGTGCAAAGCAGCGCATACCACCAGGCTTTCTCGCGCCTTGCGATCACCATCGGGATCAACAGGATGTCCGGCGGGATCGGGAAGACCGAGCTTTCGACAAAGGAAACGGTTCCCAGCGCGGCAGGTGCGCGGGGGCCGGCGGCAAGGGACAGGGTCCAGTCGTAAAGGCGTCTCAACATGCCGCTTCCCTTAGCCGCTGCGCTGCAAAATGTCACCTGAGGAAATCGCCTGCCTGTCGTGAAAGTGAAGCGACCGCTTTTCGCTGAACGACAGCGATCTGAATGTTTTGCCGGTCCGGACCGGCGAGACCATGAGCGCTGAAGCGGCAATCACCGCGCCATCTGCTAGGATAAGGCAGACAACGACGCTCGGGAGGACACCATGAAAAGCATCCTCAGGCTGGCCGCGGCGACGGTCTGCGCCTTCACGCTGTTGGCGCTTCAGGCGGTCACCGCCCAGCAGGTGCAAATTGAGGGATCGGTCAACCTGACCCCGTTCGAAGCACGCGGCATCACGCTATCGACGCTCTACAAGGTAGACGGCGAGTTCGCAGGCAAACAAGGGATCGCTGTTCCGGCCCCGTTCACCCTGGCAGCCCCTCGCCGCGACGGCCAGCAGATCCTCGCGCAGGCCAAGCCGGCGGGCGGTGGCCCAATCAAGATCTATTTCGCGACCGACGACCCACAAAAGCGCATTTTTTCCTCCCTTCAGATCATCCCCTTCACGATGAAGACGGATGACCCGCAAAAACGTCTCGAGATCGGCGACTATTTCGCCATCGACCTTCTGAAGAAACTCGGAGAAAACCGGACCACACGCGTGAACCTCCGGCGCCAGGTCACGGTCGGCGGACTTCCGGCGGCCGAAGTTGTCGGAAATTTCGTCAATGCAGAAGGCGACCAGCTGCTGGTCCGGCTGGTCGCCGTGGCAAAACCGGGCAGCCCGCACGGCATCATCGGCATTGCCGTCGGCCACCCACGCCAGGGCCGGATCAAGAAGGTCGAGGACATCTACGACACCAGCGCATCGCTGGCCTTCGACACGGTGACGTTCAACTGATCGACGTATGGTGAGCAAGACTTGGGCGCCTGCGCGTAATTCAGGCGATAGCCGGTCGCAACGCAACAATGCGGGGGAGAGTAGCTTGCCGCGAACCGAAACAGCGCTCAAGCAGGCGTAAGACGGTAGCGTAACAACAATGCTGCAGGTGAGCGGAGCGAACTAGAACCGCGCTCAAGTAGGCCAAAGGCCGGTAGCGCAAGAAAAATGGTGCCCCCCGCCGGAATCGAACCGGCACTCCCGAAGGAACGGGATTTTGAATCCCGCGCGTCTACCAGTTCCGCCAGAGGGGCAACTGACACCGGAGAGCGTGCCTATCATGGGGTCCGGTGCGATGCAAGCGGTTAGAGGATGGTGTTTGACGGAAGTTGAGCGCCGCTGGCGGGGTTGGCGCCAACTGATTGCTTCCCATATCCTAAGACTTGAGGGAGTTTGTTAACCCTACGCCTCAAAATCTGCGGATTTTTGTCGGTACCTTTCGGTCGTGTCGCCGATTTTAAGCGCATTGCAATGACTGAAGTGGCACGAGGAGAGCAAGCGGAGTTCGGAGAGAATCGTAAACATATGGCAAACACCAAAGAACAAGAAATGCACACCAAATCCGCATCGCCAACCGGTACCCATCTCAAACTGCGTTTTGTGAACGACATGATTGACAAAGACCAGCTCGAACCAGCGCCAATTCGTCCGGCATGGATTCTGGAAGGCAACCCCGAAGCCAAAGGCAAGCAGCTGGCGGGCCACAAATTCGGCTGGGGTGACGCGACCCATTGGTCTTGCACAGCAGGCAAGTTCCAGTGGCAATATGGCTGGGACGAGTCGGTCATGTTCCTGGAAGGTGAAGTGACCATTACCGACGAGAACGGCAACGTTTATGTGGGCACTCCCGGGACGTTCCTTTTCTTTCCGGCTGGAACAACCGCCGTCTGGGAGGTCCCGACCTATATCCGCAAGCTCGCCTTCAACCAGAAGCCGGTGCCGTGGTACCTGCATTACCAGTCGCGCATTATCGAGCGACTGAAAGGCGCCATGCCGGGCGGGCTGCGCTAATCCCGCTTCTCCGGATCAGCCGATCCAGGTATCGGCTGACCGGATCTGCTTAGCCTGGAAACAAAAGCGCAAATTGTGCGCTTTTTCTGGACAAGCCGGATTGGCTTGTCTAGATAAGTTTCATGAGCAAATCTGGCAGAGAAATCGAGCTCAAGCTCGAACTGGAAGCGTCGGCCCAGGACGCAATCAAACGCGCGGGCAGCATCAAGGGATTTACCGCCGGCCGGGCGGTGACCAAGACCCTGCAATCGATCTATTTCGACACGCCCGACCAGGCCCTGCGCAAGGCAAAAGTCTCGCTGCGGGTGCGCAAGTCTGGCCGAAGCTGGCTCCAGACCGCCAAGCTTGGCACCGGGGTGATGGGCGGCCTGTCGTCACCGATCGAAGCGGAACATCCGGTCAGCGGACGGGCGCTCGACTTTTCCGTGATTGAAGATCCGACCGTCCGGGAAAAGCTCACCGAGATCATCGGCGAGGCACCGCTTTCGGAGTGTTTCGAAACGGTGATGAAACGCACCACGCGCCAACTGACCCGTGAAGCCGATGGCACGCATATCGAGCTCGCCTTCGACACGGGCAACATCCTGGCCGGCGCCGGTTCCCAGCCACTGGTCGAACTGGAAATGGAACTGAAGTCCGGCCCGAGCCTTGCGCTCTTCGAAGCGGCCAAGGCGCTGCTTGACGACATTCCGTTCCGGTTTTCCCCCTACAGCAAGGCCGAGCGCGGCTATCGCTTCGCGGAAGGCCAGGAAGTCGAGGAACACAAGCCCTTTTTCGCCGACAAGATCAGCTTCAGCGCCGGCATCAGCACGGAACTCGCCTTCCGGGACGTGCTGCGCTCCTGTCTGACCCAGATCTCGGAAAACCGGCTTGCAGTGCTGGCCTCCGAAGACCCGGAAGGACCGCACCAGTTGCGTGTCGGATTGCGCCGTCTGCGCAGCGCGTTCCGCCTGTTCAGGCGGGTATTGAACCCGGCGACCTTTGCGCCGCTGGACCAGATGGCCCGCACCATTGCGGGCGAAGCCGGCGCGCTGCGCGATCTCGATGTGCTGGTGGATGAAATCGTTGCACCACTGGTCGACAAGGCACCGCCAAGCCTCTCCTTCGATGCCCTACTGGCGGACCTGAACGCGTCACGCGACAAGGACATTCGCACCACGCTGACGGACCACCTGAAATCCGCCGAAGTCAATCAGTTCCTGCTGGACCTGGCTGCCTATACGGAAGGACGCGGTTGGCTCGACCCGGAAAATTTCGACCAGACCACCCTGTTGGCGCAGCCCATTGAGGCCCATGCAAGCAGGGCTCTGGCGAAACAATGGAAAAAGGTGCTGGGTTACGGAAAACGCCTGGAAGAGCTGAGCATCGAAGAGCGCCACGACATGCGCAAGGCCATGAAGAAGATGCGCTACGGCATCGAGTTTTTCGGCAGCCTTTATCCTTCCGACACGGTGAAACCGTTCCTGAAACGCATGAAGAAGCTTCAGGACATTTTCGGCTATCTCAACGACGTCGCCATGGCCGAAAGCCTGCCGGAAAAATGCAAAGCACTGGAAGAGAAGTCGATGGAAGCCACGCAGGCCATCGGCTTCGTCATCGGCTGGCATGAGGCTCAGTGCCAGGCCAAGTGGCTTCACGCCAAGGATTATTGGGACGCCACCAGGGCAACTCCAAAATTCTGGACCTGACGAGAAAGGTGGCAGGGACAGCCTGTCCTCTCAGACCGCGAAACCAAGGCTGGTCATTCCAGGCAAGTTCAGCACCACTGCAGACCGCCTGAAATAACGTGCTTAGGCTCTGACTCAGGCACCCAAGCCAGGTTTAGTTCCCCTCATCCTCCACCTTCACCCAGGAGGGTCGTTTCAGCGAGTGGATCAGGATGGGCAATCCCGTGAAGACGACGAACCCGGCCGCCACCACGCCGACATAGGTGGCCGGGCTGCCGACCGGCAGCTGGCTCGGCGGGAAGAACGACGTCACGAAGGCAAAGGCCACACCGGCAAAGCCGATCCCCGCAACCGCCAGCAAACCGGTCATGCCGCCCGGAACCTTGTAGGACCGTGGCATGTCTGGATGCGTGATCCTGAGACGCACGGCCGCCGCGTACATCATCATGTACATGACCAGATACAGCGTGATCGTCATGGCCGAGAGCAGGAAGAACGCCACCGAGACGTTCTTGAGAAAGAAATAGAGCGACGCCAGCACCGTGACGATGCAGCCCTGAACCACCAGAATGACCACCTGAATGCCGTTCTTGTTGGTCCTGGCCAGGAAAGGCGGGAGCTCGCCGTCCCGGGCGGTGCGCAGCAATCCCCGGCTCGGCCCGGTAATCCAGGACATCACGCCTGCCAGCGCCCCGAGGGCAATCAGAAGCGCCAGGATCGGCACCAGCCAGCCCAGGTTGAAGCCGGACAGCGCGATACTGAACGCCTGCATCGGCCCCTGATCCAGCGCGATCTTGTCGGCCGGCACGATGGCGGCCAGCGCCAGGGAGCCCAGCAGGAACAGGACCACGATGATCGCGACGGACAGAAGAATGGCTTTCGGGAAATCGCGATGCGGGTCCTTCAGCTCATTTGCATGAACGGCGTGGACTTCCACCCCGGCAAACAGAAGTACGATCCCGCCCAGAAAGGCAATCGAGGACAGGCCGGTGATATGCGGGAAGAGACGGATATGGGCCTGCGCGCTTTCGGCGGCCTGCGGCAGGAAGGCAATCGCGTTGCCTTCCGCGATCCAGGCGGCGCCAAGCGCAATGATCAGGAGGCCCGGCACCACCGTGCCGAGCACGAAGCCGACCGAGGTAAACCGCGCCGCTGCACTCGTGCCGGTGAGGGCAATTGCGGTCGCAAACCAATAGGCGCCGATGATGACGGAGCCCGTATAGATGCCGTCATCGGCCAGCGACGGCTTGCCGATGACATAGGCGAGCGACGCCGCTGCGAAGGCGAGCACGGTCGGATACCAGACAACGTTCTGGATCCATTGCAGCCAGATCGCGACAAAGCCAGCCCGAGCGCCGAACGGCGCCTTGACCCAGTCATAGACGCCGCCGGTGGACTGGGCGAACATGCCGCCGAGCTCGGCCGCAACCAGCGCTGCCGGGACCAGAAAGATCAGTGAGGCAAAGCCGATGTAAAAGAGCAACGTCGTGCCCTCGTCGGCCATGAGCGGCAGGCCGCGCAGGCTGACGACAGCGGCCACCGTCATCATCGCAAGGCCCAGAACGGAAATGCGGCCCTTGGCGGCTGATGTGCCAGCCGCCTGTGTGGTCTCTGTCATCTCGTTTACCTGCCGTGGTGAAAGGTCGGGCCGGCTTCCGCGTTCGACAACGGATTGCGGTCCAGGAATTCGATGGTGCGTTTCATGTCGTCCACGAGCAGGGCCATCAGGTCCTTGCCCATGCCGTGGCGCACGAGAACACGCTGCACCACCAGGTCGCGCCGGTTATGCGGCAACGGATAGGAGGCAATCTGCCAGCCCCGCATACGCATGCGCTCCGAAATGTCATAAAGCGTATAGGCCTTGTTGGCGCTGTCCTTCAGCGAGTAACAGGCCGCCGGCAGGCCGCCGTCGCCATTGTAGAGAATGTCGAAATGGCCGGTTTTCTCCAGCTCATCGGCCAGGTACTGGGCCGCATTTGCACAAGCTCCCTGCACATCCGTATAGCCCTGCTTGCCCAGCCTCAGGAACTGGTAGTACTGCGCGATGATTTCCCCGGCCGGCCGTGAGAAATTGAGCGCGAAAGTGGGCACCTGGCCGCCGAGATAATCCACATTGAAGATCAGTTCCTCTGGCAGGTCTTCCTTTTCGCGCCAAACCACCCAGCCCACACCCAGCGGCGCCAGCCCGTATTTGTGGCCAGAGGCGTTGATCGACTTGACCCGCGGCAGGCGGAAATCCCAGACGACGTCCTTGTGCAGGAAGGGTGCGATGAAACCGCCGGAGGCCGCATCGATATGCAGCGGAATGTCGAGACCGCGCTCCGCCTGGATCTGGTCAAGTACCGCCGAAATCTGCTCGACGGGCTCATAAACGCAGGTAAAGGTCACCCCCAACGTGGCAACGACCCCGATGGTGTTTTCATCGACTGCGGCGGCGATCTGGTCCGGGCGCATGCCCAGTTCACCGTCCAGGATCGGCAGCTCGCGCAACTCGATATCGAAATAGCGGGCAAACTTGTGCCAGCAGATCTGGACGGGTCCGCAGATCAGGTTGGGTTTGTCGGCAGGTTTGCCTTCGGCCTCGCGCTTCTTGCGCCATTTCCACTTCAGCGCCAGACCGCCCAGCATCGCCGCTTCCGATGATCCGGTCGTGGAACAGCCTTGTGTGACGACGGAATCCGGAGCGTTCCAGAGATCGGCCAGAATGTGAACACAGCGGTTCTCGATCTCCGCCGTCTGCGGATATTCGTCCTTGTCGATCATGTTCTTGTCGACGCAGTCCTGCATCAGCTGCTGAACCTGAGGCGAAGCATAGGTGGTGCAGAAGGTTGCCAGATTCTGGCGCGAATTGCCGTCCAGGAGCAGTTCGTCATGGATCAGGTTGTAGACCGTGTCGGCAAGCGAGGAGTTCTCTGGCATCCGGTATTTCGGCAGGGCCTGTTCCGAAAGATCTCGGGTATAAAGATCAAAGACTTCGTTGCGGCGATTTGACGAGGCTTGATAAAGGGGCAAGGGATGTCTCCTAAGGCTCACGGGCAACCTGCGATGACTTAGCTTAGGCACCGTGCCCAACAGCTTCAAGCTCAGATAAAACCCTTACGAGCGCCTGTCGGCCGCCGCACCTACCCCCACATCCCTGTCCCAATAGGGCAGGTCGGGGTCATAAAGATCGGCCAGATAGTCGATCAGAACGCGTGCGGCGCGCGGGATCAGCTGGCGGCTGGGAAACTGGATGTTGAGCGCCTTGGACGGCATCTCGAATGCCGGCAAAAGCCGCAACAGCCGGCCTTCATCCAGCAACGAATGCGCAACAAAACTCGGCAGGCGCCCGATGCCGCCCCCCGCCAGGACAGCCGCGCACAGCGCCTCACTGTTATTGATCTTCAGATTGCCGGTGACAGGGATGCTTTCCGGGCCGAGCGGTGACCGGAACTCCCAAACATCCATGTTGTCGGAATAGGAAAAGAAGACACAATTGTGCCCGTGCAACTCCGCCGGCACGTCGGGCGCACCATGCCGGGAGACATAGTCCGGCGACGCACAGATCACGCTGCGCAAGGGGGTCAGCTTGCGGGCAATCTGGCTGGAATCCGGCAAGTCACCCGCTCTGAGCGCAAGGTCATAGCGGTCATCGATCGCCGCCAGAAACCGGTCATCGAGCGTCAGGTCGACGCTGAGCTTCGGATGCGCCCGAAGAAAGGCCGGCAGATGGGGCGCCAGATGCCGGCTGCCGAACGCCATCGGTGCCAGAACGCGGATCTCCCCGACCGCCTCGCTGCCAAAAAGCCCCGCTTCCCGTTCCGCCGACCGGACATGATGCACGGCTTCGCTGGCATGGGCGAAATAGCGAGAACCGGCATCCGTCAGCACCAGCTTGCGTGTGCTGCGCTGAAGCAGCTGAACGCCCAATCTTGCCTCAAGTTGGGTGATGCGCCGGCTGACCGCCGATTTGGTCAGGCCCAGATGCTCCGCTGCCCGCGAGAAACTGCGCTTTTCAACGACCGCAACAAACACGGCAAAATCGGGAATGCTCTCCATGATCGTTTCATTGTTGCTTTGAGATCAACTTAAAGTCAATCAATCGCCATATAGTGAAAAAGTAGAACAACAATAAATTGCCATGGACCCCAAACCGGAGCGTTTCATGGCACAGCTGATATCACACCAGCCAAAGAGCGGCGCGGTCTTGCCGCTGACCCTGTTTCTGGGCGTTCTCGTTGGCGGCAATTTTGTTCTGGCAAAAGCCATCGTTCTGACCGGTCTGACGCCCCTGATGCTCTTCGAAGGACAGGTTCTGGGCGCCGGTCTCGGGCTCTGCATCGGCCTGGCGATCAAATCCAGGCACGATTTTCGGGCCCTCCTGGGCAGACCCGTCGCGCTCTATTGCCTCATCAACGGCCTGCTCGGCGTCTCCGCCCCGCAGATCCTGAGCTATGTTGCCCTTCAGCAGGTGTCCGCCGGTCTTTTCTCGGCCCTGGTGACCCTCTCTCCGCTGCTGACCTTCTGCTTCGCTTCACTGATAAGGCGCGAACTGCTGCCGCTGCACCGGCTGACGGGCATTCTGGTCGGGCTCGCCGCGGTGACACTGGCAATGGCAGACGGCAACCGGTCGATGGAGGCAGGCCTCCCGTGGCTGCTTGCGGCCGGGCTCGTCCCCGTCCTCCTCGCGCTCACCAATGTCTACCGGGAGCGGGCAATGCCGCAAGGTGCCAACCCACTGGTTCTGGCCGGTGGGACCCTGCTGTCCCAGGCCGTCCTGTTTCTGCCCGTAGCGCTGGTCTGGGGCGGCGGCCTCCCGCAGTTTCAAGCCCAGATCTGGATCGGCCCCGCCATTCTGCTTGTCTGCGCCGCCACTGCACTTGGCTACGTCCTGACCTTTGAGCTTCTTAGGCGCACCGACGGTGTCGGCTTCAGCCAGGTCGGTTATGTCGTCACCCTCACCGGCATCGCCGCCGGGGCGATCTTCTTCCAGGAGCCAGTCGGACCGGTCTTTGCGCTTTCGGTGCTGCTGCTCTTTCTGGGCGTCGCGCTTTCCAATGCCAGCGCCCCGCGTTTCCCCCGCCTCTTCAAACGCCCCCAACCGTCAAACAAGGAGATTTGACATGCAGATCACGACAGAAACCACCACCCCCTATCGCGACCTGATTGCCGGGCTTTATACGGCCGTGGACGACCTCGATGCCGAAGGCGTCGGCAGTCTCGTGACAGACGATGTTCGGTTCCGGCTCGGCAATTTTGAAACACTCCAGGGCCGGCAGGCGGTAATCGATGCCAACGCCGCGTTCTTCGGAACCATCTCGGCGATGCAGCACACGATTTCGGGTATCTGGTCAGACGGCAACACGGTGATCTGTTCCGGTGAGGTGCACTATACCCGCCAGGACACCAGCAGCCTGTCGGTGCCCTTCGCAACCGTGCTGGCCCTGACAGGCAGTCGGATTGCGGATTACCGTGTCTTTGTCGACGTCTCACCGCTCTGAGACCGCGAAGAGCCGACGGGCGGCGCGATGGTCAGGATGTCGGGAAAGCTGACCGGTGCAAAGGCACCCGTCAGTTTGAAGGTGGTCAGGTCGTCGTCGTGCGAAACCATCTGGTCCTGCCGGGCGAGTTCCGCGATGGTTTCCTTCAGGCTCTCGATTTCCCGCAAGATAAAGGCGCCGGTGTCGGGCAGCATGCGGCGGGAGACGGTGAAAAACGCCCCCTGATTGCCGCCCCGCGCCTCGATCACCTGGCCCAGGAACCGCGTGTTGATTTCTTTCAGAAGCGGGATCAACGGCCCGTCGGGCCGGAAACGGACCGGCGCCGTCCAGGTGATGCGGATGCGGTTGCCCGGATGCACCTCCGCCAGCCCGAGCGCCTCCAGCGCCCGGCCGAGGCGGAACATGTCCTCCGGCGTCAGTTGAAACCGGTCCTCGATATCCTGCTGCGGGATCGGTTCGCGCAGCAGGATGAACAGAAAGAACAGCGACGGATCCGCCGCGAGCCGGGCTTCGGTCGCCACCGGCAACAGGCTGGTTTCTTCAGATGTGCGTTCCGCCCGGTGCAGCACATCGGCAAGCGGCACCTCCAGGATGTCGCAAATCTCCAGAAGCCGGCTCAGCTTGCAGTCATGGCCGGCAAAGATCCGTTTCACGGTCGGCTCGGAGACTTCCATGCGCAGGGCCAGATCCGCATAGGTCATGCCGCGGGCTTTCAGAACGCCCTGCAGGATTTTGAACGTATCGCCGCGCATCTGCTTGTTTGATCCTTCAGATCGTCAACTCGTATCGTTTTTTGATACCATATTTTCTGAAATTGCCAAACAAGTTCGATTTCTGCATTCGAGACCCATCGACACTTCTCAAGAAAGGTCCTCTCATGCAGATCCTGAAACCCCTTGTCACCGCCGGTTGTCTTGCGCTCTTCCCCCTCTCCGCCGAAGCGGGGTCGCTCTGGTCCACCGAAGGCTTCGACATGCCCGAATCCGTTCTTTTCGACGCTAGCAATGACCGGCTGGTCGTCAGCGTCATGCAGGGCGCGCCGAATGCCGTCGACGGCAACGGGCACCTGGCGCTTCTCTCCACCGACGGCAAGGTGATCGACGCTGCCTGGGCCACCGGCATGGATGCCCCCAAGGGCCTTGCCCTGATGGATGGCCAGATCTTCGCCGCCGATCTCACCCACCTGCGCATCGTTGATGCGGCCAGCGGCGAGCTTGTTGCCTCGCTCCCTGCCGCAGGGGCCGTCTTCCTCAATGACGTTGCCACCAATGGCCAGGCGGTCTTTGTCTCCGACATGATGACCCACACGATCTGGCGCTATGCGGATGGTCGTTTTGAAAAATGGCTCGAAACGCCGGAACTTGCCCATCCGAATGGACTTTTCTGGGACGATGGCCGCCTGCTGGTCGGCAGCTGGGGCAAGGGCCTTCAGCAGGATTTCACCACCGAAGCCCCGGGCAGCCTGCTCAGCATCGACGCGGAGACAAAGGCTATCTCGGTTGTCGCCAGCAACATCGGCAACATCGACGGCATTGTCCGCCTGAACGGCAAGCTTGTTCTCAACGACTGGATCAACGGCAAGGCATTTGAGATCTCCGAAGACGGTTCTGCCACGGAAATCCTAGCAGAACCCGCCGGCCTTGCCGACATCGGCGCCGCGAACGGCGTGCTCTACCTGCCGCATATGCTGGAAGGCCGGATCGAGGCGGTGACGCTGGACTAGGCGCGGCCCACACAGCCCTCACCGGCTGCATTTGCAAAGGCAGGAGCAGCCGGCAAAACACAGCCTCCAGCGCTCAGGTGAGCTCTGGAGGCTGTGCGTTTCAGGGCACTGGCCGCTGGATGTGATGGGGAACGTCCGCTCCTGTCCCTCACCTCCGCGCGGGTCGTCCGCTCAGATCGCGTTACCCGCCCTTTGGCATATAGAGGTCGCCGCCGTTCCGGTATCTGGCAGCCATTGCCTCCATCCCTTCCTGGCGCGCGCCTTCCTGGCGGGCGGCGTCGCGGATATCGTGCGAGATCCGCATGGAGCAGAATTTCGGCCCGCACATGGAGCAGAAATGGGCCACCTTGTGAGCCTCTTTCGGCAAGGTCTCGTCGTGGAAGGCACGGGCAGTTTCGGGATCCAGCGACAGGTTGAACTGGTCCTCCCAGCGAAATTCGAACCGGGCCCGCGACAGGGCATCGTCGCGGATCTTCGCCGCCGGATGGCCCTTGGCGAGATCCGCGGCATGGGCGGCGATCTTGTAGGTGATGACTCCGGTTTTCACGTCGTCGCGGTCCGGAAGACCAAGATGCTCCTTGGGCGTAACATAACAGAGCATGGCCGTGCCGTACCAGCCGATCATCGCGGCGCCGATGCCCGATGTGATGTGATCATAACCTGGCGCGATATCGGTCGTCAGCGGCCCAAGCGTATAGAACGGCGCTTCGCCGCAGGCCTCGATCTGCCGGTCCATATTCTCCCTGATCTTGTGCATCGGCACATGACCGGGCCCTTCGACCATCACCTGACAGTCCTTCGCCCAGGCGATCTGCGTCAGCTCTCCGAGGGTCTGCAGCTCGGCGAATTGCGCGGCATCATTGGCATCGGCAATCGAGCCGGGACGCAGACCGTCACCAAGCGAAAAGGCAACGTCATAGGCCCGGGCAATATCGCAGATCTCCTCGAAATGCTCGTAGAGGAACGACTCCTTGTGATGATGCAGGCACCACTTGGCCATGATCGAGCCGCCACGCGAGACGATGCCGGTGACACGATCGACGGTGAGCGGAATATGGGAGAGGCGGACGCCTGCGTGGATCGTGAAATAATCGACGCCCTGTTCGGCCTGCTCGACCAGCGTGTCGCGAAATACCTCCCAGGTCAGCTCCTCGGCAACGCCGCCGACCTTTTCCAGCGCCTGGTAAAGCGGCACGGTGCCGATCGGCACGGGCGCGTTGCGCAGGATCCAGTCCCGGATGTTGTGGATGTTGCGGCCGGTCGACAGATCCATGACGGTGTCCGCGCCCCAGCGGGTCGCCCAGACCATCTTCTCGACCTCCTCGGCCATCGACGACGTGACGGCGGAATTGCCGATATTGGCGTTGATCTTCACCAGGAAATTGCGGCCGATGATCATCGGCTCGGCTTCCGGATGGTTGATGTTTGCCGGCAGGATTGCCCGGCCGCGGGCGATTTCCTCGCGAACGAATTCCGGCGTCACAAAGTCCGGGATCGCCGCACCGAAGCTTTCGCCGTCCCGCGCTGATTGCGCCTTCAAAGCCGCGCGCCCGAGATTTTCCCGGATCGCGACGAACTCCATTTCCGGCGTGATGATCCCGGCGCGGGCATAGGCGATCTGGGTGACCGCCTTGCCGGCGCAGGCCCGGCGCGGCATTGGCAGGTCGGGAAAGGCCGGCGTCAGCCGGTCGCCTGTGGCAAAGCCGTTGTCTTCCGGCTGAACGGTGCGGCCCGGATAGGCTTCGGTGTCGCCGCGCCCGGCGATCCAGTCTGCGCGAAGGCGCGGCAACCCCTTTGAAATGTCGATCAATTGCGCCGGATCGGTATAGGGGCCCGACGCATCATAGACCGTTACCGGCGGCTCGCCGGCCGTCGGATGAACGGCAATCTCGCGCATCGGCACGCGCAGCTGCGGATAGATCAGACCGGGTTTGTAAACCTTGGTCGAGGCGGGCAGCGCGCCTTGCGTGACATCCGGTTTGGGGGTCTTGGCGGCAGTGGTCATCTTGAGGCTCCAATCATCTTGCTTGGAGACCCAGTTCGCAGCCGGAATGATGGAGAAACGCCGGAACGGCCCGTTTCCGGGCACCGTCCGTCGCAGCGCTCGCACCGTCCCTACGCCAGTATGAACTGGATCAGGTTCAACGGGTCACTGCGCTGCCATTCAAAACGGCCCAGCAGACTCTCAGCCCCTTGTCGGGACACCCCGGGTAACGCCGCTATCGACATTCATCCACTTGCCTTTGTCAATATGGTGACGCGTGAAAAACTCACTGCTGTCACCCCGGGCGAATAAAGCAAGTCCCGGGTCCTGCTCGTTTGCAGAGAGTGGGTCCTTTCAGCACGACCGCAAAGCAGACACCGGCCTCCGCAAGCAGCCCTGCGAGTGGGCCCCGGGTCTGCGCTCTGCTTGCCCGGGGTGACACGGAAGGTAAGGGCCGCACCCATCCGTCACACCGCCAGCACACCCTCACCACGTCATTCCGGACAAGTGCAGCACAGCTGCGCGCTGATCCGGAACCCAGCGCATCAGCGCGAGCGGCAGCGAGCACAAAAACAATCAAATGACTGAGTCGCTCGATAAAGACGCGCCCAGGGCGCGGAGTAATCGCTGGGTTCCGGATCTGGCCATGCAGCTGCGCTGCAGACCGTCCGGAATGACGGTGGCAGGGTCTCGGCAAATGGCGGCCTCGTGCGAACAAACACGCCTGTCACCCCGGGCGCGCGAAGCAAGACCCGGGGCCTACTCGTTTGCAGAGAGTGGGTCCTTTCAGCACGACCGCAAAACAGCCACCGGATTCCGCAAGCAGCCCTGCGAGTGGGCCCCGGGTCTGCGCTGCGCTTGCCCGGGGTGACACGGAGATTGATCCGCTCCTGCCCGTCATACCGCCAACAAGCCCTCATCACGTCATTCCGGATCTGCACGCCTGCCTTCGCTTCGGTGTACCGGCTCAGGTCCTTGCACCCCTCTCCCCCTTGCGGGGGAGATGTCTCCGCCAGGAGACAGAGGGGGGTATCATCTGATCAATTTCATTCGGACTATCTGAATGAGTGGCGACCGCTTCCCCCCCTCTGTCCGTTTCACGGACATCTCCCCCACAAGGGGGGAGAGGGGCAGGAACCCAGAACGTGGTGGGCACATTCGGTGTCGGAGACTGCGGCAAGGCCTCAGCCCCCCACCCTTGATCCCTCCCCACAAGGGGGAGGGAGACGCTAGTGGCAAACGGGCGAAAAACGATACAGGTCGGAACGCGAGACCAGGCACCTCTCCGGCAGAACGGCACAGCCGGTTCCCCCTCCCCTTGTGGGGAGGGGTTAGGGGTGGGGGTTCCGGGCGTCTGCCTTCGATCTTCCAAACGCCCGGCCAAAAACCCCTTCCTCCGGTTTTACCGGACCGAAAGGTCCCCGCCGTATCCTCCCCAAAACCACGTTCAAACGAGTGCCTGATGCCGACCGCCAGCCCTGCAGCCCTCGAGATATTCAATCTTCACAAGCGCTTCAGCGACCCTGCCGTCAACGACCTGTCGCTGAAGGTCAAGGCAGGCGAATTCTATGCCCTGCTCGGCCCGAACGGCGCGGGCAAGACAACGACGCTGCGGATGGTGTCCGGCCTGCTGGAAGCCGATGCCGGCACGGTCCGGATCTGCGGCATCGATGCCTTCAAGGACCCGATTGCGGCCAAGAAGATCCTGGCCTGGGTGCCGGACGAGCCGATGGTCTATGACAAGCTGACGCCGCTGGAATATCTGGAATTCGTCGCCGGCCTCTGGAACATGGACGCTGATTTCGCGCAGGCCAAGGCCGACAGCCTGCTCGAGGCCTTCGGGCTCGGCCCCCATGCGGGTGAGCGCTGCGGCGGCTTTTCCAAGGGCATGCGCCAGAAAGTGGCGCTGGCAGGCGCGTTGATCCATGAACCGCGCCTGATCATTCTCGATGAACCGCTCACAGGGCTTGATGCGGGCTCGGCCCGGCAAGTGAAGCAGGTGCTTAGCAATCTGGTCGCCAAAGGCGTCACCGTCATCATGACAACCCATATTCTAGAAGTCGCCGAGCGCATGGCCGACCGGATCGGCATCATCGCCCGCGGCCAGCTGGTCGCCGAAGGCACGCTGGCGGAGCTGCGGTCCCGCGCCAGCGCCGAGGGCCATTCCCTGGAGGATATCTTCCTCGACATCGTCGGCGGCGCTCAAAGCGACGGTCAAAGCGACACCTTCACGGACCCCTCTCAACTCCCCGACGAGAAGGTGGCATGAGCCGCGCTTTGGCTTCCCCGCTGGCGTTTTCGGCGCTGATCCGCTTTTCCCGGCATGAATTGCGCCTTGCCTGGCGCGACTGGGCCTGGATCTTTTCCGGCTGGCGCAAGACCGGCTTGAAACGCACCCTCATCGGCATGGGCCTCTTCTACGCGGTCCTGCATCTCATCGCCTATGCCGTGCTCGCGCCCCAGTTTGCCGGTGGTTTTCAGCTCGACCAGACCGCGCTGGCGGTGATTTCGGTCTCCGTCCTGCTCAGCTTCACCATGATGCTGTCCCAGGCGATCGAGTCGGTGACGCGCGCCTTTTACGCCCGCGACGATCTCGACCTGATCCTGTCCTCGCCCGCGCCGTCGCGGGATCTCTTTCTGGTTCGCATCGCCATGATGGCGCTCACCAGCTGGGTGATGTCCGCGCTGGTAATCTCGCCTTTTTTGAATGTGGCAGCCGCCCTTGGCGGGGCCCACTGGCTGTCGGGCTATCTGGTCATTCTCGCCGCCTCAATGACGGCGACCGGTGCGGGCATCCTGATGACGCTGGCCCTTTTTCAAACGGTCGGGCCGAAGCGCACGCGGCTGCTGGCGCAGATCCTGGCGGCGGTTGTCGGCGCGACCTTCCTGATCGGCTTGCAGGTGGTCGCGATCCTCTCCTTCGGCTCCATGTCGCGCTTTGCCCTCTTCGAGGCTGATTTCCTGCGCGCGACGGTGCCCTCCGCCAGCTCGCTCTGGTGGTTCCCCGCGCGGGCCGTCGCCGGAAAGACAAGTGTTGTTGCCCTGATGCTCGCAGGCTCCTTTGTGTTTTTTGCCATCGGCGCCTGGTGCGGCGCCGTCCAGTTCCGCCGCATCGTGGTGAAGGCGCTCGGCGTCGCCGAGACCACCCGGCAGAGCCGCGCCACACACCGCCCGTTCCAGGGCCACTCGGCGCTCGGCGCGCTGGTCACCAAGGAACTGAAGCTGATTGCCCGCGATCCCTGGCTGGTGTCGCAGACGCTGATGCAGGTGCTTTATCTGGTCCCGCCCGCCGTGATGCTCTGGGTGAGTTTCGGCGCCAATACCGAGATTTCCGTCCTGGTCGCGCCGGTGATCGTGATGGCCACCGGCCAGCTCGCCGGCGGCCTCGCCTGGCTGACGATCTCCGGCGAGGACGCCCCCGACCTGATCGCCACGGCCCCCCTCTCGGCTTTCACACGCCTCGCCGCAAAAGTTCTGGCCGCACAGGCGCTCATTGTCGCCGTCCTGCTGCCCATCACGCTGGCCCTCGCCACCCTGTCGATCTGGGGCGCGCTGATCACCTTCCTGGGCGCCCTGATCGCAGCCAGTTGCGCGATCCTGATCCAGCTCTGGTTCCGCGCCCAGGCCAGCCGCACCAATTTCCGCCGCCGCCAGGTCGCCTCCAAGGCCTCCACCTTCGCCGAAGCCGGCGCGTCGATCTCCTGCGCAGGTGCAACGGCGCTCGTCGCGGCGGGGAGTGTGTTGGCTGTGGTACCGTTGGTGTTGCTCGGGATTGTGCTGGGGGTGGCTTGGGGGGTGAGGCCGAAGGGGACCGCGCAGTAGGGCGGGGTGCGTTCTAGATAAAGGGCTGCTTTGTGTTCCCAGGTCGGTCGTTCGCAGGATCTCGGCGCTACCCGCAAAGCTGTCATTCGTTGCAGCTTGAATGAATGACCTGTTTGGTGTCGGAAGGGACTGTCTAACTCTTAAAGTGCGACTTGTAACTATGAATTGCACTCAAACTCGAAACATTGGTCAACAAAGCACGCAACTCATTTGCGTGTATAGCCCTCTGACTTTCTTAGGTATTTGAGCTTCGGTTGTAGAAACAAATTGCACTCGACACTCATTGCAATCAAAGTGAGGCACATAAACTATATTGGCTAATTTGGCGACAGTGTAGAGAGACTAAGACTACAAATGGCGCACTACAGCATCAACTTTGCACCGCTGTCAGTGGGCGGGGACACAACAGCGTTGATCGGACGGCAACCTTACGATGACGAGCATCTTCGTGAACTTCGCCAGGAATTCTCGCGCACCCATGTATTCAGGCGCGATCAGGATACAATCATCGATATCCCGATCAGGGACGACCGCGAACCACTAGGTAATTTACGCGAAGAGATTGACCTGGCAAAAGACAGGCTGATGCTACCTTCCCTATTCTCGTCAGCACTGCTGCGCTTGTTTAGCGGACAAAGGCAAATCCTATCTGATAGACCTGTGAGTGTGCTCGGCGATGCGTCGCGGGGAATGATTGGCCACTCAGCCTTGCCGTCTTGGATACAAAAACGAACGGGGCTTCGTTTCGACACAAGGCCGATCTATACCAAGAACAGAATTCTCGGCGTTGTCTGCGAAGCGAGATCGAAAAACCTCGTTCTAGGAACATGCGCCGACTTGCTCTCGAAAGGGGTTTCTCTAGAAGGCAGATATGTCCAGATCGAAGTGCAGCCCTACGATACACGTCTGATGACGAGACGGCGACTAATCGGAAAAGTGAGGGAGGTTCGGGGCGATGACCTTGTGCTCGAAGATCATGCCGAAGGGTTTGAAACGGTTGCCGCAAGGGATGCGTTTCTAGAAGGACGCCGAGAGACACTGAACAGTTGCGTCAGACAAATCCTCGGCAGGGACGCAGAACAGGTCCTCGCGCAAGCGGAGGCGCTCGAAGCAGAATTTCATTCAGGTCCGAAACGGAAGGAACAGATTGAAAGGGCCCTCGATTTTTTGAGGAAGAAGGATCTCGAAGCAGTCCCGGGCGCAAAGGTAACAATTGGCGAGACGTTATCTTCGGCAGCAGCCGGTTTTCCGAGCACCGAAACTATACCGAAGCCGTTTCTCGTTTTTGATCCCAGCGGCTCGCGAAAAGATGATTGGGCAGAACGTGGAATTAAGAAAAACGGGCCATATGATCAAAGGACGTTTAGCCCCAAACAGCTCAATATAGCTGTCATTTGCCAAGCGCATTATGAGGGACAAGTTGATCGCTTTGTCGCAAAGTTTCTTGACGGGATGCCTGACGCGGTAAGTGGCAACAAGATTCCTCGATACGGTGATGGCTTTCTGCGTCGATTTCAGTTGGAGCGCCCCAATCTGGAATTCTTCACGGCTCGCAGCTCTTCGACCGATGACTATCAAGCTGCAAGCCATCGCGCCTTGTCAAAGGCAAGTGATGAGGGCTTCAAATGGGATCTTGCTCTTGTTCAAGTTGAAGAAGAGTTCAAATCCTTGGATGACGGGAGCAACCCATATTTCGCGACAAAATCGACATTTTTAAAGCGAGACGTTCCCGTGCAGAGCGTACTTCTTGAAACGATGGGACAACCCAACGGTAAACTCGTTTTCTCCTTAAATCATTTGAGCCTTGCTACGTACGCTAAACTTGGCGGCACCCCGTGGCTTTTGGCCTCACCGCAAACCGTAGCCCATGAACTTGTGATCGGTCTTGGTTCGCATTCGGTTTCTGCAAGTCGCATCGGCGCACGGAAAAGGTTCGTCGGTATTACGACAGTTTTCTCAAGTGACGGAAGCTATCTTCTGACCGATCGCACTGCCGTCGTACCGTTCGAAGAGTATTCAGACGCTCTCTATGCAACCCTGAAACGTGCGATAACCACGGTTCGAAAGCAAGACAATTGGCGGAGTACGGACAAGGTCAGGCTTGTCTTCCATGTGTTCAAGCCACTCAAAGATACAGAAGCAGAAGCAGTTGAGCAGACTGTGAAAGACTTAAATTTAGATAACGTGACTTTCGCGTTCATCCATATTGCACAAAGTCATCCTTACCTGATTTTCGACAACAAGCAGAAGGGTATCGGATACCGAGATCCGAAAAAGGGTGTACTTGGTCCGTCACGAGGTCTGCATATCAAGTTAGGCGACAGAGAATCTCTTGTCGTCTTTTCAGGGGCTTCGGAATTGAAACAGGCTAGTGACGGCATGCCGCGACCTTGCCTACTCAAATTGCATCGCCTTTCCACTTTCAAGGACATGACATATCTCGCACGTCAGGCCTTCGAATTCGCGGGGCACTCGTGGCGCATGCTTGCGCCGGAACCGTTTCCAATCACAATTCGCTATTCTGACCTAATTGCTGAACGACTGTCAGGCCTAAGCAGCGTCAGTGGGTGGGATGCAGAAGCTGTAAGGTTCGGTCAGATCGGCAAAACATTGTGGTTTCTGTAGCCATGGTAGATCTGTTCGACATACGCGTTTCTCTTGAAGCTAAAATCGCGCATCAGAAGGGCTTACCTTGCCATGTCGCGGCCTTTATCAGTTGGTTTATTTCGGACGAAGGAGAGCTTCGCAGACGAATAAATGAAGTTGTTGCCTTGCCCATTCAAGCTCGAAACCCGGAGCATGTGGCTGCACTCGGTTACGGCGCCTCAAGCGGCCTTCTTTCAGACACAGAGCGCAATATTTTCGGCGAAGAAATTGCTCATCTTCAGGGACGAAAATTTTTTGTCGCAGGGAGGCCGCCTCGCTTTGAGGTAGACGGTCCTGCCCTACTGGGCGTTGCTCTCGGTACTGCCACATTTGACGATTCTGACACGCAACAATGGTTGACCAACTTACTCGAACTTTCATCGAAGGAAGTTTCGAACGACGATTGGCAGCTAGGTCTGATCCGCGCGGGAAGAGTTTGTTTGGGTGAACTCGGCATCGAGATCCACCCTAAAGATTTAGTGGTCGCGCTTGCGGCAAAAGGGCTTATTGAACCGACAACGGAAGATTTGCAGGAAGGTTGGGCTCTTTCATCTTCCTTGCAGCAGCACCATTGCGGCCCCGAGCGCGATGCGGTGCGGTTGACAGCTTTCGACTATGTGCTGGCCCGTCTTGGACAAATCACAATTGGCGCGATGACTCGGGAAAACCTAGTGCAGCTTCTACAGAGCATTTCACGTTCGATGCGACTCTGGACCTTCGAGAGCAAACCAAGAACATCAAAGTCCGCAATTGCACGGTGGGAAATTGAAAACGAATACCATGTCCAAAACCTTCTTTGGGCAATTCTTGCACCTGTGCTTCCCGACCTAGAAGATGAAGAAAATCTTCCATCGATTGGTCACAAAAACCCGCGTGCCGATCTTTGCGTGCCAAGCTTGCGAACAATTATTGAGGTCAAGTTCATGCGCAGGACAGGACGAGCTGCGTGTGCGGAGATCACCGAGGAGATCGCCGCAGATGCAAGTCTTTATCTGAGTAATACGTCGGACTATGACAACATCGTATGCTTCGTGTGGGATGACTGTGCCCAAACAGAGCAGCATGACGAGTTGAAAGCGGGATTGGAGGCGATTAGGGGCGTATCGGCGGCGGTAATCCTTTCTCGTCCGTCTAAGATGGCAATGAACGCAGCTCAGGTCCTCAGGAATTCCAGATCCTAATCACAATAAAATCCATTGGACGGATCCGAGGTACTTTGCAGCATCTCGAAGAAGTCCGTTATTGGAACTTCGGCGCTCCTCTGAAATGATCGACTTGGGCGCGCAGCAACAGTTCGTTGCTTGATCATCGAGTGGCTGCGAGGGGCCGAAGGCTAATGCTGAAATTGTCCGAGCGAATGTCCGCTTAGGTGAGCAAACTCCTAGCAGCCGACAGTACCCTCCCGGAACCATTCGAGTCATTGCACCCATCACCCATCCACCACCAACTGCATCCGGTCCGCCGCCACCCGCCCGCGCGTATATTGCAGCGGCTGGCCCTCCCCATCCAGATTGATGCTCTCCACCACCATCACGGGCTGGCCCAAAGCTATCCCGAGTTGCTGGGCGTCCCTGGCCTCGACCAGTTCGGCGGTGATGCGGGTTTCCTTGCGGCTGTAGTCTGAGATGCCGGCGCGTTTCAGGGCCTCGGTGATGGAGCCGCTGTCGGCATAATCAGCGACGAAATTCGGCACCCGCTCCCGAACGAACCAGCTGGTGGCAACGATCATCGGGATGCCGTCGGCGACCCGTAACGACTCCACCCGGATCAACATGGTGCCGAGCGGCACGGACAGCTGGTTGGCCAGAAGCGCGTCGGCCTCTTCCAGGGCCGAGCCGATGATGCGGCCGTCCGGGGCCCGGTTCTGGCCGGAGACGATTTCCGAAAACCGCGTGCGCGGCCCGATCGGGTAGCTCAAGGGGGCGGAGGCCACAAAGGTGCCGCGGCCCTGGTCGGCGCGCAGGATGCCCTCGGCGGTCAGGGCGGCAATCGCCCTGCGCACCGTGTGCCGGTTGACGCCGAAGCGGGCGGCCAACTCGGATTCAGGCGGCAAACGGCTGCCTTTTTCAAAGGCGCCGCTGACGATTTCCGCCTTCAGCGTTTCCATGATCTGCCGCCAGACGGCAATGCCCGCGCTGCGGTCAAGAGTTGTGTGCGTCGTCATGCGCCCGTCATCAAATTTCGGTACCAAAGAGTCAACCTGATTATTTGTCTAGACAAATAGACAAATCAAGTTTAGACAAGCCTCGAATTTTCAAGTTCACACCCGCAAGGACCGCCCAACCCAAAAGGCGCGCTTCATGACAGACACCACCACTCCCGACCTCACCGCCAGCCTGGCGCCCGGCGCGACCGGCGCCCGGCAGTCCCTGATGGCAACGCTGGCAGCCGCAACGCCGGAAGCCGTTGCCGAACGCTATGACACCCTGACCCCGCCGTCCTTCGAACTGGTGCGCCAGCCGGAAACCGGCCTGGTGATGGTCCGCGGCCGCATGGGCGGCACCGGCAGCCCGTTCAACCTCGGCGAAGTCACGGTCACCCGCTGCGTTGTCCGCCTTGGCACCGGCGAGACCGGCAGTTCCTACAGCCTCGGCCGCAACAAGCAGAAAGCCCTGCAGTCGGCCGTCATCGACGCGCTGTGGCAGCGCGACGACATGAAGGCCAGCATCGAGGCGGAGATCATCACGCCGCTTGCCGAGGCGCAAAGCGCCGACAAGGACACGGTGCGCGAGGAAACCGAGGCCACCAAGGTCAACTTCTTCACCATGGTGCGGGGAGACAATTGATGACATCTGCAAATGGGACTTTGGCAGAGAGCGCTTCGGCCGCGACGCCGCTGGCCGCCGGTTTTGCCGATCCGGTGCATGACGCCCAGGGCGCCTTCCGCACCATCATGAACGCCATGGCCCGTCCGGGCACGCAGCACGCGCTCGATACCGGCCGCCTGACGCCGCCCGCGCCTCTGACACCGCTGGCCGCCACCATCGCGCTGACGCTGTTCGACTATGACACGCCGGTCTGGCTCGACAAGCCGCTGATGGCTTCGGACGCCGTCAAGCAGTTCCTGCGCTTTCACACCGGCGCGCCGATTGTCAGCGAGCCGGTCGAGGCGGCCTTCGCGCTGGTCTCGGCCCCGGTCACCATGATCCCGCTGGCGAGCTTCAACCAGGGCTCGGCGGAATATCCGGACCGCTCGACCACGGTGATCCTGACCGGACAGTCGTTCGAGGACGGACCGATGGTGATGTTCGAAGGCCCGGGCATCAAGGACACGATCCTCTTCAAGTCGGGCCCGGTGCCGCCGGTCTTCTGGGACCAGGTGATTGCCAACAACCGCCAGTTCCCGCGCGGCATCGACCTCATCTTCGCCGGCGGCGACAAGCTTGCCGCCCTGCCCCGTTCCACCCGCATCACACTGCAGGAGGGCTGAGCCCATGTATGTTGCCGTCAAGGGTGGCGAAAAAGCCATCCGCAACGCCCACAAGCTCACCGCCAAGCGCCGCCGGGGCGACACCTCCGTTCCCGCGCTGACGCTTGACCAGATCGCCGAGCAGCTGAGCCATTCCGTGGCCCGCGTCATGGGCGAAGGCTCGCTCTATGACGAAGGCCTTGCCGCGCTGGCCATCAAGCAGGCCAGGGGCGACCTGATCGAGGCCGCCTTCCTGATGCGTGCCTATCGCACCACGCTGCCGCGCTTCGGTTACAGCCAGCCCGTCGACACCGGCGCCATGCTGGTCGAGCGCCGGGTCTCGGCCACCTACAAGGATCTTCCAGGTGGCCAGGTGCTCGGCCCGACCTTCGACTACAGCCACCGCCTGCTCGATTTTGCCCTTGCCGCCGAGGATGACGGCAGCACCCCTGAAGAAGTGGAAACCGCCGAGCCACACGAAACGGCGATGCCCCGCGTCACCGATCTTCTGGGCGATGAAGGCCTGATGGAGCCGGACCCGGTCACCGATGAAGACACGCCCATCGGCGATCTGACCCGCGAGCCGCTGTCCTTCCCCGCCGACCGGGACCTGCGCCTGCAGAATCTGGCCCGCGGCGACGAGGGCTTCCTGCTGGCGCTCGCCTATTCCACCCAGCGCGGCTATGGCCGCACGCACCCCTTTGCCGGCGAGATCCGCTTTGGCGAGGTCGAGGTGGAGTTTTTTGCAGAAGAGCTCGGCTTTGCCGTCACGCTTGGCACCATCAAGGTGACCGAGTGCCAGATGATCAACCAGTTCAAGGGCTCTGCCAAGGCCGCGCCGACCTTCACACGCGGCTATGGCCTGGTCTTCGGCCAGGTGGAGCGGAAGGCCATGTCCATGGCCATGGTGGACCGCTCGCTTCGCTGGGAAGAACTCGGCGAGGAACAGGTCGCCCCGGCGCAGGATGTCGAATTTGTCCTGTCCCATTCCGACAACATCCAGGCAACCGGCTTCGTCGAACACCTGAAGCTGCCGCATTACGTCGATTTCCAGGCCGAACTCGGCCTTGTGCGCCAGATGCGCGCCGAGTGGTTCGAAAAACGCCGCCAGGAAGACGCCGACACGGAAGAAGAGGGCGTGAGCGCCCAGGAGGCCGCAGAATGAACGACACGGCTCAGATCTACGACCAGGGCGAATATAATTTCGCCTATCTGGACGAACAGACCAAACGCATGATCCGCCGGGCGATCCTGAAGGGCATCGCCATCCCGGGCTACCAGGTGCCGTTCGCCTCGCGCGAAATGCCGATGCCCTATGGCTGGGGCACGGGCGGGGTGCAGGTGACCGCCGCGATCCTCGGGCAGAACGACTGCCTGAAGATGATCGACCAGGGCTCCGACGACACCACCAACGCGGTGTCCCTGCGCGGTTTCTTCGAAAAGACCGCCGGCATCCGCACCACCTACGAGACCGCGGAAGCCACCGTCATCCAGACCCGCCACCGCATCCCGGAAAAGACCCTGACCGAAGACCAGGTTCTGGTGTTCCAGGTGCCGATCCCCGAGCCGCTCCGCTTCCTGGAGCCGCGCGAGACGGAAACCCGCAAGATGCATGCGCTGGAAGATTATGGCCTGATGCATGTGAAGCTCTATGAGGACATCGCCAAGAACGGTCATATCGCCACGACCTATGCCTATCCGGTCAAGGTCAACGACCGCTACGTGATGGACCCTTCGCCGACGCCGAAATTCGACAACCCGAAGATCGACGAAATGGCCGCCCTGCAGCTTTACGGCGCCGGCCGCGAGAAACGCATCTACGCCATTCCGCCCTATACCAAGGTGAAGAGCCTCGACTTCGAGGACTACCCGTTCGAGGTGCAGACATTCGACAAGCCCTGCGGCCTGTGCGGCGCGGAAAATGTCTATCTCGACGAGGTCATCCTCGATGACAAGGGCGGGCGCATGTTCGTCTGTTCCGACAGCGACCATTGCGAGGAACGGCGCGCGGCGGGCCATGTCGGCCCGATGGCCGCCAGCCAGGCAGCCCACCAATTCGACGACACCAAGGCCGGGGAGGCCGCCCGATGACCGCCATCCAAGATCAGGACCCGCTGCTGCAGGTCCACAATGTGACCCGCTATTATGGCGACCGGGTCGGTTGCCTCGACGTCTCCTTCGACCTCTGGCCTGGCGAAGTGCTGGCCATTGTCGGCGAGAGCGGCTCCGGCAAGACCACGCTGCTCAACTGCCTGTCGACCCGCCTCGCACCGACCACCGGCGCCATCGAGTACCGCATGCGCGACGGTGCCATGCGCAACCTCTATCAGCTGACCGAGGCCGAACGCCGCCTTTTGATGCGCACCGACTGGGGCTTCGTGCACCAGAACGCGGCCGACGGCCTGCGCATGAACGTCTCCGCCGGCGCCAATGTCGGCGAGCGGCTGATGGCCATCGGCGACCGCCACTATGGCAACATCCGCTCCACCGCCGATGACTGGCTGGGCCGGGTGGAAATCGAGAGCGACCGCATCGACGACGATCCGCGGTCCTTTTCCGGCGGCATGCGCCAGCGCCTGCAGATCGCCCGAAATCTGGTGACCCGGCCGCGGCTGGTGTTCATGGACGAACCGACCGGCGGTCTTGATGTTTCGGTCCAGGCCCGTCTTCTGGATCTGCTGCGCCGGCTGGTGGCCGATCTCGGCCTCTCCGTGGTGATCGTCACCCACGACCTCGCCGTTGCCCGGCTGCTGTCGCACCGGATCATGGTCATGCGCCACGGCAATGTCATTGAAAGCGGCCTGACGGACCAGGTGCTCGACGATCCGCGCGAGCCCTATACCCAGCTGCTCGTTTCCTCCATTCTCCAGGTGTAAAGGATGCCAGATATGCCCGTACGCCTTTATCTCAACAATGTCGGCAAGACCTTCACCATGCATCTGCAGGGCGGCGCCGTCATTCCCGTGGTCAATCAGGTCGAATTCTCCGTCAATGCCGGCGAATGCGTGGTGCTTGGCGGCCCGTCCGGGGTCGGCAAGAGCTCGATCCTGAAAATGATCTACGGCAATTACCGCTGCGACCAGGGCCAGATCCTGGTCACGGTCACCGACGAGATCGTCAATGTGGCCGGCGCCGAACCGCGCAAGGTGCTCAAGCTGCGCGAAGACACGATTGGTTATGTCAGCCAGTTCCTGCGCACCATTCCGCGTGTCTCCGCCGAAGATGTCGTCGCCGAGCCGCTGATCGCGCAGGGCGCGAGCGAAGCCGAAGGGGTCGACACGGCGCGGGCGCTTCTCGCCCGGCTGAATGTGCCCGAGCGGCTCTGGACCCTGCCGCCGGCCACCTTCTCCGGCGGCGAGCAGCAGCGCGTCAACATCGCCCGCGGCTTCATTGCTCACTACCCGATCCTGCTCCTGGACGAGCCGACCGCCTCTCTGGATGCGGCCAACCGGGCCGTCGTGGTGCGCCTGGTGGAAGAGAAGAAGGCCAAGGGCGTTGCCATGGTCGGCATTCTCCACGACCAGGATGTGCGCGAGCAGATCGCCGACCGGATCATCGACGTCTCGGGCTTCGCCGCCGACGCGGCCGCCTGAGCCCGACAGAAGGAAATGCTTGCGGGCGGGTGGAAACTGTCACAGAACAGTCACCACCCGCCTATAGGCCATCACTCCGGCCTCTTTTGATATTGCGATTCTGACCATGCGCTACGCGATCTATTTTGCCGCCGACGCAGGCGATCCCCTCATGCAGCTCGGCAATCACTGGCTCGGGCGGGACCCTTTTACCGGCAACACCCTTAGACAACCGGCCATTGACGGCCTGGATGCCGGCCGCTTTGAAGCCCTGACCACGGATCCGCGCCGCTACGGGTTCCACGGCACGCTCAAGGCGCCGTTCTCGCTGAAAAACGGCAAGAGCGAAGCGGATCTCGTGGCCGCCTGCCAGGCCTTTGCCGCCGACATTGCCCCGTTTGAGATCAAGAGCCTCAGCGTCAATCCGCTTGGCCGATTTCTGGCCCTGACACCGGACCAGCCGGAAGCAGCGCTTTCCGCCTTCGCCGCGCTCTGCGTCCGCCGGTTCGAGCCTTTCCGGGCACCGCTCAGCGAAGCGGACCTGGAACGGCGCCGCAAGAGCGGCCTGTCGCCGAAGCTGGATAGCTACATGACCTCCTGGGGTTATCCCTACATCTTTGACGAATTCCGCTTCCACATGACGCTCTCCAACAAGCTGGAGAACGACACGGAAGCCGGCCTTCTGGCTTCGGCCGCAAAAACGCATTTTTCAGAGGTCACCGGCCAGCCGCGCACCTGCGCGCAGGTCGGACTTTATACCGAGCAGGAGCGCGGCGCTCCTTTCCAGGTCCATTCGATCTTCCAGCTGCACGGCGACACGTCGCCGGAAAACGCGCTCACCGAGATCGAAGGCCAAACCCGCAAGGAGACTGCATGAGCACGCATCCCAAAACCTTCAAGAACGCCCGCCTCATTCTGGCCGATGACGTTCTGGACGGGTCCCTGACGGTCGATGAAGCCGGGTTGATTTCCGAGGTCGGGTCTCCGACGGAAACCGAAGGTCATGACTGCGAAGGCGATTACCTTCTGCCCGGGCTTGTTGAGCTGCATACCGACCATCTGGAAACCCATTATGCCCCGCGCCCGAAAGTGCGCTGGAACGCGGTATCAGCCGTTCAGGCCCATGACGCCCAGATTGCCTGCTCCGGCATCACCACGGTGTTCGATGCCCTGCGGGTCGGCATGGACGAGGACGCGGACCTGCGCTATCCGGACATGCGCGCCCTGGCCGACGCCATTGATACCGGCCAGCGCGAAAACCGCCTGCGTGCCGATCACTTCATCCATCTGCGCTGCGAAGTCTCCGCCCCGGACGTGCTGGATGCCTTCAAGGTGTTCGAGGACGACGACAGCATCCGCCTGATCTCGCTGATGGATCACACGCCCGGTCAGCGCCAGTTCGTGTCGCTGGACGCCTACAAGATCTATTACCAGGGCAAGAAGGGCTTCACCGACGCCCAGATGGAAGAGTTCATCCAGAAGCGCCAGCAACGCGCCAGCGGCATCGCCCCGGCAAACCGCAAGAAGCTCTCCGAAATTGCCGGAGAGCGCGGCATTGCCATTGCCAGCCATGACGATGCCACGGTGGCTCACGTGGAGGAAGCGGTCGGTCTGAACACCAAGATCGCCGAATTCCCGACCACGCTGGAAGCGGCCAGGGCCTCTCATGAGGCCGGCATGGCCGTGCTGATGGGCGCGCCCAACGTGGTGCGCGGCGGATCGCATTCCGGCAACATCTCGGCCAGGGAACTCGCCGAAGCCGGCGTGCTTGACGTGCTCTCCTCCGACTATGTCCCGATCTCGCTGCTTCAGGCCGCCTTCCAGCTGGCCGAAGAAATCGAGGCGATCAGCCTGCCCAAGGCGGTGGCAACCGTCACGTCGACACCGGCCAACGCCATTGGTCTCACCGATCGCGGCATGATCACGCCGGGCCGCAGGGCTGATCTGATCCAGGTCAAGATGGTCGGTGCCATTCCGGTGGTGCGGGGCGTCTGGCGGGAAGGCAAGCGCGTTGCCTGACGCAGCCCTCAAAACGGCTGAAAAACTCGGCCCCGGACGCATGGTTCTGGTTGTCGGCCCGAGCGGGGCCGGCAAGGATACGCTGATGGACGCGCTCAAGGCGCGCCTTGCCGGGCGCAAGGATGTCTCCTTTGCCCGCCGGGCCATCACAAGGGTCGCCGATGCCAATGCGGAAGACCATGACACGCTCAGCCGGGAGGCCTTCGACCGGCTGGTCGCCGAAGGCGGCGTCGCGCTTTCTTGGGAGGCACACGGTCTCGGCTATGTCATCCCGAAGACTTATGACGATGCCATCCGCTCCGGAGAGACCGTCATCGCCAACGGCTCCCGCCGCGTCCTGAAACAGGCCGACGGCAAGTACCGGACCGCCATCACGCTGCTGATCACGGCCCCGGTCGAGGTTCTCGCCGGGCGCCTGGCCGCCCGCGGCCGGGAAAGCCGGGAAGACATTCAAAGACGGCTGGAACGCGCCGATCTGGAACCCGACAACGTTGCCAATCTCGTCCGGATCGAAAACACCGGCACGGTGGAAGAAGCGGTCGAGCGAATGATGGCCGCGCTAGAGCTCTAGAGAACGTCGCGTTTCATGAGATCCAATGATCCTCGGTTTTTGCGTTGAAATCTTTGATTTCAGACAGCGAAAACCGAGACCGGTTAAACGCGATTTGCTCTAATTCCAACCTCGTTACTGCACGAAAACGCAGAGCACGTTCTGGCTGAAAGTGAGCGCCTGCTCGTCGAGCTCGTCCTGGTAGTCGCCGTCAAAGGCATAGGCCATTTCGCGAAAATCCCGGGCGCTGCCCGTCAGGTCCGGCTCCCAGTCCTGCGGGTAAAGATCGGCCATGGCCTCTTCGTGTTGAACCACCAGATCGGCAAGGTGAAGGGCGCATCCAACCACATAGGCCCTGTACTGCATGCGCTTGACAGGGTCGAGCTCGTGAACATCCGGTTCCTGCAGCAATTGCCAGAACCCTATGACATTCATGCAGGCGGTCCGCATCAGACGGCCGCACTGCGCTTCGTTGGACCGGGACATGCTTGCCTCGCAAGATTCGCCTCGACCCTTCAAGCGTAGCAAGCCGCCTCAAAAGCGCAATGAACCTGAAGAGTCAGCGGCTACCTTTACACGTCCAGATTCCTTGAAAAGGAAATACTACCTGAAAAACAGCCGCTTAGCCGGTGGACAACACCCTGGCTGATACGGCCATGATCCTGTCAGTTCTTCTTCTTCTTGTTCCCGAACACATTGCCGAGAAGCCCTTGCGGCAGGCCGAAACCTTCCTCGACCGCCTTCAGAACCTCTTCGTCGTCGACCTTGCCCTCGATGACCTTTTCGACGTCGATCTGGGTGCGGCCGCCGGTCGCCCGCTCGATGACCTTGTTGGCCTGATCCACCAGTTCCTGCGAAGGCGCCTTGTCGCCCTTCAGGATCGAGATCAGCTCGCCGCCGGTCTTTTCCAGTTGTTTGTAGGCCGCTTCCGGATTTTCCAGGATGCCCTTGATGTCGGGATAGATGCGGGGATCGTTCCAGTTGCCTTCGATCACGATCGGCACACCGAGCCCGGCCAGCTTCTTGTCCTCGCCCTTGCGGCGCGGCTGGGGTGCCTGACCTTCAAGCGTCGGCACGATCTTCGGCTCAACCCGCCAGGACAGCCGTTGCGCAGGCATGTCGGTGGTGCCCTTGCCGGTCATGCGGATCAGCGGACCGATCAGAGAGAGGTCATTGGTCGTGGCGATGCCGTTCTGGATCTGAAAGCTTGCACCGAGCGAGCTGAAGTCGGTCTTGGCCGATGGATTGGTCTGCCAGCCAAGCAGGGTCTCGATCGATAGGCCTCGCACCATCTTCGGAATATTGATGCCGCGAATGGCGCCGTCGGCGAAATTGTAGCTGGCCGTGCCGTTCAGACCCTGCACCAGGGCCTGTTCGCTGCCTCCCCTCGACGTGACATCCAGATTGATGGTCGCCTTGCCTTCGATCCAGCCAAAATCCGCAGCATCACGCAGGACCGGATAGGCGTTGAGGTCGTTCATCGAGAATTTGGCCGAGAGTTCCGGCGTTGCCGCGGCGCCGTTCAGCGTCACCATGCCGGAGCCCTTGCCACCATAGAGCGCCAGATTTTCCAGATTGGCCGTCAGCACGCCGTTCTTGATCGTTGTCGACAACGCACTCTGGTCGATCTTGATCTTGTCCCAGCGGATTTCACGCGTGGTCAGCTTGAAATCGGCATCAATGGCTTTCAGGCCGGAAAAGTCGATCGGCGCTGTGCTCCAGCCCTGACTGTTTGTCCGCTGACCACCGCTGGCACCGCCAGAACCCGTTCCCTGGGAGCCACCCCCCGAAGCTTTCGACGCGCTCCCGAGATACGGATCAAGCACCAGTTCGCGCAGATCGAGCCGTGCGGTTACCGACGGTTTGCCGGCCAGCACAATCCGGCCATTCGCCTCTCCGGAGGTGTCATCCAGGGTGAAGCGCGTTTCTTCAAAAGACAGCGTCTCGCCCTTCACGCCAAAAATACCGGATGCCTTGAAGCGTTTCAGGCCGCCACCTGCACCGAGCGGTTGCCCCATCCAGGCCATCAGACCACGCAGATCGGCCGTTTCCAGATTGACAGCACCGTCAACCGCACCTGTTCTCGATGCCTGCCCGTTGAACCCGGCGCTGAGCCGGTTGCTTTTCACGGTTACGGAAACCGGTGCCGCATTGCCCGCAAGCAGCTGCGCCGTGGCTGCCTCGCCTGTCAGGCTGAAAGCCTCACCGCGCCAGGAGAGCGCACCGCTGAGGGAAATCGGGTTTTCCAGCCCTTCCAGCTCGACCTGCATGGCAAGATTGGTCAGCCGGTCGGCTTCCGGGTCGCCGCCAACGGCGGAGGCAAGACCCAGGCCGCCGATTTCACCTTCCGCGACGCGCACGGTCCCGTTGATGTCGAGCCCCGCAACCAGCTCCTCACCCGTCAGGCCGACCGTTTCAAAGGCGAGATCGGCGCTGAGTTTTCCGCTTGCGGGCAGGTTCTGGCCAGAAAGCTGCAGAAGATCGGCAATCGAGCCGTCTTTCAACACCACGCGACCGGAAATCTCCGGCACCAGTCCGGCGAGGTCCGCGTCCATGGCCCCACCGAGCGACAACTGGCCAAGCAACACATGCAGGTCCGCAACGGACACGGCGGCTTCGTTGCCTGCCACCTTGGCATCCAGCTTGAAGGCCCCCGGATCCGTTTCGATGTCCTGGCCGGCCAGGGCAGCCAGGGCTTTCAGGGAGGGTCCGGCAGCTTCCAGGGCCAAATCCGCCCGAGCCGGTTTGATACCGCCACTGCCGTCGATTTTCAGGCTGTTCTCGCCACTGGAAAGGGTCAGGGAAACGGGCACCTGTTCGCCAGCCACCATGCCAAGCGGATTGGACAGGGTTCCGGAGACACCGAGCGGGATGTCCTGCAGAACGAACCGGCTTTCCAGCGCCACCTCGCCCGCAAGGTCCGGTGCATTCAGGGTCAGGTCAAGATCACTGATCCGGATGGGCTGATCGGCGGACTGGTCCTTCCAGGTGACCGTACCGCCGGAGATCTGAAGCCGGTCGACACCAATGCTCTTCAAGTATCCTTGAGAGGGTGCAGAGGACGTTTCTTCGCCCGCTGCAGGGTCTGTTGCGGAGGAGGCCGGCGCGGCGGCCTCCGCCGAGGCCGGCGCGGCGGCCTCCGCCGAGGCCGGCGCATTGTCACCCGGCAAATCCCGGCGCGGCTCCCAGCTTGTGGTGCCATTTGGCCCGACTTCCAGATAGATGTTCGGCTGCTCCAGCGCGATGCCCGTCACATTGATATTGCCGGAAATCAGCCCGCCCCAGCCCAGGCCGAATTCGATCCGTTCGGCCTTGGCGAACTCGATGCCGTCGGCGCCCGCTTCGCCCGCAACACCAACCTTGTCGGCAGTCAGCGAGAAGGCTGGAAAGAGCGACAGCGACACGGGGCCATCAAGACGCAGTCGCCATCCGAGGCGCTGATCCACCTGTTGAACCACCTGACGCTTGATTTCGTCCTTGGGCAGGAACAGCGGCACCACCAGGACGATGGTCACCAGCATGAACAGCAAGCTGCCCAATCCGATCAAAAGCCGACGCATTATTCCGGTCTCCCCATGGCGAATCGGCCCCAATGTAGACCAATTGAGGCGGAACGTCGCGACACAGAGTGCCCGCCGAATTTGGCCAAAAACGGAACCTGCCTGTTTTGCAGCGGAAAGCGCGCTTCAGGAAAGTGCGAACATGTGGTTGTCCCAGGAAATTCCGGGAGGCCGCGCCAGGATTTCCGCCGGGTCCTGCGGGTCCGTTACCAGCGACAGCGCGCCATTGCCGTCGGAAACGAGGAAACTGCCCTGGTCGATCGGTGCGACGCCGCAACCGTCTGCGATGCTTTGGCTGCCGAGATAGTCCCCGGTCGCAGCGTTCCAGAACAGCGTCCGCCCGCCCCGCGGTGCAGAGGTGGCGATGACGTCGCCGGCCCGATTGGCCGTAACGGAGCCAATGTAATTCTGCAATTCCGCAGCCGTTTTGATCGGAATTTCCGTCAGGACCGGCGATCTGTCGCGCGAGAACAGGCCGACCAGAGGCGGCGTCTCAGTCTCCGGTCCTTCGAATTGCCCGCCGACCCAGGCACGTCCTTCCGCGTCAAGCGCCATGTGGCGCAAGGAGAGTTGATGCAGGTCTTTCTCGAGACGGTGTTCGGCCAGAATGTCGCCTGTCTCGCGGTCGAGAAAGACGACAGACGGAGACATTGTCTCAAGGTTGAGCTTTTCGCGGTCCTTGTCCGGGTGGGTTTCAATACCGCCATTGGCAACGATCAGCGTCTCGCCATCCGGGGAAAGCAGCAATTCGTGCGGCCCGATGCCACCGGTGTCCAGTTCGCCCAGACGGCGCATGTCCCTGCCGCTCATGTCGTAAACGCCGAGGACGCCGCGTGCGTTGTCAAAGTCGTTTTCAACGGCATAAAGCAGCCGGCCATCGGCCGAAAAACAGCCATGGCCAAAGAAGTGCCGACCCGCTTCCGCCGTCAGCACACGCGGTTCCTGCTCCTGAAACGGTCGTATGACGACCGCGAAAGTGCCAGGGCGACGGGCGAAAGCGACAAGGCATTGCCGATCCGGCGAAACCGCAACGCCGTGACCGCGACCAGGCAGAGAGACCTTTGCGAGGATCTGCCCCAGGTCATCAAAGATGCCGACACCATAGGCGCCATCCGCCTGTCGGAAGGCGCTCACCAACAGGGGAACGTCGTCGGCAGCATCACGTCCCAGAAGACTGGTGGCAAGCGTCGAGCGGGAAAAGGCCGGTGCAGCAGCCAGGCTGCCAAGCGCGGCCAGAAAACCGCGCCGCGACAGGCGCCGCGCCCTAGTCCCCGTCCAGGGCATTGAACCCTCCTGACAGGTCCAGAGCCCCGGCAATGCCCTGCAACAGGTCCTGGATCGATCCGACATTGATCACAAGAGCGGACGCCATGTTGTAGCTGCCGTTTTCGCCAAACGTGGTCCGCAGAGGCGGTTGAAGCTTTGCCAGATAGCCGTCCGCATTCTTGAATTCAAAGCCAAGCGTATCAAGAGTCCACTGGTCATCCGCCGACATCATGTCTTTGAGCGGCATGCTGAAAATCGCGTCCCGAACACCATCCAGTTCCGCGGTCAGATACGTGACCGCGTTGCCAGACCGTGAATAGGGAAAACGTCGCGGTTTTGCCTTTTCGGCACTGGTGCCAAGGGCCGGCAAAAGATCCTGGTCCTTGACGATGGTCAGCGCCGTGGTGAAGGCGTTGTAGACGGTTTCAAAGGCTTCCTTGGAAGACTGGAAGCGCGGGTTGTCGGCCCCGCCCGTCAGAAGCAGCGTGCGGTATCCGTCCGGGTCGGCCCAGTCAGCGGCGACCTCCCCCGAAATGGCCGCTGCGTTCCGGGCGATCGCCAGCGCATACCGGCAGGTGAAATCCCGGTTTTTTTCATCGCTGCCGAGAACAAGATTTGCCGACTTGTCGAAGGCAATCAGTTCAAAGGCGGTCAGGCTTTGAAGCGCGACACTTTTTTCCCTGAGACTTTGAACGTCAAGCACGCTCTCGTCTTTTGCCGCGTAGACCTTCCGGATCTGACGCTGCGCAATGCCGCGCGGATCCGGCAGGAAGGACAGCCGGTTGAGGCGGTCGTCCTCCAGCAAAGGACCAAAACGAAGAAAATGGATCCGGGCAAACCGGTCGACGGTTTCGGAAAATGCTGCCGTCAAGGCCTGCTGATTGGCCTCGCTGTTGTCAGCGCAAACAGTTTCAACTGCGCCAGGCAACTTGGCTGCAGCGGTGGCAAAATCCTGAGTTGCGGGCCCGATGTAACCGGAAATAACGGCCTGAAGCGGCGTGTTCAGGTCAGCAGCCCCGGCGGGCAAGGCCGGCAGGGAGATTGCCAGGGCGAGAAGTAGAGACCGCATCAAAGAGACTCCAAAAACCGAAGAAGAGACTGGCGATCCGCAGGCGAGAGCGCCACGACTGCATCGCGCGCCTGTTGGGCTTCGCCTCCGTGCCACAACACCGCTTCAAGCAGGTTGCGCGCCCGGCCGTCATGCAGGAAGCGGGTGTGATTGTTGACCGTCTCCGTCAAGCCAATACCCCAAAGCGGTGGCGTCCGCCACTCCCGGCCCGACGCGTCGCCAACCGGGCGACCATCCTCGAGCCCTTCGCCCATATCGTGCAGCAGGAAATCCGAGTAGGGCCAGATCAGCTGAAACCGGTGTGCCGGATTGTTTGCATCACGGCTGGTGACGAATTTCGGCTGGTGGCAGGACGTGCAGCCGGCTTCGTAAAACGCCTGTTTGCCCCTGAGAACCTCCGGGTCCTCCACGTCACGCCGGGCCGGAACCGCAAGGTTCTCGGAATAAAAGGTCACCAGTTCCATGACCGGATCCGGGGCTTCGGTGGGCCCGAGCTTGGCCTGTTCGCCATGGGGCAATTCCCGGCAGGCGGTCTGCGCTTCGGTGCAATCGCCATAATTGTCGGGCTTGTCCGGCGTTGAAATGCCGATGTCGCCGGAAAAGGCGCCGGCGGTCTGCGCCCGGATGGTCGGATTGCTGGCTTTCCAGCCGAAACGCCCGATCGTCAGATCATCCGTCTGAGGATCGCGCACCCGGCTGACCTTGCCGGAGATGCCGTCGCCATCCAGATCCTCCGGATCGGCCAATGCCTCAATGTCTCCCGGATGGATTGCCTGGATGAGGCCGAGGCCACTCATGGGCGGCGCCACCCGGGGCGACACCAGCGTCTCTGGATGCATGTCACCAAACCCGAGATCCCGGATATTGTAGACCGGGCGCTGCAGGATCGCCGTCTCCCCACCATTCAACGGCACCACGATCTCTTCCGTTTCGATATCGAACCGCCCTTCACCCGCAAGACCCGGGACGGCAAACGCCTGGAACTGGCCGCCATAGGTGGGTTCGGGCACGGACAGGATGTCTTTTTGCGTGAGCGCCTGGCGCTGGTCTTCCGTTTGCGGCGGAATGGACAGGCGCAGGAACAGCGACACGGCCTCGTCGCCCTCGCGCGGTGGCCGGCCACGACCATCCTTCAAATGGCAACCCTGGCAGGAGCGGGCATTGTAGAGCGGACCGAGCCCGTCTGACGCCTGGGTGGAAGAGGGCGAAGATGCCCAGAGTTTCTTGAAAAGGCCATTGCCGACCTTGAACAGATGCTGTTCCTCGAAGGTCAGATTTGCATTGGCATGGGAAAGCGCATCGCGGTTGGGTCTGCTTTGCGACGTGCCGGCACCGCCCTGCATCAACTCGAAGGGTTCCGCCCTTTGAAAATCCGTGGGGAAGGACAGCACTTTGGAGACTTTTGCCCGGTCCTGGGCCGACAGGTCGTTCCGGTGCGGGAGCGGGTCTGCGGAAAACGCCGGCTCTGCGGCCAGCCACATACACAAAAAGGCGCCCAACACAGCGCCGGAACCGGGAACCGGTTTCATGGATCGCATCCTGATTTTGCCGCGAGCCCCAATTCGCGGAAGACCCCGGTGGGCGGTCCTCGCCACCCACCGGGACATGTTTGCTTATTCGAAGACGGCGCCCGGATTGTCGAGGCTGTCGGACCCCTCAAAGGCGATCTCGTCCAGCTCGAGCACCTTCACGACACGCTCGATCGACGCGGTCTGGTCAACAAGGGCATCGACCGCGGCCTGCACGACGGCATTGCCTTCTGCATTGCCTTCACCGAGCATCTGGTCATAGGCCTCACCGCCTTCGGCGCGCGCCTTCATGACGTCGAAAGCCGCCAGGGTAGCGTCGAGCTTGGCCTTCATTTCTTCGGCCAGTGCCGGGTCCTTTTCGGCAACCATGTCGGCGAGCGATGCGCCGGCAACATCATTGCCGAGCGGGCTCTTGTATTCGCCGAAATAGACATTCCGGATGCCCACGACGTCATTGTAGTGAGACATGTGCGTGTTGTCGGAGAAGCAGTCATGCTCTTCTTCCGGATCATGCAGCATCAGGCCGAGCTTCATGCGCTCGCCCGCCAGCTCGCCATAGGACAGTGACCCCATGCCGGTCAGGATCGTGGCGAGGCCGCCGGCATCGCCCTTGCCGCCGAGTTCTTCGCGTGCCGCGCCACCCGGTGCCCAGGCAGCGGCCATTTCCTGCAGGTCGGAGATCAGAAGATCGGTTGCCGCCTGCAGATACTGGATGCGGCGTTCGCAATTGCCGCCGGTGCAGTTGGCGGTGTCGAAGTCGGTCGCCGGACGGCTGCCTGCACCGGCATCGGTGCCGTTCAGGTCCTGGCCCCAGAGCAGGAATTCAATGGCGTGATAGCCGGTCGCCACGTTGGCTTCCACTTCGCCGGCTTCCTGCAGCGTGTCGGCCAGCAGTTCTGCGGTGATTTCGGTGGCGTCGATGGTTTCGCCGCCGACCTTCAGCGTCGGATTGGCGATGACGTTGGCGGCATAAAAGTCGTTTTCTTCCGACTCGTCGCCGTAGGAGGCATCGACATAGTCGATCAGGCCTTCATCGAGCGGCCAGGCATTCACCTTGCCTTCCCAGTCGTCGACGATGGCGTTGCCGAACCGGTAGGCTTCGGTCTGCTGATACGGGTTGCGCGCCTCGATCCAGGCTGCCCGGGCCGCTTCCAGGTTGGCTTCCGTCGGCTCGGCAACCAGCTTGTCGACGGCTGCCTTCAGGCTCTTGGCAGTTGCCAGGGAGTCCGCGAACTTGGCCTGGGCGATGTCACTATAGGTCGACAGGACATCGGACGGGGTCGCGGCCATCGCCGGTGAAACAAAAAGGGCTGTCGCGGCCAGGAGGCCAAATTTGAGAGATTTCACGAGTCCGTTCCTAACCTGGGAAAGCCCGCCATTGATCGGCAACGGCTGGCGTTTTCTGAAATACGGGAAGTGCGGTTGCACTGGGAATGGATCGGTGTAACCATTTCATGAGGGTAAAAGTCAAGATATAAATGTCAAAAAAATCAATAGTTTAGAACGATTCCAAAAAGTTGACTCGAAAATACCGATTTTACACACCATCTCAGGGTCTTAAAGTCGACATCAACTCTTTGATGCTAAAGAAGGAATGGTATAGCAATAAGAAATGGCCTTCAGGGGGGCCGACAAACGGGAACGGAAGACATGCTCAATGCGCTGAAAAGCTTTGTTCGGGAACTGACCTTCGGTGACAGCGGAGAAAAGACCTTCGCCGAGGACGACAAGCGCCTGGCCGCAGCCGCACTACTGTTTCACCTGATCGATATCGACGGCGTCATCGAAGAGTCGGAAAGCTCCAAGTTGCGGGAGATCCTGCAGAAGCACTATGAGCTCAGCGACAAGGAAACCACGGAACTGATCGCGGCCGCCAAGCAGCGCGACGAGGAAGCCGTGGACCTTTATGGCTTCACCTCGGTGCTCAAGCGCACAACGGAAGAAGAAGAGCGGCTCGCAATCGTCGAGATGATGTGGGAAATCGTCTATGCCGACGGCCATGTGCACGAATTCGAGGACAACACCATCTGGCGTGTGGCCGAACTGCTCGGCGTCTCGACACGCGACCGGATGACACTGCGCCACAAGGTGGCCCAGACGGCGCCCGAAGACGAGGCCTGATGCGCGAGATCAAGGCATGAGCGCCGCGCGAATGTGCAAATTGCCCCTCGACAGGACTCGATTTCTGCGCGCCGGTCCCCCATACTAAGCACATGCTTTTTCAGCCCGATCCAGTCAAAAATCGTCCCAAAATCCTGGTCATTCTCCATCAGGAGCATTCCTCTCCCGGCCGGGTCGGCCAGGAACTTGTCAAGCGTGGCTTCGCCCTCGACATTCGCAAGCCCCGTTTCGGGGACAGTCTGCCCGAGACCATGGCGCGGCATGCTGGCGCCGTTATTTTCGGCGGCCCGATGAGCGCCAATGACCCGGACGCGTTTGTTCAGAAGGAAATCGACTGGATCAACGTGCCGCTAAGGGAACAAAAGCCCTTTCTGGGCATCTGCCTCGGCGCCCAGATGATGGTCAAGACACTCGGCGGCACCGTCAGCGGCCACGGCGATGGCCTGGTCGAGATCGGCTATTATCCGCTGCGCCCGACTGAGACCGGAGACGCCCTGATGGACTGGCCGAACAAGGTCTATCAGTGGCACCGCGAAGGCTTTGATCTGCCCAAGGGGTCAGAACTTCTGGCGACCAGCCCGACTTATCCGAACCAGGCCATCCGGCATGGCCCGGCGGCCTACGGCATCCAGTTTCACCCGGAACTCACGCACCAGATGATGGTCAAGTGGACCACCAAGGGTGCTCCGCGCATGGAACTGCCAGGCGCCCAGCAGCGCCGGGACCATTTCGCAGGACGGTTTGTCTATGACCCGGCCGTCAGGAAATGGCTCGACCGCTTTCTGGATCTGTGGATCGGCACCGCAGCCGCACCCGTCGAGCACAGCCTTCTCAAGGCGGCGGAATAGGCTTTCAGACACTCCGCCGCGCCTTGGATCTGTTCAGCCCGCCGGTTCGATCTCGCCCGGACGCCAGGTCTTTTCGAACCAGGCCTCTTCGGGGCCATAAAGGCGCAGGATCGCAAACCAACCCTTGCCGGCCACCGTCTGCACCCAGTTGTCTTCCTTGCCGGCCGGCGCTTCCGGACCGAAATGCAGCGTCACCGATCCATCCTCGTTTTCGACAAGCTTGTCTCGCTTGTTGTTCTTGCTCGGGAACGGCTGGCTGGTCTGCAGTTCCGATCGTGTCTGAGGATCGTAGACGACCACCGACCAGAAGTCCTTGGCCGGCGCATTGGCCGGAATGGTCAGGGAATAGCTTTTTGACCCATCGAGGAATGCGCCCGAACTGTCGGTGACGGTCAGCGCATATTGAGAGCCCTTTCCGGGGATCTTGAGCACCATCGCGGGCGTGTTGACCGTCGCCATATAGAAGAACATGGTCCGGGCATCGAGATAGCGACCGCCCTTGCCCTCGTCACGCAACCACTCCCAGCTGCCACCGATAAAGGCCGTGAACCAGCCGCTGTTTTCGTAAAGATAGGCAGCCTTGTCACGCGGCTTGAGCCAGATCGTCCGCGCCGTCGCATTGCCGATGGCAACTGCTTCGGTCAGGAGCTGCGTCATGCGTTCGTCAGGGGCAAAGTCCTTGCCCTTCTGGATGCCGATCGCTGCCGCAAGACCGCGCAACTCCGGATCAAAGGTCGATATCGGTTCCTTCTGCAGCACCGTGTTCAGCTCGTTGTAGAATTCGAACGTGTTGGCATGGATCGTATTGAAGACCTTCTTGGAGGCGTTGACGAATTCCATCTGCGGCGGTGACGCCTTGTCCTTCAGCGGATAGATCTTCAAACCGTCCCTGTAGGCAGCAACGGCCGTATCGGTCTTGCCGTCCACCAGAAAGCCGCGCGCGATGAACCAGTTGATGTAGCTGGTTGATTTCGAAACAAAATAGGTTTCGCCCTCCACCTCGGCCTCGTATCCGCCCACCGGCGGGTCGAGGTCGCCGTCATAATCGGGCGGCAGGATCAGATATTTGCCACCTTCGCCCTTGTCCGGTCCCGGAACACCCATGTCGGTGACAAACCGGAAATAGGCGTCGTTCACAGTGGTCGGGCCCTGGCCCTTTGGCACTTCGATCACGGTGGGGCCATCCCGTCCGAGGTCGAGAATGGAGGAGGCGTAGACCGTATCCGTGTTGCCGGTCAGAAAGAGCGGATTGGAATCCATCAGCTCCTCGAACACGGCAACCTTGTGCGCCTGGTTGACACCGATCTTGTCCATGCCCCGGCGAATGCCCTCGATGGAGGTCGCCGGGATGAAATTCAGGAACACTTCGACGCCGCGCATGAAATCGAGCGTGTCATACATCAGCGCGCTGGTTTCCGGTGTCGGCCGCCCGTCAACGAACTTCAGCGTACCGAACCGCGTCTCAACCTCGTCCGGGGTCAGAATGTCCTGCGGAATGGGCGTGTTGTAGCCGGGCAGCTCGACCAGCTTGTCGGAGGCCTGGGCAATACCTCCCTGGAAAAGGAGACAGGCTGCAAGCGATAGTCCAAACCGTTTCATGAAATCCTCCCGGTATGCCGGCGCACAATCCAGCGCCCTCCGACAGGAGTATCTGGTCGTCTCTCCCGGGAGATCAACCGATGGGTCCAACATACCTCGGATTTGGTGAACGCGATCCGGCGAACAGTCTGCCCTTTATCAGGTCAGGATTACCTGATCCGGGCCTCTTCGGCCGGATAGCCGAGACCACCCTGTTCGCCGAAATTTCCCTGGTGGCATTCGCTGCAGGCGGTGATGACATCGACGGCCTGGGGCACGCCGCCGGGCGAGACCATCATGTAGAACCAGTCATCGGTTTCCGGTGATGTTCCGGCCGCCACTTTTTCCATCAGGAAAAGCGGCCCCGTCGCGACCTTGCCGTCATCATCGACAGCAAAGGATTCCTTGGCGATCCTTGTTCCGGCCGGGATCTGAACGTTTTCGGGCTTGTATTTCAGGTATTCCTCCGCACCGACGGAATTCACATAGGTGACCAGGAACCGGCCACCATGAAACCCAGGCGCTGCCGGAAAGGCGCTGGCGGCTGTCCATCCGGGATAATCCCTGACGAAGTCCTCCGGGATCCAGCGCTTGGCCCCTTTCTGATAACCGGACTGCAAATCGGCCTTCAGACAATCATAGACGGATTGCGCCTGGTCACCGGTCAACTCGTAGCCGGGCACTTTGACGTCACAGGCAGCATGAGCGGGGAGCGGAAGAAGCAAGACGGCTAGGGCGCCGCCCAGACACGCAAGATTCAATTTCATGGGTTTTCTCCTCAAAGCTGACGTCTCTTGCAAGACCTGGCTTCTGCAGCTTCCCGCCACAGGGAGAACCGGTTCAAATCACATGCCCGGTGTCGGAATATGAGCTCTCGTGAACCGCATGAATTTGGTGTTAAAACTCATACAGGTAGCGAGCGGGTCGCAGAAACGTGCGGCCCGCTCACCTTTGCTCGATCAGCTGTCGAAGACGACCAGCAGGTCCTTGGCGTCGATCTGGGCACCCGGGGTTACCAGCACTTCCTTGACCGTGCCGTCCCGCTCTGCGTGAAGCGCGGTCTCCATTTTCATGGCTTCAATGGAGACCAGCACGTCGCCTGCCTTGACCTCCTGACCGGACGCCACGGCGACCGTGGAAATCACGCCCGGCATCGGTGCGCCGACATGGGCGGCATTGCCGTCTTCCGCCTTGCGCATGGCGGCAGCGCCGGTGGCGCCATGGGCGCGATCCGGAACCTTGACGTTGCGCGGCTGGCCGTTGAGCTCGAAGAACACCTTCTTCTCGCCCTTTTCATCCGTTTCACCAATGGCCTGGCAGCGCACCACCAGCGTCTTGCCCGGCTCGAGATCGACGAAGACTTCGTCGCCCGCTTCCAGACCGTAGAAATAGACCGGTGTCGGCAGAACCGACGTCGGGCCATATTGCTGGAAGGCCTTGTCGAAGTCGGTGAAGACCTTGGGGTACATCAGGTAGGAGGCGAGTTCCGCGTCGTCGATCTCGTGCCCGGTTTTCTCGGCCGCTGCAGCCCGCTCGGCGTCAAGATCGGCTTCGGCCAGGAGCGAGCCGGGGCGCACCACGATCGGCTCTTCGCCCTTCAGAACCTTTTTCTGCAGCGCTTGCGGCCAACCGCCGGGCGACTGGCCCAGGTCACCGTGCAGCATCTTCACGACACTGTCCGGGAAGGCCACGTCCTTGGCCGGATCCTCGACATCCTGGACCGTGAGGCCCTGGCTGACCATCATCAGCGCCATGTCGCCGACCACCTTGGACGACGGCGTCACCTTGACGATGTCCCCGAACATCTGGTTGGCATCGGCGTAGGCCTGGGCAACCTCATGCCAGCGCGTTTCCAGACCGAGCGAACGGGCCTGTTCCTTCAGGTTGGTGAACTGTCCGCCCGGCATTTCGTGCAGATAGACCTCGGACGCGCCGAAGCGCAGGTCGCTTTCAAACGCGCGGTATTGTGCCCGAACCGCTTCCCAGTAGAAGGAAATCTGGCGGATCGTCTTGGCATCAAGGCCAGTATCCCGGACGCTGCCGCGCAGGGCTTCCACGATGGAACCGAGGCAGGGCTGAGAAGTCAGGCCGGAAAGGGCATCCATGGCCGCATCAACCGCATCGGCGCCAGCCTCAACGGCGGCCAGCACCGTGGCTGCGGCAATGCCGGACGTGTCATGGGTGTGGAAGTGGATCGGCAGACCGACTTCCTCCTTCAGGGTCCGGATCAGAACCCGGGCCGCTTCCGGCTTCAGGAGACCGGCCATGTCCTTGATGCCAAGGATATGTGCACCGGCCGCTTCCAGCTCCCTGGCCAGCCCGACATAATATTTCAGGTCGTATTTCGGCCGCGCGCTGTCCAGCATGTCGCCGGTGTAGCAGAGCACGCCTTCACAGAGCTTGTTGGCTTCCTGGACCGCGTCCATGGAAACGCGCATGTTCTCCACCCAGTTGAGGCAGTCGAACACACGGAAGAGATCAACCCCGTTCTCCGCGGCCTGGGCGACGAAGAACTTGACCACGTTGTCCGGATAATTGGTGTAGCCAACGCCATTGGAGCCGCGCAGCAGCATCTGCAGCAGGATGTTGGGCGCCTTTTCACGGATCTGTTGGAGGCGCTCCCACGGACTTTCGGTCAAAAAGCGCATGGACACATCGAACGTCGCGCCGCCCCAGCATTCCAGCGAGAACAGGCTCGGCAGACCGGCCGCGTAAGCATCCGCGATGTTGACGATGTCGTGGCTGCGCATGCGGGTCGCCAGGAGAGACTGGTGTCCGTCACGCATGGTCGTGTCGGTGATCAGCGCCCGCTTTTCCGCCTTCATCCAGTCGGCAAAGCCTTTCGGACCGAGCTGATCAAGCAGTTGCCGCGTACCGCCAGGCTTGTCGTCACCGAAATCCGGAATGACCGGTGCGGCCACGTCTTTCGGCGGCCGCTCACGCGACTTCGTTTCCGGATGACCATTCACCGAAACGTCGGCGATGTAAGTCAGGAGCTTGGTGGCCCGGTCCTGGCGCTTGGTCTGCTCGAACAGGGCCGGCGTCTCGTCGATGAAACGGGTGGTATAGGCATTGGCCTTGAAGTCCTCATGGCCAATGATGTTTTCCAGGAACACCAGGTTGGTGGCGACGCCGCGGATCCGGAATTCGCGCAGGGCACGGTCCATGCGCTTGCGCGCATCTTCCGCCGTCGGTGCCCAGGCCGTCACCTTTTCCAGGAGCGGGTCATAGAAACGCGTGATCACGGCACCGGAATAGGCCGTGCCGCCGTCGAGACGGATGCCGAAGCCGGTCGCGCCGCGATAAGCGGTGATGCGGCCATAATCCGGAATGAAGTTCTGCTCCGGATCTTCGGTGGTGATGCGGCACTGAAGGGCGTGGCCATTCAGGCGGATCGCGCCCTGTGCCGGCACGCCACTTTCCGGCGTGCCGATCTTGGCCCCTTCGCAGATCTTGATCTGTGCCTGGACGATATCGATGCCGGTCACTTCCTCGGTCACCGTGTGCTCGACCTGCACCCGCGGATTGACCTCGATGAAATAGATCGCGCCGGTGTCCGCATCCATCAGGAATTCAACGGTGCCGGCGCCGCGATAGTTCACCGCCTGGCCGATTTTCAGACCGTAGTCACACAGTTCGGTCCGTTTGGCCTCGTCGAGATAGGGAGCCGGTGCCCGTTCGACGACTTTCTGGTGACGGCGCTGGATCGAGCAGTCGCGCTCATAAAGATGGACGACGTTGTCACCATCGCCCAGGATCTGCACTTCTACGTGGCGCGCCCGCTGGACCAGCTTCTCCAGATAGATCTCGTCCTTGCCGAACGCCGCCTTGGCTTCGCGCTTTGCCGCCAGGACTTCCTTTTCCAGTGTCGCTTCGTCCGGGATGACGCGCATGCCGCGGCCACCGCCCCCCAGGACGCCTTCAACATCACCGGATAGCCGATTTGAAGCGCCTGTGTCTTGATCTCTTCAATGTCATCGGGCAGCGGGTCCGTTGCCGGCATGACCGGAACGCCCGCCTCGATGGCGAGATTACGCGCCGCGACCTTGTTGCCGAGACGGCGCATCGTGTCCGATTTCGGGCCGATGAAGGTGATGCCGGCGGCTTCGCAAGCATCGACGAATTCCGGGCTTTCCGACAGAAGGCCATAGCCAGGGTGAATGGCGTCAGCGCCAGCGTGTTTGGCAACACGAATGATCTCGTCAATGGAAAGATAGGCTTCGATCGGGCCAAGGCCCTTGCCGACCTGATACGCTTCATCCGCCTTGAAGCGGTGCAGCGCCAGCTTGTCCTGTTCCGCATAGATCGCGACAGTTTTCAGGCCAAGTTCATTGGCGGCCCGGAAAACCCGGATCGCAATTTCCGATCGGTTCGCAACGAGAATTTTTGTTATCGCCAAACGCCCATTCCCCCTAATTTTCGACAAACAGTCTTGCCGGTTTCGGCAAGATTTCTACTTTGGTCGGACGCTCTTGAAAAGGGGCAGAAGATATGTCCTTTTTTTAACTTGGAAAATATTTTTGCGCCTGCGCTGATAACTGTAGGAAATCCAACGCCAAATTGATTTAAACCCTGAATTCGTGTCGCATTCAGATAAATTTGCGGCGCAGCAATTTTGCCGTCAAAGCCCGCACTCAAGGGGCAGAATGATGATTTCGCGGCAAAATGGATCAATTCGGGACAGCTTCCGGCGCCACGCACCAGATTGCGCCCGTTCCATCTGGCTCGCCTATGAATGTGGCGCGCATCACCCACTAGATCTTGTGAGAACAAAATCCGAACGGCTTCGAGTCGCCGATTCGTCCGAGATTCGTTCACCCTGTGTCCCAAGGTAAAGGAGGCGCTTTTGAACGGGCAGAAAGCTGTTTACCGAAAATTATCTATTGACAGTGATTCCGGGCAAATCACCCGACAACAGCAAACACGACTCAAACCTTTGTCGGGATTCAGGATTTCGTAGCGTCAAGTACCCGGCAAACCACATCTGGTAGGGAACAAATCCTGAATCACCAAGAGTCAGCGATTCGGTTTCGGTTTGTTCCAGAGTCGTTCTCCACAACTAATTTCCAGCCGGGAAAAGCTGACCTTTTGGCCAAAAGAGTAACGACATGCCCGCCTTGCCTGTGCTAGACACGCGGCACCATATATAGGTGCCAGTCCCAGGGCACTTGCCTTTAAGAAAGCCGATCACAAGCACTTTCATGCCCCGTCTCCAAAATCTGCCGCTGCCGCCGTCTGCCCGGTCTCGCACAGTGACGGCCGTGCTTGGCCCCACGAACACCGGCAAGACCCACCTTGCGATCGAACGCATGCTGGCCCAGCCATCCGGGCTGATCGGCCTGCCCCTGCGCCTGCTCGCCCGAGAGGTTTATGGACGGGTCGCGGATCGGGCCGGACCCGAAGCCGTGGCACTGATCACCGGTGAAGAGAAGATCATCCCGGAAAAACCGCGCTTCTGGGTCTCCACCGTCGAAGCCATGCCGCTCGACCTCAACACCGAATTTGTCGCCATCGACGAGGTCCAGCTGGCGGGCAATCTCGACCGGGGTCACGTCTTCACCGACCGTATTCTCAATTTGCGCGGCCGATCCGAAACGCTGCTCCTGGGAGCGGCCACAGCGCGCCCCCTTCTGGAGAAGCTGCTGCCCGGCCTCAATGTGGTCACCCGCCCGCGCATGTCGGTCCTTGAATATGCCGGCTCGAAAAAGGTGTCGCGCCTGCCCTCGCGCTCGGCGATCGTGGCGTTCTCCTCGGACGAGGTCTATTCGATCGCGGAGCTGATCCGCCGGCAGCGCGGCGGCGCCGCCGTGGTGCTCGGTTCCTTGAGCCCGCGCACCCGGAACGCGCAGGTGGAACTGTTCCAGAACGGCGATGTCGACCACCTCGTGGCGACCGATGCAATCGGCATGGGATTGAACCTCGATGTTCACCACATCGCCTTTGCCGGCAACCGCAAATATGACGGTTATCAGTACCGCCAGCTGACCCCGTCCGAGATGGCCCAGATCGCGGGCCGGGCCGGCCGCCACACGAAAGACGGCACGTTCGGTGTCACCGGAAGGGTCGATCCGCTGGACGATGAGCTGATCGAACAGATCGAAAGTCACCGGTTCGACAGCCTGAAAGTGCTGCAATGGCGCAACAGTGCGCTGGATTTTTCATCCGCGAATGCATTGCGCCGCAGCCTCGACGCGGTCCCGGCAGAAGAAGGTCTCGCTAGGGCACCTACCGGCGATGACATCACCGCACTTGAACATTTGTTGCGCGATCCCGCAATATCCGGAATGGCAAAGGGTGAAAAATCGATCGAATTGTTATGGGACGTGTGCCAGATCCCGGACTATCGTAAGATCGCGCCCGCGAACCATGCCGAGCTGTTGAACACCATTTACACCCATCTGATGCAGGACGGCGCCATTGCCGATGACTGGTACACCCGTCAATTGGCCTTCGCAGACCGCACGGATGGTGATATCGACACACTCGCGAACCGGATTGCCCATATCCGGACGTGGACATATGTCGCCAATCGCCCCGACTGGCTGGCCGATCCGGCCCACTGGCAGGGGGAGACGCGCGACATTGAAGACAAACTATCCGACGCCCTTCACGAGCGTTTAACGCAGCGCTTCGTGGACCGGCGTACAAGTGTATTGATGCGACGTTTGAGAGAGAACGCAATGCTGGAAGCGGAAATTACATCGAGCGGCGATGTGCTCGTTGAAGGTCAGCACATCGGGAATCTGCTTGGCTTCCGGTTTGCCCCTGACGCGGCGGCCGAAGGACCGGACGGAAAAACGGTTCGGGCCGCAGCCCAGAAAGCGCTGACGAGCGAAATCGAATCCCGCGCGGAAAAGTTCGGCAAGTCGGAGAACGCCGACTTTGTACTCACCGCCGATGGCACCATTCGCTGGCGCGGGGAACCTGTCGCCAAGTTGGTCGCCGGCGAGGACGTGCTGGCACCGACGGCATTGCTTCTGGCAGACGAACATCTGACCGGCCCGGCACGCGAAACGGTTCAAAACCGCATGGACCTCTGGGTCAGGGCCCAGATCGACACATTGCTGAAGCCGCTGGTCGACCTGAAAACCGGCGAAGGTCTGGAAGGTCTGGCACGCGGCATCGCCTTCCGCATCGTGGAAGGCCTCGGCATTCTGGAACGCCAGGACGCTGCCGATGAAATCCGCCAGCTGGATCAGGACATGCGCGCGTCCCTTCGCAAGCACGGGGTCCGCTTCGGCGCCTATACCGTGTTTGTCCCGGCGCTGCTAAAACCTGCTCCGAGCCAGCTTCTGGCGCAGCTCTGGGCTCTGAAACACGGCGCACTGGACATGAACGGCATGGCGGAGCTGCCTCAACTCTCCGCATCCGGCCGCACGTCCATCCCGGTCGACGAAAGCATCGACAAGGCGCTTTACAAGGTTGTCGGCTTCCGCGTCTGCGGCCCTCGCGCCGTACGTGTCGACATCCTGGAGCGCCTCGCCGATCTGATCCGGCCGCTGATCGCCTGGAAGCCGCTCGACGCCGAGGTCAGCCCGCCGGAAGGAGCCATCGAGACAGGTGGCGGCTTTACGGTGACCGTCGCCATGACCTCCCTGCTCGGCTGCGCCGGCGAGGATTTCTCCGCTGTGCTGAAGTCACTCGGCTACCGCGTCGAGACAAAGGAAGTCCAGCGCCCGGTCGTCGCCAAGCCTGCTGCCGAAGAAACCACGGCACCCGAAGCTGCCGCGGAAACCGAAGCCCCTGCAAGCGAAGAAGCAACGGAAGCGGCAGCACCGGACGCTCCGGAAGCAGCGGTATCCGAGGCTGCTGATGAAGCGGCAACCACAGATGCACCGGTTGCCGAGGCCACCGAAGCTGAGACCCCGGCCGAGGAAGCACCGGCCGCACCGGTTGCTGAAGACGCGGCCGCTGCCGGGACCGGTTCCGACGCAGAAGCGAGCGATGCTCCCGCAGCAGTCTCCGCTGACGCTGGAGAAGCCGTCGCCGACAGTTCCGAAGCAGCCGCAGAGGGTGAACTGGAAACGGTGACCATCGAAATCTGGCGCCCGGGCCGTCATGACCGCCGGCCACGCGTTCGCTCCGATCAGCGCCGCGGCGACAACCGCAAGGGCCAGGGGCCGAAGGGCAATCGCGACGACAAGCGCCATGGCAAAGGCGGCAAGGGCGGACCGAACCGCAATCGCGGCGCCCAGGGCGGCAAGGGCTTCGACGGTGGCAATCGCCGTGACGGAAAACCGCAACGGGACAAGCCGATCGATCCCAATTCGCCTTTTGCCGCGTTGATGGCGCTGAAAGCGGACCTGAGCAGCAAGGACAAGAAGTAATTCCGGCACCGGACTCAGATGCTGCCACCGGCAGCCTGCGCATCGACAAGTGGCTCTGGTACGCCAGGGTCACAAAATCCCGGTCGCTTGCCCAGAAACTGGCGACATCAGGTCATGTCCGGGTCAACCGGGACAAGATTTCCTCTGCCAGCAAGACCATCCGCACAGGCGATGTCCTGACCGTCGCTCTGGACAGGCGCGTTCTTGTCCTGAAGATTTTGGCACTTGGCACACGCCGCGGCCCCTATGAAGAGGCCCGCAAACTCTACGAAGACCTCTCGCCGCCACCGCCTCCCAGGGAAGCGCCACCACCTCCCCCGCCCGGACAACGCGAGGCCGGTGCCGGTCGCCCGACCAAGCGCGACCGGCGCAAACTGGACGCTCTGCGAGGCGAAGACTGACGTCCGTTCCGCTGCCGGCGGCAAAAACAGAAAAACTTTCTCTTCTAACGGCGGTCTGCGTCATCCCGTGCGCTTGCGCCAAGGGAACAAAAACGATACCCAACTGCAAAACGAGACGATATACCTGCCCTCGACAAGAGCGGCCCGAAACTGATGACCGGACCTGAGTTTAACGGCGCGATCCAGTTAAACCGCCCCGGAGCCGAATGAGGATTGAGATGACCTACGTCGTCACAGACAATTGCATCAAGTGCAAATACACCGACTGTGTTGAAGTCTGCCCGGTCGATTGTTTCTATGAGGGCGAGAATTTCCTGGTGATCAATCCGGACGAATGCATCGACTGCGGCGTCTGCGAACCGGAATGCCCGGCAGAGGCGATCCTCCCCGATACGGAGCCGGGTCTGGAAAAATGGATCGAGATCAACGCCGAATACTCTGAAAAATGGCCGAACATCACGGAGAAAAAAGATCCGTTGCCGACCGCGGAAGAGTTCGACGGCAAGGAAAACAAGTTCGAACAGTATTTTTCGCCTAATCCGCCGGCCTGATTCGGCCTCAACACATATTTGTTGCACCGCGACAAGTCGCGCACCCAAGGCAACAGGCGGTGTTTTTGCGAATAATTTCAGCAGCCTGGCGGACAGCTTCCGCTAGGTTAAGTGTGCTGTTTGCGCACCTGCAAAGCGTAACGCTTTAATTTTCCACAAAAGTATGTTACATATTAGGACTAGTCGCCAACCACGAGAAAAACCCCCAAAACGGAGTTTGCAAAATCCTGTCCCGGGCCTGACCAACCGGACGGAGCAAGCTTCCGGCAGCTTTTATGACTGATCAAGGTTCTAAAGTGGAAATCGACGACTGACCAGCCCTGACACGCCGCATATCAACAGGCGTTCCACTATGGATCGCACGGCGGGCTTCGTGTCGCATAAGAACAGAGGACCGCGCCGCGGTCCGACTCCGGCCCGAATGAGGCCGATAACTGCGCAGGAGAGAATACGAGTATGGCAACAAACACCAAAAAGACCGCGCAGCGCCAGGGATTCAAAACCGGCGAGTACATCGTTTATCCGGCACATGGCGTCGGCCAGATTACCGCCATTGAAGAGCAGAACGTTGCAGGTCACTCTTTGGAGTTGCTCGTTATCGTTTTTGAACAGGACAAGATGACCCTTCGTGTCCCGGTCGCGAAAATCGCTTCCGTGGGCATGCGCAAGCTTGGCGACCCGGCGGCCGTCAAGAAGGCTCTCGAGACCGTACGCGGTCGCCCGCGCGTGAAGCGCACCATGTGGAGCCGCCGCGCCCAGGAATATGAAGCCAAGATCAATTCCGGCGACCTGATTGCGATTTCCGAAGTGGTTCGTGACCTTTACCGGTCCGAGAGCCAGCCGGAACAGTCCTATTCCGAACGCCAGCTTTATGAAGCTGCCCTTGACCGCATGGCTCGCGAAATTGCCGCTGTCAACAAGTGCTCGGAAACCGAGGCGATCAAGCAGATCGAACAGAACCTGGCAAAGTCCCCCAGCCGCATGAAAGCCGCCGCTGAGGCAGCCGCTGAGGACGACGACAAGGAAGAAGAAGAAGCCGCCTGATTAAAGAGCGGAATTTTCTACATTCTCAGGACAAGGGCTCGGAAATTTCCGGGCCCTTTTTCTTTTCGACAGTGCGGCTCGCGCACCGTTCACGGGAAAGTGCAAAAAATATGCCCCTGCGGCAGGCACAAGTGATCTAACCTGAACTCACGTACGTAGTAACCCCGATAACACATCGGAGTGGCGATCATGTCCATGAGCGAAAAACGTCAACTTGTGCGGGCGGCCATGAAGGCGCCCTATCTCACGCGTGAAGAAGAACTGGACCTTGCGCTGCGATGGCGGAACGACCGGGACGAGAAAGCACTTGAGAAACTGTCGCTTTCGCACATGCGTCTGGTGATTGCCGTTGCCTCGCGCTTTCGCAATTTCGGACTGAACCTGGGTGACCTCATCCAGGAAGGTCATGTCGGGCTCCTGGAAGCCGCTGCCCGCTTCGAACCGGAACGGGAAGTGCGCTTCTCGACCTATGCCACCTGGTGGATCCGTGCCTCGATCCAGGACTACATCCTGCGCAACTGGTCCATTGTTCGCGGCGGCACATCCTCGTCACAAAAGGCTCTTTTCTTCAATCTTCGCCGTCTTCGCGCAAAGCTCTCCGGCAACCAGACACCGCTCACCGACAGCGAGCTGCATCAGAAAATCGCCGACGCGATCGGCGTCAAGCAGTCTGATGTTGCCCTGATGAATGCGCGCCTCTCCGGTCCAGACACGTCGCTCAACGCACCGATGACCGACAGCGAAGGCTCCAGTGCGGATCGCCAGGATTTCCTGGTCTCTGACGCACCGCTCCCCGACGAGATCGTCACCGGCAATATCGACACCGAACGACGCCGCCGCTGGCTCACCTCAGCGCTTGAGGTGCTCAGTGAACGCGAACTCAAAATCGTCCGCGAACGCCGTTTGTCCGAAGAAGGTGCAACGCTTGAATCCCTCGGACTGAAACTCGGCATCTCGAAGGAGCGCGTCCGCCAGATCGAAAGCCGCGCGATGGAAAAACTGAAATCCGCGCTTCTGGCGGCCCAGCCCGACAAGGCCGTCTACAGCGCCTGACCCTATCCAAGCTGCCACTGACACGGGGAGCCTCTAGGCTCCCTTTTTTTGGCCAGGTTCACCCCACGTTGCAACACCGTTGGTTCCAGGCAGGGCGTTTTGGTTTCAGGTTCGGCAATACGTTCGGATCCTGACAGAAACCAGCCCTGTGCTCCGCTTCAACAGGGAACACAGGCGTGACGGTCTGCGGGTTCAATGTCGTCGGCGCTAGTCCACGACCAGCTTGATGGCCGTTCCGGCCGGAATGGGCTTGTCCGCACTCAGGTCGTTCAAGATCGTGAAGAACTCCAGCCGGCGGGACGGCTCCACGCCGCTCATGCCGACGGCCAGCTTGCGCGCCGTGTCGCCCGGTCTGGACTGGACGACCTTGATCCGGAGCGACCTCAGGCGCGCGCGTTCCGTGGGCGACAGTTGCTTGAAACTGTTGACCGTTGCCTGAAAATCCCGGTCGAACCGATCGCTCGGCGATCGGCTGGCGAAAATGAAGCGATAGCCCGTGCGGCCGATGCGCACGACCGCAATGCGGAAGGACCAGCCCTGCGTGATCGCAGCCCCGGTCACCGCGGGCAGGCCGTTGATCGTGGTTTCCCGCACGCTTTCCGGCAACAGGCCATTGATCCAGCCGGAGTTCATGTAATCGCGCAGACTGGAATAGCCGCTGACATCCGCACCGTCGAAGCGGATCGCCGTGCCATCGCCATTGCTGGCCAGAACGGCCTCCGGGGTATTTTCCAAGATGTAGCCGGTTGGCACGGTGTAACTGATGCCAAGCGCCTTGTGCAGGAAGGACCGGCCGCGCACGAAACCTTCCAGCGGATCGTCGCCGAAGAGCATGCCGTTGATCTGGCTGAGATACCGATCCCGGTCGCGTTCGCCGATACCCGGTGCCCCGATCTGGCGGGCCGCGCGGATCGCTATCTGCAGCCGCTCCGGTGTTGATGGGTGCGAGGACAGGAAATCCGGCGCCGAGGACCCGGATTTGTCTGCCGACTGGTAGCGGGCGAAAGCCGCCATGGAACGCAGGAAACGTGCAGCCGCGTAAGGATCGTAACCGGCTCTTGCCAGGGTCTTCACGCCGATATCATCGGCTTCCAGTTCCTGGACCTGGCTGAAACGGGCAAAGGACAATTGCGAAGAGATGATCGCCTTTCGCGCCTCTTCCGAATCCTGCACCACGTCGGTCAGGATCCGGTTTGCCAGTTGTTTGGCCTCTGCGCGCTGCTGCCGCTTGATTGCATGGTTCGCCGTGACATGGGCCATTTCATGCGCAAGAACCGCCGCCACTTCCGACGTGTCATTGGCGAGCGCCAGCAAGCCGCGGGTGACATAAAGATAGCCGCCCGGAAGCGCAAAGGCGTTGATGGCCGGCGAATTCAGGATCGTGATCTTGTAGCTCTGGGACGGATCTTCGGACGCTGCCACGAGTCGGCCGACAACGCTGGCAACGGCCCGTTCCGCACCCGGATCCTTGTAAACCCCGCCATAGGTGGCAACGACCCGCGGGTGCTCGCGCTCGCCGATATCGGCCGCGAGGTTCGGTCGCAAGGTGCCCGGCGAGACTGTTCCGACACTCGGCCCGTCTCCCAGAAGCTGGCAAGAGGCAATCAGAAGGGTTGCGCCCGCGACGGCAAGCAGACGCAACCGGCCGCCAATCGACACCGGGGCCGCTCCCTGGCGCGCACCGTTTCGCGCACACTGCCGGGTATCAGTTGTTGCCTTGGCGCTCACGTCCTGCCCTTTTGTCTTCCAGCACCACCAGTTGCTCCGGATTTCGAAGCGCAATATGCGGCCCGTCCTTCATCTCGACGACACCGCGCAACTCGACGACGCGGCCAGCCAGCCCGTCCAGGTGCCACCCCGTGCGAGCAAGCGCTGCGTTGAAGTCATCCTCGTCCGAGGCCCGCAAGGTGCCCGTCACATCTGTTTTCCAATATCTTCCGAAATTCAGATAGCGGGTACTGCGAGTTTTTCCAAGGGAAACAACGCGCCCACGCGCAATCACATAGCGCCCTGCAGCTTCCGCAAACGCCCCGGGCTTCTCCGTCCGATAGGTCAGGCGAACACCGCCTTCGCGCCAGAGGCCGGTACGATCCCGACGCGCCTGGCCCTCGGCATGGCGCAAAGCCTCGGCACACGCCGCTACGGCGTGAACCGGTGCAAAGAAGGCGTTGCCCTGCTCAAGTTGCAGGGTTTGCCAGAGAACCAGACGCCCGGCCCGCTGCAGCAAGATCCAGGACGGTATCCTTCCCCAGCGGTCCTGCGAAGTGATCGGCACCGCCAGAACAGCCGTATCGGTCGCGATCACCACGCCGGCCTGTCCAGTCCCGACACCTGCAGGAACCCTCAGATCACTGGGCAGGTACGAGGTGCCATCCTCTGCTTCAAATAACGCTTCATCCTCCGCCGGACGCACCGGGATGGCAGAGTCTAGTTGTATGTTACAGACTTCGAACTCCTGACCGGCAACTGCCTTGCCGGGCGCAAGCAAGACCCCGAAACCAAGTGCGACCATCACCTTCACCAAGGATGACACTCTTGCCAGACAGATTGGGTCCGGACGCAGCCACGCCCGAATGGTAAAACTGATTTTTCCCAGCCCTGGCGGCACTGGCCCACCCCTTAGCCAATTCAACGGATCACCCCTGGTCCGGGCGCTCACCGGGATGGCGGTGACAAGTCCCGAACAGCGGTCACGACGATTGTTCCTTGCTAAGCATGGAATAAGGCAAGCCCAAGACAGTGCACCCCAAAACGCTGTTCAGATGCGGGACCAGCGATCAGGCGGCACCGAAGCGACACAGGGTCTCGCCATCGCCGCCAAATCATGCTAATCGGCTTGCCTTACGGCCCCGTAGCTCAGCAGGATAGAGCATCAGATTCCTAATCTGAGGGTCACAGGTTCGAATCCTGTCGGGGTCACCATATATTTCAGTTGTTCTTTTGCGGCGATCGCCTCATCCGCACCACTTGCCCGAATTGCCGTGCAAGGGCTCGTTCCCGACGGCATCCCTTCAGCCTGTCGGGGCTGCAAACTCCTTGACCTGACGGCCAGTGCACCGCGACACGCCCGCCCGACAAGGAACAATGCCCATTGATACGTAGAGTTACGTTCGCTTCCAGACTTCACTTTTAAGTATTTAATAGCACTCTCTCGCCAGTATTCAGATGAGCTGAGCGAGTCAATAAATATTCCAGTTTTGTAATTGAGATTAATTACAATGATGAGATCAAGCGAGAAATCTCACGAAGAGAATCGACTGAAAGCCGTCGATAGTTTTCGGTTCCTGGAAGACGAAACACCCCCCATCTTCACCGATGCGGTCCAGGTGGTCGCGGATCTTTTCCAGGCAAGGATCGCATTCGTCTGCCTGATCGGTTCAGATCGGAAAAACCTCCTGTCGCACGTCGGGATGGCCAGCAACTCAGTTCCGCTGAAAGGCTCTTTTTGCGAACACGCCATCAGGGACAGCGCACCGCTTTGCGTTTCGAATGCTCTTGAAGACGAGCGCTTTCGAGACAACCCGCATGTAACTGGTGCACCTCAACTCCGGTTCTATCTCGGTGCGCCACTGATCACCCGGGATGGCTTCAACATCGGCACGTTGTCCGTGGCGGCAACGGAACCGAGATCTGTCTCGCAGCAGGAACGCGACAGCCTGATGGCGCTTGCCCGCCTGCTCGTGCATCAGATGGAGGAATTGAAGGACAAGCGAGACAAGGAAACGGAAGCCAGAAGGTTGCAGACATTGCTTGACGACGTGACCAACGTCATGACGGAAGGCCTTGCCGTTTTCGATACGGAGGACCGGCTCGTCTTCTTCAACAAGCGCTACCAGGAGTTCTATGACCCCGGCGGCACCACGATCAGGCTCGGACGAAACTTCAAGGACATGCTGGTTGATGGCCTGCACTCGGGCGAATATGCCATTTCTGCCGGGGGCGAGGCGGACTGGCTGAAGGATCGCCTGGCGCATCACGAGACCACCCCGGACCAGCCCTTCGAGCAGCAACTGGCGGATGGCAGATGGCTCCTCGTTTCAGAACGACGCCTTCCAGGAGGTGGAACACTCGGAATTCGAACCGACATCTCGACACTCAAGGAAAAAGAACAAACCCTTCAGGAGAACGAACAGAAGTTCAGGGACTACACGCAGACCGCGTCGGACTGGATCTGGGAAACCGACCCCCAGAACCGCATGACCCTGCTCGCCGGCAACCACCGGCACCTTTCGGGCATTGACAAGAAGGATGTGCTTGGCAAGACGCGCAACGAGGTGGCAACCGAGGACGTTACCTCAGCGAAATGGCGAAAGCTCGACGCGCGCATTGCCAGGCAGGAACCGTTCAAGGACTTCACCTACCGCCTTTACGACAGTGATGGCATCGAACAGGCCATCTCCATTTCCGGCGTTCCTGCCTATGACAACGACGGCCGTTTTCTCGGCTATCGAGGCACGGGCCGCAATATCACCGATGCCGTCAAGGCAAACGAACGCTTGCAGGAAGCTGAGATGCGCATCCGCGCCGCGCTCAACAACACGCTTGTGGGCATGGTGATGATCGACGCAAGCGGCAAGATCCTGGAATTCAATCGTGAAGCCGAACGCATGTTTCAGTATGACACTGACGAGGTGATCGGGCAGAACGTGAAACTGCTGATGCCCAAAGACCATGCGGATCACCACGATCACTACCTGAAACGCTATCTGGAAGAGGGCAAGGCCTATATCATCGGCAAGGCACGGCGGGTGATGGGGCGACGGAAAGACGGCAGTCTCTTTCCCCTGACGCTTGGCATCGGACGCATCGACCTGCCCGGCGGCACCCAGTTCATCGGCTCGCTCACGGATCTGAGCGAACAGGAAAAGCTGGAGAACCAGCTTCAGCGCGCACAGAAACTCGAAGCGATCGGCCAGCTTACCGGCGGCATCGCCCATGACTTCAACAACATTCTCGGTATCATCCTGGGCAATCTGGAGCTGGGATTGAGAAGGGCGGAGCCGGATTCGAAGCTCTACGCCTATTTCGACAAGTCGCATCAGGCTGCCGAGCGGGCTGCCAAGATCACGCAACAGCTTCTGTCGTTCTCACGGCAGAAGGATTTTTATTCAGACAACATCTCCTGCGACCTCAACCGGGCCATTGAAGATGTCGAGGCTCTTCTCAGGGGCTCCTTGACCAAGGGCATCGATCTTCATGTCAAACCGAGCCTCGCACCGTTGATCGCCCATGTCGATGCCGGCGACCTGCAGGACGTGATCATCAACCTGGCCGTGAACGCCCGCGATGCCATGCACAAGTCGGGCAAACTTGAGATCAGGCTGGAAAAGACGCAGATCGACAAGGATGCCCCACCTGATCTCGCCAGAATTCCGGCGGGATCCTACGGCGTTATCTCCGTCTCCGACAATGGGCCTGGCATCCCGGAGGAAATCAGAGCCAGGATTTTCGAACCGTTTTTCACCACGAAACCGCAAGGCCGGGGTACCGGCCTCGGATTGGCAATGGTCTACGGGTTTGCCCGGCGCTCCCGCGGAGAAATCAAGGTCTATTCCGAGCTCGGCGTTGGCACTGTGTTTCGCATCTTCATTCCGCTGTTTGAAGGTGGTCGCACCCCGTCGTCCCAGCCCAAGCCTGATGAAATTGTCCCACGGGGGTCGGAACACATTCTGGTGGTCGATGATGAAGCCGAACTGGCCAGTTATGCCCAAGGCACGCTTGAAGACCTGGGGTATCGTGTATCCACCAGTTCCACGCCGGTCGACGCACTTGAGATCGTCCAGAAACAACCTACAATTGATCTCGTCTTCTCTGATGTCGTCATGCCAGGCCCAATGAACGGCATCGAGTTGCTGCAGAAGGTCCGGTCCATGCGCCCTGGCATCGGCTGTCTGCTGGCGTCCGGTTTTCCTGGAGAAATCCTGACAAAGAACGGGACCGACGAAACCGAGTTGCTGATCAAACCGTATGACCGTCAGACGCTGGCACGCGCGATCCGGCAGACACTTGACGAAAGGCGGCCCTAATGAGGGTTCTGGTCTATGACGACGAGGAGGACTTTGCCTCCTTTGTCCAGGAAGCGGTGGAAGACCAGGGTCACCATGTGACCATGGTGACCAATGCCGCCGAGTTTGCCGAGAATTTCTCAGCGGAAACCGACCTGATTTTTCTCGACCTGTTCATGCCGGACGTCAACGGGATCGAGTGCATCCGATTTCTTGCCAAGACCGGCACCAAAGCCCTGCTCGTGCTCATGAGCGGTCAGGATCCGGCAATCCTGAACGCCGCACGCGAGGGTGCGCGGGCCAGCAATCTCACGGTTCTCGATGTTCTCCAGAAGCCGATCGCACTGTCGGCCATCGAAGATGTTCTGGATGCGGCAGACGCAACAATCATGTCTACCAGGCAAAGATCCGCTGCCCAGGCCGAGGCATGCTGTGACCTGCAGGGCGATGATGTTCTGGAGGGCCTGCAAAAGAACGAGTTTTTTGTCGCCTACCAGCCGCAGCTGCGCCTGGAGAACCGTTCCGTCGCTGGTCTGGAGGCCCTGTTGCGCTGGCAGCATCCGGAGTGTGGAGCGGTTTCACCTGCCGTGTTCATTCCGTTGGCAGAGCAATCTCCAGCCGTCATGAGCGCCCTGACGGAATTTGTTCTCAAGACTGCCTGTTACGACCTGATTGCCTTATCCGGCCTCTGTCCCAACCTCAAGGTTTCAGTGAACGTGTCGGCAACCTCCCTGGACGAAATTGCCCTCCCGGACATGATCCAGAATATCGTGCGCGGCATCGGCCTTGAAAATCACAGACTGATCCTGGAACTGACGGAAACCGCAGCATCTTCAAATCTCGGGCAGGCCATCGATATTCTGACCCGGCTGCGCATGGCCGGCTTTGGTGTTTCCATTGACGATTTCGGGACCGGATACTCGTCCTTGGAACAAATCGTCCAGGTCCCTTTCACCGAACTCAAGGTCGACCAGCGTTTCGTCAAGGAACTTCTGACCAGCGACAAGTGCCGTGCGGTGTGCGAAATCAGCTGCCTGCTGGCCCGCAAGACCGGCATGCTGCCGGTCGCAGAAGGTGTTGAGGATGAAGCAACAGCCCAGGAGCTGCTGCGCCTCGGCTTTGTCCTTGCTCAAGGCTACCATTTTGCCAAACCCATGGCGAAACCGCAGTTGCTGGACTGGCTGCGGGCCCACGATCAGGACACAACCGGCGTTGCGGCTGCCGCAGGCGGTTGACGCGAACTCAGCGTCCCTCCGGATTGTCTTGACCTGTTCCGGCGCAGCGAACTGCAGGCCGCTTACCCGTCTCGTGGCTTGCGCCGTTGCGCTGCCAGGTCCTTGGTATAGGCGGCAAGCGCATCCAGCTGGTCAGCGGCCTTGCTGCTGTCGCCGGCTTTCAGCGCCGATGCCAGCGATTCATGCAGGTCGGCAATTCGCTCGCGGTCGCGCAGGCGGTAGACAAGCATGTTCATCAGCGGCTGCATGGCCTCGAAAGCGGCCGCCAGCTGAAAACTCAGCAGAGGATTACCGGTCGCCGATGCGATCGCCGAGTGAAAGGCAACATCCGAGGCACAGAACTCTTCATCGCTGGTCAGTTTGTCCCGCTGGCGCGCGATCTCCTGCGCCATTGCCGCCAGATGCTGGTCGGACCTGTTTTCGACTGCAAGCGGCAGGGCGGATGTCTCCAGGGCGAACCGCGCCTCGATGGCATCTTCCAGCGGAATGTTGTTCATCCCGATCAGAAGACGCGTCGTCGTCACCAGGTTGTCCTGGGCCTCGTCCCAGGTGAGGCGGTTGACAAAAGCGCCGCCGGACGACCCGCGTTCGCTGCGAATAAGGTTTTGCGCGGCCAGTCTTTTCAGCGCCTCGCGCACGGTCGATCGGGAGACACCGAACCGCTCGGAAAGCTCTGCCTCGCTTGGCAGTCTTTCTTCGCTGGCAAGCCGGCCTTCGAGAATGGCATCCCGGATGGCATTGGCGATCTGGACCGACAGCCCCTCTTTTTGAATCGTGTTGAATTCAATCGCCAAGATTTTCTCCGGTCCTGCCCCAGTCAACGAGAGGCAAACCTAATGAGGCGCCAGGCAGGGGTCAATTGAAAATGTTTAAATGTCTGACAATTAAATGTTTGACTTTTGCATCTTTGACGCGCAGCGTAAGGCCAAACATGATCGGGAGGATCGGATGGAGACCATGACGCGGCTGTTTGCCGGCCACAGAAGCCTGTGGCTTGCCTTCTATGGCTGCGTTCTGGCCGCCTGGGCGGCGCTGTTTGCGATGCAGGTCCGGGAGGTTCCGGCCTCCTTGCAGGTGGACGGGCTTGCCTATCTGATCTCGCTCTGCCGCACGACTGCCGCCGATGCCGGTTTCCGGTCGGCCCTTGTCATGTGGGCGCTGATGGCGCTCGCCATGATGGCCCCGACCGCCTTTCCCGCCTTTCGTACCTTCGCCCAATTGAGCCGGACCGCAGGTGCAGGTGCAGCGCCGCTCGCGGCCTTGCTGGGCGGGTACATGCTGGTCTGGCTCGGGTTTTCTGTTGTTGCGGCCCTTCTCCAGACCCGGCTGGCAGAGCTCGGCCTCATCACCGACCTCGGTCAGTCAGTCTCCGCGCCCCTCAATGGCGGGCTGTTGCTTCTGGCCGGCGCTTATCAGTTCAGCACGCTGAAGGAAGCCTGCCTCAACGCCTGCCAGAGCCCGATGACCTTCTTCTTCAGCCACTGGCAACCCGGTGCCAGGGGCGGTGCAATGCTCGGCCTCCGGCTCGGGGCCATCTGTCTCGGTTGCTGCTGGGCCCTGATGCTGCTGGCCTTCATCGCCGGCACCATGAATCTCGCATTCATGGGCCTCGCCATGGTGCTGATGACCCTCGAAAAACTGCCGGCTATCGGCACGCGGATCACGGCACCGCTCGGGGTCTTTCTCATTCTGACGGGAGCGGTCGCTCTGCTCCTGCCGCTGACAAACTCAATCAACTAGGGAGAAAACAATGTCCGGATGGGCCATTCGTGGGGAACTGATCCTCAACTGCAATTGCACGGTCTTTTGCCCCTGCGTCGTGTCGCTCGGCAAACACGCACCCACCGAAGGCTATTGCCAGGCTTGGGCTGGTGTTCGCATCGATGAAGGCCACTACGAGGGCGAAGACCTGTCCGGCCTCAATGTCGGCCTGGTGCTGGAAATCCCGGGTCTGATGGCCCGCGGCAACTGGAAAGCGGCCGCCTATATCGATGAACGCGCCAGCGAGGCGGCCTATGACGGCCTGATCAAGATTTTCTCCGGTCAGGCAAAGGGCACGACGGGGCTGTTCCGGGTTCTGGTCAGCGAATTCCTGGGCGCAGAGCGCGCCCCGGTTTCTTATGAAAACGAAGGCAAGAAGCGCCGCCTGATCGTCGGCAAGGCCATCAAGGGCGAAGTGGAGCCCGTTCGAGGCGCCAATCCGGACGAGGACATCGTGGTGACCAACACCGAATACTGGATGGGATCGGACATCACCGTTGCCACCGCCACCCAGGGCCGCGTCCGTGCCTATGGCCGCGTCTGGGACTTTGACGGTCGCAGCGCGGAAATCTGTCAGATCGACTGGTCCGGCCCCGCCGCCGAACAGGCCGCATAAGGTCAGGGAGGGCAACATGCAGGTCCCCGCACTTTCCATTTCCCGCCGCACGCGCAAGACCCCCTTTGCCCGGCGTGTCCAGGCAGCTGGCGTCAAGGGTTATACGGTCTATAACCACATGCTGCTGCCAACCGTCTTCGAAACCGTCGAGGCGGATTATCACCATCTGAAAAAAGACGTTCAGATCTGGGATGTTGCCTGCGAACGGCAGGTGGAACTGTGGGGGCCCGACGCAGCGCGCCTGGCCCAGATGCTCACCCCCCGGGACCTGTCCGGCATGACCGAGGGGCGCTGTTACTACACACCCATGGTCGACGAAACCGGTGGCATGCTCAATGATCCGGTGACAACCAAGCTTGCCGAGGACAAGTTCTGGGTGTCCGTCGCCGACAGCGATCTCCTGTTCTGGATCAAGGGCCTTGCCCATGCCTTCCGGCTGGAAGTCGATGTCGACGAACCGGACGTGTCACCACTCGCGATCCAGGGACCGAAGGCCGAGGATCTGGTCGCCCGGCTCTTCGGCGAACGAATCCGCACGATCCGCTTCTTTCACTATGACCATGTCGAGTTCGAGGGCCACAGGCTGGTTCTGGCGCGCTCCGGCTATTCCAAGCAGGGCGGTTTTGAGCTCTATGTCGAGGATTCCCGTCTCGGCGAACCGATCTGGGATGCCTTCATGGCCGCGGGCGAAGACCTCAACGTGCGCGCGGGCTGTCCGAACCTGATCGAACGCATCGAGGGGCAGCTCCTGTCCTACGGCAACGACATGACCCGCAACAACACGCCGCATGAATGTGGCCTCGGCAGGTTCTGCCAGACCAAGGACGCCATCGGCTGCGTCGGCCGCGATGCGCTCCTGCGCGTTGCGGTGGAAGGCCCGGTGCGGCAGATCCGCAGCATTGCCATTGACGGCGAACCGGTGCCACCTTGTGACGAGCTCTGGCCGATCATTGCCGGTGGCCGGCAGGTCGGGACCGTCAGCTCGGCGGCCTATTCACCGGATTTTCGCACCAATGTGGCCATCGGCATGGTGCGCATGACACATTGGGACGACGGCACCAAGGTCCAGGTCGATACGCCTCATGGCATGCGGGCAGCGACCGTGTGGGAGACGCCGTTTTCCAATCAGGGGGCATGACATGAAGCAGCACTACGATGCCTTCGACAAGGCCCCTGCCAATCATGTGCCGCTGACACCGCTATCCTTTCTGGAGCGGACCGCTGCGATCTTCCCGGACCGGACGGCGCTGATCTATAATGAGCGCCGGTCCACCTGGAGGGAGGTGCAGACCCGGGTGCGCCGCGTGGCATCCAGCCTGCGGCGACTGGGCATCGGCCCTGGCGATACGGTCTCCGTCATGGCCGCCAACACCCCGGAGCTTTTAGAACTGCATTACGCGGTACCGCTCACCGGTGCTGTGCTCAACACGATCAACACCCGCCTGGAACCGGAAACCATCGCCTATATCCTGGATCACGGCGATGCACGCCTGGTCATCGCCGACACGGCCTTTTCTGCGGTGATCCAGAAGGCCTTTGCGCTGAACGGCAAGACTCTGCCGGTTGTCGACATCGTTGATCCGGATGGGCCGGGCGGCGAGCGGATTGGGTCGGAAACCTATGAGAACCTGGTCGGCGCGGGTGATCCGGAGTTTGCCTGGACCGGCCCGGAAGATGAATGGGCGGCCCTGGCGCTGAACTACACTTCCGGCACCTCGGGACGGCCCAAGGGCGTCGTCTATCACCATCGTGGCGCCTATCTGATGGCGATGGGCACGCCGGTCGCGTGGGAGCTGCCGCGCCATCCGGTCTATCTCTATTCCGTGCCCATGTTTCACTGCAACGGCTGGTGCCACGCCTGGACCATGACGCTGATGGCCGGCACCATCGTGCTGATCCGGCAGATCACGGGAGAAGCGGTTTTCAAGCTCATCGCCGAACACGACATCACCCATCTTGGCGGCGCACCGATCGTCCTGTCCATGCTGATCAACACACCGGAAGACCAGCGTTGCCATGTTGGCCACACCGTCAGGGTCATGACCGCAGGCGCTCCGCCGCCGGCGACCGTTCTCGCCGGCGTCAAGAAACTTGGCTTTGAGGTGATGCAGGTCTACGGCCTAACCGAAACCTATGGCCATGTTGCCCAGTGTATTTGGCAGGACGACTGGGCTGATCTTTCCCCCGACGAGCAGGCCGAGCGGCAATCCTGGCAAGGGGTCGGTTTTCCGATGACCGAAAGGATCGACGTTGTCGACCGTGACAGCGGTGCGCCCGTACCGATGGATGGCCAGACCCAGGGCGAGATCATCATTCGGGGCAACACCGTCATGAAGGGCTATTACAAGAATCCTGAAGCAACGGCCGAGGCCTTTGCCGGCGGTGCGTTCAAGTCCGGCGATGCGGCCGTGCGCCATCCGAACGGCTACATCCAGATCCGCGATCGGCTGAAGGACGTGATCATATCCGGCGGTGAGAACATCTCTTCCGTCGAGGTCGAGGGCATATTGCATCGGCACCCGGATGTGGTTCTGGCCGCCGTTGTCGCGCTGCCGGACGAAAAATGGGGCGAGGTGCCCTGCGCGTTTGTGGAGCTCAAGGAAGGCAGCGCCGAGTCCGAAGACAGCCTGATCGCCTTCTGCAAGGAGAACATGGCCGGCTTCAAGCGGCCCAAGAAAATCGTCCTGACCGAGCTGCCCAAGACGGCAACCGGCAAGATCCAGAAATATGTCCTGCGCCAGGAGGCCAGGACCATGAGCGAGACCACCCAAAAACAGGATTGAGGCACATGACTTTCAAAGCACTGATTGTGAACAAGGACGAAGACGGCAAGACCCATGCGGGCATCGAGGAAATCGAGGAAAGCCGTCTGCCGGAAGCCGATGTCACTGTTGCGGTCGAATATTCGACCCTGAACTACAAGGACGGGCTGTGTGTCGGCCCCGGTGGCGGTCTCGTGCGCAATTATCCGCATGTGCCGGGGATCGACTTTGCCGGCACGGTCGATGAAAGCTCCGACGACTGGTACAAGCCCGGCGACAAGGTGGTGCTGACCGGCTGGCGCGTCGGCGAAGCCTGGTGGGGCGGCTATTCCCAGAAAGCCCGGGTCAAGGGCGAATGGCTGGTGCCGCTGCCCGAAGGCATTTCCACCCGCAACGCCATGGCAGTCGGCACGGCCGGTTTCACGGCGATGTTGGCCATCATGGCGCTGGAAGAGCACGGCATGAAACCGGCTGACGGCCCTGTGCTGGTCACCGGCGCAGCCGGCGGCGTCGGCTCGGTCGCGACCGCCATCCTCGCCAATCTGGGCTACGAAGTCGCCGCCGTCACCGGCCGGGAAAGCACCTGGGACTATCTGAAGTCGCTCGGCGCCAGCCGCATCGTGCCCCGTGACGACGTTGCCGAAACCGTCAAGCGCCCGCTGGAAAGCGAAACCTGGGCCGGATGTGTCGACGCTGTCGGCGGCGCCATGCTGGCGCGCATTCTCGGCCAGATGAAATATGGCGCGTCGGTTGCAGCAGTCGGTCTGGCCGGCGGCGCGGCCCTGCCGGCCACCGTCATTCCGTTTCTTTTGCGCGGCGTCAACCTGCTCGGCATTGACAGCGTGATGAAGCCCTATGACGCCCGCCTGAAAGCCTGGGAGCGGCTGGCAAGGGACCTGCCGATGGACAAGCTGGAAGCCATGATCCAGCCGGCTACACTTGAAGATCTGCCGCAGCTCGGTGCGGATATCCTGAAAGGTCAGGTCAAGGGCCGCGTTGTGGTTGATGTGAACGCCTAGTGAGGAAAGTCTGAAGACTTTCAGGTAACCGAAGCGGGCTGATTTCAGCTGCAAATCATGCCGGGAATGGGCTGCAGAAACAAAAGCCCATTCCCGCACGCGTTTGCGGCATGGTATGACGTCGCACGCTAGGCCACCGGCAAGGCTATCGCCCAGCAGCGCCTACAAGGTCTGTCCCTTCTCATCGCCTGGAACCAGATCATGAACCACGAAAACCGGGTCACGGATCCCAATCCCTATGGACCGATTGAAGCGGAAGACATTGAGCGCTTCGAAAAAACACTGCCTTCGAAGCTTCCCGGGGACTACAGAGACTACCTGCTCAAATTCAACGGCGGTGACTTTGAAAAGACCTGCGTTCCGGCGAATAAGGAGAAGGAGGACACATACTCCATTTCGGAGTTTTTTGCTCTGTACCGGGGACCGGAGGCGTCAAGGCTGGAGCGAAACTGGGATCTTGCCGGGTATTACGACCTTGCGGATTTCAGCCATCTCACGAAAGCCTATCTGGCATTTGCGATGAGCGGGACTGGCGACGTCTTTCTCCTCAAGTTCGCAACCGGCGAGGTTCTGGTCTATTTGCACGACAGCGTGGACTATGCGCCGGTTGAGGGGCCTCGAGGCACTCTCGTTCGCCTGGCAGGATCGTTTTCCGACTTCGTTTCAAGGATGATTTCCAAAAGGGAACTCCTGCAGGACACGGTTGAGAGCGACCCGGATTTTGCGGCCAGGCTGGAACAGCTGAAGAAAGACAGCGGCTTGTGGGATTGAGCCTTCCCAGGAGCAGATCGGGACCGGGGCATTGAAGGTCACCCGTACTTTTCCTTAAGAAAATCAATCATCACCCGGACCTTCTGCGGCAGGTAGGAACGGCTCGGGTAAAGCAGCCAGGCCGCGGTCTCGAAGGAAGAAGCCGCACAGGCATGATCGGGGAAAAGGTCGACCAGCGTACCGTTGTCCAGGTCACGCTGCACCAGCATGATCGGCAGAAGCGCAACGCCCATTCCGGACCGCGCCGCCGAGCGGATGGACAGGGCATTCGAGATCACCGTCGCACCGCCGACCGGCACGCTGAACGCGTCCTCGTTTTCCCTCTCCCGGAATTGCCAGTAGGTTTTGAAGCCAGGGATGGCAAAGCGGATGCACTCCCGCTCCGACAGCTCGTCGGGATGTTCCGGCCGGCCCGTCTTTTCCAGATAGGCCGGGGAGGCCACAACACGGTAGCTGGTCGCCATCAGCTTGCTGACAATCCAGTCCCCCTTCGGCATCTGCCCGAACCGCACCGCCAGGTCGATGCCATCGGCCCGCAGGTCCAGGTTGGCATCGGAGGCCAGGATCTCGAGGTCGATCTCGGGGTACCTGTCCCGAAACGCAGGCAGAACCGGCATCAGACATTCCTGCACGAAGGAGATGCTGGCCGTCACACGCAAGGTTCCGCGCGGCGAAACGCTGGTCGAACGGGCTTCGTCCCCCGCGGCATCCAGCTCCTCGACAAGCGGCGCGATCCGGTTGAGATAGAGCTCGCCCTCGCCGGTGGGAGCCAGGCTCCTTGTGCTGCGTTGAAACAGACGAAAGCCGACATCCTGTTCCAGCTGGGCGATCACCCGGGAGACGCTGGATGCATCCAGGTCCAATAGCCGGGCAACTGCGGCAAAGCTGCCGAGATCCCGGACCAGCAAGGCGGTTTTAAGTGTTGAGAGCTCCATTCGTGCACGATACGCACGAGTGAGGTGTAATTCGACCTATTTTTTCACCCATCGCAGGAAACTAGACCGGACATGCCATTCAACAAGGAGGCATGGTCATGACTCAGTTGCTCCGCATCAATTCAAGTTCCCGGCAGGACGGCTCTCATTCGGCTGCTGTAGCTGATGTCTTTGAAGCCGAATTCCGGCGGAAACACCCAGGCTGCGAAGTCATCACACGCAACGTTGCGGACGGGTCCATACCGTTCATAGCTCAAGAAACCATCGACGGTTTCTATGCACCACAAGACGCTTTAACCGAAGAGCTGAGATCCGCCACCGCCCTGTCGGATGAGCTGATCGGAGAAATCCAAGGCTCCGACACGCTGCTCCTAGCCGTCCCGATCTATAATTGCTCCATTCCTGCGGCCCTGAAAGCCTGGATCGACCAGATCATGCGCATCGGTCATACGTTCTCCATGGATGAAACAGGGTTTAGAGGACTGGTCAAAGCCCGGCGGGCCGTCATTGTCTGTGCCTATGGGTCAGAAGGTTATCTGACGGAAGAACCGTTTGCCGCGGCGAATTTTCTGGAACCCTACCTGAAATTCCTGTTCACGTTTCTGGGTGTCCAGACGATTGAGTTCGTCCATGTCCAGGGAACGGCAACAGCCGGCCCCGAGGTGTTCGCCGACAGGCTGGAAGCGGCCAAGGGCGAAGCAAGACAAGCAGCCTAGCCCGGCGGTTCCCAGGCGCAGCACCGTCACAATTGCTAATCGGGATAAGGTACCTCGGCAGATACCGCTCACTGAGGCCCCGATTCCGGTTGCATTTGGCGGAAACCTCCCATATAAGCGCCCGGTCCAGAGTCGTCCGGCTCGTCGTGGACTGGTCTTTTGCATCCTGATGCGGACCATTTGCGACAACCGAGGGCATGCCGTGTCGGCTCTGAATGCACCAAGAAAGAAGCGGCTGCTTTATCGCGGACGCACCAAGGAAAGGATGCAAAATGCCCAAGCTGAAGACGAAGTCCGGCGCCAAAAAGCGCTTCAAAGTGACTGCGACCGGCAAGGTGAAAACCGCGCAGGCCGGCAAGCGTCATGGCATGATCAAGCGCACGAACAAGTTCATCCGCAACGCCCGTGGCACCACCACGCTGAGCGACCAGGATGCAAAGATCGTGAAGCAGTTCCTGCCTTACGCCTAACGCCAGCCCCGAAGGAGATCACCTAAATGTCACGCGTCAAACGGGGCGTAACCGCCCACGCTCGTCACAAGAAAGTTCTGAAGGCCGCAAAAGGTTATTACGGCCGCCGCAAGAACACCATCCGCGTCGCCAAGCAGGCTGTCGAAAAGGCAGCTCAGTACGCTTACCGCGACCGCAAGGCCAAGAAGCGCAACTTCCGTTCGCTCTGGATCCAGCGCATCAATGCGGCGACCCGCCAGCACGGCATGACCTACGGCAACTTCATCAACGGCCTCAACAAGGCCGGTATCGAAGTCGACCGCAAGGTTCTGTCCGACCTCGCCATCAATCAGCCGGACGCCTTCAAGGCTCTGGTCGACAAGGCGCAGGGCGCACTGGCTGCCTGAGCCGGTTTGAACAATTGTCTTGAAAACGCGGTCTTCGGGCCGCGTTTTTTTTGCGTTTCAGTCCGCCGCCCGTGCCTTTCCTGCTAGACAGGGGGCGAGCGCCAAGCATCACCGGAACCGGGGTCTCTCAATGACGCATGCCATCATCTTCGATTGCGAGTTTTTGACAGCGCCTGGCGCCATCACACGCCTTTGGGGTGGTCCGTTTGACCCAGATCCCGCGGTAGCCCAGATCGGCGCTGTCAAGCTGTCACTGGAGACGGGGTTCGAAATCCAGGACGAGTTCCAGGTCCTGATCGCCTCCACGGACAGATTTGGCAACAAGGTCGCGCTGGACCCGTTTTTCACCCAGCTGACGGGGATCGAACAGGCGGCCATGGACCGCGAGAGCGTGTCACGTGCCGAGGCGTTGACCCGCTTCGAACATTTTGCCGGCGAGGGAACCCTCTGGTCCTGGGGCAAGGACGAACTCTATCTCTACGGTATCAGCTGTTACCTCGCCGGCCTCAAGCCGGCTCTTGCGGCCACTCGGTTCGGAAACGCCATCGCCCTTGCATTCAATGCGGGCGTACCCCTGGAGGACCTCCAGAAGACTTCCAGTGGACAATTGGCCGACTATTTCGGCATCAAGGGCAACGGCAGGCGCCATCATGATGCGCTCGACGATGCCATGTCCGTTGCCCTGTCCCTTCAGTTCCTTTTGCGCAACGGCAAACTTCAAGCGGCCGATTTCCAGCTGCCGGTGCAGCCGAAGAGCTGATAACAGGTTCAAGTCTGCCGAAGAGCCTTGTACCTCCAGGGTCAGGACCCTAGTACCCGGTTCGATAGAAACGGACGGCGCTTGGCACCTTCGCAAGATCGTCCTCGGTCCTGACGGACCATTTGAGCGGATAGGCGCCGAAAGCGACACCGTTTCCGTCGACCCATACGCGATCCAGCAAGGTCTCTCCGGCCTCGGGCAAATCAAAGACCGAACAACTCCGGCCATCCACCGGCCGGGCGATATGGGTTTGCCACCCTGTCAGACCGCATCCTGCAGCCGTTTCAGGATCATTATAGACCGCGGTGACCTCGTCCCTGTTTGTCTTGAGAAGGATCGACTCGATCCTGTGCGTTATTCGCAGGGCTTCCGGGTCTTCCTGCAGCTCCAGAAGTTGAGACCGGTACTGTGCCTGCACTGTCGGCTCACGGCAGGCATTGCTGGCAAAGACCTGGCTCCAGGCCGACATCTGCCCGCTGCCGTCCACCACAAGTCGGGTGATCATGCCGTGCCTGCCCGCCCTTCCGATCGGCAGACAATCGGTGGTCCACTCTCCCTGCAAGCTGGCTGGTACAACCGGTTCGGCGCGCGTTTCCGCCGCAACCACGGTCAGGGCAAGACAAAGGGCAATGGCAGTCGGGCGCATTCTGGTCTCCGGTCGACTTTGAAGGGACAAGAGCGAACCGGTAAAGTCTGATTCCGGTCTCCACGTGACTGAAGCGTGGCGCTTTGATGGTGGATTTCACCAATTTGCAACGATGCGGAACGCATTCCCGGATTTGCAAAGGTACTGGAACAATTCGCGACAAAACCCCGCTCCAGGTTTCAACACTTATCCCCGTTTCCCACTGAAATTGTCCGGCTTCGCACCAACCTGTTAACTTTTGTGACCACGAAATCGAGGATTTCTGCGGACAAAAGGTTAACGCATACCTATATTGGCATGGTGATTGCGAGGTTTCAGGAAAGGCGCCAACAAGCGTGCCATTTTGAAACAATGAGGCGGAAATACGTGCGAGTGAACCCGGTCAGTTCGGCAGGTCGTGCCAATGTGAGGCGGAAACGTCCCTCTGTGGGAGAGACGGAAACCGAACGCCAGGCCAGCTTTGCCGCGCATCTGCCGGTGCCGGAACGCCCCGCTCTGGAACGCGACCAGGAGGCATTCAGCACCCGCTATCGCCCGAATTCCGTTTTCCTGGCGCATCTGATCGCGACCCGCGACTACGACATCCAGGCTGGCGCACCCTTGCCGAGCGACACTTTGAACGGCGCCAACAGCTACCGCGCCGTTGCTGCCCTTCCGCGCCGCCGGGCCACGGGCCATCTGCTCAAGACCGAGCGCTGAAGATTTTCAAGTTTCCAGATGTACCACTGGATACCACTGGCCCGGGGCTCTGCCCCGGGTTCTTTTTGCCAGGGTGAAAATTGCAATTACGGCAAACGCGGCTGGAACTTACGCTTGCTATCAGCGTCCACCGCATCTTCTATCCCGCACCTAATGGCGGCTTCGACGGTCTCTGCTCGTCCTTCCTGCAACAGGAAAAAGGCGCGCTCGGCAATTTCGGAATAGAAGGAACTGTTGCTTTGCTGGCGATTTTCGAGCGCCGCGTTGCCGTGAACAACATCAAAAACACGGTTGGAAAGCGTGCGGGACAGCTCAAAATGGGCCCTGAGCCGCTCCGCTGGCTCGGATCTGTCATCCGGCAGAAGGTGCTTAAAGGCTATTTCGGTCATGTTCGATGCCATTTTGCCATAGCCGAAGCGCAGCAGTGCATCTTCCCATGCGATTTCCAGCCAGGCCTCGATCGCTTCCGCGTTTCTCCGCGACACGCCCTTCAATCGGTCCTGATGGTCTTTGCTGAATGCCTGATAGTGCGGCACTTCATTCAAAAATTTTCGCTCACCGGCACTCATCATCTTGTACGATATTCGGCGAATGGTTTTTTTGGACAGACTGCTGTCCAACATGTTGTCTATCGCTTCCATCAGGGCCCGACGCGGGCTTTCGACGATTTTCACGCCGGGATCGACCCCTGCCTTCCAGCAGGCTTTTTGAAACATCCTTGCACGGCGAATGGGGGTTCCCCTGGAAGCGATGCCCAAGATCCGTCCCATCTCAAAAGACGGCAAGATGCTTCCATTGTCTTCTCCGACGAGGACACTCTTGTTGAACGCCAGGTTCTCTTTGTCAGACCAGGCAACTTCGACAAGTCGGGCGACATGATCGGGAGAGTCGAAGTAATGAAAAAACGCCAGCCGAAAGGCATATTGACGTCGCTTGGCATCCGGATCCCGCCTTGCGGTTTCCATCACAGCTTCAAATGTTGACGGCCGATCCCTGAACAACTCCGTCAGCCAAAAGAAACCGCGCCGTCTGACCTGGTCATTTACGTGAATCGTAAGCGCATGCAGCGCCTCGACCTCAACCCTGTCCGAGCACGTCTGCAGATAGAAATCAGCAATTGTGATGTCTATTTTGAGCGGTTTGTCGGAATTTATGAGTTTCGAAAGTGCAGCTTCACCGATCGCATACCGGTCGGGTTCTTGCGCGCAAAGCTCCCACACTTTCAGAAATTCTCGCTCATCGCTGAGCATTGCCATACCGCACCAGAAATCGCGCAAAAGGGGCCAGATCCCCGGCACCTGCTGAGCGTACAGATCTTTCAGGTAGCGAGAAACATCCCGACCGTACCAATAAGTCCGGTTTTGATCGCATCCCGCAGAAATCCTGACGAAGTTTTCAATAAAATGGCGAACAAGATCGAAGGCTTCAGGCTCTGACACAAAATGTCTCAACCCAATGCCGACGCATTTCAGAACGCAGTGGAAGTTTTCAGGCGCGAAAATGTCTTGGTAAAGCTCGTGATGAAAGCGCGCGCAGGCTGGCACCGGCAGGCTGTCAATCGCAACATCAGACCAAAACTCTATTCGCCGCTTGCGCTCCTCGAACAGTCTGGTGTCTTTTTCCTCATAGGGGCCGGCGCGTGTTGCTTGTCGCAAATAGACAATCGCTTCGTGCACTGTCGGGGCAAGTTCGACGAGTTCCATCGCCCCGAGTTTGGTCCAGTCGAACAGCGAAAGCACAGTTTCATCTGCGCCCCTTCCCCAGTTGTTCTGGAAGAGGTCGTCATAGTCCAGCGTTTCGAAATAGTCCTTGAGCGCAGTAAACGCCTTTTCAGGGCTGAACCCGGTATCACCCTCATATTCGCGGACGGGGATTCCGAGCTTCCGATAAAGCTCCGGTTTGTCGAATTTCTCCGTCATTCAGACTCCAGATTGGTCTGACCGCAACAGCGAACTCGCGGCAAGCGAGCGCCCAGAATGTGTCCTGCCCATCAAACCCTGCACTCGTAGAAATTGCGTTAAACAACAGGATCAAATCCTTGATGGTATCTACAAGGAATAGAACTGTATTCCGCTAGCGGGCCCGTGACCCGCCAAAGTGTGACGCGCGTCACATTTTTTCGTTGCGGGAAGTCCTATATTGAAAAACAGATCCGGACTCCCCGGACCTCCGACCAGATTGGCCACGGACTGGCCCGCCACGGAGATTGAAGACAATGCGAGTAAACCCCGTTTCCGCCGTTCCTGCCCTGCGCATCCGCCAGAAGCCGGTTGCCGAATACGTTCCCAATCCGGACCTTTTTGCCGGCGCAGCAAGCAGCTTTTCCGATCATGACCTGATGCCAGCCCATATCGCGGCCGCCGAACTGCAGCGCGATCTGTCTGCGGGGGCCCATGCCGAATACGCGACCCAGCTCCTTGCCAGCCGCCAGTTGCCGCTGGAAACCGATCTGGAACGCATGCAGCATCATGCGCAGTACCGCTCTGCTGCCGGTGACAGCGACGAGCGGTCCTACACGGTCATGCTGTCCGCTTGAGAACGCCTTCCCCTTAAGCTTCGATCCTCAGGAAACCGGTCAGTCCGGTTTTCTGATGTTCGATCACGTGGCAATGGAACGCCCAGTCGCCCGGATTGTCGGCAACCAGCGCCACATCCAGCGTTTCCTCTTCCAGAAGCAAGGCAGTATCCGTCACCAGCGGCGGTAGTTTGCGCTTGTTTGATTGCAACAGGCGGAAGGAAACACCGTGCAGGTGGATCGGGTGCGCGTTGGGCGACTCGTTTCGAAGCCGCAGGATGTAGGATTTGCCCAGTTTCAGCGTTGCCAGCGGATCGAACGGTCCCGGCAGATCGCCCGGCCAGGCCTTGCGGTTGATCGACCAGAACGTATAGCCGAGCGTGCCGCAAATGCTCGGCTGCGGCGCATCCCCCTCCGGTGACCAGCCGAACACGAACTCCATCACTTCCGCATTTGCCAGATCGGCCTCGGGCACGGGATTCGGCTGCAGCGGCTTGAGTTCCCGTAACTCCCGGCGAAGACTTTGCCCCCTCGGCCGGAAAGTTGCCAGGTCGCGGTCGCCATTGCGACGTTTCAGCCTGAGCGTCACCGGTTCTTCTTCTCTGTCCGGAACACGAAGGGCGATGTCGGCACGCTGTCCGGGAGACAGGATCAGGTCCTTTGCCGGTACCGGCCGAGGCAAAGGGTTTGAATCAATCGCAATCACCTGCGCCTCTCCACCGGTGATCTCATAGGTTCCGACCCGCGTGATGTCGGTCACCGCCAGGCGCAGCCTGACAAGACTGCCGGCGGCAAGGTCAAAGGTTGGCGCGACTTTCCAGTTGACCGTGGAGACTGTGCCGAGCGTGCCGCCACGGGCCGCATTGCGAGCCTTGTAGAACGCGATGAACTGTCCGTCTCCACCCAGACGGAAGTCGCGGATGTTGAGCGGCAGATCCTCGTCAAATCCCGGATCCTCATCCTCTTCAACGATCATCATCCCGGTCAGGCCACGGGACATCTGCTCCAGCGTGTTGCAATGGGGGTGATACCAGAAGGTGCCGGCATCCGGCGGTGTGAACTCGTAGCGGAACGACTGACCGGTCTCGATCGGGTGCTGGGTCAGATAGGGCACACCGTCCATTGCGTTGGCGATCCGGAGCCCGTGCCAATGCACCACGGATGCCTCGTTCAGCGCGTTACTGACATCGATCGAAGTTTTCTGGCCTCTTTTCAGGCGCAGCACCGGCGGCGGCCCGTCGGCTGCGAAACTCATCATGCCCTGGGTCACCGTTTCCGGCAGGATGCCGTGATCAAGACTGGCGATGGTGAGGGAATGGTCTGCGGCCTGCGCCTTGGCTGAAACAAGGCCGCCCAAAGTGAATGCGCCCAACACGCCCGTGCCGCCCAGCAGCAGGTCCCGGCGCGAAAGTCTGGTCATGTCATGTCCTTAAAGAATTCGGTTGGCGCGTCCGGGGGCAGTGAACACCCGGGCGCACCCGATCTCAAGGACCATTTTGACGCGGTCAGACCTTGCCCGGTTCAATAGCCCGCCGCATGGCCGTCCTTGCGCGGATCCGATCCAGCCGTCAAAAGATGCCGCGCCTTGTCGATCATGATCGCCTGCGAGCCGCCAATCGCTCCGGGCGCGGAAACAACCTCATGCCCGAGCGCGCGCAGCCCGTCCAGGGTCGAGGGCGGCACAAGCCTTTCCGCCTGAAGGACATGTGTGTCGAGATCGAAGAACATGCGCGGAAAATCGATCGCCGCCTGAACATCCATGCCGTAGTCGATGATGCTGGTCAGCAAATGGGCGTGACCGCAGGCCTGGTAATGCCCGCCCATCACACCGAAGGTAAGCCAGGGCGCTCCGTCTTTCAGGCCCATCGCCGGGATGATCGTGTGCATGGGTCGCTTGCCGCCATCGATCGAGGCGGCATGCCCTGGCTCCACGCGGAACGACTTGCCGCGGCAATGCAGCAGCACACCGCTTTCAGGCGCAACGATACCGCTGCCAAAGTCGCTGAAGAGCGAATTGATGAACGAGACCGCCAGACCGTCCTTGTCGACAACCGACAGATAGACCGTGTCGGTTTGCGGCGCGAGCGCACTTTGCGGCAGAGAGCCCATCCGCTTTTCCCTGGAGACCTGGGCCGCCAGCTGGTCGATATAGTCCGACCCGATCAACCGTGTGTGGCAGACATCCATGTGGCCGGGATCGGTGACGAAGCGGTCACGGACCGCATAGGCAAGACGCGCCGCCTCCATTTCCAGATGGAACCGCTCAGGTCCGAGCGGATCCAGCGTTTCCAGGTCGAACCTTTCCAGAATGCCGAGAATGAGGAGCGCAATGACCCCCTGGCCGTTTGGTGGCAGTTCCGCGATCGTATGACCCTTGTAGTCCCGCATGACCGGCGACACGGCCGTGGTGTGACAGGCGGCCAGGTCGTCTTCCGTCATCAAGCCGCCCCGCGCCTGAAGGGCCGCAACGATATCCGCGGCCACCGCGCCGGAATAGAACGCGTCGGCGCCGCCTGCCGCGATTTTTTCCAGTGTCTCTGCCAGATGGGGGTATTTCAGGATCGTGCCGGCCGCAGGAGCTTCGCCGTTGATGAGATACCGAGCGGCCGAGACCGGGTCCGATCGAAGCTTGGCTTCGTTGTTGGCCCAGTCGCGGGCAACACGCGGCGCAACCGGGAAGCCGTCCCGGGCATAGCCGATCGCGCGTTTGAACAGCGACTTGAACGCGGCCGAACCATGCGCCTTGTGCAGCGTCTCCCAGGCACGGACTGCGCCTGGAACGGTAACCGCATGCGGCGACGTGTCGGTGAGTTCCTTCACACCCAGCTGCGCCAGTTTTTCCGATGTCGCTGCACGCGGTGCACCGCCGGAGCCGTTGAACCCGGTCAGACGACCGTCCGGTTCCATCACGATGGCGAAACAGTCTCCGCCAATCCCTGTCATGTGCGGCTCGACAACACATTGAACGGCAACCGCAGCAATGGCGGCGTCGACGGCGTTTCCGCCGGCCTGCAGAACTTCCAGTGCCGCGCTGGTGGCCAGGGGATGGGATGTCGCTGCTGCCGCCTCGCGTGCAAAAACCGGCGACCGTCCCGGTGCCTGAAAATCGCGCTTCACTGAATGTCTCCTGCCCCAATGAGTACTTTTTCGATTTTGCCGAAGAAGCTTCGCAGCTTTTTCACCTATGCGGCCAAAGCCTGGTCTGCTAGCAAAACCGGATAACGGCCAGCACCTTAAGGAGAACCGGCGAAATGCGCAAACTCACTCTTTCAACGGCAGAGACCATCACTTCCGCCGCACTGGAAAAGGCCGCCGACCTGAAGTTGAAGCCGCTGACCGTTGCCGTCCTCGATGCCGGCGGACATACCGTGCTTCTGAAACGGCAGGACGGCTCGTCGATCATGCGGCCGCAGATCGCCACCGGCAAGGCGGTTGGCGCGCTGGCCGTCGGCACCGGCACCCGCTGGCTCAATGCCAATGCCGAAAGCCGTCCGCATTTCGTCAACGCGTTGAACGGTGTCTCCGGCGGTGCCATTGTTCCCGTTCCCGGCGGCGTCCTGATCAAGGATGAAAACGGAGAGACCCTCGGCGCTGTCGGCATCACCGGCGACACCTCCGACAATGACGAGGCCTGCGCCGTTGCCGGGATTGAAGCCGTGGATCTGGTCGCGGACTGCGGCTGAGGCAGAACAGTCGCAATCTCATGCACCACCTCCATCCTGAAGAGGACCAACAGGTCCTCTTCAGGACGAGGCCGAGTTGTTGGCAAGTGCAGGCGTCAACGCCTTCCGGAAAACGTCCAGTTCTCCGGATGGATATCGGAACGTGTCGATCCGTTGCCAGTTCCGGTGCAGAAACAACGACTGCGCGGTGGCTGTCGAGGAGAGTATTTCCGAAAAGCCCAGGCGCGCAGCTTCCGCTTCTGCAGCTGCAACGAGAGACGTTCCGATGCCGGCCAGCCGAAACGGCCCGGGCACCAGCAGCGCAGTCAGCCAGGCACCCGGATAACGATCCGAACCCGGGGAAGAATCGCGCAGGGAAACGGTTCCGACCGGCAACTCGTCGGTGTTCAGCGCCACGAGGCAGCGCGGCAGGCGAAATTCGGTGTGAAGGCATCTTGCCAGATCGCGCCCGGCATCGCCCTGACCGCCGGGCCCATACCAGGCCGACCATTCGTCCCGAAACCAGACCTCGATGACGGCAGCAGCCTCAGAGACAGTTTCAAGACAAACGACCGGCCCTTTCGGTGCCGGTCGGTCAGTGTCCGTCTTGCTCAATTGCTGCGGATCCTGCGGTCAGGATTTGTCGCTCAGCTGGTTGATCTTCTTCTGCATCTCTTCGAGCTGCTTCTTCATATTGTCCAGATCCGACGGTTCGGCCTTGTCTTCCTTGGCCGCCGCGGGCGTGACGCCGCCCTCACCGGTCGGGAACGGCATGAACATCTTCATGGCGCGCTCGAACATTTCGGTGTTGCGCTTGACCTGGTCCTCTATGGCTTCAAACGCCGTGGCGCCGAAGGCTTCGCTCATTTGCGAGCGCAGCTTTTCCTGCTCCTGGGTCAGCGAGGTCATGGAATATTCCAGGAAGCTCGGCACCAGACCCTGCATGCTGTCACCGTAAAACCGGATCAGCTGGCGCAGAAAGGTGACTGGCAGCAGGTTCTGCCCCTTGCCTTCCTGTTCAAAAATGATCTGGGTCAGGACGGAGCGGGTGATGTCCTCACCGCTCTTGGCGTCGTAGACGACGAAGTCTTCCTCCCCCTTCACCATCACCGCAAGGTCCTCAAGCGTGACATAGGTGCTGGTGCCCGTGTTGTAGAGCCGCCGGTTGGCGTATTTCTTGATGATTGTCGGCTCGCTGGTTTTGGCCATCCGTGAATTCCGCCTGTTTGCCTTCGGGCATGAACGGGACGTCCTCCCGCTCTGGTTTCCCATTTGACGACAAGGCCTTCGCAGACTTGTCATCTCCTCCGACTATGAGACTAAGCCAATCGTATCGGATCGTGCCACCCTTTTTATGTGCAGTGACGAAAGGATAATGCCGCAAATGCGAAAACAGGTCGCTGATAAGGGCTGATACGGTTGACACGACCTGCTGGTGCAGTTTCTAGTCCTTGCATCAATTGGGATCAAAGGTGCCCCTGCGGCACCAGTCTACTAAGGTCGATCGACCTCAAGTCCTGGAGAGTATGATGAGCGCTTCCACCGATATCGTCATTGTCAGCGCGACCCGCACGCCGGTCGGGTCTTTCAATGGTTCTTTTGCCAACATGCCGGCCCATGATCTAGGCGCCATCGTCATGAAAGCAGCTCTTGAGCAGGCCGGTGTCGATGCGGCGGACGTGGATGAGGTGGTCTTCGGTCAGGTTCTGACGGCCGCCCAGGGCCAGAACCCCGCCCGCCAGGCCGCCATCAAGGCAGGCATTCCCGACAGCGCCACGGCATGGACCCTCAACCAGGTCTGCGGCTCGGGCTTGCGCACCGTTGCTATTGCAGCGCAGCAGATCCAGGCGGGCGACGCCACCGTGATGATGGCCGGCGGACAGGAAAACATGTCGCTCTCCACCCATGCCGCCCACATGCGCAACGGCTACAAGATGGGCGACTACAAGATGATCGACACCATGATCAAGGACGGCCTCTGGGACGCCTTCAACGGCTACCACATGGGCCAGACCGCCGAGAACGTAGCCGAGAAATGGCAGATCAACCGCGAGCAGCAGGACGAGTTTGCCGTTGCCTCCCAGAACAAGGCGGAAGCGGCCCAGAAGGCCGGCAAGTTCAAGGACGAAATCACCCCGGTGACCGTCAAGGAACGCAAGTCCGAGCGCGTCGTCGAGGACGACGAGTATATCCGCCACGGCGCCACTCTTGAAAGCGTTGCCAAGCTGCGCCCGGCCTTTACCAAGGAAGGGTCCGTCACCGCGGCCAACGCGTCCGGCATCAATGACGGCGCCGCCGCCCTCGTGGTGATGAGCGCAGCCGAAGCCGAGAAACGCGGCCTGACCCCGCTGGCGCGCATTGCCTCCTGGGCAACGGCGGGTGTCGACCCCGCGATCATGGGCTCCGGTCCGATCCCGGCGTCCCGCAAGGCGCTGGAAAAGGCCGGCTGGTCGGCCTCCGATCTGGATCTGGTCGAGGCCAACGAAGCCTTTGCCGCACAGGCCTGCGCCGTCAACAAGGACATGGGCTGGGATCCGGAGATCGTCAACGTCAATGGTGGCGCCATCGCGATCGGTCACCCGATCGGTGCGTCCGGCGCCCGCATTCTCTGCACCCTGCTGCATGAAATGAAGCGCCGCGATGCCAAGAAAGGCCTCGCAACGCTCTGCATCGGCGGCGGCATGGGCGTCGCCATGTGCCTGGAGCGCTAAGCGCCCCAACACAGCGAGATCATGGCCGGCTCACACCGGCCATGAAGACTGAACGAATCGAACGTTCAAAAACCTCGAGGCCCGAAGGGCCCGAAACCGGAAGTCAGGAGGAAGGGGAATGAGCAAGGTCGCATTGGTCACGGGTGGCACGCGCGGTATCGGCGAAGCAATTTCGCGGGGCCTGAAGGACGCTGGCTACACAGTGGCGGCCACTTATGCCGGCAACACCGAAAAGGCGGAAGCCTTCAAGGCCGAGACCGGCATCCACGTCTACAAGTGGGACGTTTCCGATCCTGACGCCTGCGCTGCGGGCATTGCCCAGGTGGAAAGTGAATTGGGTCCGGTGGAAGTGCTGGTCAACAATGCCGGCATCACCCGCGACGGCATGTTCCACAAGATGGACTTCGACCAGTGGCGGGCGGTGATGTCCACCAACCTCGACAGCATGTTCACCATGACCAAGCCGGTCATCAACGGCATGCGCGGACGCGGGTCTGGCCGGATCATCAACATCTCGTCCATCAATGGCCAGAAGGGTCAGATGGGTCAGACCAACTACTCCGCAGCCAAGGCTGGCGTAATCGGCTTCACCAAGGCGCTCGCGCAGGAGAACGCCTTCAAGGGCATCACGGTCAACTGCGTCTGCCCGGGCTACATCAACACCGACATGGTTGCCGCCATGCCGGAAAAGGTGCTGGAGTCGATCGTTTCCAACATTCCGGTCGGTCGCCTCGGTCATCCGGAAGAAATCGCCCAGACGGTGGTTTATCTCGCCTCTGACGCAGCCGGCTTCATGACCGGTGCGGTCATGACCATCAATGGCGGCCAGTATCTCGCCAATGGCTGATCATCAGCGCAATTGAGCTATGAAAAGGCGCTCCCCGGGGCGCCTTTTTTACTGACCGGGCGCAGCGTCGTCAGCTTGCCGCCCCCTGAAGAGATTGAAGAGACGGTTCCTTGGCTCCGGCCGGGTACCCCGGTCAAGGCTGCGCGCCTCCGTGACATCCATCTGGAACGAGGCCAGCATGTCGACCTGGCCATCCAGCAAGGTTATTTCCTGGCTGGTCGTCTCCAGCGACAGAGTGCCGATCAGCTGCACGGGTTCATAAATGTAATCCGCCTCCCAGTCTGTCTTGAGAGAATACCGGATCATCTGGTTGGGATCCGGTGCCGGCATATGACTGCACATGCCTGCCCCGGGCACGAGATACCCGGTTGTCGCTCGGCCATGCGGCCCAACCACCGGGATCACGTAGCCGGTGATGGCAACTTCGCGACCGGCGACGGCAGGGTTGCCCGCCAGCGCCGCTGCCGTCCTTTTCCTGGCAATTTCCAGACGTTTCGACAACAGCCCGTCGACATCGACACCAGCTGCAACGAGCCTGGCCTCCTCGGACCGCAAACGCTGTTCGATCCCGGCCCGCGCCTCGGACGAGACATCTTTCTCTTCAAGCTTAAGCCGTAGCCGCAGGACTGTTCCGAGAGACCGCAGCTCATACACACTGAGCGCTGCAAACGGATCGTCGAAGGAAGCGGATGCCGGATCCTTGAGATCTGCCCATTCCACCGCCGTTGCGGCCGATGCCGCAGACGCGGACAGCAGCAGCATCAGCAAACAAACAAGACAGCGTGTCACGGATTGGTCTCCTGGCCAGTTTCAAGGGCCCCATAGCGCAAGGTTTACCATCTTTGCAGACATTGAGCAGCCCTGCCCCTTGACCCATGCGCCTTCCTGCCCCTATCTCCCGGTAACAAAACGCGGAGCAGTCACACACATGGAATTCGAACACGCCCCGAACGATCCGACCCGCAAGGAACTGTCGCCGCTGTTGAAGCTGGCGTTGGAACTGGGACCGCTCGGGGTCTTCTTCCTGTTCAATTCCCGGGGCGAACAGATTGCAGAGGCGTTTCCGGTCTTGCAGGCAATCGGTGAGCCGATCTTCCTCGCAACGGCCGCCTTCATGGTCGCCATCACGGTTTCACTGGTCGTCTCGCTCTGGCTGACCAGGCGTCTGCCGATCATGCCGCTTGTTTCCGGTGTCGTGGTTCTGGTCTTCGGCGCCCTGACCCTGTGGCTGCATGACGAGCTTTTCATCAAGCTGAAGCCGACCATCGTCAATTGCCTGTTCGGTTCGGTCCTACTCGGCGGGCTCCTGTTCGGCAAGGCGCTGCTCGGTTACGTCTTTGACAGCGCCTTCAAGCTGACTGACGAAGGCTGGCGCAAGCTGACGTTCCGCTGGGGCGTCTTCTTCTTCGTTCTGGCCATCATCAACGAGATCGTCTGGCGCAGCTTCTCAACCGATTTCTGGGTCAGCTTCAAGGTGTTCGGCATCATGCCGATCACCCTGGTCTTTACCCTGACCCAGCTGCCCCTGATCCAGAAACACGCCATCGTGGAAGAAGGCGAGGCCTGAGCGCTTCCCGGTTTCCCAGGCTGTCATGCCCGCGAAGGCGGGAAGCCTCATCATCGGCCGTGCGTGAGCAACCTGCTTCTGCCCGGAACTCGCGGGTCTACGCTGCGCTGTGCCGGGGATCGCAAACCGAAACAGGATTCCGCTCCGACATTCCTGACAAGTGCAGCAAGGCTGCGCGCCAGTTGTCGCCCCAGCGACGGCAGGGATTCTGTACTCCCGGGCGGAAGTTGCTTTATGGGCCGCGCTGGCCGGTTCCAGTTCCAGATCAGATGTTTACTGGATCCCGGTCTCGGCACCGCCAAACCGGGATGACAAAGGTGAGGGCAATCCCCAGCCTCAATGCATCTCGCCATGGCCGAAGGAAACATCCCGGCGGGCACCCGTGATCGAGATCGAGAACCCGGCAATCACGTCAATCAGCGAGATCGCCATCAGGATGAAGAACAGCGACGTGGCCGCTTGCGGCAGCACCAGGAATTCCACCAGGTACGCCACGAACACCAGAACGGAAAACATGTGATCCAGAAGCGCCGTGGTGCCGATGCGGGTCGCCTTCAAGATTTCGATGAACAGGAAAAACAGGCCGACGGTGATCAGGACGTCACTGGTGAGCAACTGGAAGGTCGCTCCGGAGACCATCGCGATGGTGATGATCGGCTGAGCCCAGAAGCCCGCATCGCCTGCCCCTGCCGTGAAGGCCAGCGCATTGTAGATCAGCAGCGAAAACAGCGTGAACGGAACGGCGGAGAAAAGGCGCATGGGTGGCTCCCGGCAGGATAGGCCCGGTTCGGGCGGATGGCGGCGAGCTGACACGATCTTGAAAGCAGTTTCAAGGCACCCCGGCGACAAGACAAAGAAAAAGGCCGACCTGTCGGAACAAGGTCAGCCTCAATCTTGTTTTGCCATGCGGCGATCCACCGATCGGGATCGAAGTCATAAACCAACCCGCCTTCAACAGGTGAAGGCAGAAGAGTGTTACGCTTCGTCCTTTGCGGTAAGGATCTGACGGCCCCGGTACATGCCGGTCTTCAGATCAACGTGATGCGGACGACGCAGTTCGCCCGAATCCTTGTCCTCGACGTAAGTCGGCTGCTTGAGGGCGTCCGCGGAACGGCGAAAACCGCGCTTGGAGCGCGAGGTTTTTCTCTTTGGAACGGCCATTTTTCTTTTCTCCGTGGTCCATAACAGCGCGGCCCGGACCGGGTCAGCCCGGGGCGTGGCGTCACGCAACGTGTTGGAATGCGCGGCGTTATACAGGCAATGTGAGCATTTTGCCACCCCAAAGACAAAATTTTTGTCAGTCGCGCAGGCGCCTTAACTGTCGGCTCTCCATTTGGTCATTCAAGCAAGGGCGCAAACCTAGTTTAACGTACGGGTCAACTTGGAAAAAAAGCTTGTCCGCTGCTTTCCGCGGAAGGTTTGAGAAACCGCGTCCAACCGCTTGTTCATGTCTTCCTTTGGAATGAATTCCACCTTGCCTGAGGACATCAGATAGGCGTAGATCAACGCTCGCTCCCGGTCGAGCTTTCCATCCGTAGCCTTGTCAAACTTGGACAAGCTCTTGCAGATCTCGGCAGGAAGATTTTGAAGAAAGTAGATCTTATCGTGAGGTTCGAAACCAGCCAGCCTGACGTAGATTTGGTCCACGCCTTCTAGCAGGTGCAATTTGACGGCGTAATCATCTAGAAGCTTCGCTGCTTTTTGCCCGACTGCGTCCAACCATTCCAGTTCTGCCAGAAACGGATTGCCAAATGTGCTGTTGCTGAACCGCACCAGATCCGCCCCTCTAGCCGCATGTGTCAAAAAGGTTTTGGTCATCTCGAAACCTTCACAGACAACAAGATTGCGCAAGCTTGTGCGCGCACCATTGAAGCGCAGACCTCCGCAGGCTGTATTGAAACAACCGATAACCTGAAGTTCTTCAGGCATTTCGGCCATAACAACCCCTCGTTTTTCCAGCTCAGACAAGAAAGTTGCAAACTCATAGCAAAACGTGCCGAGATCGTTGGCTGCATATGTCGGCAAAAGAATTTTCGGATGATCCGTCATTGCAACAGCCCTATTTCCCCAGAACACAGCCGAAAATCTGGCCCGCGCCCGTCACCCGAGCCAGGTTTGTTGCCGCCAGGCGCCGATGCCCATTGCTCGGTTTTGCCGGATTGCGGCCAAGCGGATTGGGCAGGGCGGTCGCAAGCCGGGCCGCCTCGGTCCGCGTCAGCTCGCTGGCCGGCTTGCCAAACCAGGCTTGCGCGGCAGCTTCGGCCCCGAAAATGCCCTCGCCCCATTCGGCAACGTTGAGATAGATCTCAAGAACACGTTTTTTGGTCAGGATCGCATCCAGCATTAGGGCCAGCGGCAATTCCAGACCCTTGCGGATGTAGGACCGGTCCCCCCACAGGAACAGGTTCTTGGCGGTCTGCATGGTAATGGTGCTGGCGCCGCGCGGCCGCTCGCCTTCGCTGAGCGCCTCGACCTGGTCCTGCAGCGCCCCCCATTCGACACCGTCATTTGTGCAAAAGCCGCTGTCTTCGGAGGTGATCACGGATTTCACCAGATTGGGTGAGATCTCTTCCAGCGGCACCCATTGCCGGTCAACCCACAGAAACTGGACGTAGCGGCCGATCATCAACGTGCTCACCGGCGGCACAACCGAATAGACAACGGTCAGCAAGGGGGGCGCGATCAGAAGCAGAAGGAAGAGCCGCATCAGCCATTTGCGCAGAAAACGGAAAGGTCCACCTGCCGGGTTCGAAGAACTTGTCTTTCTGGCCATTCAGGCTCCGCACCGTCTCAACACTGCTTCCCGCGGGAAGCGCCCACATCCGTCAGCGGCGTCCTGAACGCCTCTACATCTTCTGCATGTACCAGACAAAGGCAATAAAGGGCGACACGACATCCGTCCAGCCCGGTTGGAACAGGGGTAGAGATGAGACTTTCCGCCTCAACGGCTTGACGGCGAGCCTTTTTCGGGACAGGGAAGCCACGGGCAATTCGTGGTGGACGACGGAATGACATTCGACCTGAAGCAGCACCTGGCACAACGTGGCCGTTACATCGAGGCCGCACTGGAGGACGTGCTCGACACGCGCGTCCTTCCCGGCGAGACAGCCCGCCCCGACCGGCTGCTGGCAGCAATGCGCCACGGCGCCCTCAATGGCGGCAAACGCTTGCGACCGGTGCTGGTCTTTGAAACAGCGAAACTGTTCGGCCGCGTCGATGACGGCGTCCTGAAAGCCGCCTGTGCCCTGGAACTGATCCATTGCTATTCGCTTGTGCATGACGACCTGCCGGCGATGGACGATGATGACCTGCGCCGCGGCCAGCCGACCGTGCACAAGGCCTACGACGACGCCACCGCCATCCTGGCCGGCGATGCGCTGCTGACCCTTGCCTTCGACGTGATTACCGACGAAGCGGTGCACAAGGATCCGGGGATCCGCCTGACGCTGTCGCGCGAGCTGTCCCGCGCGGCCGGACTTGGCGGCATGGCCGGTGGACAGATGCTCGACCTGGAGTCGGAGCACCGCGACCGGACGGAAGCCGAAATCCGTCAGCTACAGGCCATGAAGACCGGCGCATTGCTGCGTTTTGCCTGCCGCGCCGGCGCACGCCTCGCAGACGCCTCGGACACCGACATCGACCGGCTGACCCGTTTTGGCGAAGTCATCGGCCTTGCCTTTCAGCTGGCAGACGATCTGCTGGATGTGGAAGCCAGCGCGGAAACCATGGGCAAGGCGACCGGCAAGGACGCGGAGGCCGGCAAGGCAACGCTGGTAGGTCTCTGGGGTGTGACGAAGACACGAGCGGAACTTGTCCGCCTGCAGCAGGAAGCCGAACGCCTGCTGGCACCCTATGGCCACCGCGCGGAAACCCTGGCCGCTTTGGCCGGGTTCATCGTCAGCCGGACGAGCTGAGGCATCTGCTTCGCTACCAGCACGGCTTCATCCTGAGGAGCGCGAATGCGCACCTCTCCGGAGCACTTCCCGGTCTATTCCGCCGGACCATCCGGATTGCCGGCGCCGTGACGACCGAAATCGGGCGCGTCGGTTTCCTGGCCGGCCTCGATAATCGAGCGCCGGATACCGCGCGTGCGCGTGAAGAGGTCGAACAGCATCTGCCCGTCCCCCCAGCGAATGGCCCGCTGCAAGGCGGAGAGATCCTCCGAGAAACGCGCCAGCATCTCCAGGATCGCATCCTTGTTGTTCAGGCAGACGTCGCGCCACATGGTCGGGTCGGAGGCTGCCAGACGGGTGAAGTCGCGGAAACCGGACGCTGAGTACTTGATCACCTCAGACTTGGTGACCGCCTCGAGATCATCCGCCGTGCCGACAATGTTGTAGGCGATCAGGTGCGGCAGGTGAGACACGATGGCCAGCACAAGGTCATGGTGCTTTGGGTCCATCGTATCGACGTCGGAGCCGCAGGCGCGCCAGAAGGCACTCAGCCTGTCGACCGCCTTACCGTCTGTCCCCTCCGGCGGCGTCAGAATGCACCAGCGGTCGTCGAACAGCGTCGGAAAGCCTGCATCCGGTCCGGACTGTTCCGTGCCTGCAATCGGGTGCCCGGGAATGAAATGAACGCCCTCCGGCACGAAGGGGGAGACCTGATCGACCACCGATCCCTTGGTGGAGCCGACATCGGTCAGGATGGCGCCCGGCTTGAGCGCCGGTGCGATCCATTTGGCCACCGATTCATTGGCGCCGACCGGCACACACAGGATGACCAGATCAGCCCCTTCGACGGCTCGTGCCGCATCCAGCTCATAGACATCGCCAAGCCCCAGCTCCTCGGCCCGTTGCAGGGTCGCGGGCGAGCGGGTGGAAATCGCGATGTCCTTGACCAGGCCGCGCTGGCGCGCGACCTGCGCGAGGGAGGAGCCGATCAGGCCGATGCCGATCAGCGCCATGCGCTCAAAAAGGGGGGCGGCAGTCATGTGGGTTGTTTAATTCTGTCCCAGAAAGTCTTTCAGGTGTGCGATGACCGTCCGGTTGGCGTCTTCCGAACCGATGGTCATGCGAATGGAATTGGGCAGGCCGTAATTGCCGACCATGCGCAGGACGCAACCGCGCTCCAGCAGGTAGGCGTCGGCGTCCTTCGCCCGCTTGCCGTCTTCATCCGGGAAATGCACCAGAACGAAATTGCCGACGCTCGGGGTCACTGTCAGACCGAGCTTCTCAAGCTCTTCGGTGACGAAGGGCAGCCAGGTCTCGTTGTGCTCGATGGACTTCGTGACAAAATCGCGGTCGCGCACGGCTGCGATCCCGGCGGCGATCGCCATGCCGTTCATGTTGAACGGGCCACGGATCCGGTTGAGCGCATCAATCACATGCGCCGGACCGAAGCCCCAGCCGACACGCAGGTTGGCAAGGCCGTAAATCTTGGAGAAAGTCCGGGTCATGATGACATTGTCGGACGTTGCTGCCAGTTCCAGACCGCTTTCATAGTCGTTCTTGCGCACATATTCCGCGTAAGCGGCGTCCAGCACCAGGAGCACATGGGCCGGCAGGTTCTCCTGCAGGCGCTTGACCTCCTCGAACGGCAGATAGGTGCCGGTCGGATTGTTCGGGTTGGCGATGAACACCATCTTGGTCCGGTCGGTGACGCGCTCCAGAATGGCGTCCACATCCGTCTTCAGGTCTTTTTCCGGTGCAACAACGGGGGTTGCCCCGGCTGCCCGGATGGCGATGTCATAGACAACAAAACCGTGCTGGGAATAGATCGCCTCGTCGCCCGGCGCCAGATAGCCATAGGCCAGCAGCGACAGCACCTCGTCAGACCCGGCACCGCAGATGATCCGGTCCGGATTGAGGCCATAGACCTCGCCAATCGCGTCCCTGAGTTCCGTCGCACCGCCGTCGGGATAAAGTTCCAGGTTCTGCGCGACGGTCTCGATCGCCGCCCTGGCAGCTGCGCTGGTGCCCATCGGGGTTTCATTGGAGGAAAGCTTGTGAACGGTCTTGCCGTGCGAGCCTTTCGACTTGCCCGGAACATAAGGCGCAATGTCAAGAACGCCTGCTTTCGGCTGCGGACGGGATTTCTGGGTGCCGTCGGCTTCAGTCACTGTGCTCATCTCGTTCATTCCTGAGGCTCCTCGTCCTCTGCAGCAAAACTCACTTCAGGGTCACCGTCGATGGGCGCCGCATACCCCCCAACAGGTTTCAGGACATCCGGTTCTGCGCCGGCGTCGGCACAGGCCTTGCGGACATCCTCTTCATTCAACTCACCCGAAATCGCCAGCAGCGCATCAACACCGCTTGCCGACCGGAAGAAACTGAGCACCTCGATGCCCTGGTCCATCAGCCGGCCGGGCAGAATGTCTGACCAGCGGGCGTCATAAACCGCAATGTCGGCGTTGTCGATCATGCTGTCCGCCTTGGCCAGGACAAGAGCGGGCAAATCCGCGGGGCGTTCGTCCAGAACCACGAAGGGCAAACGGGCCCGCACAAGGGCGCCGGCCTGGCTGAGGCCGCGCCACCAGGGCAGCTCCGCCCGGTCCGTCAGGGCCACGAGGCCAAGGTCGTCTTCCGACGCAGCCACCGCGCCGACAACGTCCGCCGCATCTGCCGCCGGGACAAGATCCACCGAGAAGCCGAAATAAAAGCGGGCAAGGTCCAGCATCTCGATCAATTCGGCGCTACCATCAAGATGAACGGCAGTCGCCGCTTCCAGATTGGTGCAGGCGCAGATGAGATCCCGCCACAAATGCTCCACCGTGGCCAGCGGCAGGTCTCCGCGGTGCCGCTCGACCATCTGGCGCATCAGATCAGCATCGCGCTCGGGGTGAAACAGCAGGGCGCCACCACCGGCGGCCTTGCGGGCAGCCTGTATGCCGGCTTCGGCGCGGGCGCGCTCCATCAGGGCCGTGTGAATGCGCTCGTCGATCTCATCGACCTGGGTTCGCAGGTCCTCCAGAGACAGACCGCCGTCGGGCAGTTGCGACATGAGGAAATTCCGATTTTCTTAGTCAGTCAGCGGCGCATAGTCATAGGCGGCTGGCGCCACAAAGGCAAAAGAAAACGTTGACTCAGGCCGCAGGCCACGGCTAGGTCGCCCTTCCGGTCTCCGCGCCGCAGGAAGGAAATCAAAACCTTCCCTAGCGGGGACGAACACATACATAAAGAGCCATGTCCGCAGACACATCCCGTCCCGCAACACCGGAAGATCAAAAAGCAGGCGAAGCCGTTTCGCCGTCCAGCAAGCTTGCCCGGTTTTCGGCCGAACAGCCACTTGAGCTTGATTCCGGTGTTCGGCTTGCCCCCTGGCAGATCGCCTACGAAACCTACGGCACGCTCAATGCGGACAAGTCCAATGCGGTGGTCGTCTGCCACGCCCTGACGGGTGATCAGTATGTGGCCTCCACCAACCCGGTAACCGGCAAGCCCGGCTGGTGGAGCCTGATGGTCGGCCCCGGCAAGCCGATCGACACCAACCATTATTTCGTGATCTGCGCCAATGTGCTGGGCGGCTGTCTCGGCACCACCGGCCCGGCAACGATCAACCCTGAAACGGGCAAGGCCTACGGCCTGGACCTTCCCGTGATCACCATCCGCGACATGGTTCGCGCCCAGGCCCGCCTGGTCGACCATCTCGGCATCGACACGCTGTTTGCCGTGGTTGGCGGCTCGATGGGCGGCATGCAGGTGCTGCAATGGGCCGCGAGCTATCCGGAGCGCGTGTTTTCCGCGATCCCGATCGCGGCCGCAGCCCGGCACACGTCACAAAACATCGCCTTTCACGAAGTCGGCCGTCAGGCGATCATGGCGGACCCCAACTGGTGTGGCGGCAATTACATCTCGGAAGGCATACGCCCGACCAAGGGGCTCGCCGTGGCCCGCATGGCGGCCCACGTGACCTACATGTCCGACGAGTCGCTGCATCAGAAATTCGGCCGCAATCTGCAGGACCGGGACAGCAAGACGTTCGGCTTTGACGCCGATTTCCAGATCGAGAGTTATCTGCGGCACCAGGGCATGACCTTTGTCGACCGGTTCGACGCCAACTCCTATCTCTACGTGACGCGCGCCATGGACTATTTCGACCTCGCCGAAGAGTTCGGCGGCTCTCTGACCAACGCATTCAAGGACACCGAAACCCGGTTCTGCGTCATGTCCTTCACCTCCGACTGGCTGTTCCCGACCTCCGAAAGCCGTCAGGTCGTTCGAGCGCTCAATGCGGCGGCCGCCAACGTCTCCTTCGTCGAGATCGAAAGCGACCGGGGGCACGATTCCTTCCTGCTGGATGTCCCGGAAATGTTCGACACGATCCAGGGCTTCGTGACCGGTGCAGCGCATGCGCGCAGACTTCCGGCCCCGGGCGAGGAGATTTGAGATGAACCTGGCGCCCAGACAGACGCTGCCCGGCGAAGTGCGCGGCGACCACAAGGTCGTGGCATCGCTCGTTCCGGAAAAAGCCCGCGTTCTCGATATCGGCTCCGCCGACGGCGAATTGCTCGATCTGCTCTCGCGCGAGCGCGACGTGGACGGCCGTGGCATAGAGCTGTCCCAGGAGGGGGTGAACCGCTGCGTTGCCCGCGGCCTTTCGGTCATCCAGGGCGATGCGGACACGGATCTGTCCGACTATCCCGACCAGGCTTTTGACGTGGCCATCCTCAGCCAGACCCTGCAGGCGACCCGCGAACCGAAAAAGGTGATGAGCGAGCTGCTGCGCATCGGCAAGAAGGTCGTGGTATCAATCCCGAACTTCGCCCATTGGCGCAACCGCGGCCAGCTTCTCTTCCGTGGCCGCATGCCGGTGACGAAATACCTGCCCTACGAATGGTACGACACGCCCAATATCCACTTCTGCTCGCTGCGTGACTTCGTCGAACTGTGCCGCGAACTGGACGCGGATGTTGAAAAGGCCATCGCGCTCAGCGCCAGGGGCAACGAGATCCCGGTCAACGCTCCCTGGTGGGTCTGGAACATTGTTGCCGAACAGGCGGTGTTCCTGCTGAAGCGCTAGGAAAGCCCTATTCGGCCCCGCGTTCCCGCACCCGCATCAGCAAGATCAGGCCAACTCCGAAAAACAGCAGGATGACAGACATACCGGCGGGCTGACTGGCTGTCATCGCTGTCACCACGCCCACTGCCAGCGGTGCGAGGAAACTCGTCACTTTGCCAGAGAGCGCCAGCAGACCGAAATACTGGGTGATGCTTTCCTGTGGCGCGAGGCGAATGAGCAGGCTGCGGCAGGAGGCCTGGAGCGGGCCTGAGACCGCCCCGATGATGCCTCCCAGAACGATGAACATCTTCTCCGGCAGCGATCCGAACAGAACACCTTCGGGCGCGGCCGCCGTTTTGATGACAAAGAAGACCGTGGTCTTGTCGATGGATATCATGCCGAGACCGCAGATCATCAGAACGATCAGGGCAAACAGGATCACCGGCTTGGCGCCGAAACGGTCATCCATCGGGCCGCCAAGCAGTAGACCCAGCGTGCCGGTGATGGTCAGAATGATGCCGAATGTCCCGATTTCGATCGAGCCCCAGCCCAGCTGGCCTGCCGCATAAATGCCGCCAAAGGCAAAGAGCGCTACAAGGCCATCCTTGAACACCATGTTGGCGAGCAGAAACAGGAAGATGTTCCTATTGGCCCGGGCCTGGGCAAGGCTCTCCCTGAGGCTCCTGAGACCCGAGCGAATGGCAGCGCCGAACCTTGCCTGCTGCGGCGCGTCCGGCACGAACAGGAACAGCGGCAGCACAAAGACCAGGTACCAGAGCGTCGAAAAAGGCCCGACGGCCCGGTCACCTTCACCGGTTGCCGGATCAAGCCCGAACAGCGGCACGAGACCCAGAAGCGTCTTCCCGGTATCGGGCCGAGCCGCCAGAAAGCCAAGTGCAATCACCAGCGTCAAAAGCCCGCTGATATAGCCCATGGCCCAGCCAAAGCTGGAAAGGCGCCCGACCTTGGCTGGCGGCACCAGCGTCGGCATCATGGCGTTGTTGAAGACCGTCGCGACCTCGATGCAGAAGGTGCCGACGGCAAAGGCGACCAGCGCAATGAGGATACCGTCCGGATTGCCGGGTGCTGCAAACCAGAAGGCCCAGCAGCAGATGACGAAGGGTACGGTGAACGCAAGGATCCAGTGCTTCCGGCGACCGGTGGCATCGGCAATGGAGCCGAGGATCGGTGCGGTGATCGCAATACCCAGCCCGGCGGCCGCCGTCGCGAATCCCCAGAGCGACTGCCCTTCCGCCGGTGTTGCTGCCAGGTTCGACGCAAAGTAGGGCGCGAATACAAAGGTGGTCACGAGCGTGAAAAACGGCTGTGCGGCCCAGTCGAACAGCGCCCAGGACAGCACTGCACGCGGGTCTGTTGTTCTGGAGGAAACATCAACGGCGTCTGTCATAAAGTCGGGACCTCACGAGGCGCGCCGACAGAAAGACATCTCCGGCAGTTCAACATATCTGGCCTGCTCAGGATGCGGGAAGAGGAAGTAGTGAAGCTCTTGCCTCGGGTGGCAACCGGCGGCTGTCTCATTGGCCGCCGGTCACGCAATTGGATCGCCTCAGGCCGTGCCGCAGATTTCCGTCAGCAGGCTGGCCGCGACCGAGAATTTGGAGACGCTCAGGCTGCCATCAAGGATCTCGGCAACCGCGCGCTGTCTGCGCGTGACTTCGAATTCGTGCTGTTCGAGCCAGCTCTCGAAACCGCCTTCCTTGACCGCCTGGATGGCCAGCGCCCGATGCGCCCCGAACAGGGTCGCCCGTGCCCGGTCCAGTGCAAGCCCGTCATAATAGTCGTTGACGTTGAGGTCGCTCGCCTGCGCATGCATGGCACCGATCTGGAAGTGATGCGCCACCTTGTAATAGGCCGTTGCCGCCGTTTCGAGATCCGATCCGGTTTGCTCGGAGACAATCACGATGTCGGGGATGGCCGTTTCGGCCATCAGCCAGGCAATGCGTTTGGCCAGCGCCTTCGGAACGCCCTTTTCTTCATATTCGGCGGCGCGCGCATTCAGCTGGGCAGCCGGTTCTTCCGGCAGCAGGTTCTCCAGCCGGCCACGCAGGGCGGCAATGCCGGAGCGGAACCGTTCAACGACCGCCGACAAACCTTTGTCGAAGGACACGTTGCGCTTGAACCAGACCACACGGCCGAGCAGCAGCGACTGCACCTCGGAATAAAGCTCCAGCTGCAGGTCGCCGTCGATCTTGGTGTCGAGCGCATCGATCTCGGTGTTGAGATCCGTCAGGTCATAACTGTTGCGCACGGCGACAAAGCCTTGCGCGATTTCCGTCGGCGTCGCACCGGTCTGGTCCTGCAGCCGCGTCAGGAAGGTGGCACCGCCCCGGTTGATCATCGAGTTGGCCAGCATGGTGGCGATGATCTCCCGGCGCAGCCGGTGACCGTTGATTTCGTCCTGGTAGGTCGTCGCCATCTGGTCCGGGAAATAGCGGAACAGCTCCCGGGCCAGGTAGTCATCATCCGGAACCGAGCTTTCCAGAAGGGAATCGTAGAGCGTGATCTTGGAATAGGCCAGAAGCACGCCGAGCTCGGCGCGGGTCAGAAGCTGCCCCACCTTGCGCATCTCGTCGAGCGTCGCCTCGTCCGGCAGTTCCTCGACCACCCGGTCGAGCAGGCCGGCCTGTTCCAGCTGGCGCATCATGCGCACCTGGTAACCGAAATCTTCCATCCCGCGTAATTCGGTCATGGAGATGGCCAGTGTCTGCAGGTAGTTGTTTCTGAGGACCAGGTCGGCGACCTCGTCCGTCATGTCGGCCAGCAGTTCGTTGCGCTGTTCCAGGTTCAACTTGCCGGACTTCACGGCTGCGCCGAGCGCGATCTTGATATTGACCTCCATGTCCGAGGAATTCACCCCGGCGGAATTGTCGATCGCATCGGAGTTGCAGCGCCCGCCCTTCTTGTTGAACTCGATCCGGGCCAGCTGGGTCAGGCCCAGATTGGCGCCTTCGCCGATCACCTTGGTGCGCAGCTCCGGTGCCGTGATGCGGATCGGGTCGTTGGCGCGGTCACCCGCATCCGCGTCGGTTTCCGTTGTTGCCCGGATATAGGTGCCGATGCCGCCGAACCAGAGCAGGTCGACTTCCATCTTCAGAATGGCGGTCATCACTTCCTGCGGCGTCGCACTTGCCTTGTGAAGGTCGATCAGTTTCTGGATTTCCGGAGACAGCGGAATGGATTTCAGCTGCCTGGAAAAGACGCCGCCGCCCTTGGAGATCAGCTTGGTGTTGTAATCCTTCCAGGACGAGCGGCCCATGTCGAACAGACGCTTGCGCTCTTTCCAGGTCTTGGCCGGATCCGGATCCGGGTCGATGAAAATGTCCCGGTGATCGAAAGCCGCCACCAGTTTGGTTGCCTTGGAGAGCAGCATGCCGTTGCCGAAGACGTCGCCGGACATGTCGCCGACACCGGCTGCGGTGAAGGGTTCGCTCTGAATGTCCCGGTTCATTTCCCGGAAATGCCGCTTGACTGCTTCCCAGGCCCGCGCGCGGTGATGCCCATCTTCTTGTGGTCGTATCCGGCAGAGCCACCGGAGGCAAAGGCATCGCCCAGCCAGAAATTGCGGCCTTCGGAGATGCCGTTGGCCGTGTCGGAGAAGGTTGCCGTGCCCTTGTCGGCGGCCACCACCAGATAGGGGTCATCCACATCGAAACGCTGCACCCGTTCCGGCGGCAGGATCTGGTCTTCATCCAGATTGTCGGTGACGTCCAGCAGCGCATTGATGAAGATCTTGTAGCTTTCCGTGCCTTCCTGGAACCAGGCATCGCGATCGCTCATCGGCGGCAGGTTTTTCGGCACGAAGCCGCCCTTGGCGCCAACGGGAACGATCACCGCGTTCTTGACCTGCTGCGCCTTCACAAGGCCGAGCACTTCGGTGCGGAAATCCTGCGGGCGGTCGGACCAGCGCAGGCCCCCGCGGGCGACCATGCCGAACCGGAGATGCACCCCTTCGACCCGCGGGCTGTAGACAAAGATCTCGCGGAACGGCCGGGGCTGCGGCAGCTCGTCGATCTGACGGCTGTCGATCTTGAAGGCAAAGACAGGCTTCGGCTGACCCTTTTCGTCCAACTGGTAGAAGTTGGTGCGCAACACGGATTCGATCGTGTTCTGGAAGCGGCGCAGGATGCGGTCGTCATCCAGGCTGGCAACATCTTCCAGGTTTGCGGTCAGTTCACCGACCAGGCGCTCCGTTCCCAGGTCCCTGTCCTTCTCGGTGACATCCGGGTTGAAGCGCAGATGGAACAGTTCCACCAGCTTGGCGGTGATGGCCGGATAGCTGTTCAGCGTCGACCACATGTAGTCTTCGGAAAAGCGGATGCCGGCCTGGCGCAGGTATTTCGACAGGGCGCGCACCACCGCGATGTCGCGCCAGGCAAGATCCGCCGTCAGCACCAGACGGTTATAGCCGTCATCTTCCGCCCTTGCGGACCAGACCGCCATGAACATGCTTTCAAGGCGTGACTGCAGCTCGTCGGTAAAGGCAATGTCCTCGCCGCTGCGCGCCTCCAGCGTCATTTCATGCAGGTAGGACATCGGCGCATCGGCCGGGGTGATGCGGTAGGTCCGCTCGTTGATCACCCGGAAGCCCATGTTCTCCAGCATCGGCACACGGGCCGAGAGCGGGATCGGGGAACCGCGATGATAGACCTTGAGCGCCAGCCGGTTGTCCTTCGTCCCTTGCGGGCGGTGGAAGGTGATCGTTGTCGGGTTGCGGTCCGACAGCGTTTCGAGCTTGACGATGTCGAACAGGGCCGACTGCGCGTTGTAGACTTCCTTGTAGCCGCCATGAAAGGACAGTGCATAACGGTCGGCAAGCGTGCGCGCCTGGGCTGCCGCAAATTCCTTTTTCAAGGCGTCGCGCACACTGTCGGACCAGGTGCGCACCATGTCGGCAACCGCTGCTTCGAGTTCTTCCTGGCCCGGCTGCGGGGTTTCTCCCTTGTCGCGCCCGACAATGTAATGCACCCGCGCCAACGGGCCTTCCGGATAGGTCACGTACCAGGCGGACAGGCGCCCTTCATATATGGAAGCCAGATAGGTGCCGATATTGATGCGGACTTCGGTCGAATAGCGGTCGCGCGGCACGAACGCCAGGATCGAGACATAGCGGTCGAACTTGTCCGGCCGGGAGAGCACGCGGATACGCGGCCGTTCGTCGAGTTGCAGGATGGCAATGGCGAAGTGGTAGAGCCGGTCCCGGTCGATCTGGATCAGTTCGTCGCGCGGAAAGGCTTCCAGAACATTGCGGAGTGCACGACCGGAGTGGCTCTCCGACCCGTAGCCGGCGCGGGCCAGAACACTGGCAACCTTGCGGCGCAGGAACGGGATGGTGCTGGTGGGTTCCGTATAGGCCGTGGAGGCAAACAGGCCGACAATGCGCAGCTCGCCGATCATGTTGCCGTCGTCGTCATAGAGCTTGGCCCCGACATAATCCATGTGAACCCGCCGGTGGACGGTGCTCTTCACATTGGCCTTGGCGATGATCAGCGGTTCCGGCTTTTTCAGGAATTCACGGATCTCGGGCGTGATCTGCACGAATTCAGACCCCCGGCGCAACACGCGCACGTCCGGATCGGTCAGAAGACCCAGCCCGGTGCCGCTATGCGGGGACAATTCTCCTTCCTCGACGCCGCCCTCGAAGGTGTATTCGCGCATGCCGAGGAAGATGAAGTTGTCGTTTTCCATCCATTCCAGGAAGTGAATGGCTTCCCAGAGCTCGTCGCTGGAGCCCGGGATCTGTGTGGTCTTGTAGGTGTCGATCGCTTCGGCAAGCCGCTCCTGCATGGGCTTGAAGTCGGTCACCACCGACCGCACGTCGTTCAGGACCTTGTCGAGCCGTGCCTTCAACTCGTTGCGGGTTTCTTCGGAATCGATCCGCGTCACATGGATATGGATCAGGCTTTCCTGCCGGTCGGTGCGTTTCGCAGGCTTCTTGCGGGCAACCGACGAGGTCAGCTTGCCCTTGTCGTCCCGTTCGACGATGAAAATCGGGTGCAGAACCAGATGCACTTCCAGTTTGCTGTCCTGGAGTTCGTCCATCACCGAATCGACCAGGAACGGCATGTTGTCATTGACGATCTCAATGACGCTCAGGCTCTTGGTTTTTTTGCTCTGGGACTTGAAAGAGGGGTCTTCGATGCTGACCCGGTGGGTGCCGAGATCGTGGTTCTGGAAATCCTGCCAGGCGTCACGGGCGAAACCGATCAGGTCTTCCGCCGTGTAAGTGACAAGGTCCTCCGCGGCGCCCCGGTCATAAAAGGCGCGGGAGAAATCGGCGAGCGCCGGATCTTCCTTGCTCAAGGTTGCTTGGACCGCGTCGATGAGTTTGAGTTTCTCGACGTCGTGTTTGTCCGGCATTTTCCATCCCCTTAGGCGATCGTATGGTTTGGCTCTGTCGCCATCTCGTTCTAAGACTTAAGTTCATATTGCGGCGACATAGAAGGTTTCATGACGGGAGGAGCAAATTGTCAAGTAAAGTCACGGCCTTGCAAATCGATTCAAATGAAACATTAAGTGAAAAGACGCGCGCCTATTTCGCCTTGTGCGAGGAGAAACTGGGTCTGGTGCCCAATGTGCTCCAGGCCTACGCCTTCGACGAAACGAAGCTGCGTGCCTTCACCGACATGTATAACGACCTCATGCTGGCCGAGTGCGGCCTCAGCAAGCTTGAGAGGGAGATGATTGCCGTTGCGGTATCTGCGGTCAACCGCTGTTTTTACTGCCTGACGGCCCACGGTGCAGCCGTGCGGGAACTTTCAGGTGATCCTGTGCTCGGAGAGCTGATGGTGATGAACTACCGCGTGGCGGATCTCACCGACCGGCAAAGGGCGATGCTGGACTTCTCCATCAAGCTGACGGAAAAGCCGGCGGAAATTCTGGAAAGCGACCGGCAGGCGCTGCGCGATGTGGGCTTTTCCGACCGGGACATCTGGGACATTGCCTCGGTAGCAGCGTTCTTCAACATGTCCAACCGGGTCGCGGCCGCGTCCGACATGCGCCCGAATGATGAGTATCACTCAAGGGCCCGTTGAGCTCTTGACGCCTGCCCCGGCGGTGACAACGCCGTGGTTTGGGTGTATGACCCTGTCGAAATTCACTCGCAAACTGAGGAGAGGAGCGGGCTATGGTCGCGCGCGTGTTTATTGATGGTGAAGCCGGTACGACGGGTCTGCAGATCCGCGAGCGCCTCGCCATGCGCCGTGACCTGGAGCTGATCTCCATTCCGGAGGAAAGCCGGAAGGACCCGGCCGCCCGCGCCGATTTCCTCAACAAGGCCGATGTCGCGATCCTGTGCCTGCCCGATGCGGCCGCGAAGGAAAGCGTTGCCCTGATCGAGAACGACACGACCCGCGTGATCGATGCGTCCAGCGCGCATCGCGTAGCGGACGGCTGGGCCTACGGCTTTGCCGAAATGGATGCCGACCAGGGCGATGTCATTGCGGCCGCCATGCGGGTCGCCAACCCGGGGTGCTGGCCGCAGGGCCTGATTGCCTCCGTGCGGCCGCTGATTGCCGCGGGCCTGCTGCCGGCCGGCTTCAATTTCACCTATAACGGCGTTTCGGGCTATTCCGGTGGCGGCAAGGGCATGATCGCCGATTACGAGGCCGCCGGTAACGCGGCCAACGTTTTCGCGCCCTATGCGCTCGGCTTCAATCACAAGCACCTGCCGGAAATGACCGAATACGCGCTGCTGGACCAGGCACCGCTGTTCACGCCGTCCGTCGGCAACTACTACAAGGGCATGCTGACGGTCGTGCCGCTGAACCTGGCCGGCCTCGACAAGGTGCCGACCGGCGAACAGCTGCACACGGCCCTGGCGGACCATTTCGCGGCGACTGCCAACGGTTTTGTCGAGGTGGCTCCCCTGGAAGCCCTGGAACGCGCCGACAGCCTCGATCCGCAAGACCTCAACGACACCAACACGCTGCGCCTGCACGTCTTTGCCAACGACGCACGCGCCCAGGCCGTGATCATCGGTGTCTATGACAATCTGGGCAAGGGTGCTTCCGGTGCCGCCGTTCAGAACCTCAATCTGATGCTCGGTGTCGACCAGAGCACAAGCCTCGCGGCTTGATCCACCATTTCGGGAGAGAAAAATGGAAAAATTCGAAACCCTGACCGGTGTCGCGGCCCCGTTGCCGATCGTCAACATCGACACCGACATGATCATTCCGAAGCAGTTCCTGAAGACGATCAAGCGCACCGGCCTCGGCACGGCGCTGTTTCACGAAATGCGCACCAATGACGATGGCTCGGAAAACGCCGACTTCATCCTGAACAAGGCCGCCTATCGCGACGCCAGGATCCTGATCGCCGGCGACAATTTCGGCTGCGGCTCTTCCCGTGAACATGCGCCCTGGGCTCTGCTCGATTTCGGCATCCGCTGCGTGATCTCCACCAGCTTTGCCGACATCTTCTACAACAACTGCTTCAAGAACGGCATCCTGCCGATCGAGGTGTCCGAAGACGAGCTGGAAACCCTGCTGCACGCAGCCGAGCGCGGGTCCAACTTCACGCTCACGATCGACCTGGAAAACCAGGAAATCCAGGGCCTGGAAAGCGGTGACATTGCCTTCAAGATCGACCACTTCCGCAAACACTGCCTGATCAACGGCCTCGATGATATCGGCCTGACCATGGCAAAATCCGAGCAGATCGACTCGTTCGAGGGCCAGATGGGCAACGACCGCCCCTGGGTCTAAGATCTTCGCTCTGCGGAGCATTCCACTTGAGAAGCATGCCACCAGGACAAACGGGCGGCATGCTTTTTTGTTTTTGACCTCGGAATATCGACTTTCCCTAAGTACACCCCTCCCGCTCAAGCATTTCATAATCGCTTGGATCAGGGCTTTGATAACTATTATTCTTGATAATCATTGACGATGCCTGCTGCGCCTATAGCACTCACTCTCAACAAGTCTGCAGGACCCTGAGATGAATTCGGCTTTAAAAACAGCGAAATCACCTTTTATTGGCATGATTACTATATTGGCATTTGCCGCGTTGATGTTTTCGGCAGGAGCCTCTGCTCAGGAGCGCGATCTGATCGTCATCGCCAATCCACAAGCTCCTTTCAAGTTCGAGGACAATGGGATCCCGAAAGGCATCGACATCGAGGTCATAGATGCCGTCTTTGAGCGTCTGGGTGTTTCCTACCAGGTCGAATTCATCACGTCAGACGCCCGCATTCAGCAGGAAGCCCGTAACGGCCGCGCAGACATGCTGCTTGTCTTCTCGAAAAATGCAGAGCGCGAACAGTACCTGATCTATCCGACTGAATCCTATGTCGATATCAGCTGGAACCTGTTTATCCGGTCGGAAGACAAGGACCGGATCAAATTTGACACGCTTGCGGATCTCGATGGCTTGCTGATTGGCATCACGCGCGACATTTCCTACACGGAAGAGTTCCTGAACGCCGGGCTGAACTTTGATGTGGCCGCAACGAACGACCTTCAGATCGGCAAGCTGCTCGCCAGGAGATTTGATGCTGTTCCCTTGAACACGATCAACACGCTGTATGACCTCAAGCAGTCCGGTCAGCTCGATCAGGTCTATCCACTTCCCAAACCGATCAAGACCAAACCCTATTTCAACGTCTTTTCGAAGAACTCGAGCTACCCGGATATTGAAGGGCTTGCCGAGAGATATGATGCCGTAATCCGGCAGCTCAAGGCCGATGGAACGATCAACGGGATCATGCAAAAATATATCGGCCTGGATTAGCGTTCGAACCGGCCCCTGAAGACGGCGTGAGGCCAGATCGGCCAGGATCGCATGTACCGGTCGCTAAGCTCTCACATAAGCTTGAAAACTCGTTGGCTGAAGTTTCAGGTGCTGTTTGGTAAACCCGCTGACATGCAAAAGTTGAGTGCACTCCGTTTCGCCCCCTGGACCGATCACCGCGGTCAGCTGTCCTGGTTGCGCCTTGTGGTTTTCATAGGGCTTCTCGTGCCGGGAGCCCGGATCTTCTACGACCTGGCCTTCGGGCCGGTGCTTGCCGAGCCCTTTGAAGCCGCCCTTCATGCCAGCGGCACCTGGGCGGTTCGGTTCCTGATGATCAGTCTGGCCATCACCCCGCTGCGGCGGATCCTCTCGTGGAACCGTCTCATCGGTCTCCGGCGCATGCTCGGCCTTTCTGTGCTTGCCTATGCGCTGCTTCATCTCGGCCTCTATGCGGCCGAAGAGCAGTGGAACCTGTCGAAAGTCGCTTCTGAAATCCTGGCAAGGGTCTACCTGACCATCGGCTTCACGGCGCTGGTCGGCTTCGCGGTCCTTGGCGCCACCTCTTTCGACACGGCAATCCGCAAACTCGGCCGAAACTGGCATCGCCTGCACAGTCTCGTCTATCTCCTGGCCGGACTGGCTCTGGTGCACTTTTTCCTGCAATCGAAATCCGATGTCAGCGAACCGACGCTGATGGCAGGCCTGTTCCTGTTGCTGATGGTCTACCGGCTCGCGTCAAAGATCGGCCTGAACCTGGCCAACCCGCTTGTTCTGGCCGGATGCGCCCTCGCCGCCACCGCGGCCGCCGCAGGCGTTGAATATGCCTGGTATGCGCTTGCCACGGGCATTCCGGCGGACAGGGTCTTCTGGGCGAATTTCGACATCTCGCTCACCATCCGCCCGGCCGTCTGGGTCGGGATCACCGGGTTTGGTGTTGCAACTGTCGCGCTCTTGCAGCAGGCGGCCGGCTTCGTCTTGCCCAGACTGCGTCCGAAGCGGGCCTAGCGCAGTTTCGTTTCCCGGCCACACTTCCGCGCAAGCGAGGAGCCAGCACAATCATCGGTTCTTGTTTGCCGAGCCGACAGCTGCCGCTGACTCCAGGATCCCGGATCTTCGCTTGGCGTCGTGCGGATATCCGCCATCGAACTGAAAGACGTTGTGCCAAGGCCCGGGGCCAGCCCCCTAGGACTGCCGCTCGTCGTCCTTGACCCGGCGCTCGGCATTGAGCTGTTCCAGTTCGGCCATCTTTTCGCCGACGGGCTTCAAGGCAGAAACCGTATACCGGAAGCGGCTGACACGCTGGTCCAGCATGCGCTGCGCCAGTTCCGGATATTCCTGGATCATGCGTTTGAAGAGCGCCCGGCGAATGCGGATGATGCGTACGGCATCGATTGCCTCGGCTCGGCAGGGACGTTTGTTTTCCGTCAGCAGCGCCGTCTCGCCCAGAAGCGTTCCCTGACCGACCTGCTCGATTTCCTCAAAGCCGTCGGCACCCTTGGTCTGCAGGCTGACCGTACCATCGGTGATCACGAGACCGCCGTCTGCGCGATCGCCCTGATCGAACAGGCGCTGACCGCGGCTGTAATCCATGCTTTCGGCACTGAAGGCGAGCAGGCGCAGCTGATCGTCCTGAAAGTCCGAAAGCATCGGGATTCGTTTGAGAATCGCAATATCTTGGGCAAGGCTCATGCCCAAGATTTACGCTGATTACCTGTTACGGCACAAGCTTATATCCACCGGCTTCTGTGACAAGAAGCTCCGCATTGGACGGGTCCCGCTCGATTTTCTGCCGCAGACGGTAGATATGGGTCTCCAGCGTGTGCGTGGTAACGCCGGAATTGTAGCCCCAGACCTCGTGCAGCAGCACATCGCGGGTCACGGGTTTTTCACCGGCCCGATAAAGAAACTTCAGGATCGAGGTTTCCTTTTCGGTGAGGCGCACCTTGGAGCCGGCATCGTCCTGCATCACCTTGGCGGCCGGGCGGAAGGAATAGCGGCCAATGGCGAAGGTCGCATCTTCACTTTGTTCGTGCTGGCGCAAATGGGCGCGGACACGGGCCAGAAGAACAGCGAACTTGAACGGCTTGGTGACGTAGTCATTGGCACCGGCCTCGAGGCCGAGGATGGTGTCGCTGTCGCCGTCATGCCCGGTCAGCATGATGATCGGCGCCTTGAAGCCACTCTTGCGCAGCAGCTTGACCGCTTCGCGGCCGTCGATATCCGGCAGGCCGACATCCATCAGCAGCAGGTCGACATGCTCTTCCTTGGCCATGGCAATGCCGGAGGTCGCCGAATCCGCCTGGAGCGTTTCGAACTCGTCATAAAGAGAGAGCTGCTCGACCAGAGCTTCGCGGAGTTCGTTATCGTCATCGACAATCAAGATCGTGCGGGCGGTCATTTATGCGTTCCTCGCCAAATACCTAAAGTGATCACGTCAACTTGTGCTTCGGACACAAGCGTGTTCCTGCCCCTATGTGCGTGTCAAATTCTCACCGCACAAGCGTCCCCGCGTCAAATCTTCTTCACGCGGGGTTTAGAGCTGGTTTATCAAGATCTTCGAAGAAGATGGCCAAAAGAGACACAGATCGCATGACCGGCACAAAAAAACCCGCAGAGACGCTGGAAGTTCGCGCTCTGACCCGCGACCGGAGGAAAGGCCTGTTGCGCCTGGGAGAGATCACGGTTCCGTGTGCACTCGGCCGATCGGGGATCGTCGTGCGCAAGCGGGAAGGCGACGGCGCGACGCCGGCGGGCCGCTTCGCCCTGTTGCATGTCTATTACCGCCCGGACCGTGGGTTACCGCCCGCAACCCGGTTGCCGCTGGAACCTCTGTCCCCCGCAGCAGGCTGGTGCGACGACCCCGGTCACCCTCGATACAACCGTCCGATCGACCTGCCCTTTCCCGCCAGCCATGAAGTCATGTGGCGGCAGGACAGGCTCTACGACATCGTCGTGGTGCTCGACTGCAACATCGCTCCGGCTGTTCCGGGCAAGGGCAGCGCGATTTTTTTTCATATCGCGAGGGAAGACTACCGGCCGACGGAGGGCTGCGTCGCCGTCGCGCCGGAGCACATGCGTCTTATTCTCTCGACAATCGGCTCAGGCGCAGAAATGGTGATCCACGCCTGAATGGGTACACATGGGCCGGGTGTGACCGGTCCTAGGGCGTCGCGGCCACCTGCGGCCGATAGATAATGAAACTGCCGCTGACCGTGATTGCGGTTCTGACACCGGCATCATCGGTGGTGGTAGCGGTTCGAACCCCGAAATCGTTGCGTTTCACGGTCTGGTCGTCGGTGACGTTGCTTTCCAGGAAGGTCGCCATGTTGCCATTGAGGCTTTCCAGGATCGTCGTGTGCCGCGGGGCACCGCGCGAGATGGTCTGCTCTTCCCAGCTGCCGTCAGGCTGGGTGACGCGCCTGGTGACCTCGAACCGGCGGAACTGAAACACGTCGCCGGGCTGGGCATCGGACAGGTTGGCAACCACGCGCCCCCAGACATAGGTGGACGCCGGCTTGTCGAAGCCGACATGCTGAAAGCCGTTGTTCACCAGCGTCCAGCACTCGCCATTGCCTTCAACGCGCCCCAGTCTCTGGGTCGCGAAATTGATCAGGCGCTGCGCCTGCTGTGCATTCACGTCGGGCATCTGCAAAATCCTTTTGTATGCGCCCCACGACCAGGAGTTTAAGCGCGCGAGACCGCCCGCTCTGTAACGGGGATCACATTCCCGTGAACTTTCGTGATCAGTGCCGCCAATTCTCGCGGGAGACGGCATGCGTGCCTGCCGGAAGTTCAGCGCCGGATTGCATGAAACCGTGCAATCCTGTCTGGTGGTCCCGGACAAACCCCTGAAGAAGGAATGCGCGTCATGCGTTGGAAAGGCCGCCGCGGCAGCAGCAATATTGACGACCGCCGCTCACGTGGCCGAGGCACTGGATCGAGACGGCGGGTGCGCACCGGCGGTGGACTAGGTCTGACCGGTATTCTTGTTGTGGTCGGCATTGCCTGGCTGACCGGGATCAATCCGTTGACCCTGCTGGCGCAACTGGATGGCGGCCAGGGCGGTTTCGAAACGACCTCCTATCAGGATGGACAGTCGCGCAGCACCGCCGATGACGAAACCGCGGAATTTGTCTCGGTGATCCTGGCAGACACGGAAAACACCTGGGGCGATATCTTCAGGGAAGGCGGCGGCACCTATCCGGAGCCGACGCTGGTGTTGTTCTCCGGCTCGGTGTCGTCTGCCTGCGGCTTTGCAAGTTCCGCCACAGGTCCGTTTTATTGCGGCGCCGACAGTAAGCTCTATATCGATCTTTCCTTCTACCAGCAGCTCGCCGCCCAGCTGAACGCACCGGGTGATTTTGCCCAGGCCTATGTGCTGGCCCATGAGGTCGGACACCACATTCAGAACGTGCTCGGCATCCTGCCGGAGTTTCACAAGGCCAAACGCTCCTTGAGCAAGGCGGAAGGCAACGCGCTGTCTGTTCGCGTGGAGCTGCAGGCCGACTGTTTCGCCGGCATCTGGGCACATTATGCGGCACGTCAGCGGGGTTTTGTCGAAGATGGTGACATCGAAGAGGCTCTCAATGCCGCCAGCCGCATCGGCGACGACACGCTCCAGCGTCAGGCGCAGGGCTATGTGGTGCCCGAAAGCTTCAACCACGGCACTTCTGCCCAACGCGCCCGCTGGTTCCGCCGGGGCTTCGAGGCAGGCACGCTGCAAGCCTGCGACACGTTCAATGCGGACAGGCTTTGAAACCAGCCCGGTGTCCTCGCGATTTGATGCCCGCGGCAGCAAGACCGGAAAAACTGAAAAACAGTCGGTTCCCCGCCCCCCGTCGTCATGCCACGGCTCGACCATGGCATCCATTCCGATGCTGAACGTTCAAATACCGGATGATCGTTTTGCAGGGTCAAGCCCTGCAATGACGGAGACGCGGAGCAAGGGTCAATCTTGACGTTTACGCATATCTGACTTGACCACTTGCCCCACTGGTAATTTGCGGTGATTTCCGCCATATAGGGGCAGTTGTCCGCAAGTTGGCGGTCCGTTTCCTCAAGCTCAAGCGAAGAAGTGCACCCGGTATGGCGTCTGAAACCAGACCCTTTTTGAAGATGAATGGCCTCGGCAACGATTTTGTGGTCTGGGACGCGCGCGAAAAGCCGCTGCGCCTCGGCCGTGACGTGATTGCCGCCCTGGGAGACCGGGACACAGGCATCGGCTTCGACCAGATGATCACCGTGGAGCGGTCTTCCCTCGGCGTTGACGCCTTCATGCGCATCCACAACCAGAATGGCGGCGAAGTTGATGCCTGTGGCAACGCCACACGCTGCATTGGACGCCTGCTCATGGAAGAGGCCGGCAAGGAGCTTGTGACCATCGAGACCGGCGCCGGCCTGCTGCATGCCTTTGACGCTGAAGGCCCGCGCACGGTCACCGTCGACATGGGTACCCCGCGGCTCAACTGGGACGAAATCCCGCTGGCCGAGGAATTTGCCGACACGCGCGCCATCGAATTACAGATCGGCCCGATCGACGATCCGATCCTGCACACGCCGGCCGCCGTCAACATGGGCAACCCGCACGCGATCTTCTGGGTCGACGATGTCGAAGCCTATGAGCTGGAGCGGATCGGTCCGCTGCTGGAAACCCACCCGATCTTTCCCGAATGCGCCAATATTTCGCTGGCACATATCTTTGCCGAGGACCAGATCCGCGTGAAGGTCTGGGAACGCGGTGTCGGCCTGACCCTCGCCTGCGGCACGGCCGCCTGCGCGGTTGGCGTGGCGGCAGCGCGCGACGGCAAGACCGGCCGCAAGACCACCATCCATCTGCCCGGTGGCCCGATCGGCATCGAATGGCGCGAAAGCGATGGCCACGTGCTGATGACCGGGCTGACGGAAGTCGAATTCGAGGGCGAGGTTGACCTGGAAACGCTTTCCTGGCGCAAGACGGCAAGCGGTGACCAGACCGGTGAGGCCGGGGCAGCGTCATGAGCGTCGATGTCGTTACATTCGGCTGCCGGCTCAATTCCTACGAGTCGGAGGTGATGAAGCGCGAGGCGGAGGCTGCCGGCCTCAAGGACGCCATCCTGATCAACACCTGTGCCGTCACCAACGAGGCTGTCCGTCAGGCCCGCCAGGCCGTGCGCAAGGCCAAGCGCGACAATCCGGATGCGCGCGTCATCGTGACCGGCTGTGCCGCACAGACGGAAACCGAAACCTTCTCGTCCATGGAGGAAGTCGATCTGGTGCTCGGCAACACCGAAAAGCTGGAGCGCAAGTCCTATTCGGACGTCGCGGCCTTCGGCATCTCGGAAACCGAGAAGGTGCGCGTCAACGACATCATGAGTGTCGAGGAGACCGCCGGTCACCTGATTGACGGTCTGACCGGCCGCGCAAGGGCCTTTGTCCAGGTCCAGAACGGCTGCGACCACCGCTGCACCTTCTGCATCATCCCCTATGGCCGTGGCAATTCCCGCTCCGTTCCGATGGGCGTCGTCACCGACCAGATCAAGCGTCTCGTCGCCAACGGCTACAACGAGATCGTCCTGACCGGCGTCGACATCACCTCTTACGGTGCGGACCTGCCGGGCACGCCGAAGCTCGGCACACTGACCGCGAAAATCCTGAAAGTTGTTCCAGAGCTGAAACGGCTGCGTCTTTCCTCGATCGACTCCATCGAGGCGGATGACGACCTGATGCGGGTCATTGCCGAGGATGAACGGCTGATGCCGCATTTCCACCTGTCGCTCCAGGCCGGTGACGACATGATCCTGAAACGCATGAAACGTCGGCACCTGCGAGCCGACACGATCCGCTTCTGCGATGAAGTCCGGCGCATGCGCCCCGATGTGGTTTTCGGGGCCGACATCATTGCCGGTTTCCCGACCGAAACCGACGAAATGTTCGAGAACTCGCTGAAGATCGTCGACGATTGCGGTCTGACCCATTTGCATGTCTTTCCGTTCTCGCCGCGCCCGGGCACCCCGGCGGCGCGCATGCCGCAACTGCCGCGCAACGTGGTCAAGGACCGTGGCGCCCGGCTTCGCGCCAAGGGTGCCGAGGCGCTGGCTGCGCATCTGTCGGCGGAAGTCGGCAAGATCCGGCCGGTGTTGATTGAAAAGGAAGGCCTGGGACGAACCGAACAGTTCACGCAGGTCGAATTGACCGGCGGCAGCGCCGGAGAGATTGTCGAAACGAGAATTATCGGCCATACCGGTCGCCATCTGTTGGGCGAAGCGCTTTCCAGGGCCGCGTGAAGGGCGCTACCGATGTCGCTTGTTGGTGGCAGGCGTCGACGAAGGCCTCAACCGGAAACACCGCCATCCGCCAGAACAGCGCCATGCGCTTCTGCAGGATGAGATTTTGAATTGAAGTCTCGCCGGCAGCGGCGGGACACGATGATGGGCAGATTTTAAAGGCAGGTTCATGAGCGAGAAAAAACGCGGGTTTCTGGGACGGCTGTTCGGCGGCAAGGACAAGCCGGAAGAGCAGGTCGAACCGGATACGGCAGCAGTTCCCGAAGCTCCCGCTGAAGAGCCTGCCAAGGACGACCCCACCCTCGACACCGAAATGGAAGTCCGTCCGGTTGCCGCGCTGAACGAACCGTTCGAGGCAATGCCGCTGGAAGCGGGGCTGCCGCTCGGACCGGATATCCCTGCACTCAATGATCCGTTGCCCGGAGACATTCTTCCGACAGACGTGTCCATGGATGCCGAAACGGACCCGGTGATCGAACCGCCGATCGAGCCCGAGCCGGCAGCGGAAGAACCGAAACAGTCCTGGTTCCAGCGCCTCAAGAGCGGCCTGTCGCGCTCGTCTGCCTCCCTGACCGAAGGCATTACCTCGATCTTCACCAAGCGCAAGCTTGATGCCACCATGCTGGAGGAGCTGGAGGATATCCTGATCCAGGCCGATCTCGGCGTCGACACGGCCATGGCGATTACGGACCGGCTCTCCGACGGGCGCTACAACAAGGAGATCTCGCCGGAGGAAGTTCGCGAGATCCTCTCCGAAGAGGTCGAAAAGGTCCTGGAACCGGTCGCGCATCCGCTCAATCTCGACACCGGCAAGAAGCCGCATGTGGTGCTGATGGTCGGCGTCAACGGCACCGGCAAGACCACCACCATCGGCAAGCTCAGCCAGAAACTGCGCTCCGAGGGCAAATCGGTGATGCTGGCAGCCGGTGACACGTTCCGCGCGGCAGCCGTCGAGCAGCTGAAGATCTGGGGCGAGCGTACAGGTGCCGAGGTCATCGCCCGCGACACCGGTGCCGATGCCGCCGGCCTTGCCTTCGACGCCATGAAGGCTGCCAGGGAACAGGACGTCGACGTTCTTCTGATCGATACCGCCGGCCGGTTGCAGAACAAGGCCGAGCTGATGGATGAACTGGAAAAGGTCATCCGCGTGATCAAGAAACACGATCCCGATGCGCCGCACACGGTTCTCCTGACCCTGGACGCCACAACGGGTCAGAACGCGCTCAACCAGGTCGAGATCTTCGGCAAGGTTGCCGGCGTCACCGGCCTTGTCATGACCAAGCTCGACGGCACCGCCCGCGGCGGCATCCTGGTGGCGATTGCCGCCAAACACGGCCTGCCCGTTCATTTCATCGGGGTCGGTGAGGGTGTTGAGGATCTGGAGCCGTTTTCGGCGAAGGATTTTGCCAGCGCGATTGCAGGTTTGGCCTAGAAGCTGCCGGCTGTACAAATCATCTTGTCAGTCAAACGCCTCGATCTGGGCCTTGAGCAGCCTTGCATCGTCACCTGCATGGCGCCCGGCGAAATACCAGTAGACCAGACCGGAGACGAGCCCCGCCGGGATGCAGAACATGGCGGTCTTGAAGATTTCCCAGTCGATGCTCATCAGGATGACAGGCAGGCCGGCAAACGCCAGGATTGCCGAAAAGAGCATGTAGGAAGGGGCGCTGCGGATTGTCCGCTTTTCGCAAAAGGCAATGAAAAGAAGCGACGGCACGACCGTATAGAGCGTCACGAACACCAGCAGAAACAGATAGACGACCATGTTCACGCTCAGGCCACCACCGCCGCCTGACACACTGTTGAGCGTGAGATGAAGCGTGAAACTGGCCGCCAGCGCGCTGGCCACATAGCCGATGAAGATGCGCTTCTGGAACAGGAGCTTGATCACTGTCCCGGCTCCCAGCCCTCCGCCGCCATGACAAACCCTTCGAACTGAAATCCGGGCGCCACGGTGCAGCCGACCAGCGTCCAGGCACCGAGCGAACGTGCCTGTTGCCAGCCGTCGCGCGGCACAATGCCCTGCGGGCGCTGTCCTGCCAGAAGGTCGCTGCCAAGTGTCAGCACTTCTTTCGGGCCGCTATCGGAACTTATCGACAGTTCCAGGGGCGCCCCCGCATACCAGTGCCAGGTCTCCACCGCATCCACCTTGTGCCAGCGTGACAGAACACCTTCCGGAAGCAGGAAATAGATCAGTGTCGATGCGGCCCGCCCGCTCTCGTCCGTGACGGGATCCCGGAAGGTTTCGACATAGTGTCCACCTTCGGGATGCGGCTGCATGTTCAGGAGGGAAACGACCTGATCTGCCGTCAGGTCCTGGGAAACGGTCATCCTTTACCCCGGCTTCAATCTGGACAAGTCAAGCCCGGGCGGCCGATCAGGACGGCTTGGACCCGGAACAGAAAGCCAGATCATCAATGGTTTCGCGCAAGGCGGCAACCACTTCCTCGTAAAGCACCTGCATATCCAGCTTGTGACCACCGCCGTGATGCACCGGAATGGCCTCGGCCTGGCTGACGATACGGTGAACCACGTCCTTTGCACGTTGCTCCGCAGAGCGGGATAAATGGGCTTCGGAACTGGCAGGTGTCATGGATTTTGCCCCTTCATGATCACGATACACGTGCATATGGGGGCAAAACCCGATGGATTTAAGGCTTTCACTTCAGAATCCGTGAATTTCCCACGTGGAAATGCTGAAGGATTATCGCTCAGGCATTATCCTTGCGGGTCCGGATCTCGGTAAAGATCTCCGTCGCGGATCTGCCTTCCATGCCGAGGGCGGCGGCAACCGACGCTTCGCCGGCACGCAGGAAAGGGTTGGTCGCTTTCTCGACCGCCATCGTGGTCGGCAGGGTCGGTGCCCGTCTGGCACGAAGGGCCATGACCTCGTCCGCACGGGCTTTCAGCTCGGCATTGTCCGGTTCGATCGTCAGGGCAAATCGGGCATTGGCCTCGGTATATTCATGGCCGCAATAGATCACCGTGTCGTCCGGCAGTTTCCGGATCAGCTTCGACAGCGATGACCACATCATCTCCTTGTCCCCCTCAAACACCCGGCCGCAACCGAGCGAGAACAGGGTGTCGCCTGTATGAGCCATGGAAATCGACGGAATGTACCAGGAGATCTGATCGAGCGTGTGTCCGGGCGTTGCAATCGCCTTGATTTCATAGGGGCCGCACAGGACATCATCATCGTCTTCGACGGTGCGGTCCAACTCGGCAATCTTTTGGCGTGACCGCTCGGGTCCGATGACGGTGGCGCCGGTTTTCTGCTTGAGCTCGCCCAGGCCCTGAACATGATCCCAGTGATGGTGGGTGATCAGAATGTGGCTGAGCGTCCAGCCCGTCTGCTCCAGAGCCTGTTCATAGGCAACGGCATGCGGCACGTCGATGCCGATCGTTGTGCCGGTCTCCGTATCATGCACCAGCACGCCGAAATTGTCGTCGAGGCAGGTGAACTGATGGATTTCGGTTGTGTCGCGCAAGGCCATGGCGGGCTCCTTTCGAGGACTGGCTGGTTGAAACGTAAAGTGGCAAAGCGCACATTCAAGAGCAAGGCATGAGATCTTGCGCTTGGCGCCGGTTCCATGTTCAATCGCGGCGATCAGGAACCGCCCCTGAACCACACCGAGCCAGGCTGAATGTATCTCGACGTCGTCCATCTGCGCGCCTTTTACGATTTACCGCTCGGCCAGCTGTTGCGCAGTCTGATCGGCGCTCCCATCGGCAACATGTGGCCGGACATGGCCGGCAAGAGCCTGCTCGGCATCGGCTATGCCGGCCCGTTCATGCGTCCTTACATGGACAGCGCGGAACGGGCGATCGCGGCCATGCCGGCCCCCCAGGGCGCCGTTGCCTGGCCAAGGGAGCGCGACAGCGCCTGCGCGCTCGTGGAAGACACGGATCTGCCCTTTCCCGATGCCTATTTCGACCGGGTGATGATGGTGCACGCGCTCGATCACTGTTCGGACCCGGCGGCAGTCCTTCGCGAAGCCTGGCGCGTGCTGGCTCCAGGTGGGCGCCTGATCACCGTCATTCCCAACCGGCGTGGTCTCTGGGCACGATCCGAGCTGTCGCCCTTCGGCTATGGCCGGCCCTATTCCAGCCGGCAGATGAAGGATCTGCTGAAAAGCTGTCAGTTCAACGTTCTGGACGACCGGGAAGCCCTGTTCATGCCACCGTCCAGCAAGCGCGCTGTTCTGAAGGCCGCCCGGACCTGGGAAAACATCGGGCGCCGAATCTGGCCACTCTTTGGCGGCATCCTGGTGATGGAGGCGGAAAAAGTCGTCTTCCAGAGCCTGCCGTCCGGCGGGCAGAAAAGCCGCCTGCGCGTGCTGCGCCCGGTCTTCATTCCCGAAGGTGTCGCTTCAGGCCTGAAGCCCGTCCGGGCGGTGCACCGGACACGGGAAGCGGATTAAACCATCCCGACGGCAAAGAAAAACGCGCCGGAACATGTCCGGCGCGTTCTCTGTTTCGTTCGATCAGAAGGTGTCAGGCAACCTGGCGGACATTGGCGAGGAAACCCTCGACTTCCTGTTTCAGCCGGTTGGCTTCGGTCTGAAGCACGTTGGCCGAAGCCGATACCTGACGGGCGGCATTGCCGGTGTCGTCGGCCGAGGCCGCCACCTTGACGATGTTCTGGGCCACTTCCTGCGTGCCGTTGGAAGCTTCCTGGATGTTGCGGGCGATCTCGTCGGTCGCAAGACCCTGCTGTTCCACCGAACTCTGGATGGAAGAGGAGATCTCGTTCATCTTCTCGATGGTTTCCGAGATGCCCTTGATCGCCTCGACCGAACCGGCGGTTTCCGTCTGCACCGACTGGATCTGCAGCGAGATTTCCTCGGTCGCCTTGGCGGTCTGGTTGGCCAGTTCCTTCACTTCCGCCGCGACAACCGCAAAGCCCTTGCCGGCTTCCCCGGCGCGTGCTGCCTCGATGGTGGCATTCAGCGCCAGAAGGTTGGTCTGTTCGGCAATGTCGGTGATCAGCTTGACCACTTCGCTGATCCGGTTGGCCGCTTCCGCAAGCCCCTCGATCTTGGCGTTGGTCGACTGGGCCTGATCCACCGCATGGGAGGCAATCTCGGTCGACTGTGTCATCTGCCGGGAGATTTCACCGACGGAGGCCATCAGCTCTTCAGCGGCCGAGGCAACCGTTTCCACGTTGGACGAGGCTTCTTCGGAGGCGGCCGCCACAGCGGTGCTCTTGTCGCTTGTGTCGTCGGCGCCCGCCGTCAACGTGCCGGACGCCGCGTTCAGGTCCTCCACCTGGGTCATGACGATCTGGGTCAGTTCCGAGATCTGCCGGTCGAAATTCTGCGACAGTTCGCTGATACGCTCCGCGCGGGCCAGCTGCTGGCGCTGCGCCTCTTCCTGTTCGGCGGTCAGGGCTTCGGCCTGGCGCGCCTTGTCGCGGAAAACTTCCAGCGCCTTGCTGATCTCGCCGATTTCATCGGCCCGCTCCGTGTCATGGATCGGCTCGTCATACCGCCGGTCAATCAGGGCCTGGATGCTGCCGACGGCACGTTCCAGCGGACGGCGCACGATGGTGTTGCCAACCACATAGATCGAAAGCGCCACCACCAGAAGGAGCACCACGCCAACGCCGATGATCAGCGTCGTGATCTGGGAGGAGGCTGCATTCAGCGTCGCCAGCGGCACATTCACCACCACCGCCATCTTGGCGTCTGTTCCGGTGATTTCCACCGGCATGACGATACGGTGCACATCCGTGCCAAGGGTGTTGGAATAGCCGTCATAAGCGAAAGGCTTGCCGTTTTTGACAGCTTCCAGCAGGGCGGACTGAACGGCCAGGTCGGCATCTGACCGGCCTTCGGCCCAGTCCTTGCCAAGCACTGCCGGGTCGGGATGCGCGATCCAGACGCCGTTCTGGGACATCAGATGAACGGAACCGGTGTCGAGCGGTTTTTGCGCACCCAGGGCTTCAGAGAGCGGTGTCAGCAGAATGTCGCCACCGGCAACACCGATGGTCTTGCCGCCATCCTTGATCGGTATGCTGAAGGAAACGCCGGTCACGGTCTTGCCATCGGCTTCCCAGCTGTAGGGCTCGGTCACATAGTCCTTGCCGGGTACGAACGCGCCGTTGAACCAGAGCTGACCGGCATCGTTCATGTCACCGATCGCGATTTCCTCAATCGAGCGGTAGGCGAGGGTGCCGTCCCCCTTACGGAAATAATAGGGCTGCCAGGCGCCGTTCACGGCCCACTTTTCATTGCCCTTGAACTCGGCGTCCTTGCCATCGAGCTGATCGTCGACGATCACGCCCCAGGCACCTGACAGATCCTTGTTGGTCAGGGCGAGATTCTCGACCACCGCGCTCCAGGCCTCACGGTCGGCAACCCCGCCCTTTTTCATGCCGCTGAGCGTGCTGGCCAGGGCCTGTGCAGATTTCAGGCCTTTTTCCAGGCCACGCTGCACGAATTCGGCCTGTTCACGGGCAACCGCCTCGGCCTCGGTCCGGGCGACTTCACCCGTGATGCTCGAGGCCTGCCAGCCGATAAAGCTGATACCGACCACAAGGGCTACGGTTAGCGCCGCCGCACTGGCGCCGATGAGCTTTGTAGTGACCTTCGCTCTCTTAAACACCGATGTTCTCCGAAAATCGCAAGAAATGGACAGGCGAATACCTGTCGAAGCTTGCAGCAGACTAACGGGAGGGCGTTAACAAGGTCTTCAAAGGGTGAATCTTTTCTGAAGAACGCTCCGCAGTTTTTACAATAATTGCAATCAATTAGACTGCTAAGCTCTGCACAAACGACAAGGCCCCGGATCCAGTCGGAGCCAGGGCCTTCGCAAGAGCCGGTTCAGGCGCTTAGTGGCGGAAGTGGCGCATCCCGGTCATGACCATGGCAAGGCCGGCTTCGTCGGCCGCCGCAATCACGTCATCGTCGCGCATGGAACCGCCCGGCTGGATGACCGCCGTCGCACCGGCTTCGGCGGCCGACAGCAGACCGTCTGCAAACGGGAAGAATGCGTCGGAAGCCACAACGCAGCCCTTGGTGAGCGGTTCGGCCAGTCCGGCCGCCTCGGTTGCGTCGAGCGCCTTGCGCGCCGCAATGCGGGCCGAATCCACCCGGCTCATCTGGCCGGCGCCAACACCGACAGTCGCACCATCCCTGGCGTAGACGATCGCGTTGGACTTGACGTGCTTGGCCACGCGGAACGCAAATTTCAGGTCCGCCAGTTCCTGCTCGCTTGGTGCGCGCTTGGTGACAACCTTCAGATCCAGATCATCGACGACACCATTGTCACGCGACTGGACCAGCAGACCGCCGGCGACCGACTTGACAAAAAGCCCCCTGGCCCGGGCATCGGCAAGACCACCGGTCACCAGCAGGCGCAGGTTTTTCTTCGCCGCGATGATCTCGCGGGCGGCTTCATCGGCATCCGGGGCAATGATCACCTCGGTGAAGATCTTGACGATTTCCTCCGCAGCAGCCGCATCCAGCGTCTGGTTCAGTGCCACGATGCCGCCAAAGGCCGACACCGGGTCGCAGCGCAGGGCCAGCTCGTAGGCTTCCTTGAGGCTGGCCCCTTCGGCAACACCGCAAGGATTGGCGTGTTTGATGATGGCAACGGCGCTGGTGCGGGCCGGGTCGAACTCGCTGACCAGTTCGAAGGCCGCGTCCGTGTCGTTGATGTTGTTATAGGAAAGCGTCTTGCCCTGGAGTTGCGTTGCCGTTGCAACACCCGGACGGTTCTCCCCGGTCTTGTAAAAGCCCGCCGTCTGATGCGGGTTTTCGCCGTAGCGCATGACTTCGGCGAGTGCACCGCCAACCGACCGGTGCGCCGGCGTGGCCTCGTCCAGCTGATCCGCCATCCAGTTGGACACGGCCGCATCATAGGCCGCCGTGCGGGCAAAGGCCTTCAGCGCCAGTTTCTTGCGCAATGCAATCGGTGCCTGGCCGTTATTGGCATCCAGTTCGGCAATCACGGTGTCATAGTCACCCGGGTCGGTGACGACGGTGACATAGGCATGGTTCTTGGCCGCTGCCCGGGTCATCGCAGGCCCGCCAATGTCGATGTTCTCGATCCCGGTAGCATAATCGGCGCCGGACGCGACCACTTCCTCAAACGGGTAGAGATTGCCGCAGAAGAGATCGATCCCGGTGATGCCGTGATCCGCCATCGCACTCTGGTGGTCGGCATCATCGCGGATGGCCAGCAACCCGCCATGCACGTTCGGGTGCAGGGTTTTCACCCGGCCGTCCATGATTTCCGGAAAACCGGTCACTTCGGAAATGTCCAGCACCTTGAGACCCGCATCCTTCAGGGCCTTGTAGGACCCGCCGGTCGACACCAGCTCGACACCTCGGTCAGCAAGCGCTTTTGCGAAGTCCACCAGACCGGTCTTGTCGAAGACGGAAAGCAGCGCGCGCTTGACGGGAACGAGTTCGGGAACGGGTACGGCTTTGGACACAATGGCCATGAAGTTGCCTCGCGATTGGGGACGCCTTGGGAGAGTTGGCGTCGCCCTAGCACGCTTTCGGGCAAATCGGAAGGTCACCTATGGGAGAGGTGTGCCTATTCTTCGAGCGGCAGCTCCTCGACCTCGTCGAAATCGCTGGTTCCGCGCCGGCTGAGCTTCGCCGTTGCCGTCTTGCGGAACTGCCAGCTGACGGAGGGCGTTTCCAGGAGCAAGCCGTTGATCACGATCTGGTCCGCCTTGCGGTGACCAAAGACATCGGACAGGTAGATGCTCTCTTCGAGCGTGACCTCATTGCCCGGTGCGTCGAATTCCCAGGCTTCGCCGTCCCTGCAGACGAGAAGCACGGCGGACCCGCCCCGGATCAGCGAGGCCCGCAATCCGGGATGCAAATGAAAGCGCAACGCATAGCGATGCTCCGGATCGACCGCACCAACCGCATTGAACGTATCGACGCCATCCAGAACCGTGCCGTCTCCTGCCAGGCGCAACTCCCGCTGGTGTGTGACGCGAAACTCGGCCGCATAACCGTCATGAGATGCGGTCACCTGGCTGCCTGCGGCATCGTCGGCCCGCTCAACGGGCACCTTGGACGGCCCGGACAGGATGGGTGCGCCCAGAATATGGCCAAATGGCCGGTCAGACAGGAACCGGCAGGACGACGTATCCTCGACAACCGCGGTCGAATGGGCCGCGGTCGACCGGCTTACCCTGCGCCAGAGCGCGTTCGATTTCGGCGACACGCCGCAATTGACCACGATCCGGTTGGCACCGGAGGAAAACTCGAAGGAAAGACACCCGGCGTGCGCATCGCCGGACACATTGACAGAGGGTGCGGCACCGGTATCGATCAGCACCACCGAATTCCCGCCGCTCAAACGCTGGTAGCCGGAATGCGGCGCGTTGACCGGCGGCGCGCCGCGGGCGTCGTCATAGGCCAGGATCGTGGCCACCAGATCGCTTGGCGTCGATCCCATACCATTGAAATGGCCGAGAGCGCCGTCGCCGTGACGGAAGAACCGCAGGAGGGGCATCATCCGGTCGACCGATTGCAGCATGGCGGGCGGAACTTCCAGCCCCTGGGCGACGAAGGCCTGCCGGACGGGCAGAAGATCGGCCAGAATGTCGATCAGGGCTCTCGGATTTCTCGAGATATGCCCGCCATCCGGCAGGATCTGGCGGGCAAGTTCCTGATCAAGCCGCCGGATACTCTGGCGGGCGAAACGTCCCTGTCCGGCCATGGAAATACAGGCCGACGCAATGGCCAGCGCGCCATGAAGCCGTTCAACACCATCTTCGGTCTCGTTTATGGTCTGGCGCAGGAAGCGCACCTGCCGGGCCAGCGACTTGACGAAGCGACGGTAAAACTCGTGGTCGCCATCCTGCAGGATAAACGGGGAGTGGGCGAGCCAGGACAGGATCCGGCGGGTCACCACCGAGGCTTCCCAGCCGATATCGTGCCAGCGGCCGGAATAGCGGATCCAGTCTTCGACAAGGGCTCTGGCATTCTGGCGGGAGATCTGGCTGTCGGACGCTCTCAGGTCACGCAGCCAGCCAAAGCTGTGCAACTCGCGCTGCCAGTCTTCGTGAACGGCCTTCAGTTCGAACGGCGAACGCCCCTGAGTTTCCACCAGATGACCTGAAAACAGGAACCGCCCCCCGTAAATGTCGGCCGCGTTGGTGGCGTCGGCCGTGCGCAGATCCTGGGGGGCAATCAGCAGACGCGCGGGCACAGCAGAAAACGGCTGCATGCGGAACAGGGGACCGCCATGCATCCATTTCAGGGAGCGTTGCCAAACATGCAGGGCCACAAGACGCCAGATCCGGCTTCTTTCACTCAGGCTTGCGATATTCACCAAACCATCCCCAACACTGATGGTTTATACGCGTCTATGGGAACTCTCCGGGTTCAAAATCTGAGAGAACGAACCATTAAGGTTAGCATTTCATTTAAAGAATCATTGCAAGTGAACGGTTTATGCGGCGTTAAAGACGGCGGAATCTGGCGGCGAAAAATCCGTCCAGACCTGTGTTTTCTCGTGTTTTATCAGCTTCATGGCAGGGCAGGCAGCGCAGATACCCGGTATTTGTAACAAGGTGTGCAAGACCCCCGACCTCATCCGGAGTGACCGGAACCGGTGCGATCCTGTCGCCCAGACGGCCGATAAAAGCATCGGCCTGAGCCTCGCCCTCGGCGGCTTCAAGCGAACAGGTGCAATACACAATCAGGCCACCCGGTCGCACCCAGTCCACCACCCGGTCCAGCAGCTCCTTCTGGATCTCGCTCAGCTTCTCAATGTCATAAGGCTTCTTGATCCAGGGCACATCCGGATGGCGGCGGATCGTGCCGGTGGCGCTGCACGGGGCATCCAGCAAAACCGCATCAAACGGCGCTTCGGGTTCAAACTGGCGAAGATCGGAGGCAACGGTCCGAACTGTCAGCCCGAGCCGGGTCATGTTCTCTTCAAGCCGTTTCAGACGGCCCTTGGAGATATCGACCGCCGTCACCTCGGCCCCGGCCGCCGCCAGCTGGGCGGTCTTGCCACCAGGCGCGGCGCAAAGATCCGCCACGTTGAGATCCTGAACGTCGCCCAGTAGCCGCGCCGGCAAGGCAGCAGCGGCATCCTGAACCCACCAGCTGCCGTCCTCAAATCCCTCCAGCGTCTCGACGGCCGCCTTTTTGGCGAGCCGGACACTGCCCGCGGCAACGACCTGACCCTCGAGCTTTTCTGCCCAGCCGGCCGGGTCCGTCTTGACCGTCAGGTCGAGCGCAGCCTCCTGCTGATGTGCGGCAGACATCTGGCGCGCGGTTTCGGTGCCATAGGCCTCAGACCAGCTGTCCATCAGCCAGTCGGGCGTGTTCAGGAGATCCGGTTCAAGGTCCCCTGTGATGTCGTCGCGCTCCCGTCCGAGCCGGCGCAAGACGCCATTGACCAGGCCCTTGTAGGGCCGCGCCCGCCGGTCGAGACCGGCATGGTCGACGGCAAGCGACACGGCAGCGCGGTCGGGAATGTCGAGATAAAGCATCTGGCTGACGGCGACATGAAGGATGTCCTGCACCCGGCCTGTCTTTTCCGGGATCGGCCGGTCGAGCAAACGCTCCAGGATCTCCAGGATTTCACCCCGGTGCCGCAGGGCTGCCCCGACAATGGCCCGAACCAGCGCGCGATCATTGCCGGCCAAGGCCCGAAAACCAGAGTGACCGGAAGCAACATCGAGCTCGCCATCCAGAGGGCGTTTCTTGTGAACGACATTACCGAGAATATCGGCTGCGACCTTGCGCGCGGCAAAGCCCGGCTTTTCCTGTGTGTCTTCTGAAGGCATCTTGCCGGGTTTGTTTTTGGTGTTCGGCCGTCTGGTCACGAAGCCATTCCAATCTCGTCGGTGTCCGGACATGTGCGGACAGTCTCAAAACCAAGCGCCGCAGTCCGGGGCTCCGGCTGCGGCGCAATCTGTGCAGTTTAAAGCTCAAGAGGCTTCGGTCAAAGCGGTTTTTGCCGGATGGCCCTCAGGTCAGCCCCAGGGGCCCTTCGGTCGGTTCTGCGAGCCGGACGACGTCGTGCGTCCTGTCCCCTGCCACGGCCCGGCGGGCGAGCTCTGCCGGCTGCCGAAGGACCGGCCGCCACCGGATCCGAGCCCTGCATCGGCCAGCTTGCGCAGCTCGTCGATGCGGTTCTGGGTGTTGGGGTGCGTGGAAAACAGATTGTCCATGCGCTCGCCCGAGAGCGGGTTCATGATGAACATATGCGCGGTCGCCGGATTGTTTTCCGCGTCCGGATTATGGATGCGCTGAACACCGCCCGAAATCTTGGCCAGCGCCGAAGCCAGCCACATGGGTTCGCCGCAGATCTGGGCGCCCATGCGGTCGGCGGCATATTCGCGTGTCCGCGAAATCGCCATCTGCACCACCATCGCTGCCATGGGCGCAACGATCATCATCAGCAGCATGCCGACAATCCCAAGCGGGTTGTTGCGGTTTCCGCCAAAGAAGAAGGCGAAATTCGCCAGCATGGAGATCGCACCGGCAATCGTCGCCGTGATCGTCATGATCAGGGTGTCGTGGTTCTTCACATGGGCCAGCTCATGGGCCATCACGCCGGCAACCTCTTCCGGCGTCAGCATGTCCAGAAGCCCGGTCGTTGCCGCAACGGCCGCATTTTGCGGGTTGCGGCCGGTCGCAAAGGCGTTCGGCTGCGGGTTGTTGATGATATAGACCTTGGGCATCGGCAGATCGGCGTTCTGCGCCAGTTGCCGGATCATCCGGTAAAGGTCCGGTGCCGATCGCTCGTCCACCTCCTGCGCATGATGCATGCGCAACACCATCTTGTCGGCGTTCCAGTAGCTGAACAGGTTCATGGCCGCGGCAATGAGCAGGGCAATCAGCATGCCCGACTGTCCGCCGATCATGAAACCGATCCCCATGAACAAGGCGGTCATGGCCGCCAGGAGCATTGCAGTGCGAATGTAGTTCATCGCTCGCGGTTTCCGTTTCTGTCCCTGTATCTTGCTGTCTATGCGGAGGCGCCTTTGGCCTCCCGTTTCAGTCAGCTAGATGGGGATTGCTGCCATTCTTGGCAAGTTTAGCCTATATAGGTGACAAACCTTTCATGCCGAATGAGCCGAGATCCATGACGGACGACCCGAAGACCCCGACTGCCGCCTACAGCCAGAGCGATGCCCCTTCCCTGAAAACGGACGTGGAAAGCGCGCCGAAAAAGCGGTTTGAGGACCTGCCGCCGGCCGCCCAGCGCGCGCTGAAAGAAGCCGAAGAACGCCGCAAGGAAATCGATGAGCGTCAAAAAGGCATGGCGGAAGAGGTCAATGGCCGGGGCGGGCTGGAACCCACCCGCTACGACGATTGGGAGATCAAGGGGCTGACGGTCGATTTCTGAACGGTTGACTGATGACCCAAACGCTTTTCAGCTTCCTGTCCCAATGGGACGGAAAGGACACCAAATCCCTGACAGGCCTGTTTCATGATGAAGCCGGCAATCCTGAGTTTCTGAACTCGATGGTAAGAATGGCCGCGCTTGAGGAATGCCAGCGCGGCGCGACCTGGCTGTTGAAACATCATTTTGACGGTGGGGGTGTGGCGCCTTCAGAAGAACTTGCGCAGCAACACATTTCTCAAGTGGCCGATACCGGGGACTGGCAGACACGCCTGCATGTCCTGCAGTATCTGGAGCATCTCGATCTGCCGGATGACTCCGAAGCGCTCCAATCGGAATTCGTCGAGGCTTCCCTCAAGTCGGAAAAGCCCTTTGTTCGTGCCTGGGCCTGGCATGCCCTCTGCGTTCTGGCGGAGCGATTTCCGGGCAGAAACCAGGCGACGCGTCGAAGATTGAGTGAAGCGCTGTCGAGGGAAACCGCTGCCTCGGTGAAGGTTCGCATCAGAAAAGCGTTGCAACGATTGAACGGCTGATCAGCCCTGAACGAGTGCCCGCACCTGTTGCGCAATCGCCTTTGCCAGACCCGCCTGCGGTTCAGCATCGAAGTGAATGGCGTCCACCTGGCTGGCTGAAATCACGGTTCCCGTGTCGAAAAACGCCACGCCATAGTCCTTCGCCAGTCTCTCATAGACGCCGGCCAACCGCTTCGACTGTTCACCGCCATGCGCATTCGAATAGACGCCCGCATATTCCTTGCCGGTGAAATCGCCCAGCGGCGGTGGTGACATCAAGAGGACCTTCGGCGCCCTGCCTTCGACATCATCGGTCGGCTGCGTTGCGGCAAACAGGACCCGCCCCATAGCGAGGCCGATCGCGTCGGCGCTCAGACCAAACCTGTCCTGAAGGTCGTTCGAGCCCAGCATGATGATCAGGATGTCGATTGGCATGTGGGTCTTGCGCACACCGGCCAGATGCTGCAGCCCGTTCTTGTCGCCGCGAACCGGATCTTCAAAAACGGTGGTGCGCCCGTTGATGCCTTCCTCGACCACGTGGAAATCCGGCCCGAGTTCCTTTTGCAGCAGCCGTGTCCAGCGCACATCATGCCCGTAACGGGTCTTGTCGGCCGGGTTGAAGCCCCAGGTCAGGGAATCGCCGAAACAGACGACGGTCAATGGCTGCTCAGTCAAATGTGATCCTCCAGATGGTGCAGCATCTGCACCATTCCGGACTGTAGCTGAATGAAAACAATTGTCTAATCGCGCAGGGGCGGAATGGTGGTGGCGCCATGGCGCGTTTCCCGGTCATAGTCGATGTCCTGTTGCCGCAGCTCAGCCAGCTTGGCCTGCCCGAACCGCCTCGCGTCCGCATTGAGCCGTTCGCAACTGATGTCGGACTCCATGGCTTCAAGCGTCCTGTCAATCTCTTCCACCATGTCGATCGCCATGTCCGCATGCCCCTGCTCATGGGCTTCCAGTTCGCGCATCATCGCTCCCCAGGACGATTTGAGGTGTGCGGAGGCGCCGGTTTTCCGGGTCCAGAGCGGATAGATGAATTCCAGGTCCAGCTCAGTCCAGACTGCGGTCATCACACACGTCTGGCCACGATAGGCATATCGGTATTGCCAGGATATCCGCCAATTCGTGCGCGCCCAGTGGCGGGTCGCACCGGGCGCGTCGAGTGGGCCTTTTTCAGCCATTTCCTTAATCAGCTCTTCCGCCGTGCCACCGCCAATCTCGTAAAGATTGGTCTGGCTCCTGATCGTGACATCGCCAAGCACGGCACGCGGTAGCAGGAACAGGATCAGAGACAGGGTCACGATCAGCCAAACAGGCTGAACACGAAGAAGGGAAGTCCACATGACGGCTCCAGATCATCGCTCAATGGGGGTCAGGCTGACCGGCACGAGCACAAATTGCAATCAGGAAAAGCACCCCTCGCCTGCTTGGTTAATAAGAGATTTACCATGCAGGCGATAGGGTGAACGCGAAGTTATGCGTCACGACTGCCGGATCCTAGATGACTGCCAGCCCAAAGCCTTATCAGCGCGGTGTTTCTCTGCCGAGTTCCAATCCGTTTCAGCGCCTTGCCGAACTCCTGGAAGGAGAGGCCGCAGGTCTGGACCCGATTATCATGACAATCGGCGAGCCGCAGCATGCCATTCCGTCGTTTACAGCCGAAGTACTGATGGAAAACATGGCCGGATTTAGAAAATACCCGCCGATCAACGGCTCGCAGGAGTTCCGGCAGGCCATCGCCGCCTGGTTGGACAAGAGATACGATCTTGGAGGCGCCGTCGACGAAGATCACGGTGTCCTCCCGCTCAACGGGTCCCGTGAAGGTCTTTCCTTCGGTGCCATCGCCGCGCGTGACCAGCTGGACAAGGGACTGGACCATCCGGCGGTGATCCTGCCCAACCCGTTCTACCAGACCTACGCCGCCGCAGCCCATGTGGCAGACGGCGAAGCCGTTCTGCTGGATGCGGTTGCGGGCAACAACTTCCTGCCCGATCTCGACAGTCTCAGCGATGACCTGCTCGACCGCACCGTTGCCTTCTACGTGGCATCGCCCACCAACCCGGAAGGTTATGTCGCCGACATCGCCTACTGGCAGCGCCTGATCAAACTGGCCCGCAAGCACCGGTTCATCATCTTTGCCGACGAATGCTATTCGGAAATCTACCGCGACACACCGCCTCCCGGTATTCTGGAAGCGGCCCTGCCGCTGAAAGACGGCTTTGCCAATATTGTCGTGCTGAACTCCCTTTCCAAGCGCTCAAACCTGGCCGGCCTCAGATGCGGCTTTGCCGCCGGCGATCCGGAGTTCCTGAAACGATGGGCAAAATTCCGCGGACTGGCGGCGCCACAGGTTCCGCTCCCGGCACAGGCTGTCGCCGTGCGCGCTTACCAGGACGAAGCCCACGTCATCGAGAACCGGCGTCTTTACAATGAGAAATTCGCGGCCGCAGAACGCATTCTCGGCCCGATCCTCGGACCGGTTACGCCCGAAGCCGGGTTTTTCCTCTGGCTGGATGTCAGCCGCTGGGGCGACGGGGTATCGGTCACAAAGGCGCTTTGGCGCGATGCCGGCCTGAAGGTGCTGCCCGGGCGTTTCCTCGCCTCCGACCAGTCGGACGGCAGCAATCCCGGCGAAAGCTATATCCGCATCAGCCTGGCGGCACCGCTCGAGCAGGCAGAAATCGCCCTTCGACGTTTGGCAAACTGGATGGGAGAGACAGAATGAGGCGGGCCAGCGCAACTCGCGGCAACGGCCGCAGGGCCTCGGTCGATCTGCTCGACACCGAGAGCCCGATCAAACGGTTTCTGCGGCGCAACCTCGTCGGGGCAGCCGGTCTCGGCATCATAGCGTTTGCCGCAATGCTGGCAGCAAGCCTTGCCACCTGGTCGGTCAGCGACCCGAGCCTCAACCATGCCACGGACGAACCCGTGCGCAACGCGCTCGGCACACCGGGCGCCATTCTTTCCGACATCCTGATGCAGACCATCGGCCTTGCCACGGCCGTGTTCCTGGTTCCGCTTGTGCTCTGGGGCTGGCGGCTGCTCGCCGGACACGAGCTTGGGATCGGCCGCAAACGCCTGGCCTACTGGCTGGCCGGCTCGAGCCTTGCCGCCGGGGCGCTTGCCGCACTGCCGGTGCCCGACAGCTGGCCGCTGCCAACCGGTCTTGGCGGCTTTTTCGGTGATTACGTGCACCGGTTCCCGGCGCTCATCACGGACAACATGACCGGTGGCGCAGCCACCATTGTCGGCGGTCTCGGACTTGGTGTTCCCGCCATTCTCTTCCTGCTGGCCGCTGCCGGTTGGCTGGGCAAAGCCGGTGCACCGGCTCCACGCACGGAGCCCGCACCAACCGCAAAGGGTCACGGCAAGTCGATCGAGGAAGATCTGGGTCTGGACGAGGAAGAAGGCGAATCCCGCCTTGCCCTCTTCGCAAGTGCGTTTGTCGGCCAGATGGGGCATGTCGGTCTCCAGACCGCCGCTCATCTGCGCCGTCTGACAGGTTTCAAACGCTCCCGGCCCCAGGAGGACGAGGAAACCTGGGACGACGACGAGCTGGAACCGGATTACGAGCCCGAAGACAGCCGGCAGGGCAGCCGCCTCAAGGCCTTCCGCCGGGTTTTGACCGGCCGTCTGATGCCCGAGGACGATGACGGCCTCGACGAATTCTACGAGCGCGGCCAGCATCCCGACGACGACGAAGATCCCTATGCCGAACCGCCCTTCGACGAGGACGGCGAGAGCTTCGAGCCCGATGAACTCCTGATCGACAAGGGTCCGGTCTCCGGCCGGCCTGCCGTTCCGGTCGGTATCGCACCGCCGCCGGACCAGGCACCTGCCCAACCGGAAGCCCCGGCCCAATCTGCACCGGCGGGCCGGGTCATTCCGCCGGCGCCGCGCCCGAAACAAAGCAAACGGGCAATGGAAGAAGCCCAGCCGTCCTTCCTTGGCGCGCCGGAAGAATACGAGCTGCCGCCCCTGAGGCTGCTGGCCGAACCGAAGGCCGGCGGCAAGGTTCCGGGCCTGTCCGCCGACGCCCTGGAACAGAATGCCCGCATCCTGGAAGGAGTGCTGGAGGACTTCGGCGTGCGCGGCGAGATCATCGAGGTTCGCCCAGGTCCGGTCGTCACGCTCTATGAACTGGAACCGGCCCCGGGCATCAAGTCGTCCCGCGTCATCGGCCTTGCCGATGACATCGCCCGCTCCATGAGCGCGATCTCGGCCCGCGTGGCCGTCATTCCGGGCAAGAACGCCATCGGCATCGAACTGCCCAATGCGCGGCGGGAGACCGTTTACCTGCGCGAGTTGCTGGCCGCACAGGACTTCGAAAAGTCCAAGTCCAAGCTGGCGCTGGCGCTCGGCAAGACCATCAATGGCGAGAGCGTCGTGGCCGATCTGGCGCGCATGCCGCACCTCCTGGTCGCCGGCACCACCGGTTCGGGTAAATCCGTTTCGATCAACACCATGATCCTGTCTCTGCTCTACCGGCTGACGCCCGAACAGTGCAAAATGATCATGATCGACCCGAAGATGCTGGAACTCTCCATCTATGACGGCATTCCGCATCTGCTGACACCCGTCGTTACCGATCCGAACAAGGCCGTTGTCGCCTTGAAGTGGACCGTCCGCGAGATGGAGGACCGCTACAAGAAGATGTCCAAGATGGGCGTCCGCAACATCGACGGCTACAACACCCGCATCAAGCAGGCGCTCGAAAAGGGCGAGAGCTTTACACGCACCGTTCAGACCGGCTTCGACCGCGAGACCGGCCAGCCGATCTACGAGGAAGAGGAACTGCCGCTCGAGGCAATGCCCTATATCGTCGTCATCGTCGACGAAATGGCCGACCTGATGATGGTGGCCGGCAAGGACATTGAAGGCGCGATCCAGCGTCTGGCCCAGATGGCACGTGCCGCCGGCATCCACCTGATCATGGCCACGCAGCGCCCGTCCGTCGACGTCATCACCGGTACCATCAAGGCAAACTTCCCGACCCGGATCTCGTTCCAGGTGACCTCGAAGATCGACAGCCGCACGATCCTCGGCGAAATGGGCGCCGAGCAGCTGCTCGGCATGGGCGACATGCTCTACATGGCCGGCGGCGGCCGCATTCAGCGTGTCCATGGCCCGTTCGTGTCCGACGACGAGGTCGAGGACATCGTCAAGCATCTGAAGGTCCAGGGCACACCGCAATATCTGGAAGCCGTCACGGAAGAAGAAGATGGGGGCGACAGCCCCTATGACGGTGGTGGCGGTCTGGCCGGCGGTGGCGAGGGCAACGAACTCTACGACAAGGCGGTTGCCATTGTCCTGCGCGACAAGAAGGCCTCGACCTCCTACGTTCAGCGACGCCTGTCGATCGGCTACAACCGGGCAGCCTCCCTGATCGAGCGGATGGAACAGGAAGGCCTGATCAGCGCCGCCAACCATGCCGGAAAACGCGAGATTCTCGTGCAAAACGGCGTCGAAGAAGACTTTTGATGTGTTAGGGTAAATCCTGCCAAAGCTTTGCCACACAGGATCACTACCTAGGAACAAAGCCAAACGGCACGAACTGATTTAGGACATTGCCTCATGCTGAAACGCTTCGCACACCGCCTGCTCAAACCGATTGCGGCAACCGGTCTGGCCGCGGTTCTCGCCGTCTCTGCAATGCTTCCGGCAGCAGCGCTTACCGAGCAGGAACAGAAGACGCTCACCGACCTGAACAGCTATTTCAACTCGGTGAAGACCATGCATGGCGACTTCATCCAGTTCGGTCCGGACGGCAGCCAGTCTGACGGCAAGTTCTATATGGCCCGCCCGGGCAAGGTGCGTTTCTACTACAACAAGCCCTCCGTGCTCGACATCGTCGCCGACGGCAAGTCCGTCTCCGTGCGCGACCGCAAGCTCAACACCCAGGACATCTGGCCGCTGGGGCAGACGCCCCTGCGTTTCCTTCTGTCCGACTCCATCGATCTGCAGCGCGACACCAATGTCACCAACGTGTTGGTCGAGGAGGATCTGGTTACGGTCACGATCTTCGACAAGACCAAGTTCAACTCCGGCACGCTGACGCTGATTTTCGATGCCAAGGACTATGCCCTGAAGCAATGGACCGTCACGGATCAGCAGGGTTATGACACCTCGGTCGCCGTCTATAACGTTGTCTCCAACGGCCCGACCAATCCGGACCTGTTCAAGATCGACTATCTGGCGAATGCCCGCCAGAACAAGAACTGACCGGCGCGGCCGATCCGGTGACTTCTGAGGAAACCGCGTCCGGTGGACGCTCCGTCGTTTTTCAGCTGCTTGAGGCCTTCTGCGCCGGCAAAGGCTATCGCGTCACGGCCGGTGACCCGCATGGCCATGCCGGTCATGTCGAAAGCCCCACGGGCAAACGCTGGTTCTTCAAGGGCACGCGGTTTGATCTCAACCCCTATGGCGCGGCCGAGATCGCCAATGACAAGGCCTATACCTGCCGGTTTTTGAAGGACGCGGGCATTGCCGTTCCGGCCAGCCACTTTGTTCCGGCCGCCAGCATCCGGAGCGGCAAGCGGCCACCTGAGGAGGTGCTCGACTTCGCCGAGGAAACCGGATTTCCGCTCTTCGTCAAGCCGAATGAAGGTCAGGAAGGCCGCGACGTGATGCGGGTCGACACCTATCACAACCTTCAAAACGCCCTTCATCTTCAGGCCAAGCGCAACGAGGCCATGCTTGTCCAGGAGGAAATCCGAGGCCTGGACCTTCGGGTCCTGGTGCTCGACGGCGAGGTGCTATGCGCCTTTGAACGCCGTGCGCCAGAGGTCACCGGCGACGGCGTCAGCAGCCTTGCGGAACTGGTCGATGCACATCCAAGCATTGATCCGTCCGACGGCCGCATCGACTTCGAACTCTCGCAACAGGCCCTGATGCTGGAGAGTGTGCCGGAGGCTGGCCAGACCGTGACCTTGCTGCCGGTCTCGAACCTGTCCTCGGGCGGTTCGGCCAGGATCATCACGGCAAGTCTCGCACCTGATCTCCACGCCCTGGCCCGGCTGGCCACCAGAACGCTCGGCCTGCGTTATGCCGGCATCGACCTGATCGTTCCGTTCGAGCAGCGCCCGGACACCACCGCCGTGGTGCTGGAGGTCAACGCCGCCCCCGGTCTCAGCAACCTCTATCGCCAGGGCTGGGAAGAAACGGCTGCGGTAAAGCAGGTCTACGAGACGCTGTTTGAAGCCGCATTCGGCACATGAACCTGTTCGGATCCGTCCGACTGTTTTCCAGACGCAACAGCCGCCATGTCTGTAGTCACTTGCACGATTTTCCTGGGAGAAACTGATGCGCGCGATCACCTATGACCGGTTTGGCCCGGCTGCAGAGGTTCTGGTCCTGGAGGACCTGCCTACTCCGAACCCTGCTCCTGGTGAGGTCCTGGTCAGGCTGCACAATTCGGGCGTCAACCCGTCCGACATACGGGCCCGCGCCGGCGGCCGTCCGGGGGTGACGAAGCCGCCATTTCCGAAAATCGTTCCGCACAGCGATGGCGCGGGCGTCATCGAGGCCGTTGGCGAGGGCATTTCGAAAGCCCGGATCGGCGAACGGGTCTGGATCTGGAACGGGCAATGGCAGCGTGCCTTCGGCACGGCAGCGGACTACATCGCCCTGCCGTCGGTGCAGGCGGTCACCTTGCCGGATCAGACCTCTTTTGAGACCGGCGCCATTCTCGGCATCCCGGGCATGACGGCGGTTCACGCGGTGCTTGGCGGTGGCGATGTCGCCGGCAAGACCGTCCTGATCAGCGGCGGCGCCGGAACCGTGGGCAATCTTGCGATCCAGGTGGCTGCCGCCTCCGGAGCCACCGTGCTGGCAACGGCCCGCGGCGAAAGCGGGCTGGCTGCGGCGCGCGAAGCCGGCGCGGCTGAGGTGTTCGACTATACCTCTGACAATCTCGCCGATCAGATCCTCGAGGCAACGCGCGGCGCCCTGGTCGACCGGATCGTCGAGGTCGAATTCGGCAAGAATGTCGAGACCAACACCAGGGTCATCGCCGAGCGCGGCACCATTGCCGCCTATGGCTCGGCCAAGGACATGACACCTGTGCTGCCGTTCTATCCGCTGATGTTCAAGGCCGTGACCCTCGATCTGGTGCTTGTCTATCTGCTGTCCGAAGCCGTGCGCAGCACCGCCATCGGCAGCCTGACCGGGCTTCTGGAAAAGGGCGCACTCGACTTCAGGATTTCCGAAACGCTGGATCTCACCGAATGCGCCAAGGCTCATGACCTGATTGCTGAGGGAAACCGGGCTGGGTCGGTGCTTCTCAAGTGCTGACACTCGTCCGGCGGCTGGACCCAGCTTTCAGCCCCGGCGGAAACTCTCCATTTGGCCGACTCGCCTTCCGCATACGGAACCGGCTATGTAGGACGGAGTTGACCCCAGGGCGGAAACAGGATCGGACCCATGACTGAGATTGTGATTGCAAGTGCGGCGCGGACAGCCGTTGGAAGTTTCGGCGGCGCGCTGAAGGACAGCCCGCCCTGCGACCTGGGCACGACGGTCGCAAAAGCCGCCATCGAACGCGCAGGGATCGAAGCAAGTTCCATCGATCAGGCGTTCTTTGGCAATGTCATCCACACCGAACCGCGTGACATGTATCTGGCGCGTGTCGCCTCCCGCCAGGCCGGCGTCCCGGACCACGCGCCGGCACTGACCATGAACCGTCTGTGCGGCAGCGGTCTGCAGGCCATCGTCTCCGCGGTCCAGGCGATCACGCTGGGAGACGGCGACGTCGCGTTGGCAGGGGGCGCTGAAAACATGAGCCGCGCCGGCTATTCGCTGCCGGGCGCCCGTTTCGGCCAGAAAATGGGCGATACCCAGATCGTCGACATGATGACCGGCGCTCTCCACGACCCGTTCGGCATCGGCCACATGGGCATCACGGCCGAGAACATCGCCGAAAAACACGACATCCCGCGCGAACGCCAGGATGCCTTTGCTCTGGAAAGCCATCGCCGCGCCAGCGCCGCCATCAAGGCCGGCTATTTCAAGGATCAGATCGTGCCGATCAGCGTCGGCCGGAGAGGCAAGGAGACGGTCTTCGACACCGACCAGCATGTTCGTCATGAGGCGGAGATCGGCGACATGGCCAGGCTGCGCCCGGTTTTCAAGAAGGACGGCAGCGTTACTGCCGGCAACGCCTCAGGCCTCAATGACGGTGCCGCGGCGCTTGTCCTGATGAGCAGGGAAAAAGCCGACGCGCTTGGTGTGAAGCCGCTGGCGCGCATCCGCTCCTATGGGGTGGCAGGCGTTGACCCGGCGGTGATGGGCATTGGCCCGGTTCCGGCCATGCAGATCGCCATGAAACGCGCCGGCATTTCCGCAGTAGATCTCGATGCGGTGGAATCCAACGAGGCCTTTGCGGCCCAGGCCTGCGCCGTCAACGATCTGCTTGGCCTGCCCGCAGAGAAGGTCAATCCGAATGGCGGTGCCGTCGCGCTTGGCCACCCGATCGGTGCCACCGGCGCGATCATCATGACCAAACTGGTCTACGAATTGCGGCGCAGCGGCGGCAGCCTCGGCGCCGCCACCATGTGCATCGGCGGCGGCCAGGGCATTGCGGTGATCGTGGAAAACGCGGCCTAGGCCGTCGGAGAGCCTCACCAGAGTGATTGGCACTGGGCGAAAATGGCCGGGCGCTCACAGGTCGAGCGCCCGGCCAGAGCAGCTTAAACCGTCTGGCTGGCCTCGATCAGCTTGCGGGTGAGTTCCTTCTCGCAGCTTTCCAGGTCCTTTTCCGCGGCCTGGCGCGCCGTGCGGCCTTCCTGTGCAATCCGGATGGAATCCTCGATGGTACCGATCAGGTTCTGGTGCGCCGATTTGATCGCTTCAATATCGTAGACGCCCCGCTCCAGCTCGGTGCGGATTTCGGCATTGCCCTGACGCAGATTCTCGGCATTTGCCTTGAGCAGATCGTTGGTCAGGTCATTTGCCTGGCGAACCGTCTTGCCCGCGTCCCGAGCCCGCGCAATGGTCACGGCCTGACCGAGCTGAATTTCCCAGGCCGGAATGGTGTTTCGGATCGTGCTTTCGATCTTCAGGATCAGGCCCTGATCATTGTCCTGGATCATTCCGATGGACGGCAACGACTGCAGGGTGACCTGCCTTGTCAGTTTGAGATCGTGCACCCGGCGTTCCAGCATGTCACGGGCAGCGCCGAACTTGCGAAACTGTTCCGCCGCAAGATCATCGCCCCGCTCCGCAGCTTCCCTGAGCTTTGGCAACTCCACGTCATTCCAACGCCGAAGGGCTTCCTCGCCCGCGATGATGAAGGCTCCGAGATCGTTGTAGCAATTCACCGCCTCCTTGTAGAGCCGGTCGAGCAGCTCCGAATCCCGCAACAGTTTTCCCTTGTGGTCCTCCAGCCTGTTGGTCATGGTCGCCACCTGGGACCGCACGGTCTCGTATTTCTGGATCGCCCGGGCAACCGGCGTCATCTTGGAAAACAGCCTGGACAGCCAGCCCTGTTCCCGTGTCAGTTCCGAAACATCGAAACCGCGGATCTCCAGAACCATCTCGTTGAGAACTTCACCGGCCGGCCCGGTGTCCTTGTTCTTGACGCCTTCCAGCATCTTCCGGGAGACCTGCTGCATGCCGGACTGGGCCGTTGAACCGAACATCATGATGCTCTGGGTGTCCTCCCGATCAATCAGCGCGATCTTTTCGTCGATCTGTGATTTCTCCGTGGGTGCCAGAGCGCCATAAACGGTCAGTTCGGTCTTGAGGTCCTGCCTTTGGGCGAGGTCGGTTGCAGCCATGATCAAAGTCCTTCAAAATTCAGTCGTTTGGTAAGAACGGAAATGTCGACATCAAGATCGAGCCGGTCGGAGGCAATGAGGATCTGTTTCATTTCTGTCGAGGTTTCCAAGGCCTTCTCGAGAAGGTCCAGAAACTTTCCGTCCAGTTCTTCGCATTCAGCGGCCGAATGGGTCCGGGCATAGTTTTCGGAAATCCGCGCGATTCCCTTCAGATAGACGGACAGGAACTTCTGCCCTTCTCGGACCTTGGCCGGGTCGGCTTCCACGAGATCCACAATCTCTGCAGCCTTTCGCGTGAGTTCCGTCATGAGCCGGGTCGGGCCTTCGGACGGGATCTGAAGATTGGCCGTTTCGATCCGGGCAATCTTGCCGCGCGCATCGGCAATCAGTTTCTGAAAATCCTCAAGATCCCAGCCGGCGGGCGGCCGAAACACCGGCACGGTTATGAAATCGGCACCAAACGCCAGATGCGCACCGGCAAATGCTCCCAGGCCGAAGAGCACCGCCTTTGGAACCGGATAACCCGCGCCATAATAGGCGAGGAAGACAACGGCTCCGCCAGCAAGACCTGCAACCGGTCCTCGCCAGGCCAGCCTCTGGGAAAGACCGCTCATTTGATCTTCTTCCAGTCACTGTCGCGTCCCTCCGGCCTGGTCAGCGCGGCCGCGTCGACACCGCCGACATCAGTGTCCAGGCGACCGGTGGCCGGCCCATCCGGGCGCAGCATCTGGATGTGCCGGTTGACCGCCCGCAGCCGCACCGTATCGACACCGGTCAGCTTACGCAGGTCGCCAAGTTTCATGTGACCGGCACGCTCGAAGGGAAAGTCTTCCAGCGCGATCTTGCCTTGCTGGCGCCCTTCGGCAACGCCGAGCCGCCACGACACGAGGTCTTCGTGGGAGAAGGCATAAGGGTGCGGATACAGCCGAACGGAGGCGAATTCGAAGACCTTTTCCTGCCAGGTCCGGAGTCTTTGCGTTGCGCCCATGGTGAACCCGATCACGAAGGCTTCGTCCTGTGTCGTCAAACCGCGGCCCAACAGGACATGGACCGCGTCATGCCGTGCCAGCGTGATCGCACCGGGAAGTGCGACGGGGGAGCTCGGGTTCTCGATCAGGCGGATAATCCGGGGTATGGCATCCGGCGGCGCGGCCGGCAGGCTTCTAAGAACCTCTTCGAGGGTCAAGTGGTCGTTGTCCAGGCCCGGGTTCCAGTGGCGCCAGTTGAGGCTTTCGCTTGCACGCATTTTCTAACCTCCCCGTTCTGCCTTGAACATGGCCTCGACGCGGGCGAGCCGCCGTTGATAGGCCCGTTCGGCTTCGCCATCTCTCTTTTCGAGCGGCTCGGTTCCACCAGCCGCCGAAACCGCAACCCGGCCACCGGCGATACCCAGACCGATCAGCTCGGCCTTCACGGCCTGAGCCCGTTCAAGCGCGAGTGTCTGGTTGGCCGCGGTATCGCCGATCGTGCCCGTATGGCCTTCCAACTCCACGATCAGGCCCTCATCCAGTTGCAGCCGGCGCGCAATCTCCGCCGCCTTGGTCGCGAAACCGGGCCCCGGCTGGATGCCGCGTGCGAAGCCGATGACGATCACGTCGTCAACGGCATCCGTACGCTGCCAGGCGTCGACCGCCACCACCCCGGCAAAGGCCAGGAAAACAACGATCCCGAGGAAGGACCTCAGGCCGACGCGCCGTTGCGCCTTAGTTGAAGGAACCGACATCGAAACTCTCCGTCTCGGCGAGCACGCTCTCCAGACCGGCATTCAGCTGTGCGGCATTCATGGCGGACTTGTAGAGAATGCGCCCGTCCTGGTTCAGGATGTGTCCCTCGCCAATGCAGAACCCGATCGTGTGAATGGTGACCGGCGTCTTGTCGACGACCAGCTCCACGATCCGCGACAACTCGTTCTCATCCGTGGCTGCGCCGTCGGTGACAACCACGATGTTGTATTCCCCATACCCGAGCTGGCGTGCGGCCTGCTGCTCGAGGGAATAGGAGGCCTGGAACAGGGCATGTCCGAGCGGCGTCCGGCCACCAGGCTGTATGCCCGTGATCTCGGCCGCGATCGTCTCCCGGTTTCCGGCGCCCAGCGGCACCAATTCCCGAACACCGTGATTGTCGAACACCAGAACGCCGACGTTGTCGTTCGGCGGGATCAGATTGACGAATTCCGTCAACGCCGTTTTTGCAACGGTCATCTTGGAAGTGCGTTCTGTGCAGTCGGTCTCGCCCATCGAGCCGGAACCGTCAAAGACGATATAATAGTTCTTGCGCAACAGGTCCGTGGACACCTCTTGTTGCGTTTCACCGTCTCGAGTGCCCCACGTCATCAGGGTCGCAAGTTTCGGTTGATCGGTCGGGAACCGGTTCTCGTAGTCGCGCAGCGTCATGCCGCCGACCTGCAACTGGTTTTCCTGTTCCTGCGCGGTCGATCCAGAACCCTGCGCGGCTTGGTTGTTGTCGTTACATCCCCAGACCAGGAGCGCAAGTGCGGTCACCAACGTCGCGCGGGTTGCGCGTGGCGTCAAAGTCAGCATTTTCCTATCTCCCGTTCCGTTAGTCGAGAGCGATGAAAACATCGCTTTCCGCTTCGACCTGGACAATGCGCAGCACAACACGCATGTTGCTCAGCCACTCTTCCTTGGTCTTGGGCGCACAGGGCAGGGTGTTCTCGCACAGCCCCGTCTTGGGTTCTGAAAACCCGTGACCGACCAGCGCGAACTGCGACGGATCCATGTAGAAGCCTTCCGTTTCGGCCAGCTCGATCAGGCCGGAACGCACCTTGCCTGCGCGATTGTAGGAAAGGTTCTTCGCACTCTGGGCAATTCGTGACAGCACCAGTTCATCTGCACCGTCCTTCTGCTTCTTCAGGTAGCCAAGAGGATCCGCATGCCCTTCGATCGTGATCAGGGCACCGCCATAGGTGGCGGACAGATCGATCGCCTTCAAGAATGGCTCGCGGTAGAGCGCGATTGGGAAGTCCGACTGATTGGGTTTGAAGTTCAGCTCGAACTGGAACAGCGTTCCGTCATCCAGCCCGCCTTGAGCTTGCAACTTGGTGACCGTCTTGGCCACGGCGGTTTCATCGAACCGTGCCTGTGCAGCCTGGGAGGCCGCGTCCCCGATTGCACTCAGGGTTTGCGGCGGTCCGGCAATTTCCTGGACTTTGCCAAGCATGCCCAGCGCAATGTATTTCGGCTGGATGCTTTCGTTCAGGCGCGAGAAGCGGCGCTGATAGGCGGGATCGCGGAAAAACTGGATGTTTCCATTCTCGCCGACGGTTTCTGCATCCGCCCAGAGAGCCTGCGCATCGGCAACGGCGCTCGCGTCGTCCAGGAGAATACCCGCTGCCGCCGTAAACAGATCCGTTGACCGCTTGTCCTGCTGGCGGGCGATTTCGCGAACCTCAGCCTCACTTGCAATAAGCGCTTCCACAAAGGCATTCACCGTGTCGGGAGCGGCTTCCAGAAAATCCGCACGAACAAAATAGGCATCGGCGATCACCCGGTTGGCCGTCTTGGTCGAAAGCAGGATTTTGGCTCCCTTGAGACTGCCTTCGGATCCCGTACCGACGGAACCGCCGCTGGTCAGCGCAAGCGCATCAGGAATGATCACCATGGCCGCGTCAGCGGCACCTTCCAGAAGTGCCGTATCCGGCGACGATGCCGACAGGCCCGTCAGGTCCTCTGTCCAGACGATGTCGATGTCATCAGGGGTCAATCCGGCGTCCGTCAGGATGGTCAGCAGGTAGTCGATATGCGGACCGTACCGCTGAACTGCGACGCGCTTTCCCTTCAGGTCCGCCGGTTTTTCAATCCCCGAACCGACCACAAGAGCATCGCCGCCCGCAGACCAGGAATGCTGGTAAATCGCAATCATCCGCGTGCGGGGGTCGGCGTTCGTGAGTTCCACGGCCAGGTTGGCCATACCGACCGTTGCGCGCAGGAATGGGCTTTCACAGGCCATGTAGCCACGCAATTGCCCCGTAAAGTCGTCCTGCCGGACCAGATCGACGCTCAGGCCGGCATCGCCAAAGGCGCCGCTGCGGCTTGCACTGGCCGAATTGTTGTTCGCATGGATCGTCACGATGTCGGCACCCCAGGTGATCAGGGGTACGGTCAATTCGTTCCCGGGACGACAGTCCCGAATGGCAGTGTCGGACAGACCCGCCAGGGGCGGGCTGTCGACGGCATCAAAGGCCTGCGCAGATGACATGGCTGCAACCAGCGCTGTAGCTGCACCCAGTTGGCGAAGAAACACGAAATGAGCCATTTTTCCCCTCTGACGCGGTTTCGGGTCGAACGGATGGGCCGGATTGGTTTCCGCGGCATTTTCAAACATCCATCCAGTCGAACAAATTTTCCGCTTGCTTCGGCAATATTTATCTATGCTATTTACCGAAAGCTTGGGTATTCACAAGATAAATTTCAAGAAATTCCATAAAAACACAGCTCAAAAAATGAGTGCTTTTTTGAGATCATTAATGTTTGAAATGATATAGTCTCGCTGCGTCACTTTTAGTATTTAGGTATGATTAAGAAGTGAAGCGGTCGAATTGGATTGAACTAGGATTTACAAACTTCATAAGGCGCTTTGCTTCCGGGATGGACGCTGTACACGTTGGCGACGCAATAAAATTTCCAACTTCCTTTACGCGAACAATGAACGGTTCGCGCACTGACACTGCTGCCGGCACGGCCTGGCTCAGCACCAAGACCTGCCAGGTTGGGCGTTGCAACCTCGCAGGCCGTGTCAAGGTCCCCGGTGGCGCCTGCCTCAGTAATCGCCGAGCTTGATGTCCCGGGAGTAGTCTTCGCCCTCGACCTCCTTGGTGACAGCTTGGCCGCAAATGGTGGCGCCGCGCGTGGCGTCATAGGTGAGGGAGGGGGAACCGGCCAGTTGCCAGCCCTTGTTAAGGGCCTGGGTCACCCGGTGGCAGAATTCGCTGTCGTCGACACCGGTGATGAAGCGATAGAGTTTCATGTCTGTCCCTGTTCCGTCAGATCGTTGCCAACGGCCTTCCGCCGCCAGCCCGGCCCTGCATGTAGCCGGTCCAGCCCGGGACCGTCCAGACTTATCGGACACGTTCTGCATCAACACCCGTGTTCAGCCCTCCAGAAGTGGTGGCAGTTCCCTGCCCAGAAAGGCGATCAGTCGCTGCACGGGGGGGAGAACGCCCGTCCGGGAGGGCATCAGGAGGCTGATTTGCGGGGTTCCGGCTGTCCAGTCGGGCAGGACCCGCACCAGATAGGCTGTTCTTACCTCCTCCCGGCACACATAGGCCGGAAGAGCAACGATCCCCAGCCCGTCCGAGGCCGCCTGTTTCAGCGACACCATGTCCTCGCTGCGCAGGCGCTCGCCATAGTGGACCGTTGCCGCGGCACCCTGGCCGTCGCGCAAAGTCCATTTGCCGCCCGAGGCCTGCCAGCCCATGGTCAGACCGGCGAGACCCTCAAGGTCTTCTGGCCGGTCCGGATGACCATTCTTTTCCAGGAAACCCGGAGAGCAGAACAGATGCCAGGCGACGGTGGCCAGACGTCGCTGAACCAGACTTGAATCCGGCAAGGTCTCCATGTGCCCGCGGATTGCAAAATCGACGCCCGCGCCCAGCACGTCGACCAGCTGGTTGGACACCTGCTGCCTCAAGGCGACCTGGGGATGATCGGTCAGAAAGCGCGAGAGCAGCGGCCTCAGTCCGAACTGGGCCATTCCGACCGAGCAGCTGAAACTGACCGTACCGGCAACCTGGCTCGACTTGTGTCGCACCGACGCTTCGGCGGCATCCAGGTGCTGCAGCGCCTGTTTCGCATCGTGAAAGTAGTCCCGGCCGATATCCGTCAGGACCAGACGCCGGGTGCTGCGCAGCAGCAACTTGACACCAAGGCTCCGTTCGAGCTGCTGCACATGGCGGCTGAGTTTCGACTTGGGAATGCCGAGCGCTCTGGAGGCGGCCGAAAACCCGCCTTTTTCGGCAACCTGGACGAAGTACCGGGCACTGTTCAGATCCATTTGACCCGCATCTCCAGACTATTGTCCCATTAATGGAACAATCTTTACCAACATCGTTGTCTTCTTTCCAGACTGTTCCGTCCTTAGGTTGAAAACAGCCGACAAACCATCGGCCGCGCGAGAACCGTAGCGACTGGCGATCTCGTTCGACCGGCAGATGAAAGGACCAAAGGAATGACCTCACACATCAACCCCGCCCCCCTGACGCAAGACAACGCCGCCCTGGTACTGGTCGATCACCAGGTCGGTCTGATGACGGGCATTCGCGACTACTCGATTGCGGACCTGAAGCACAACATCGTCGGCCTGGCCAAGGCTGCCAAAGTGCTGGGTCTGCCCATCGTCGCCACGACCACCTCCGCCGACTCGCTCTGGGGTCCTGCCTTCCCGGAACTCACCGAAGCGCTCGCCGGCGAGGAGTTTATCGACCGGACGACCGTCAATGCGTGGGACGATGCCCGTGTTGCCGACAAGATCAAGGCAACCGGCCGCAAGAAACTCATCTTCGCCGGTGTCTCCCTGGAAGTCTGCGCGGCTTTTCCGGCCATGCGCGCGCTCAGAGAAGGATATGAAGCCTATGTCGCTGTCGACGCCTGCGGCACATTCAACCAGACCAAGCGCGAGACCGGCCTTGCAAGGCTCGTGCAAAGCGGCGTTGTCATTGCCGACGGAGCCAGCCTGATGGTCGAAATTCTGGGCGACAATGCACGGCCCGAGGCCTGGGGTGTCTATGAAGCGCTCAGCATGGACTGGGCAACGCTCGTTGGCCAGGTGCGCAACAGTGTTCCCCAAGCTCTTGCGTCTTCGGCTGCCTGAGAAAAGACTGACCGGATCTGAACAGGTCCGGTCAGTGACCCTGCCGTTTCAGTATCCTGCCGGCGTGACTGTCCTTGGCCGCAATGAAGGCGGCATAAGCCGCATCAAATTCCGCCGGAACGGCTTCCCTGACGGACCGGCGGTCCTTGACGCGATGCCACCAGCCTCTCTGCCTGTCAGAGAGGTTTGCCGTCAGCTTGACCTCGGACACCCGATCCAGAACCGGGAACGAGCGGAAAAGACTTGCCAGAACCGCGTCGAGCAAACCGAATCTGGAACCGGAAAAATAGGGTTTCGGCCACAGCCTGCGTTCCAGTTCGTACATATGCCGAACGAGAACCTGAACTGACTCGGCACAGGAACGGGCATCCGGGTCCAGATAGATCATCCTGGCGACGCGAGAAAGCATGTCATCTGCAAACCGCATCCAGGCATCCTGCTGCGCATAAGCCAGCGGGTCTTCCGGCATCAACCGGCCGCCGGACTGCCGGTCCACGAATGCGGCAATCGAACCGGATTCAAAAAGCCAGGTGTCTTCAGCAGCCTGAAGCACAGGAACCCGTCCCAGCGGTGAAACGTCTTCCAGCCAGCCTGGCTTGTCGTGCAACTCGATATCCACTCTGTCGAACGGAATGCCGCACTCCAGCATCGCGATAACGACGCGTTGAACATAGGGGCAAAGCCGATGGCCTATGATCTTGTATCTGGTGCACATCTACCGTTACTTGCCTGACTTTCATAAGGAAAATCAGGCGTATCGGCTTTGGATGGCGTGATCGATAGACAGAGTTGCAGGCCGCGATTGCGATCCTGCAAACGGGCCTGCGAAGCACTGAGAATCTGGGCGCACTCAGCCTTGGGTCGAAATGGCGTCAGCGATCGCAATCACCCGCTTGCCCATGTCCGCATGGAGCCGTTCCACCATCTTGCCATCCACCTGGATTGCACCCTTGGAAGCGTTTTCCGGTTTGTCGAACTCGGCGTTGATCAGCCTGGCCCAGGCGACTTCCTCTTCGGATGGGCTGAAGGCCGCGTGACACGGACCGATCTGTTTCGGGTGGATCAGCGTCTTGCCGTCCATGCCCATGTCTGCGCCTTGAGCACATTCGGCGGCAAAACCGTCTTCGTCCTGAAAGGCATTGTAAACGCCGTCCAGGATGTCGATGCCGCCAAGACGCGCGGCGGCAACGCAGGTCATCAGCCAGGGCATCATCGCCGCCCGCCCCGGTGTCAGCCGTGCACGGGTTTCCTTGGCAAGATCGTTGGTTCCCATGACAAAACAGGACAGGCGAACGGCGGGATCCCTGCCGCAGGCGCCGATTGCACCGGCATTGAGCATGGCCTCGGGCGTTTCCATCATCGCCCAGAGCCGCAGACTGTCCGAAGCACCCAGAACCGAAAGCTTGTGCGCGATCAATTGCAGGTCGGCAGGTGTATTCACCTTAGGCACCAGGATCGCATCGGGATCCGCCTTGACCGCTGCTTCCAGATCCGTTTCACCCCACGGTGTTTCCAGTCCGTTGATCCGGATCACCACTTCGCGGTCGCCATATCCTCCTGCGGTCACCGCATCGACAATCTGGTTGCGCGCCAGTTCCTTGGCGTCCGGGGCAACGGCGTCTTCCAGGTCAAGCAGCAGGCAATCCACATCCAGCGTTTTCGCCTTTTCCAGCGCCCTTTGATTGGAACCGGGCATGTAAAGGGCGGAACGGCGGGGTCTGAGCAGCGACGACATGGCGGATCCTGAAGGCTTGAGAAAACGAAATTCCGGTTAACCTAGAGGATCACATGAGTGAGGGAAATTGCCCGAAAGGGGAACGCGTGAACAAAAGTTCGGCTGAAAATTCAGTCAGCAAGTCCTGCCAACAACATCAGGCACTTTTGAAGAACCACCGGGCACTTGGCGCCGGCTTTGACCCCGCCTGAAGTCTTCGTGTTAAGAAATACAGGATATCGGAACGCGTTCTGTTTAATGAAGATCTATTTCTCAGGAAGCCTAAATACATGCCGATCCCGGCAAGTACATAGCAGCAGGCAAATGTGATCATCACCACATCTTCTCCTGTTATCTGTACCCAATCCGGCATCGGTTGCTCCATTGCTTAACCTGACACCTAAAATTTGGCACAAGATCAATGAAAACTGAGAGCGGTTACGTCACACTTTTTTCGTTTGGGGGGCTTCGGACGACTTTTGCCGGGACTTGAAGATCATGTCCTTCGCGGCAATCACCGCGCCAACCGTGATGGCGACGCAGGCAATGCCGACAGACCAGGTTAAGGCCCCGAAGCCGAAGGCGATCAGGAGCAGCGTGGACAGGAGCGGCGCGGAATACGCAGCAGCCCCGAGCACCTGGATATCACCGCGTTTGACACCGATGTCCCAGGTGAAAAAGGCAAGTCCGACCGGAAAGGCCGCCAGGGCCAGGACCGAGGCCCATTCCAGCGGCGCGGCAGGCCAGACCGTTTCCTCCAGTGCCAGATGGCACAGGCCGGACAACAGCGCCGTCATCAGGCAGAAACCGGCCACCGCTTCGGTAGGCACCGCGCCGAGCCTGCGCGACAAAACGGAATAGCTGGACCAGAACAGGGAGGACGTGACCGCCGCGGCATAGCCGAGCATCGACTCGCCGGAAAACGCGATGCCTTCGCCGCCCGTGATCAATAGAACCGCCCCGGCAAGCCCCAGAACCGTACCGGCTATGTGGTGCAGCCTCAGGGTCTCGCCGGGCAGCAGGGCTGAAAACAGCACGATCAGCAGCGGCCAGGTGTAGTTGATCAGGTTCGCCTCGACCGGCGGCGCGTTGCGGATGGCCGTGAAATAGAAAAAGTGGAAGCCGAACAGGCCGATGGTCCCGAAGGCCCAGACCCCCAGGGGTTGACGCAGCAGCTTCGTTTTTCCGGAGGCAATCAGCCAGATCAGTGCGACCGTTCCGGAAAAGCCAAAACAGAGCGTGTTCAACTGAAACGGCGGAACATTGCCCGATCCGGCTCCGAACAGGCCGAGCGTTGCCCACATCAGAACCGCACTCAATCCGATTACCGTTGCCTTCAGTCTGCCCGTTTCCGCCATGTCACTGTTCCGATGTGAAGTCGTCATCGCTCATGACATGGAACGGCCGAAAGCGAAAGGGCGTGTCCGGACCCTTGCGACGGAAAAAGCGCCGCAGACGATAATTGATCGAGGTCCTTGAAACCGGGCACGGTTTCGGGACATTGTGTGGCTCGCTTTACTCGAGTTTTATTCCGGGGAATTCATGACGACACCGCAAATCAGGGCTCTCGGGCTGGATGATGCCCATAAGCTTGCGCCGCTCATTGCCGAAAACGCCCAGGCCCTCAAGCGGGGCGCACCGCGCCGGCCGGACGACTTTTACGCCGAGCGCATCCTCGCAGACAAAACTGCCGAAGTCATCGGGGCGTTTGTCGGCGAAGAACTGATCGGATTTGCGGTCTATTTTGACCTGCCGGAACTGATCACCGGCCTTCGAATCGGCCAGCTGGACGACATTTACGTGCACCCGGACCATCGCAACAAGGGCATTGGCCGCAAGATGATCGAAACTCTGGCAAGCGAAGGTCAGAGCCGAGGCTGGTTGCACCTGCGCTGGATCGTGCCGGGCAAGAACACGCCGGCAGTCGCGCTTTATGAAAAGATCGCCGAACCGGACCACCGCAAAAGCTACGTCATCCCCATCGACCGGATTGCCGGCGATTGAGACGGCACCACTGCGCCGCGTGTCAGGATCCCGCCTGAAACAGCGGCGGGATCCGGCCGACGGGCAGGAGCCCAACCTGCACCAGACCCTGGTTGATTGTTACCGGGACCTTGATGGTCCGCACGCCATCCACTTCGGTGGCAGCCGTGTCCAGGCTCTTGACCACCCCTTCAAGCAGCGAAAAAGCCTGATCTTCCGGTGGAAACACGGGCTTCAGGCTTTGCAGCAGGTCAGCTGCATTGCCGATGGTAACCTCAAGCACGCCCGACAGGGTGCCGTCACCGGCAAGAACCAGATCGCCGCTGGCGGCGGCGCGGCTCGCTTCAAACCCCGCTTCGGCCAGCATCAGACGGATCGGCAGCTCGCCTCCCTTTGCCTGCACCAACGACGCCAGATCGGCGCCTACCATCAGCGCCATGCCACCCTCTATCCGGGCGTGGCCGCGCAGCATCAGCGACTGCGGCAATGCGGGCAGGGATTTCAGCGCCAGCCGGTCCACCGTCACAAATCCCTCCAGCATGCCGGCGACATCCGGAACCTGCCGCAAATGGACTTCGGCCTTGTCGGCCGCAAACGCCCCTTCCGAGAGGGTCGAACCGAACACGGCCGCGGGCTGATCGACAACGGCGTCAAGCGCGCCGAGGGCGTCACCTGAAAACTTCATGCTGGCCCGTGCTGTCGTCCAGGTGACATCCCCGGACAGGCCGGCCACGGGCACCGACATCGCCGCCGGAGACGTGGCTTCGAAGATCACGTGGCGGGGATTGTAGATCAGGGCAACGGCGTTGAGCCCTCCCAGAGCCCCGGTGGCGCCAAACCTGTCCTCGGATTGCATGTCGCGGCAGGCGACCTCATAGCGAAACGGATAGCCGGCGATTTCGAGATTGCCGCATGAAAGATCCAGCCCCTGCGTTGCCATGCGCTGGAGCTGCTGGTCGATCTGGTCGCCCAGTATCGAACGGCCATAAGCCCAGGCAGCCGACCAGCCCGCAACGACCACCACGATCGCCGTGATCAGCAGGATATAGCCGCGGCGGGACGGTTTGGGCGGCTTGGTCTCGGTTTTGGACACGATACGGGCTCTCTCTTTGTTTCGCAGTGACGACGCCGCCTTCAAGCAAGGTTTTCGGATCCTGGCGGCATTGAATTGACCGATACGGCTTGGTATCTCCGCATCTGCACGAACGTTAGACAGGACGATATGAGCGATTTTTGGGTCTTTGGCTACGGCTCTTTGATGTGGAACCCCGGATTTGAATTTCGACGTGCGGAGCGGGCTCTGCTCAGAGGCGCCCACCGCTCGCTTTGTGTCTATTCCTGGGTCCATCGCGGCACGCAGGAACGACCCGGCCTTGTCTTCGGGCTCGACAATGGCGGCGCTTGCCGGGGCATGGCCTATCAGGTCGCGGAAAATATCTGGCCACAGACGCTGGACTATCTGCGTGCCCGGGAACAGACCACCATGGTCTACAAGGAACACCACCACAACATCGAGCTCGACGATGGCAAGAAGGTCGAGGCGCTGGTCTACATGGTCGATCACGGCCATGCGCAATATGCAGGCGCTCTTCCTCTCGACCGTCAGCTGGAAATCGTGCGGGGCGCCGTCGGAAAGTCGGGCGAGAACCCGGAATATGTCATCAACACGGCTGCCCACCTTGAAGAGATGGGTATCCAGGACAACGGACTGGCCTGGCTGTCGGCCCGGCTCAGGGGTATCCCCGAGAGCTGAGCAGCTTGCAGAAGAACCAACAAAAGAAGAAGAGCCGTGCAGGTCGCACGGCCCCTTCTTGTGCCATTGCTGGCGCGCAGGTTGTTACTGATGCGGGAAGCCGGCCTTGGCAGTACCGTTCCAGTCGCCGAGGAACGGCAGGATCAGAACATTGCTGCTGCTTTTGCTTTTGCTGATTTCGCGCACCGGAATGCGGTTGTTGCCATTCAGGTCGCCATAGGCCTGGCGCGGGAAATCTGCAGTGGCGGAGGCGTTGTTGACCCGGACAGAGGATCCACCGGCAGAATTGAGCGCTTTCTGGTTGGCAATCCGCATCTGTTCGATCGACACCGGCTCGTTGCCGCTCAGATCACCATAAGACTGGCGCGGGAAATCAGCGAAAGCGGAACCGATAGCAGCGGTGGAAACGACGCCGGCGGCCAGCAAAGTGGTGATGATTTTCTTGGTAGTACGCATGATTAAGCTCCGTGTGTTAGGTTATTCCAAATAAAGCGCTTTAATTCTGGTTAGCTTTATCGGGTCTCTTGCTGTGACACACCGGATATGGGAGCTGGATTTCATGAAAAAAGAGACATAACTCGCCTGTGATCGTGAGTTTACTTAAAAATAATCCGATCACGGGCAGTTGTTATTTGCGTTACTTGTAGTTTACTTGGATTCTGAAGGTCAGATAGATTGCCGGTCCGGATTATCCGGCCTTTGCCTGTTTCAATGCGTCGACCTGGGCGAGAACCGGAGAAGGCCGCTTTTCCTGGCGCGCTTCCTCGATCAACCGGTCGCTTGCCGTTTCAATGTCCGTCACCATTCGCTTGTAGAAAACATCAGAGGGCAGACCGGGCTCGATCGGCGGCAGAATCTCGACAATGACCGTGCCGGGATAGACCTTCCAGGACGACCGCGGCCAGTAAAGCCCCGCATTATGCGCGATCGGCACGACCGGACATTTCAGGTCCCGGTAAAGATGCGCGATGCCGTACTTGTATTGCGGCTCCGCTCCGGCAGGGCGCCGGGTGCCTTCCGGAAAGATCAGGATCTGGCGTTTTTCAGCAATTGCCTGTTTGGCGGCCTGCATCATGGCAGCCAGCGCTTCGGACCGTTTGCCGCGGTTGATCGGGATCTGGCGGAACTTTGCGGTGTACCAGCCAAAGATCGGAATCCAGCGCAATTCGCGTTTCAGGATGAAGGTCGGGCTGGAGAAGAGCGGGATCAGCGACACCGTTTCCCAGGCCGACTGGTGTTTCATCGCGGCGATGAACCCGCCCTCCGGCAGGTTTTCCCGGCCCCGGACTTCCACCTTGATCCCGGCAAAGACCCGCATCAGCAGCTGCAGGATCCGTGACCAGGTCGGCACCACCCACCAGCCCCAGCGCCGTGGCAGGAGCATGACGGGCGAAAACAGGATCATCAGTATCAGGGTGACGAAATAGAACAGGACCTGAAACAGGGTAGAGCGCAGAAGAAGCATGGCACCATGAAAACCGATGGGAACGTGTCACCGCATGGCCGCGGTCTGACGGGTGTCAGCCCACGCCCTGCACGGCGATGCGAAGTCGGGCGAGGATATACTTCACATATTCCCGCATGAGAAGCCGCATCGTGTCGGGTTCCTGATACCAGGTGCCCAGCTTGAGGTCTTTGGAAAAGACCGGATAGGCAATCAGGTTGACATTCGGCAGCGCCCCGGAGAGTTCCGCCTGGGCCCTGGGAAGATGATAGGCGCTGGTCACCACGAGCAGCGAACCAAAGCCGTTCTTGCGCACCCAGGCAGCCGTTTCGGTGGCGTTGCCAGCCGTGTTCAGCGCAACCCGGTCAAGATCGACGCTTGCCTTTTCAAGCGGCAGGTCTGACGCGGTTACAGCCGCCAGCTGCTCACGCGTGGTGCCCGGATGAACGCCAGAGATCAACAGACGGCTTGCCCGGCCTTCTTCCAGAAGGCGCACCGCTTCGCTTACGCGGGCATGCCCGCCTGTCAGCACAACAATGGCGTCCGCATTCGCCGTAGTCGGGGCCTCGGCGTTGGCGACCTTGTGGGCAAACAGTGCAAACTGGCCAAGTCCGCCAGCAATCAGTGCCGTGACAACTGCCACCAACAGCATGCGCAGACCGAACCGCTTCTTGCGCACAGGTGCGCGCGGATGCCCGAGCCTGTCCGGAGAGGCCGGAACACCGTCCTCCAGAGCGGGATCTATGACTGTGTCAGCATGTGTCATGGCGCGACTATGATAAGTGATTCGGCCAATTTCACGGCAATTGCCAAGAAAATCAATCCACTTTCGCCAAATGCGCCTTCACTGCAAGACCTGATGTCAGCGCCGTCAGGATGGCAACAAGGAAGATGACGCCAAAAACACCCAGATAGCCGGGCAAGCTTACCGAGATGCCGCCAAACAGCGCCGACAGCTGATCGGACCCGGCCTGGCCTGCACTTTGCCGTGTCAGCATGTCGAGGGTGACAAAGGTCAGGATCGCGGCAATCCCACCCGAAAATCCGCCTTTCAGCCCGAGCATCAGAAAGTGCCGCTGAAACTCCCGGGCAATGAACCCGTCTTCCGCCCCGACAAAATGCAGCACCGATACAACATCCTTGTTGCCCGCCATGGCGGACTGGGTCGCAAACACGACGCTGAGCACCATGGAGCCCATAACCAGGACCATGATGGCAAAGCCGCCCGCCACCACGGCCCCGGCCATGGCGGACAGGCGCGAGGTCCAGACCGAATGATCGTCGACACTTGCACCGGTCACTGTTTGCGAGACCTGGGACCGGAGTTGCTGGAGGTTCAGCAGTTCCGGGTCGCTGACCGTGATCTGGATGAGGCGCGGCACCGGCAAGCCGTCCAGTTGCAGGCCGTCTCCCAGCCAGGGCTCCAGCAGAGATTTGGTTTCGGCGTCCGACAGGGCCCTGACTGCGGAGATCCCTGGAAATTCCTGTGCCAGAGCGACAGCCTTGTCGATCTCGCGCAACATGTCGACGCCTTCCGTCGGCCTGATCTGGATGGTGATCTCGCGCACCAGATCGTTTTGCCAGGCATCCGCGGCATCCCAGACAATGGAAACGGCGCCGACCGTAAGACAGGCGAGAAAACTCATGATGGCGACCACAAGCGTCAGCGCACGTCCGGCAACAGATTGCGGTGGCACGATTGCCGCAGCCGGCCGCAGCTTCGCCTCGTCGCCCTGCGCGTCCGGCTTGGCTTTGGCAGCAGATTTGCGAGCAGGTCGTTTGGAACGTTTGGGACGCGCAGCCCGTCTCGGCGGTTTGACCTCGACAGAACCGCTGGTGTCTTTTTCGGTGTCGTCTGACTGGGACATGCTGCCGCCTAATCGAAAATTGAGAGGCGACCGTCCGCGAGCACCATGCGGCGGGCGTCCACCTGTTCCAGCAGCGCGATGTCGTGGGTCGCGATGACAACGGAGGTGCCGAGTTTGTTCAATTCAATGAACAGGCGCAACAGGCGACGAGCGAGAGGCGGGTCGACATTGCCGGTCGGCTCGTCAGCCAGGAGCACCTCCGGCCGGGTGATCAGCGCGCGCGCAATTGCCGCCCGTTGCTTCTCACCACCGGAGAGAACCGGCGGCAGGACATGCATCCGGTCGCCGAGCCCGACCCATTTCAGAAGGTCGATCACGTCGGAGCGATATTCGGATTCATCCTTGCCGACCACCCTCAGCGGCAGCGCGACATTTTCATAGGTTGTCAGATGATCCAGCAGCCGAAAATCCTGAAACACCACGCCGATCTTGCGACGGAGCTTGGGCAGCTCCTGTTTGCCGATCACGCTGAGGTCACGATTGAACACCTTGATCAATCCGCGCGTCGGCTGCAGAGACATGAACAGCAGCCGGATCAGGCTGGTTTTCCCGGCGCCCGACGGACCGGTCAGGAACTGAAAGGACTGCGGCTCGATCTCGAAACTGAGGTCGCGCAGGATTTCCGGCCCCATGCCATATCTCAATCCGACATTCTCGAAGCGGATCACAAAAATACTCCTGTTGATGGACCGGTTCGCGTCTCGCTCTATAGCCTCGCCGTTAACGGTGCATTAATCATATAAAGGTCCATTAGAGTGATATTAATAGGTCCTGACCCAGGTGGGCCGAAAGTCCGACATGAAAAATGCTGGTTCTTGTCCAGAGTTTCGTGCCGAATTTCGCTCCCAGGGGACCTGTCAGGCCACTTTGAGCATGCCATGACGAAAGGTCTTCGCGCATGAAGATCAAATGTCCGGACTGCGGTACGTCCTACGAAATCAAGGCAGAGGCCGTCGGCGCGGAAGGCCGCAGCGTGAAATGCGCCAAATGCGGCAACCGCTGGTTCGTTTCCCCGGAGGATGACGAAAAGGGCGACGTCGGTTTTGAAGCCGAGAGCGACGACAAGGCCGCGGATACCGGCACGGATGATCCCGGCAAGGACGAAGCGGACTGGGCAGCCGATGCCGAGGAAGACACTGCTGCGGAGCCCGGCGACGCATCGGAGGACGACGAGGATCCTGCCGATTTCCAGCCGGAACCGGCGACCTCCCGCGCCAGCCAGGATGAAGACAAGTACGCCGCTGATCTGAAGGACGAGACGCCTGACGACGAAGACGGACCGGTCGACATTGAATCCAGCGCCAAGCGACCGAAAATCATCGTCAACCCTGACAAGTTTCGAAGAGACCATATCGGTGCTGTGCTGAGATGGCTTTTCCGGCGCAATTACCGCCGCCTCGGCGGCATTGCCCTTTTTGGCGCCGCGCTTACCGTCTGCGTGTTTTTCGTCGGGATGCGGGACAATGTGGTCAAGCAGTCCCCCGATCTTGCCAGCCTGTTTCAGATGATCGGGTTTGACGTCAATCTGCGCGGGCTTGAGTTCCGCAATCTCCGGACGTTCACGGAAGTGGAAGACGGCAAGAGGGTGCTGGTCGTCGAGGGGTCGATCCGCAATCTGCTGGAAGAACGGAACGTTGTGCCTGCCGTTCGCCTGTCGATCCGCAGTGCAGACCATCAGGAAGTCTATGCCTGGACCGTGGAACCGCGCACAAAATCCCTGAATGCACTGGACGAGACCCGCTTCAGGACGATATTAGCCGACCCACCAGCCAATGCTTCCGATATCCAGGTCCGTTTTGTTGAACGCGGCAAACGGCAGATAGTTCTCGAGTGACCATGACCGCACACATTCACACCCTCTTTGATGAAGACGCCATCTCGCAGCGCGTCGGCGCGCTTGCAGAGGAAATTGCCGAAGGCCGGCCCCAGAACCTTCTGGTGGTCGCTGTCCTGAAGGGCAGCTTCATCTTTGCAGCGGATCTCGTACGCGCCATGCACCGTGCAGGGCTGCAGCCCGAAATGGAGTTCATGCACCTGTCCTCCTACGGCGCTGGCACCGAAGGTTCGGACACCATCCGGATTTTGCGCGATGTTGAAAGTGACGTTAACGACCGCGATATTATTTTGGTGGATGATATCCTGGAATCCGGCCGCACCTTGTCCTTTGCCAAGGAGCGGCTGAAAAACCGGGGCGCCCGGTCCGTCAAGGTTGCCGCCTTGCTGGATAAACCCGAGCGCCGCAAAGCTGCCATATCTGCCGATTATGTCGGTTTCGCCTGTCCTGATAAGTTTGTCGTCGGATATGGTATGGATATGGGCCACGCCTGGAGGCAGCTGCCCTATATTGGATACGTTGTCGTGCCCGAGGAGGGAGCGGCAGACGGCAAAACAGGAGAGTGAGCATGGCTCGCATTCTTCTTACCGAAGATGATGAGGCTGTCCGCAGCTTTGTAAAGCGCGCCCTGGAGCTGGACGGGCACACCGTCGAAGCGGCGGAAGACGGCGGTGAAGCCGTCGAGATCCTGAACAGGGACAAGGGCGGCTATGACCTCCTGCTGACGGATATCAAGATGCCCGTCATGGATGGCATTGCGCTTGCTCTTCACACAGCGCGCGATTTTCCGCAAATGCCCATCCTGATGATGACCGGCTTCGCCGACCAGCGCGAACGCGCCAACGGTCTCGATTCGCTGGTACATGATGTCATCACCAAGCCGTTTTCCCTGGCCGACATCCGCAAGGTGGTCCGCCAGGCGATCTCCGGCGAAACGGTCCAGGAGACACGCCGCTACGCATGACAGCGCCGGCTTTGCCTGCAAATCCGTTCCAACCCCGCTCCGGCGGGGTTTTTCATTTGTGCTCTTTGCGCATCCTGAGCGCTGAGCCGGATTGAACACGCCCCCGTCTTTTTGCAACGGCCTCCGTGCTTCTTCTGGATGAGGACGTTGGGCCAGCGTTGTCCTAAACACGCCAGTCACCTGAAAAACGCTGAAAACCGGTCTCGAAGGACAGGCGACCAGCCTCACCCCATAAACGGAAAGACCCCGCAAAAGCGGGGTCTTGAACCTGCCGGGCTTGCTGAAACGGGTTCAATACCGCTTGAGCAACCGCTCCAGATAGTCGAGCTCCAGTTGCGGCCGGGACGGGTCGGAGAACCGCCGGCGCAGCTCTTCCAGAATGCGCCGTGCCCGCTGAACGTCGATCTCGTCCGGGATCTGCACCCGATTGTTGAAGTCCGGGCCCTCCGTGCGCCGTGGGCGGCCAAGCGGGTCTTCATCCATCGGAGAGGGTCCCTGCGGTGATCCCATGCCTTCGCCCTGGCCCATCATCTGCTCTGTGAGGCCCTGGGCTCCCCGCCGCAGCGCATCCAGCGCATCGCCCTGTTGGCCGAGCGCCTGCTGGCCCTGACCTTCGCCCAGTGACTGCTGGGCCTCGCCCATCGATTCACCGGCCTCGCCAAGCGCCTGGTTCTGGCCCATGCCGTTCTGGTTCAGCTGCTCCATCAGTTCCTGCAGCTGTTGCGCCAGGTTGCCCTGGCCCTGCTGCAGCTGCTCAAGCATCTGTTCCAGCTGCTCCTGGGTCATTTGCTGTTGCTGCCCCTGGCCCTGCTGCTGTTGCTGCTGGCCACGCCGCTGTTGCTGCTGATCCTGGTTGAAACTGTGCGTGTCATCCATCAGCTGCTGCTGGCGCTGGATCATCTCGCCCAGCTGGTTGAGCATTTCCATCATCTCGCTGGACATGCCGTTTGGCATCATCTGCGGTCGTCCGGCCTGCAGGTTCTCCAGCATCTGCTGCATCTGGGCCAGCAATTCGCGTGCGGCATCGCGGGAACCGGTCCGCGCCAGTTCCTCGATCCGGTCCAGCATCTCGCTCAGGTCCTGCTGGTTGAGCGTCTGCTGATTGCCGTCAAAGGGCTGCATGGCCTGCGGGTTCTGCCGCATCTGTTCTGCAAGGGCCTGCATATATTCGTTCAAGGCCTCGCGCAGCTGCTGGGTCAGCTTGGCGATTTCCTCATCGCTTGCGCCTTCTTCCAGCGCCTTGCGCAGGGCTTCCTGCGCTTCCCTCAGCTTCCGCTCCGCTGCCGACAGATCACCATCCTCGATGGAAAGCGCCAGATCCCAGAGAAGCGGCAGCATGGCTTTCAGGTCTTCATCGCTTTCGGCCCGGATCAGCTCACCATAGGCAAACCGCATGCCCAGATAGTTGCGCGGTTTGAAGTTGAACGTCTGTGGCGCCAGCATCAGGGCATCCAGCGCCGTGATCACCTGGGCATGGTTCTGGGCATCAAGCGCCAGGTTGCGGCGCTGTTCGACGACGGCCCGCGCCAGCGGCTTGCCAAAGCGGCGCTGAGGCAGCGTGATCCGGTATGCGGGCGACAGACCTTCCTGACCGGCCTGATCGCGGGCAGTCAGCGTGAGATCGACTTCAGAGCCCGCCCAGGGATGCGAGGTCAGGTCGCGGATCGTCTCTGCAGTCTTGGCCGTTCCCGCACGCGGTGGCAGCGACAGGGGGAATTGCGGCGCCTCCACCAGAGGGCGGGGCACACGGTCGCCGTGGTCCGGATTGGGCAGCGGCGTGATCCGCGCCTCTGCGGCCACGACCCCGTAGTCGTCCTTGACGAGATAGGAGAACTTCAAGGCCCCGCTGAGCTGTTCTTCCGGATCGTCCGTCAACCGGATGTCCGGCGCATCGTCCGGGCGCACGGCAAAAACAAAGCTGAGCAGCTGGTCTTCACCGTTCAGAAGTTCAACAACACCGGTTGTTTCCAGCTCAAGACGCCGTTCGACCGGCAACAGCTTGGCAAGCTCGGGATCCGTTGCCTCCGGCAATGCCTGCGGTTCGATCAGGCTGGGTTCGGCGTCATCGGCGCCGGCAAAGGTCATCGCCAGATTGGGTGCCCCCTGGCTTCTGACCACCAGAATGGACCCTTCAGGTACGGAGACCGGTGCACCCGGCTCCCGCAATTGCGCACTTTCGCCGGTCAGATAGACGGGCGGTTCGCTGGTGTAGAGTGGCGGTGTGACCCAGGCATCGAGCCGGGTTGGCGGTTCAACGGTCTTGAACGGGTTCTGAAACGCGGAGGTGAGCCGGCCAACACGGTCGCCGCCCGACACAGAAAAACCGATCACGATCAGGCAGGCCGCGAGAACCCGAAGGGCAAACGGATCACGGCGGAAAGCCTGTGGATCCGGCGCCCTGGAGCGAATGGCGGCGACGGCTTCTGCAGTCCGGCGCTGGTGCAGGGCCCAGATGGCCTGGCTTTCCGTATTGTTTGTGCCGATGGACAGGTCGTCTTCCAGCGCCGTCAGAGGACGGTGCGCATACCCGGACGACTGCTCCACCCGGCCAAGGGCGTCACCGCGTGATGGCCATCTGATGTGCAGAAGGTCACGCGCCGCATAAACCGCAAATCCGGCAAACAGGACAAGGCCAAGCGGGCCGGCCCAGGCCGGCAGCACAAGCCAGAGACCGAGCCAGGACAGACCGACAAACAGGCCGATAACCACAAGGACCGGCAGGGTGGCACGCCAGAGCCGCTCCACGAACAGCGCCCAGCGGCTTTGCCGCACGAGCCGGTCGAGACGCGCCTTGATGAAGGCTCGCCAGCCGTAAGGTTCTGGAGACGGTGGCCGAATGGGGTCTCGGTTGCTGTCAGTCGGGCTCAATGGCACCTCCGGTTTTCATCCCGGGGACTGCCGCTCAATGAAGATTTGCAGCCCACAGGACCTGCCCACCCAGACTAAGGTGAGGCATTGGAGGCCATCCGGCAAGTTGTCGGTTCAACTAATTGCCGGAAGATTGTGTCACGAACCGTTGAGCCAGTCCGGAATCCGGTCGAGTGCGATCAGCTCGTCAAAATCCGTCCTGGGACGAACTATCGCGAATTGATCAGCATTTACCAGCACTTCCGGGATCAGAAGACGGGAGTTGTAGGTGCTCGCCTGTACGGCCCCGTAAGCGCCGGCCGAATAGACTGCAAGCATGTCACCGGCCATTACCTTGGGCATATCCCGGTCCTGAGCCAGGAAATCGCCGGTTTCGCAGACCGGACCGACGATATCCGCCTTGATTCGCGCCGTTTCCGTTCCTGGTTCCCTGACCGGACGAACCTCATGATAGGCTTCGTAGAGCGTCGGCCGGATAAGATCGTTCATGGCCGCATCGACAATCACGAAATTCTTGTCTGCGCCTTCTTTCACATAGATGACCTCGGTCACCAGGATGCCAGCATTTCCGGCAATCATCCGGCCGGGCTCGAACATCACCTTGCAGTCCAGCTCGCGCACATGCTTCTTCACCACCTCGGCATAGGCATCCGGGTGCGGTGGCGGGTTGTTGTCGGTGACATAGGGAATGCCCAGTCCACCGCCCAGATCGACATGGTCGATCGCATGTCCCTGGGATCTCAGGTCCGTGATCAGGTCGCCGAGGCGCGAAAACGCATTGTCGAACGGTTCCAGTTCCGTGATCTGGGAGCCGATATGCATGTCGATCCCGGTGACCTTGATGCCCGGCAGCGCCGCGGCCTCGGCATAGACTTCCCGGGCACGCTGCCACGGAATGCCGAACTTGTTTTCAGCCTTGCCGGTCGCGATCTTGGCATGGGTCTTTGCATCGACATCCGGATTGATGCGCATCGAGACGCGGGCAGTCTTGCCCATGGCACTTGCGACACGCGACAGCTGCCTCAGTTCCGGCTCGGATTCCACGTTGAAGCACAGGATGTCTTCTTCCAGCGCGTTGGCCTGTTCAGCTTCAGTTTTGCCAACTCCGGAAAAGACGATCTTGTCGGCTGGCACGCCGGCGGCACGCGCCCGGCGCAATTCACCTTCCGACACCACGTCCATGCCGGCACCCAGCCGGGCGAGCGTCTTCAGGACCGCCTGATTGGAATTGGCCTTCATGGCATAACAGACAAGCGTCGGGATATCGTCGAAGGCGGAGGAGAACACCTCGAAATGGCGGGTCAGCGTGGCCGTCGAGTAGCAGTAGAACGGGGTGCCGACCGCCCGCGCGATCTCTTCGATCGCCACGTCTTCGGCAAAAAGGGCACCGTCTCGATAGTCAAAGTGATGCAAGGAACGCCCCCATGCAGCTGGATCGTCCCGCGTTTCCTCATCAGAAGAAACGAAACGGTTCGGATCGGTATTAAGGTGTCGGCGCGGCCAACTGGCTGTGAGCGCCGGGAAGTTACTGGATCAGGAAGTCCAACGGAAAGGACTTGTTGTTTTGCGGCGCCGCCGGTTCAACCTGCGCGGCAACGGCAGGGTCCACTGCAGTGCCTTCCTGCGCCGGCGGCGCGCTCGGATCGTCCAGCCCGCCCTTCCGGCCACAGCCCGCAAGGGTGACACTCAGGCAAAGTCCGATCAAAGCCAGGGATTTGAGCCGGGTTGTCATCGCCATCTTGCCCTTTTGAACCGGTTGGCCCGCCCCGGTTCAGGGCGGACTGCAATTACATTATCTGCGCATTGTCCTCGCATGTGACGGCGCATTCGGCAAGGGCCAAGGCGATTGCCTCAGGTCTTTGCCAGGTCCTTCAGCCAGCGGCGTGCCTGTTTGCGCACATTGACCGGCGACGTGCCGCCATAGCTGGTACGGCTGCGCACGGACTTGTCGACCGACAGGACCGAAAAGATTTCTTCGGTGATTTTCGGCTCGACCGCCTGCATGTCTTCCAGCGGCACCTTGTGCAGCTCGATGTTGCGTTCAACGGCAAGCGCAACGATCCGGCCGGTCACATGGTGCGCGTCGCGGAACGGCAATCCGAGCACCCGCACCAGCCAGTCAGCCAGATCCGTCGCGGTGGAATAGCCCGAGCCTGCTGCCTTTTTCATGGCTTTGACCACCGGCTCCAGGTCCCGCACCATGCCGGTCATCGCGGCGAGCGCCAGGGAAATGCTGGCCAGACCGTCAAAGGCCTGTTCCTTGTCTTCCTGCATGTCCTTGGAATAGGCCAGCGGCAGACCCTTCATCATCACCAGCAGCGCCTGCAGAGAGCCGTAGATCCGGCCGGATTTCGCGCGGACAAGTTCCGCGGCATCCGGGTTCTTTTTCTGCGGCATGATCGACGAACCGGTCGAGAACTTGTCGGACAGCTTGACGAAGCCGAACTGGGCCGAACACCAGATGACGATTTCTTCGGCGAGGCGGGACAGGTGCATGGCGGTCAGGGAGGCAGCCGCCAGCGCCTCGATCACGAAGTCCCGGTCCGACACGGCATCGAGCGAGTTGGCCGACGGCCGGTCGAAACCAAGCGCTTCGGCGGTCATTTTGCGGTCGATGGGAAAGGACGTTCCGGCAAGGGCGGCGGCGCCGAGCGGGCATTCGTTCATGCGCTTGCGCGCGTCGCGCACCCGGCCACGGTCACGCGCGAACATCTCGACATAGGCGAGCAGATGGTGGCCGAAGGTCACCGGCTGTGCCGATTGCAGATGAGTGAAGCCCGGCATGACAACAGAGGCATGGGTCTCCGCCTTTTCGGCAAGCACCTGCATCAGGTCCGTCAACTGCGCATCCAGCGTGTCGAGCGTGTCACGCACCCAGAGGCGGAAATCGGTCGCCACCTGGTCATTGCGCGAGCGCGCCGTGTGCAGCCGGCCGGCGGCCGGGCCGATCAGCTCGGCAAGACGCGCCTCCACATTCATGTGAATGTCTTCCAGCGCCCGGGAGAAGGTGAAGGTGCCGCCGTCGATCTCTGACAGGATTGTGTCTAGACCTTGAACGATCTTGTCGGCATCGTCCCGCGTCACAATGTCTTTTTCCGCGAGCATGCGCACATGGGCTTTCGAGCCGTCGATGTCCTGCCTATATAGCTTCCGGTCGTAGTCGATGGAGGCGTTGATCTCCTCCATGATGGCGTCCGGTCCCTCGGCGAACCGGCCTCCCCACATGCGATTGCTCATGTCCTGTCCCTTAGAAGGCGCCCCGAACGGGGTGTGAACGAATGACCAAGCCAACAGAACCCGCAAAAGCCCCCAGACGCGGCTTACTTGCCGCCGGGCTCGCCGGTGCAGTGGCCGCCGTAGCGGCTCTATACGTGATCGTTGGTCCGAATGGCAATATCGACGGTGCGCAAAGCTGTTCGGCCGCACTCGCGTCGGCCAAGGCTGCAAAGCCCTTTGCCAAGGGTGAAGTCGCCGCATTTCTGCCGGCCAGCCAGCCGCTTGATCTCCAGGACCTGACCTTTCTGGGCGACGACGGCAATCCGCGAACCATGGCCGATTTCAGGGACAAAACTGTTCTCTTGAACCTGTGGGCCACCTGGTGCGCACCGTGCCGCAAGGAGATGCCGGCCCTGGATGAATTGCAGGCGGATATGGGCGGGGAAGATTTCGAGGTGGTCGCCGTCAGCCTGGATCGTGGTGGCCCGGACAAACCAAAGGCCTTCCTGGAGGAAATCGGCGTTGGCAATCTGTCCTTCTACCAGGACAGCACCAATCAGCTCTTGCAGGACCTGCGCAAGGTTGCGCGCGCCACGGGTTTGCCGACCACGATCCTGATCGGACCCGAGGGCTGCGAGATCGGAACCATGTATGGCCCCGCCGAATGGGCATCCGGCGAGGCCAAATCTCTGATTGAAAGTTCCATGCGGCCGTCCGGCACCTGAGCGCCGGGGCGGCTGCCGTCAGACCGTGATGTCGACGGCGTTGCCGAGACCGGGGATCTGGCGCTGTTCGCGGCGATCCTGCTCCTGCGTCGCCTGGGCGTCGTCAAGACGCTCGGCAACCTGGCGTTCCTGCTCGTTCTGGTCCCGAACGGCATTGGTGGCCAATTCATTGCGAACGCTTGCGGCGCTGTAAGCGGCCGAAGAGGAGGTGCTGTCCGATACACTCGCCATAACCGGTACTCCTTTGGCGTGGTGATGGGGTTACTCAGACCCGAATGTCGACCTGACTACCGAGGCCGTTGTCGGGCTTGCGCGTTTCTGCACGGTTTTCCAGTTGCTCAGCCTGCCGGCTCAAGAGCTCGGCCCGGCTTGAGCTGAAGTCAGCCTGGCGCTGCACCGTCTCGGCCACAGCCTCGGACTGATTGGCATTGATCGTCTTCACCTGCTGCGCAAGCTGATCGGCCCGCGGCGTTGCAAGGGAAGGCTGAAAAGCCTGACTTGGTCCATATCCTATTGCTTCAGGCATCGTAATTCCATTCCTTGGATACGATTTTGCGTCTCTATAATGAGTTAAATAGTTGAAGCGAATAGTAAATACGATGACTTACCTGAAGGCAGAATGACCACTTTACTGAGATACTCAGTAGCATTTTCCTAAAATTTTACCGATTAAGCTACAATTCATTGAAACAGTTCAATTAATTCCGTTCCGGCAATCATCAAGCATCGGCTGCACTGCCTGCAAGGCTGCAACCGATGCATGGGAAAGCAGATCCCGGCGCGGACCGAGAAACGGGAATTGTTAAGAAATCGGACTGGTAGGATTCAGACTGGCAGGTTTCAGGCCGTGACGTCGACCGTCGCGCCGAGCCCCGGAGGAGGGGCCGCCTGGGTGGACTGGAGATTTTCAGCACCCTGCTGCAGCAAGGCAACCAGATTGGCATCCTGTTGGGCCGCCATCTTCAGCATCTTCGATTGCAGCGCCTGGGCCGTCTGGGCCTGGGACTGTGCAACAAATGTGTTGGCGATGCCGACGCTGTCCATCTGGAACTCCTCGATTCGCCCGCCAGCCTATCCGCGCGCCCTTAATCGGGCGTTAACAATCATTGGTCAGGACGAACGGGCCTGCCTCAAAACGGTCCGTTTGACCTTTCCAGATGGGGTTCGTGGCAAGCTGTCCACGGCCCGGTAAACCTTTGGTCGCTTGTATTCGGCAAGGTGCCGCGCAGCATGTTCCGCAAGACGGCCTTCATCGAAAGACGCCGGATCCTGCGGCACCACAAAGGCGGTTATCAGGCTGACGCCGTCGCGAGCCGGAACTGCGGTCACCGCAACTTCCTGGACCTGGCCGTCGGCGGCCAGCACCCGCTCCACCTCTTCCGGTGCCACCCGGTATCCGAAGGCGTTCATCAGGTCATCGGCACGGCCTTCATACCAGTAGTATCCGTCCGCGTCCGCGCGGGCCCTGTCACCGGTCAGGAACCAGTCCCCCCGGAAGGCCGCTTCCGTCTCTTGGGGATTGTTCCAGTATCCGAGCATCAGGCCGGGTTCATCGCGGTGAACAGCAAGCAGACCGGTTTCTTCCACCTCTGCAAAAGAAACCGTTTCGCCCAGTTCCCTCAGGTCGGTTTCTCTTAGAAGTGTCACCTTGCGACCGGCTTGCGGGCGGCCGGGAGAACCAGGCTTCACCGGCACATCGGGGCTGCTGGAGAGATAGGTGGAGATCTCGCTCATGCCGAGCGCCTCGTAGAGTTCCCGTCCGCTCCGTGTCTTCCAGTCCTGGTAAAGAGAGACCGACAGGGCTTCTCCCGCCGTCAGGCCATGGCGCAGATCCGGAAAGGATCTGCGGGTCACCTCGCCATACTTCAGGATCCGCCGGTAGAGGCTTGGCACGGCGGCAAACAGCGTCGCGCGGCTCCTTGTGAGGAGGTCCGGCCAGACATCCGGTTCACGCGGTCCGTCATAGACGACGCTGGTGGCGCCGTTGGCCCAGGGGTCCATCAGACCGGCACCCAGCGTGTAGGTCCAGTTGAAGGCACCGGCATGCAGCAACCGGTCGTCCCGCTGCATGCCATACCAGCCACGATCCATCGGGCGCCGCGCTGCTGCCGCCCTGTGAGCATGCAGGACACCTTTTGGCCGGCCGCTGGTGCCGGACGTATAGATCAGGAATGCCGGATCATCCGGAGCCGTTTCGGCAAACCCTGCCGGCGTGGCGCTTTTCAGATCCCGGATCCCGTCCGGCCCAAGCGCCGTGATCGCCGTATCATCCGGCAACGTGGTCTTGCCGTCATGCAACACAAGCCGCGCACCACTGTCGGCCAGGAGCAGACCGGTTTCGGCCGCCGTCAGCTGCGAAGACGTCGGGATTGGAACACAGCCGGCCGCTATCGCTCCAAAGAACAGGAGCGGAAAATCGCTCGAATGGCCAATTCTGAGCAGTATCCGGTCGCCCTGATCGAGGCCCGATGCCGTGAGACCTGCCGCAACTGCCAGCACCTGGCGCGTCAGATCGGCAAATTTCCAGGTTTCCAGAAGGTCGACGCCCGGCCCAACCACTTCCAGCGCCGATTTGCCCGGATCGGGCGCGGCGCTGGTCAGGCAATAACGGGCAAGGTTCATCAGCCGTCCGCTTAGCGGGTCGGCACCGGGTGCTCACCGCGATAGTCGTAGAAACCGCGCTGGGTCTTGCGGCCGAGCCAGCCGGCTTCGACATATTTCACCAGCAGCGGGCAAGGCCGGTATTTGGTGTCCGCCAGGCCTTCGTAGAGCACCTGCATGATCGACAGGCAGGTATCCAGACCGATGAAATCGGCAAGCTGCAGCGGACCCATCGGGTGATTGGCACCCAGGCGCATGGCCTTGTCGATGGATTCAACGGAGCCGACACCCTCATACAGCGTGTAGATCGCCTCGTTGATCATCGGCAGCAAGATGCGATTGACCATGAAAGCCGGGAAGTCCTCGGCAACGGCAATCTGCTTGCCGAGACGTTCGCAGAAGCCCTTCGACGCTTCGAAGGTTTCGTCCTCGGTCGCGATGCCGCGCACGAGCTCGACCAGGTCCATGATCGGAACCGGGTTCATGAAGTGAATACCGATGAAGCGTTCCGGACGGTCCGTCGTTGCAGCCAGACGCGTGATTGAAATCGACGACGTGTTGGTGGCAAGGATCGCTTCCGGTTTCAGGATCGGACACAGCTGCGAGAAGATCTTGCGTTTGATCTGCTCGTTTTCAACAGCCGATTCAATCACCAGATCCGCATCGCGCAACGTGTCGAGGTCTTCGGCCGGTTTGATCCGGTCAAGCGCGGCGGTCCGCTCTTCCTCGGTGATGAGCGATTTGGACACCTGGCGCGCCATGTTGCCGTTGATGGACGCCAGACCTGACTCGATCCGCTCCATGGAAAGGTCGCTCAGGCCCACGTCGAAGCCGGCGAGCGCACAAACATGCGCAATGCCGCTGCCCATCTGACCAGAGCCGATCACGCCGACTTTCTTGATTTCGACTGCCATCCTGAAATTCCGATCTTTTGAAACGTCCCGGTGAAACGGGTTGCGGCTATTTTTGGCAAGTCTTGCGCCGAACAGCAAGAACCCCGGAGCGAAAACTGTCATTCACCCCGGGGTCCGTGATCAATTTGCCGCAGGTGTTACTCGACGGCAGCCTTCAAATCGGGCAGGACTTCGAACAGATCCGCGACCAGACCGTAGTCCGCCACCTGGAAAATCGGGGCTTCCTCGTCCTTGTTGATCGCGACGATCACCTTGGAGTCCTTCATGCCCGCCAGGTGCTGGATGGCACCGGAAATGCCGCAGGCAATGTAGAGATCCGGAGCAACCACCTTGCCGGTTTGGCCCACCTGCCAGTCGTTCGGGCATAACCCGCATCGACGGCGGCACGCGAGGCACCAACAGCAGCGCCGAGTGCATCGGCCACCGGCATGATGACTTCCTGGAACTTCTCTTCAGATCCGAGCGCACGGCCACCGGAAATGATGATCTTTGCCGAAGTCAGCTCCGGCCGGTCAGACTTGGAGAGTTCCTCGCCGACAAATTCGGACAGGCCTGCACCATCTGTGCCGGCGACTGCCTCGACAGAAGCCGATCCGCCTTCCTCGGCGGCGGCAAACGTCGAGGTCCGGACCGTGATCACCTTCTTCGGATCACCGGACTTGACCGTCTGGATGGCATTGCCGGCATAGATCGGACGCTCGAACGTGTCGGCATCGATCACGGCGGTGATGTCGGAGATCTGCATCACGTCCAGAAGCGCGGCCACACGCGGCAGCGTGTTCTTGCCGTTGGCGGTTGCCGGAGCAACGATCGCGTCATAATCGCCGGCCATGCCCACGATCAGTTCAGCCAGCGGTTCGGCCAGCTGATGTTCCAGGGCATCGCTTTCGGCAACCAGGACCTTGGCGGCACCGCTGAGCTTGGCGGCTTGTTCCGCAACAGCCTGGACGCCCTTGCCGGCAACCAGGACATGAACGTCGGCACCCAGCGCTGCGGCAGCAGTCAGGGCTTTCGCGGTGGCATCATTGAGGGCGCCGCCGGCATGTTCGGCCACAAGAAGTGTTGTCATAGTCTATCCTCCTGGGCAGTCCTTAAAGGACGCCGGCCTCGTTCTTGAGTTTTTCGACCAGTTCGCCGATGGACTCGACCTTGATACCGGCTTCGCGTGCAGCTGGTTCCGCGGTCGACACAACCGTCAGGCGCGGCGTGACATCGACGCCATAATCACCCGGGGTCTTCTCATCGATCGGCTTCTTCTTCGCCTTCATGATGTTCGGCAGGGAGGCATAGCGCGGCTCGTTGAGGCGCAGGTCGGTGGTTACGATGGCCGGCAGTTTCAGCTTGACGGTCTGCAGACCGCCATCGACTTCGCGAGTGACATCCACGGTGCCATCGCCCAGATCAACCTTGGAAGCAAACGTGCCCTGGCTCCAGCCCAGAAGAGCCGCCAGCATCTGGCCGGTCTGATTGCAATCGTCGTCGATGGCCTGCTTGCCCAGAATGACAAGACCGGGCTCTTCCGCTTCGACGATGCCCTTGAGGATCTTGGCAACGGCAAGCGGCTCTGTGGTTTCGTCCGTCTTGACGAGGATGCCCCGGTCGGCGCCCATGGCCAGACCTGTACGCAGGGTTTCGGTCGCCTGCTGCGGGCCGACGGAAACAACAACGACTTCGGTCGCCTTGCCGGCTTCCTTCAGTCTCAGGGCCTCTTCGACGGAGATTTCGTCGAACGGGTTCATGGACATCTTGACGTTGGCAAGATCGACGCCCGAACCATCCGCCTTGACGCGGACCTTCACGTTATAGTCGATGACCCGTTTCACGGGTACGAGGATTTTCATTTGGTCTCAACCTCTTGCTGGGCCGGCTTTCACCGCACCGCTGAACCGGGCTCACCCGCCAGATGACGTTAGGTCATAAATGGCGGATTTGAGCCAATCGTGGCGCATGGCGGGGGACGGTACTGACCGACACGGCAGCTGTCAATTGCGGTAAAAGGTCTAAGGCGGCAATTTGCCGGGCCTAGAAAACGATGCGTCGCAAAGATGATAGTTCGGCGGCGCAACAAGGGCGCCGAAATCGGCTCGAAAAAGATGATTGCAGGCCGAAAGACGATCGGCCCGCTTTTCGTCGTTGCCGTTCTGAAAATCTAGATGCCCGGTGTTTGCGGAGAAAACTTGTCCGACACCGGTTCGGCGAAAACGGTGGTCCAGGTTCCGTTTTCCTCGCGGCAAGCCGTGCCCTTGATGGACAGATCGAGCCCGCCAAACGTTGTTTCGCGCAGATATTGTCGGCACCAGTGACCGCTTTTGCTGCGATAGGTCTTGATCGGTGTCAGGACTTCGCTCCAGTCGCCTTCCTGGCCGATGAACACCGGTTCGCCGCTGACCTTGGTTTCCAGAGCCTGCTGAACCGTTTGCGCCAGAAGAATACGTTCGGTCTCCATGTGGGCAGCGAGGGAAGAGACGGCGTCATCCATGCGCGACTGCATCCAGAAGGACGTGAACACGAAGGTGCCGGCGATCAGAACAAGGGCTGCCGCCATTTGAACAAATACCGTGTTGAGGGATGAAACACCCGGGCGGGACACAGGCTGCTCGCGCCGTGCGAATTCCCGGTCGATCAGTGCCTGGAAACGGTCCATGGAGTGGTCCGGAACCGCTGCGGGAACAGCCTCCTGCAAAACCGTGTTGTCGCGGGACATCTTTTCCAGAAGTTCCCGGCCGCCATCTTGCTGTTCGATCTTCTCGATCAGGACGGCACGCTCTTCAACGGTGCCCTCACAGTCCAGGATCTTGCCGATATCCTTGGCGAGCAGGATCTGCTCGCGCCTTTCGTCGAATGTCATCCCATACCCCCTGGCATGCTGCGCAGCCCGGCACTTGGCGCCTTGTCATTGGTCTCCAGCCATTCGCGGAGCTTCAGGCGGGCGCGCGCCAGCCGGCTTGTCACCGTGCCGATCGGAACCCCGAGTTCAGCCGCCACATCCTTGTAGCTTCGGCCCTCGATGGCGATTTTCAGCAGAACTTCCCGACTGTCTTCTTCCAGTTCGCCGATAAAAACCTGGACACGCTGCAGTTCCAGACTGCTGCTTGCCGCCTTGGCTCCGTCATAGCTTTCTTCAAAATCCAGCATGGCCAGATCGAACAGTCTTGCCCGGTTCGCCGTATCGCGAACCGTGTTGAAGTAGAGGTTCTGCAGGATCCGGAACATCCAGCTGTCAAGCCGGGTGGCCGGGTCGAATTGATCCAGAGACCGGATTGCGCGCTCGCATGTCGTCTGGACCAGATCGTCCGCCTGGTCCGGGTTTCGGCACAGCCTTAAAGCAAAACTCCTCAACTTCGGGAGCAGACGGATCATCTCCGTCTTTAACGTTTCTTCAGGCAAGAAGCTCTCCGCAAAACCGCTCTCAAGAGTGACAACACGTAAGCAGACCTTTTTTTTCCGACTTTTTTTAGATTATTCTGGGGAAGAAGTCAGAACACCCAGGTGTTGTGTGTGCGCAGGTCGGGAAATCTCGAAGAGAATTCCGCAACCACACGAAATACCGCTTGGAAGCCCGGATTTTGATGAATCGCACCCGTCAGAACACATTGCAAGACCGCCTCTCTGCGATGACACGCGTTCTTTCGGGTGTTGCGGCAGCGGCGCTGGTGTTTTCTATTGTCTTCTTCAGCCCCTTGATTGACATGAAAGACACGACGTCCGCTGCCGCACAATCTCGCGCGGAACGTGGTGGGGGCAGAAGCGAACGGGGTGACCGCAGCGAGCGTCGCGACCGGCAGGATCGAGATGACCGGGGCCGCGGAGATCGGGACAGAGGAGATCGGGACAGAGGAGATCGGGACAACGATCGAGACGACCGCGATCGGCGTGACAGGGACAGGGACCGGGACGACAGAGACCGGAACGACCGGGATCAGGACGATCAGGACAACAACCAGTCTAACGCGAGCCGGGACAACCGGGATGACGACGAGGATCAGGCCGAGACTTCCAGCTCGCCGCAGACTGAAACACGCTCGTCAAAAGGCACCAGCAGCAATTCTGACGCCTCTGCCCAAGAAAAGCCCCGATCTGGGGGTTTCCTGAAACGGATATTCGGGGGTGGCCGGTTCGTTGGCGACAGCGAACCTTCCGGGGAACCGCTTTCGCGCGGCCAGGAACAGGAGGCGATCCAGAACGGTTGGAAATAGATCCAAGAGGCGGGATCGATTTTGGCGGGACGGTTTTGCGAATTCCCAAGAAGGATGGCGATGATCGCCGTGTGCGCCGGCACCGTTTCGGCCTGCACGGCCAGTTCGTCACTTTCCCCTGATCCGGATGCCGTGGCCGTGGCCGTTGACACGGCACTTGTCAATTCCGACCAGTCACTGGCGGCAAGAAATCTTCAAAAAGCGCTCGAAACGTCTCTGTCCGGCAGGACCTTGAGTTGGCGCAACGCCGCAAGCGGTACACGCGGATCCGTGACCCCGAACAGGACCTGGAAGACTGCGAAAGGCGTTTATTGCCGGTCGTATAGCGAAATCATCAAGCCGGTGTCTCGACAGTCGATCAGGCGAAGCGGCGTCGCCTGCCGTTCGCCAAACGCTGTCTGGAACGAGGCCTGAGCTCAAGCAGATCAGGCCAGATCCCGGTCGAACAGGGGTACGCCACGCCGTCGGAAAAAGACGACCAGAACGGCACCGGCCACAAGACCGCCGACATGGGCAATGAAGGCCACCTGGCTGTCGGGTGAGATGACCGCATTGACAACCTGATAGACGATCCAGGCGCCCAGCAGCCAGAACGCCGTCAATCGCAGCGGTATGCGCCCCAAAACCAGAACCCAGACTTTCACGCGCGGATGCAGCATCAGGTAGGCTGACACCACACCGGCAACCGCGCCGCTGGCCCCGATCAGGGGCACCGTGGAATTGACGTCCATGGCGGCATAGGCAAGACCACCTGCTGCGGCGCAGAGCAGATAGAACACCAGGTAGCGAAAGTGCCCCATCGCATCTTCGACATTGTCGCCAAACACCCATAAAAACAGCATGTTGCCGATCAGATGCATGAAGTTGCCATGCAGGAAGGCATAGGAAATCAATGCCGTCCATTCCGGCAGCACCTGCAGCTGCGGCGCCAGATCGCGGATATCGAAGAACACCACCGGGATCAACCCGAAGGAATAGGACGAGGCGCCAACGGCCTCGCTGTCGCCTGCCCGCTGGAACAGCAGGAAGATCAGAACCGTGACCGCGATCAGGGCAAGGTTCACGAAGGGAAGCGGAACATGTTCCAGACGGTTCTTGTCGTGAAGGGGAAGGAACATGCAGCCGAGCGCCTCACTTGCACGGATTTGCGGTGAACCGGGGGTGCCTCAGCGGTTCTGCCCCGGCACCCACAGGACGTCATCCGCACCCTTGTCGTTCAGATAGCGCGAGGCCACGAAAAAATAGTCGGACAGACGGTTCATGTAACGCACCGCCGAGGGGTTGATCTTTTCGCGTGCCGCCAGCTCCACCATCAGGCGTTCGGCGCGGCGCGACACCGTGCGGGCAAGGTGAAGATGGGCCGAGGCAGCGCTTCCGCCCGGCAGCACGAAAGACCTGAGCGGGCTCAGATCCGCGTTCAGGGCGTCGATCGCCTCTTCGATCGCGGTCACCTGTGCCTCGGTGATCCGCAGCGGTTCGTAGCCCAGATCCTGATCGGTTTCCGGCGTCGCCAGATCCGCACCAAGGTCAAACAGGTCGTTCTGGATCCGGCTCAAGGTCCGGTCCACCTCCGGCGCCCCCTCCTGGGTCTGCAGGCGCACCAGACCAACGACAGCATTGGTTTCGTCGACGGTGCCGTAGGCATCGATCCTGAGGTCATTCTTCGGCCGGCGTTCGCCTGATCCCAGCGCCGTCGTGCCGTCGTCGCCCGTTTTCGTGTAGATCTTGTTGAGTACAACCATGCAGTCTGCCCTTAGTGTCGCGCTATCCGGTTGGCCGTTACTGGCCGGACCCGAAGAAGTAGAGCCCACTCATCACCAGGACAACCACCAGAAACTGCAATCCGACGCGCCAGCGCATCAGCATCTGTGACCGGTTGGCAGGTCCGTTGCGAAACATGTTCCAGATTCCGAGCAGAAGCACGATGGCAACGGCCGCCATGCCAATCGGGATCAATATGTCGATAATGCTTTCCATTTTTACCTCAAGTGGCCGACAAGGCCCTTCTTATGGCCTTCGCCCGGCCGTTGTCTATTCCTCGCCGTCTGCCGCCCAGATACAGAGCCGGTCCAGAAGGCCTGTCGGAAGCACCCGCTTGGCCACCGCCATGACCGTCGTCGGAACCGTGACATGATAGCGTGCTTTCGGCCGTTTGGCTTCGAGCGCATGCACCAGGCGCTTGACCACGGCTTCCGGCGGCAGTTTGAACGGTCCCGGCTCCCCGGATTCCATACGCACCCGGCGTTTTTCATACGTTGCCCGGTGCACAGAGGATTTCAGACCGTCATCGCCGATCCAGCGATCAAAGTTGGCCAGGGTGTTTTCGGTAAAATTCGTGTCGATCGGTCCCGGTTCAATCAGTGAAACACGAATACCGGTTCCGGCCAGCTCCTGCCGCAGGGTATCGGTATAAGCCTCCAGCGCAAACTTGGAGGCCGTATAGGCGCCCCGGTATTTCAGCGCAACAAATCCCAAAACGGACGAACACTGCACGATCCGCCCGGCCCCATTGGCACGCATGGATGGAACCAGCTGACGGGTCAGGTCGTGCCAGCCGATGAAATTGGCTTCAAACAGTGCTCGCATCGCCTCCGTCGGGATATCTTCCAGCGCGCCGGGAACCGCATAGGCACCATTGTTGAAAACCGCGTCCAGTTTGCCGTCGGTCCATTTCAGGACGGTCTCGGCCGCAGCCTCGATGCTGCGGGCATCCTCATAGTCGAGACGGACTGCCTCAAACCCCATCTCCGACAGTCGATCGACATCTTCCTGCTTGCGGGCGGCCGGAAACACACGCCAGTTCCGCCCCCTCAGGATATGCGCCGCCGAAGCGCCTATGCCAGACGAACACCCCGTGATCAGGATCGAACGCGGCATGGAAAAGCTCTCGGAGGGGTCATTCATTCAAGGCGAATCCGGAGAAACAGGGAAACCTGTCAAAGTCGTATCAGATTGGTTCCCCGGAAAGCAATTTCGGCACGGGTCCGGCGAAACCGGCCGCTTCCTTGATAAACTTCGATTTCAACGACGGCATGCGGTCAACCACGCCCAGACCGAAGTCACGCATGGCCCGCAGGACGTCGTTGTCGTTGGAGAAGAGCCGGTTGAGCACATCGGTAACGACGCCCATCTGGAACGTGTCGAACCGGCGCCAGCGCTGATAGCGTTCCAGGACGTCAAAACCGCCCAGATCCTGGCCCAACCGCCGGGCATCGACCAGAACTTCGGCCAGAGCGGCGACATCCTTGAAACCGAGATTGAGGCCCTGGCCTGCAATCGGGTGAATGCCATGGGCGGCATCGCCGATCAGTGCAAAACGCGGTTTGACGAAGTCGCGCGCCAGTTTCAGGCCGAGCGGATAGGCCCGGCGCGGCCCGTCCAGCTCCAGGGTACCGAGGTGATGGCCGAAGCGGCGCTCCAGCTCCAGCTCGAAGGTAAAATCGTCCGACCGGACCAGCCGGTCCGCATCACTTGTCTTTTCGGTCCAGACCAGGGAAGAGCGGTTCTCTGGCAGGGGCAGGATCGCGAACGGCCCAGCCGGCAGGAAGTGTTCTTCGGCCCGGCCATTATGCGGCCGTTCATGCCTGACGGTGGTCACGATCCCGGACTGGCCATAGTCCCAGTTGACGGTCCGGATGCCGGCCAAATCGCGCAAACGCGACCGGACCCCGTCGGCGGCCACCAGCAACCGGCTCTTCAGGACGGATCCGTCCGCCAGCGAGAGCTCAACATGGTCCGGGTGGCTGCGGAAGGTTTCCGCGGTGCCCGGAGCAAAGAACTCGACACCCAGCGCCCTGGCGGCGTCGTAGAGCGCCGGCATCATCACGCCATTGGGCATCATGTGGGCGAAAGGCTCGCCCTCGGTCGCCTCGCCACCAAAGGTCAGAAACACCGGGCGGACCGCATCACGCAGCTTGCTGTCGGTGACGATCATTTCGTTGATCGGCTGCGCCTTTTCAGCGATCGCCGGCCAGATGCCGAGCTGTGTCAGCATGCGCGAAGCAGCAGCAGCAATGGCCGAAGCGCGCGGATCCTTGTGCAGGTCCGCCATCGGCTTCGGGTCGACCACCGCACAGGTGAGAGCGGCATCTCCCTGCTTCAGCGCCACGGCCAGCGACAGGCCGACATACCCTCCGCCGGCAATCACAACATCAAACATGTCCGTGGCGCTTTTTTTCTTTGCCATTGTCTTCCGCTCCTCGCCCCCGGTTCCCCAAGGGTATCTTGACTTTAACGTCAGGTCCCGTTCAAGAGTTGCTCAACCGTCAGACCATCCGGCCAATCTCCGGCCACTATCTAACAGGGATCGCGCCGATGAACACGGCCATTGACAATCTTCTGCAAATTCTCGACCTGGAACCGCTGGAGCGCAACCTGTTCCGTGGTCGCAGCCCCCAGGTCGGCTGGCAACGCGTTTTCGGTGGCCAGGTCATCGGCCAGGCGCTTGTTGCCGCCTCCCGGACCGTTGTCGAGGACAGGCACGTGCATTCCCTGCACGGTTACTTCCTGAGGCCGGGCGATCCGTCCGTTCCGATCATCTACGAAGTCGACCGCATCCGGGATGGCGGCAGCTTCACCACGCGCCGGGTGGTGGCCATCCAGCACGGGGAGGCAATCTTCTCCATGGCGGCCTCCTTCCAGGTGTGGGAAGAGGGGCTGGAACACCAGAGCGACATGCCCGATGTGCCAACGCCGGACGAACTGCCAAGCGAGCAGGACCTGAAGGAAAAGTTCCTCGCCCATGCGCCGGAAAACATTCGCCGCTACTGGGAGCGTGAACGGCCCATCGAGATGCGTCCGGTCGACATGACCCACTATTTCAGCAAGAAACCTCTGCCGCCGCAGCAATATGTCTGGGTGCGTGCCTCGGGCCCCTTGCCGGATGACGAGCGCATCCACCAGTGCGTTCTGGCCTATGCCTCCGACATGACGCTCCTGGACACGTCTCTTTTTCCGCATGGCACGTCTGTGTTCAGCCCGAAAATCCAGGCGGCAAGCCTCGATCATGCCATGTGGTTCCACCGGCCGTTCCGGGCCGATGACTGGCTGCTTTACGCCACCGACAGCACCTCAAGTTCGGGATCGCGCGGCATGAATCGCGGTTCGCTGTTCACACGGGACGGCGTCCTGATTGCCTCCACCGCCCAGGAAGGCCTGATCCGCCTGCGCAAGGAGAAGTGAGCGTTTCTGCCAATTTTGCGATAGTAGCTCAATACACAGAGCCTCTTTCAGGATGACGCTATTACTTGCGGATTGGCCGGTAGATCATCGCAGGGGACTGGTGAAGCCCGACACCGCCAGCGGATTGTCGGTGAGCGCCTGATGATCCGGCGTATCCGGCAAAAGTGCCCCGGAAAAGGCTTCGAACATCCGGCGCACGAAGCCTTCGGGCAGGTCCTTGGTGATGAACACCATGCGCGTGCGCCGGTCGTCATCCGGCCAGGCTTCCAGGGTTGCCGGCGGGTGGAACACGTGCTGCACACCGTGGATCACGACCGGACGCTCGGGATCTTCGGCCAGCTGGACAATGCCCTTCACGCGCAGCAGTTTCGGACCGTGTGCGGAACGCAGCAGATCCAGAAACATCTCCAGCGCCGAAGCCGGAACCGGACGGTCGGTCGCCAGGGTAAAGGCGCGAATGGCATCACTGTGCCGGTTCACGTCATGTGCATGGTCGTGATCGTGATGCCCATGGTGGTGGCCATGCCCGTGGTGATGCCCGTCATGACCGTGGCCGTGATGATGGCCGTCTTCATAGGCTTCCGCATTCAGCCAGGCTGCCACATCAGGGATCTTGCTGGTCGGATCGTAAAGTCCCGCGTTGAACAGGTTTGCCGGCGTCGCGTCACTCGACCGGGCTTCCAGGCGCCTTGCACCGGGATTGAGCTGGTGAAGTCGCACCTGCAACGCACCGAATGCCGACCGTGCATCTTCGCCATCGAGAAGGTCCGTTTTTGTGAAAACGATCCGGTCCGCGACCGCGGCCTGCTTGCGCGCTTCCTCGTGTTCCTCCAGCGTCGAGAGGCCGTTCACCGCATCGACCAGCGTGATCACGCTGTCCAGCCGGTAGCGCATCACCAGGTAGGGATGCAGCATCACCGTGTGCAGGATCGGGGCGGGGTCGGCAAGACCCGTCGTCTCGATGATCACGCGGCTGAGTTTTTCCGATTTACCGCTGTCCAGCCGGCGCAGAAGATTCTCAAGCGTCGTCACCAGATCACCGCGGATGGTGCAGCACAGGCAGCCAGAGGCCAGTTCGATGATGCCGTCGCCGGCCTGATCGACAAACAGGTGATCGAGGCCGATCTCGCCAAATTCGTTGATGATGACGGCCGTGTCCGCCATGGCCGGGTCCTTCAGGATCCGGTTGAGCAGCGTGGTCTTGCCAGAGCCCAGAAAGCCGGTCAGCACCGACAGCGGAATGGGAGGTTTCGGACCCTTGCTCTGCGGAGACTCGGAAGGTGATGTTGCTGACGCCATGGTTCTGCTCCAGATCCCGCCACTGCCGCTCTCGTGCGCAATTGCGTGGTTCGCAGAGACATAGGCAGATTGGCGCGCCGACGCAATCCGGCAGCACGCTTCCTGCTAAGTTGGAAAAAATGAAAGTTGGACTTAGCCGGCGTTCAGGACTGGTTCTTCGGCGTCTTCGGCTGCTTCCGCCTTGGCCTGTTCCTTGTCCAGAGCGACAATCTTGCTGTCGGCTTCTTCCTCCGACAGATCCATCGGTGTCAGGTCCTGGACAATGTCGGTCTCTTCAGCTTCGGCTTCTGAATCGGCTTCAGCTTCCAGGTCCACCTCGATATCGATATCGAGATCAACGTCCGCATCCAACATGGCCGCTTCGTCCGTGTCGACCACGAGCCTGACTGCCTCTGCAGCCTTTCGAAGGGTTGCGACAACCTCTTCCACCGAAACGCCATCTTCCAACTGGTTGGCGGAAAGTTCTGCAAGGCTTGCAAGCGCCCGGATAGTGGCGGTTGATCTCGGTTCAATCATATGGCGATCTCTCGCGTTACAAGGTTTGGCACGTCCTATGCCCAAGATGACGCTGCGGGCGTCACCGCGTTTTCATGCCAACCAGGCGGTTTTCATGAAAATGCTTACGACAGTGTTAAGGAGTAGCGTAAACAAACGGTTAATGAGTCCTTTTCCCGGTTCGGATGTTGACGTCCTTAAAGACCTGCAACCTTACGGAACAGGTGCCGGAATCGATCGGACCTGATCTTGCCGAAGATGAAAACGCTAAGACTTATTGCTTGCGTGGACTTGGAGCGGGCACGGGGACCGTGAAATCCAGGCCCTGTCGGAAAATCGAACCGGGCGCGGCCGGTGCAGGATCCGTCGCGGCACCGGGACGGGCTGCCGCCGTTTGCGGAATGCCGCCAGCCACACTGGCTTCCGCAGTTTTCTGCAGTTTCTGCCGCATTTCGATCTGCGCCCGGCGCAGCGGGTTTGCCGTAGGCAGGGGCACATCCTCGGCCGGAATGTCAGGCGCGGCAACCGCGACAGCCGTGCCACCGGCCTTCGGTGCACCCGTGGGATTGCCCAGGCTCACCTGGATCGGGCGATAGGCGATCCGGCGCGGGCCCAGGGTCCGATCCAGGATCTTGGCCCAGTCCGGCTTGCCATTGGCCAGGGTGAAACCGGCCTCATCAACCTTGGCGTTGTTTTTCTGGTTGGCCTTGAAGAACAGGAAGCCGCCTTTTTTCTCGGTCTCCATGTCATAGCGCGCCATATAGGCCTTGGCGCCCGGGCTCCTGTTGCGCCGGCAATAGCCATTGGCCGGAGGATTTCCGGAGGTTCCACGCAGGCTGGTTACGTTTTGGCCACCGCGCTTCCTGAAGCCCTGGTCAAACAGCTGCCGCGCAAATGCCGTGCGTTCCAGCCCGGAGCCCGCACCCAGGATGACCGCAATGAGAGTCTTGCCACCGCGCGTGACCGAGGAGGCGACATTGTAACCGGAATTGCAGATATAGCCGGTCTTGATGCCATTGGCGCCTGGAACACGCAGCAGAAACTCACGGTTGGCGGACCGGAGTGTCTTCTTGCCGAACCGGATGCCCGGGTGTTTGTAATAGTCACGGGACTCGGGGAAATCACGCCGCAGCGCCATGGCCAGGATCGCCATGTCGCGCGCGGTCGTCACCATGCGGTTGTCCGGCAGACCATGCGGATTGGTGAAATGGGTGTTGGTCATGCCCAGCCGTTTGGCTTCCGCATTCATCATCGCAAGGAAAGCCCCTTCCGAACCGGCAATGGCTTCACCCAGAGCAACGGCGACGTCATTGGCCGACTTGATAATGATGATCTTGAGCGCCGTATCGACCGTGAATTTGGTGCCGACCTTGAACCCCATCTTGCTCGGTGGTTCCGACAGTGAATTCTTGGACTGCACCACCGTTGAGTTCAGCGTCGCCCGGCCCTCCCGGATCGCCTTGAAGGTCACATAGGCGGTCATCATCTTGGTCAGCGAGGCAGGATACCATTTCCGGGTGGCATTCTTCTGATCGATGATGGCGCCCGACTTTGCGTTGATCAGGACATAAGCACCGATATCCGCTTTCGCCGGTGCCACTGAAGCGAGCAAGCCGAACGCACATATTGCGAAAATCATGGATGTCAGGCGGCCGGTCTGGCTTGCAAACACAGGGATCCCTCGCATGTCATCCCGTGGACAGGGAAATGCACAAACAGAAGATACAGCTCTTGCGACTACTTCCCCCTAAAAAACCGGAACATGTCCCTTAGGGCAACCCTTTCCTGGAAACAGTCCCGCGCCGATTTATGCGCCAGCTGCATAATTTTTATGCAACTGCACAGATAGCGTGCCGGTAAGTTCCGAAAAAATCGAGGCTTTTTCCCGCTGATACACACGAATGCAGGAACCTTCGGCCTTGGCCCGGCTCTTGCTAAGATTGCCGAGGTCAACTTGCCGCTTGCGTCAAACCCTTTTCCGGGAGCACCCTGACGGCAACACGAACCAAGAGAACGAGAACGTCGGTGCCGGGGAGGCAAACCAGTCATGTATGATGCTGGCACAGCATCCGTTTCCGGCCCGGCTGCGCCGGCGATGCAACGCGTCAACGGTGTTGCGCGTGTCCGCTTCAAGCAATCTGACGGCAAGAGCAGGCTTGCGGACCTTTATCAGCACGGCGCTGCCAAGATCCGGTTTCCGAAAGTCTATGACGCCCCGCCGACAGCTGTTTTGATCAACACGGCCGGCGGATTGACCGGCGGCGACAGGGTGTCACTTACATTTGACGCCGACGGGGACACACACGCGATTGTAACCAGTCAGACGGCAGAACGCGCCTATCGCAGCGCGCATGGCTCCGCAGAAGTGACAGGCGACTTCACGCTTGGCGAAGGAGCCTTCCTCGAATGGCTGCCCCAGGAAACGATCCTTTTTGATGCCTCCAGCCTGAAGCGGCGCCTGAGCGCGGATCTGGCGAAGGACGCGCGGCTGATGCTGGTTGAATCGATCGTGCTTGGCCGCCAGGCCATGGGGGAGGCGGTCCGGTCCGTTCTTTTCCGGGACAGCTGGCGCATCCGGCGGGACGGCAGGCTGATCTTCGCCGACGACATCCGCCTTGACGGCGACCCGTCCGGCATCCTGTCCGGACCGGCGACAGCATCCGGTGGACTGGCGCTAGCAAGTTTTCTGGATTGCGCCATCGATGCCGAGGACCGGCTGCCTTTGGCCCGGTCCCTTCTTGAAACCGCATCCGACAGCGGCCTCAAGGCTGCAGCCAGTGCCTGGAACGGTTGTCTGACCGCTCGCTTCGTTGCCCCGGACAGTCAAATCCTGCGCGCAGCCCTCACACGATTTCTGACCGGATACCGCGGCAGCGACCTGCCGCGTGTCTGGCACTGCTGAACACCAAGGAGCTTTCTTCATGAACCTGACGCCCCGCGAGAAGGACAAGTTGCTGATTTCCATGGCAGCCATGGTTGCCCGGCGCCGGCTGGAGCGTGGCGTGAAGCTGAACCACCCGGAAGCCATCGCGCTGATCACCGATTTTGTGGTCGAAGGCGCCCGCGACGGCCGCAGCGTCGCTGACCTGATGGCCGCCGGTGCCAATGTCCTGACCCGCGATCAGGTCATGGAAGGTATTGCCGAGATGATCCACGATGTTCAGGTCGAAGCGACCTTTCCGGACGGCACCAAGCTCGTCACCGTGCATGAACCAATCCGCTGAGGCGCAAAAGGAGAAACCCATGATCCCCGGAGAATTGTTTCCCGCCGACGGCGAGATTGAACTGAACGCCGGATTGGAAACGGTCACGCTGGAAGTCGCCAATACCGGCGACCGTCCGATCCAGGTCGGCAGTCACTACCACTTCTTTGAAACCAACGAGGGCCTTTCCTTTGACCGGGACAAAGCCCGCGGCATGCGCCTCGACATACCCTCCGGCACAGCCGTGCGCTTCGAACCGGGCCAGAGCCGCATTGTCACCCTGGTGCCTTACCGCGGCGACGAAACGGTTTTCGGCTTCAACCAGAAAGTCATGGGCAAGCTCTGAAAAGGCAGCATCAAGATGTACCGACTGTTACCCGGTTTGATACTGGCGGTCCTGGCTTTCTCCGGCGCACAGGCGCAGGACACGCCCGATTGCAACAACGCCATGACGCAACTGGACATGAACCAGTGCGCCAACATGGATTTTCAGGCGGCCGATGCGGAGCTGAACGCGGTCTACAAGAAGGCCATGGCCAAGATGCGCGACACCGACAGCTACCTGCCGGACGACCTGAAAGGCGCCGCCGACACGCTGCGCGAGGCCCAGCGCGCCTGGATCCCCTATCGCGACAAGGCTTGCGAGGCCTATGGCTTTCTTGCCAGGGGCGGCTCGATGGAGCCGATGCTCTATTCCAACTGCCTGACCGACCTCACCAATCAGCGGGTGAAGGAACTTCAGGAGCTTGTGGAGGGCCTCGGCAATTGACCTGTTTCCGGACCCTGGCAATTGCAGCGCTTTGCGCAACCGGTGGCCTGCTTGTTCTGGCGGCAGAACCGTCCGCCCAGGAGAACATCGACTGCGGCTATCCACTCAACAACAACGAGCGCACCTATTGTGCCGAAAAGGCCCTGAAAGAGGCCGAGGCACGCATGGCAGCCGCTTACGTCAAACTGCATGCCCGCGTCGTCGAACTGGACAACGCCCTGCCGGAACATCTCAAGGGAAGCCCGAAGGCACTGGAAGAGGCGCAGGCCGCCTGGACGGATTATGCCGACAAGGACTGCAAGGCCTATGCCTTTCCGTTCATGGGCGGCACCCGCGGGCAGGATCTCTACCGAAACTGCAAGATCGTCCTGACGATGAAACGCACGGAAGACCTGACCGCCACGCTGGAAGATTACGCAGATTAACAAGACAGATTTCTGATCGCCGATTGGAGACACAATGGCTTACAAGATGCCCCGCGCCGCATATGCGGACATGTTTGGCCCCACAACAGGTGACCGCCTGCGCCTTGCCGACACCGACCTGATCATCGAGGTCGAACGGGATTTCACCACCTATGGCGAAGAGGTAAAATTCGGCGGCGGCAAGGTCATCCGCGACGGCATGGGCCAGTCCCAGGCACCGCGTTCTGCTGGCGCCGTCGACACGGTGATCACCAACGCGCTGATCGTCGACCACTGGGGCATCGTGAAGGCCGATGTCGGCCTGAAAGACGGCCGCATCGCCGGGATCGGCAAGGCCGGCAATCCGGACGTGCAGCCGAATGTCGACATCGTTGTCGGGCCGGGTACGGAGGCGATCGCGGGCGAGGGCAAGATCCTCACCGCCGGCGCGCTCGACGTTCATATCCATTTCATCTGTCCCCAGCAGATCGACGACGCGCTGATGTCGGGTGTCACCACCATGCTTGGCGGCGGCACAGGCCCGGCGACGGGCACCAATGCCACGACCTGCACACCAGGCCCCTGGCACATCACGCGCATGCTGCAATCAGCCGACAGTTTCCCGATGAACCTTGCCTTTGCCGGCAAGGGCAACGCGTCCCTGCCGGCAGCACTGGAAGAGCAGATCCTCGCAGGCGCTTCCGCCCTGAAACTGCATGAGGACTGGGGAACGACGCCCGCGGCCATCGACACCTGCCTGGCGGTTGCCGACGAATATGACGTCCAGGTGATGATCCATACGGACACGCTCAATGAAAGCGGCTTTGTCGAGAACACCACGGCAGCTTTCAAGAACCGCACCATCCACGCCTTCCATACCGAAGGCGCCGGCGGCGGCCATGCGCCCGACATCATCAAGGTCTGCGGCGAACTGAACGTGCTGCCGTCCTCGACCAACCCGACCCGGCCCTACACCGTCAACACGCTGGAAGAGCATCTCGACATGCTCATGGTCTGCCACCATCTGGACAATTCGATCCCGGAAGACGTGGCCTTTGCCGAGAGCCGGATCCGCAAGGAGACGATCGCGGCGGAAGACATTCTGCATGACATGGGCGCGTTCTCGATCATCGCCTCGGACAGCCAGGCCATGGGCCGGGTCGGCGAAGTGGTCATCCGCACCCTGCAGACCGCCCACAAGATGAAGGTTCAGCGCGGGCGGCTGCCGGAAGAAACCGGCGAGAACGACAATCTGCGCGTCAGGCGCTACATGGCCAAGTTCACCATCAATCCGGCGATTGCCCATGGGCTGGATGAACATATCGGCTCGGTTGAAATGGGCAAACTGGCCGACCTGGTGCTCTGGGATCCGAAATTTTTCGGCGTCAAACCCGACATGGTGCTGAAACTCGGCACGATTGCCGCCGCTCCCATGGGCGATCCCAATGCCTCGATCCCGACGCCGCAGCCGGTCCATTACCGGCCGATGTTCGGCGCTTTCGGCAAGGCCATGACCGAAAGCCGGGTCACCTTTGTCTCCCAGGCCGCCTATGACACCGGAGTCAAGGACAAGGCCGGGCTTGCCAGCCTGGTGCTGCCGGTGAAAAACACACGCGGTGGCATCTCCAAGAAATCGATGGTCCTGAACAACGCCACGCCGGAGATCGAGGTCCACCCGGAAACCTACGAAGTCCGCGCCAATGGCGAACTCCTGACCTGCGAACCGGCGGAAGTGCTGCCGATGGCGCAGCGCTACTTCCTGTTCTAGGCTCCGCGCAAAGACAAACAGGGAGTTCAGGACATGTACAAGATCATCGGCTTTCCGCGCACCCGCGCCATGCGTGTGATGTGGCTGCTGGAAGAGCTGGGCGAAGCCTATGACATCGACCCGGCCTTGCCGCAGTCGGACGCCGCACGGGCTGTCAACCCGAGCGGCAAGGTGCCGATCCTCATGGAGGGTGACACGGCGATCACCGAATCCGTCGCCATCTGCACCTATCTTGCGGACAAGCACGGACGTTTCACCTTTCCGGCCGGCACGCTGGATCGGGCGAAACAGGACAGTTTCACCCAGTTCGGTGTCGATGTTCTGGAAGGGGCCCTCTGGACGGCTGCCAAGAACACCTTCATCAACCCGGAAGACAAGCGTGCGCCGGCGGTCAAGGACGTCTGCCGCTACGAATTCGCCCGCGGGCTTGAAACCCTGGAAGCACGGCTCGGCGACGGGCCCTATGTCATGGGCGAGACTTTCACCATTGCCGATATCATCATCGGTCACTGCTCCGGCTGGGCGGTTGCCGCCAAGTTCGACCTGCCCAAGGAGGGCCCGGTCTACGACTATTTCAAAGGTCTGCGGAACCGGCCCGCTTTCAAGGCCATGATGGCCAGAGTGAACGAGGGCACATGATCCGGGTTGAAACCATTTTGAGGGCCGGAACCTGGCAGGCGGCGGCTGCCGACCGGATCACTCTTGACCGGGAAGACCGCCATCGCCGCCGGGCGGTTCTGACAGGTGAAGGTGGCCTGACGTTCCTGCTGGACGAGCCGTCCGCCGTGCATTTGCACCATCGTGACGGCCTGGAACTGGAAGATGGCCGCATCGTTGAAGTCCTTGCCGAACCGGAAGACCTGGTGGAGATCGGGGCGCGGGACGGAGCACATCTGGTCCGGATCGCCTGGCACCTGGGCAACCGGCATCTGCCGACCCAGCTGATGGGCGACACACTTCGGATCCGCCGGGATCACGTGATCGAGGACATGGTCAGCAAGCTTGGCGGCACGCTGACACCCCTGACCGCTCCCTTCGATCCGGAAGGTGGCGCCTATGGACACGGTCAGACACACGGCCACGACCACTCGCATGATCAATCCCACGGGCATTCCCACAGCCATGACTGACCAGGCTTCCCTCTCGGCGCTCTATCGGCTGATGACGTTCCTGTCGCCGGGTTTTCCCGTCGGTGCCTTCACCTATAGCCATGGTCTGGAACAGATGGTTGAGGACGGCAGCGTTGCCGATGCCGCGGGACTGACATCCTGGCTGGAGGATATCTTGCGCCATGGCGGCGCGCGCGGCGATGCGATCCTCCTGAAGGACACCCTCCATGCGGCGCATCTAGGCAACGAAACCGCCTTGCAGGATTTGCGCGACCTGGGGCTCGCCCTGCAGCCCTCGAAAGAACGGCACCTGGAAACAAGCGCGCAAGGCACCGCCTTCGTCTCAACCATCTGCAACAGCTGGCTACCAAAGGGCGACAGGCCGGCGGCCGGCCTGTGCCGCTCGATGTTTCAATGCGATGATCAGGATTGGCCGTATCCGGTCGCTGTCGGACTTGCCTGCGCGGCACATGCTATCCCCGAAGCCGCCGCACTGACCGCCTATCTCCAGGCCTTCACGGCCAATCTGATCTCCGCTGCCATCCGCACCGTGCCGCTCGGCCAGAACGAGGGTCAGTCCATCCTTGCAGAGCTGGAGCCCGTGATTTTCGAGGTTGTTGAAGAGACCAGGGCTGCAAGCCTCGACGATCTCGGCAGTTCGACCTTCCTGGCCGATATCGCCTCCATGGCCCATGAAACCCAGTATTCGAGGTTGTTTCGTTCATGACATCCAAAAACGGCCCCTTGCGCGTCGGTATCGGTGGCCCGGTCGGCGCCGGCAAAACCACGCTGACCGATCGCCTGTGCAAGGCCATGCGGGACAGCTATTCGCTCGCGGTGATCACCAATGACATCTACACGAGCGAGGACGCGGAAGCTCTGATGCGCTCCCAGGCACTCAGCAGCGACCGCATTCGGGGCGTTGAAACCGGTGGCTGCCCGCACACCGCCATCCGCGAGGATGCCTCGATCAACCTAGCCGCGGTGGGAGACCTCACCAGATCGATCCCGGACCTGGACCTGATCCTGATCGAATCCGGCGGCGACAACCTGGCGGCAACCTTTTCGCCGGAACTGGCCGACCTGACGCTTTATCTGATCGACGTTGCCGCGGGCGAGGAAATCCCGCGCAAGGGTGGCCCGGGCATCACCCGGTCCGACCTTCTGATCATCAACAAGACGGACCTGGCCCCGCATGTCGGCGCCGATCTTGAGGTCATGGATCGGGACGCCACGAAGATGCGCAAGCAAAGACCATTTGTCTTTGCCAACATGAAAGCGGGCGAGGGCATCGAATCCGTGGTAGAGTTCATCGTCCAAAAGGGTGGGCTGAACGGATAGATCTCAAGTAGTTGCTTCAATGATTGCTGGTAAACAGGACGCCTGCGCGCATAACAACGCGCTTTGGTGTGATGCGGTTCTGAAAGCCGCGGGGGCCAAAACCGAGTTTCTGAGCGGCTTCTGGATCGCGCGGGAGAAATCCCTGCCGCTTTATCCGAACATCGTCACCTACTCCGGAAAGCCCGGGGCCGATCTCAACGCAGCGCTCGCCTCCCTGCCGAAGGAAACGGCCGTCAAGGACAGCTATGGCAATCTCGACCTTGGCCCCATGGGCTTCAAGAAGCTGTTTTCCGGCACCTGGCTGTTCCGGCCTCCGCAGACCTCCAAAAAACCGCCGCTTCAATCCGACTGGCACAAGGCCAAGCATCCCGAGGCCCTGAAAAAATGGCTGGCCGGATGGAATTCCAACGAGAGCCTGCACAGCGTGTTCTCACCGAAGCTGCTCGACCTCGGTGCCATCGATTTTGCCAGTGTCGCCAAGGACGAAACCATCCGGGCCGGGGCGGTCTTCAACCGCGGGCCGAAGCTGGATGGCAAGGAAGTTGTCGGCCTGTCCAACCTGTTCTGCCGCAGAAGCTGGCGCTACAGCGCCATGCATGACCTGCTGGAGCCCTTTGCCCAGATGCCGGTCTGCACCTATGAAACCGACGACGAACTCCTGCCGGTCTATCACCAGCTCGGGTTCGAGGATTGCGGTCAGCTTGCCGTCTGGCTGAAGGCCTGACGGCAAAAGCTCTTCTTGATCTTTGCCTCAAATCCACTCACCTTACCCCCTCAAAAATGCGGAGGGATGAGCCATGATGTTTGACGGTGTGAACCTGGTTGCGGTGGCGGCAGCAGCCATTGCTTCCTTCGTCTTCGGGTCCGTCTGGTACGGTCTGCTCGGCAAGGCCTGGATGCGCGCAGCCAGCCTGACGGAAGCGCAGACAAGGCCCGACCCGGTGACGCTCGGCATTGCCTTTTTCTGTCAGCTCGTCATGGCTTTCGTCTTTGCCGGCATCATCTACCACACCGGCGAAACCAGTATCCGCGCCGGCATCATCTCGGCCCTGATGATCTGGATCGGCGTCGTCATGACCACGCAGATCATCAATCACCGGTTTCAGGGCAAACCCTGGTCGCTGACGCTCATCGATGGTGGCCATTGGCTGGGCGTCTTTGTGGTACAGGGCATCGTGATCGGCTGGCTCAGCTGACGCAAACGTAATTCTCTACGTATTTGAACGCATTAGACCAAGGAATCGGCGACTAAAGCACTAACGTTCGGTTCTGGACGCTAAGGGGGCCCGTAAGCATAATGGCCCCCGGCAAACAGGCCGCGGCACAATCCCTATCTGCCGCCGGTCCCATTGTTGTTTCTGGGAGGTTTCATATGACAGAGTCCGTTTTTCCCGTTCCCGCGGAAGTTGCCGCGCGGGCGCATGTCGACAATGCCAAATATCTTGAAATGTATCAGCGCTCCGTAGAGGACCCGGATGGCTTCTGGGGCGAGCACGGCAAGCGCGTCGACTGGATCAAGCCTTACACCAAGGTGAAGAACACCTCCTACGACTACCACAACGTCTCGATCAAATGGTTCGAGGACGGCACGCTGAACGTCTCGGCCAACTGCGTTGACCGGCACCTGGAAAAACGCGGCGACCAGCCGGCAATCATCTGGGAAGGGGACGATCCGAGCGAATCCAAGATCATCACCTACAAGGAACTGCACCATGAGGTGAACAAGTTCGCCAACGTGCTGCATGCCCAGGGCGTGAAGAAGGGGGACCGTGTCACGCTCTACCTGCCGATGATCCCGGAGGCAGCCTATGCCATGCTGGCCTGCGCCCGCATCGGCGCCATTCACTCGATCGTCTTTGGTGGCTTCTCACCGGACAGCCTGGCGCAGCGCATTGAAGGCTGCAAGTCCGAATGTATCGTTACCGCCGACGAAGGTCTGCGCGGCGGCCGCAAGGTGCCGCTGAAGGCCAATGTCGACAAGGCCTGCGAAAAGGCGCCGGTCAAGTCGGTCATCGTGGTCAAGCGCACCGGCGGTGACATCAGCATGCAGGACGGCCGAGACGTCTGGTATCACGATGAAGCCGAACGCGTGTCCGACCATTGTGAGCCGGTGGAAATGAACGCGGAAGATCCGCTGTTCATTCTCTACACGTCCGGCTCGACAGGTCAGCCGAAGGGTGTGCTGCACACGACCGGCGGTTACCTCGTTTATGCTTCCATGACCCATCAGTATGTCTTCGACTATCATGATGGCGACATCTACTGGTGTACTGCCGATGTGGGCTGGGTCACCGGTCACAGCTACATCGTCTATGGTCCGCTCGCCAACGGTGCGACCACGCTGATGTTCGAAGGTGTGCCGACCTATCCGGGGCCGGGCCGGTTCTGGGAAGTCTGCGACAAGCACAACGTCAACATCTTCTACACCGCTCCGACCGCCATCCGCGCCCTGATGGGCGCCGGCGACGAGCATGTCACCAAGACATCGCGCAAATCCCTGCGCCTGCTTGGCTCGGTCGGCGAGCCGATCAACCCGGAAGCCTGGACCTGGTACTACAATGTGGTCGGTGACCAGCGCTGCCCGATCGTCGATACCTGGTGGCAGACGGAAACCGGCGGCATCCTGATCACGCCGCTGCCGGGCGCGACCGAGCTGAAGCCGGGCTCCGCAACACGTCCCTTCTTCGGCGTCCAGCCAGCCGTGGTCGATGCGGAAGGCAAGTTCCTGGAAGGGGCCACCGAAGGCAATCTGGTTATCAAGGACAGTTGGCCCGGCCAGATGCGCACGGTCTATGGCGATCACGACCGCTTCGTGCAGACCTACTTTGCCACCTACAAGGGCCTCTATTTCACCGGTGACGGCTGCCGCCGCGACGAGGACGGCTACTACTGGATCACCGGCCGTGTCGATGACGTCATCAACGTTTCCGGTCACCGCATGGGCACGGCGGAAGTGGAAAGCGCCCTTGTTGCCCATCCGCAGGTGTCCGAGGCGGCCGTTGTCGGCTATCCGCACGACATCAAGGGGCAGGGCATCTATGCCTATGTCACGCTGATGGAAGGCGAAGAACCGACCGACGAGCTGAAGAAGGAACTGGTGAAACACGTTCGCGCCGAGATCGGCCCGATCGCGTCTCCTGACCTCATTCAGTTCTCGCCGGGACTGCCCAAGACCCGCTCCGGCAAGATCATGCGCCGCATTTTGCGCAAGATCGCCGAGGACAGCTTCGATAATCTCGGTGACACATCAACACTGGCCGACCCGGCTGTCGTCGACGACCTCATCGACAACCGGCAGAACCGCGCCTGATCGTCTGGTGTCAATGAAACAGAAAGGCCCGCCAAACCGGCGGGCCTTTTTTTCGTAGAGTGCTGAAGTTTCTTGCGCCAGGCCTTCGAAAAACCTGGCGATCTGGTCAGGACAAGCCTCAGCTCGAAATGTAGATTTGCTGGATCTTCTTGGCGATGTTGCTGAAGGCGTTGATCAGCTCCGAGGCGCTCGTTGCCTGATAATAATTGCCGTCACTCGCGCAGGACTGCATGTTCCGGGAGCCGGTTGAGCTGTTGTTGGAGCCGAAATAGACCCCGAAGATCTCGATGCCGGCATCTTTCATCGCTTCGCACAGCGATCTCTGGTCGGTCGAAGAGCTGTTGGTGAAGCTCTCGCTTTCCCACGATCCATCCCACCTGTTGACCTCAACATCTTCATAGCGCCGGCAACGTCCCCAGCGCCAACGCACACATTGCCTTTCCGTCTCGATAAACTCGTATTTCTGGTTATTGTTGCCGTCCGTCATGATGATGGCGAACTTGAGTACATCGTTGTTGTCGTAGGGCTCGGGTTCGCTGTCGGTGGGCCAGACGTTGGAATAGTTTGGAGACAGGCTGTTCCAGCCCCAGACCACCCCGGTCTGACCGGCCGTCGCGCCATTGGCCTCAAGGTCCGCAATTGCGTCGACCAGTGCATCCCGGTCGGCTGTGAGCGGGATCATTTCCGAATCCGATGAGCAACTCCAACTGCCGCCTCCATAAAAGGTACCTGCGGGAGGCGGTTCGGTTTCATCGTAATAGTCGAAGCGGGTATCGGTGTATTCGACCTCGTAGGTATCGCTGCCGTCGTCGTAATCCTGGCGCTCCGTGACACAAACGCTGCCATCCGAGTAACCATAATCGTCACCCTTGACCTTGTCCGCATAGGATCCAAGATTGACGCCCTGGCTGTAGGGAACGAGCGAAATCCGGACCTTGCTGTCGTCCTCGTCCGTTCCATCCGGGATCAGGATGTCAACCAGACCGTCCGCCGCATCCCGCAAGGTGCCCATGTCACTGCGCATGGACCCGGTCACATCGAGCACAAGCGCAAGTTCCACGTCGAACCGGGAATAGGTGACGCTGCCGCAGGTGCCAAAGCCAAGCATATCTGGCCCCAACGCATCCTTGCCGTAACCACCGAAGTCAATGAAGTAGGTGCCCAGCATCGCTGAGGAGCAGACTTCGATGATCCCGTTGTCGCTATCAACCTCGAACTCGAGATTGACGATCACGTCATCCAGAAAGTCGGCACGTGAAAGATTGGCTCTGAAGGAATTCTCAAGCGCCTGCGTTATTTCAGCGTCAGACATGACAGTGGTGGACAGTTCTGCCGCAACTGACAGCGCGGCAGCGTCGATGGCATAGGACAATTTCTCTCGCGCATTGACCGTGCGCGACACATCGAACGCCGCGCCGGCAATGACGACCATCATGATCACCATGACACCGAATATCGGCAGGATGGAGCCTTGTTTGTCACGGCAGAGCCGTTTTAGAACAGCCGGGAAAGAATGACACTGGGATTTACGCATACGAACCTCGTCTGGAGAGAACGTATTTACTGCATAAAAGTACCTAATTGCTTAAGGTTGTATCTTTAATTCTCTTCAGCCTTTCCGTCAGAGCGTACTGATCGGATCGGAACGGACATGCCCCCTCAGGCGCGTTCCGCAGCACAAGACACCAGGAGCGACCCGGCCCAGCGGACCCGGTCGCTCTCGCCGGCCCGTTGTCCTGACTTTTATTGGGAGACGTAGATCTGCTGAATCTTCTTCGCAATATTGGCGAATGCGGCGATCAGTTCATCGGCGCTGGTTGCCTGGTAGTAATTTCCATCACTGGAACAGGACTGCATGTTGCGCGACCCGGACGAGCTTTCGTCGTCGCCGAAATAGACACCGAAGATATCGATGCCGGCATCCTTCATGGCTTCGCAGAGTGCGCGTTGATCGGTTGACGGCGTGTTGGAGAAACTCGCGCTTTGACTTTTCTCGTCCCAGTCCTGCACCGAAACCGTTTCACAGCGCCAGCGCCATCTTCCGCTGATGTACCGCCAGCCACACTGTTCTTCCTCTTCCACGAACTCGTAGTAACGGTTGTTGTCGCCGTCCGTCATGATGATGGCAAACTTGAGCACATCATCATTCGTGTAGGGTTCGGGTTCACTGTCGGCCGGCCAAAGGTTGGCATAGTTCGGCGAAAGGCTGTTCCAGCCCCAGACAACTCCTGTCTGGCCCGCCGTTCCGCCATTGTCGTCCAGCACGGCAATCGCATCGATAAGCGTATCCCTGTCGGCTGTCAGCGGAATCATTTCTGAATCGGAGGAACAATTGTTGCTTCCACCGCCATAGAAAGACTGGCGGGCGGGCGGATCGGTGGCATCGTAATAGTCGTAGGCGTCGTCGGTGTATTTCACCTCGTAGGTGTCGGACCCGTCATCATAGTCCTGCCGCTCCGTTACGCAGACACTGCCATCTGCAAAGCCATACTCGTCTCCCTTCACCGTATCGGCATAGGATCCGAGATTGACGCCCTGGCTGTAGGGCACAAGCGAAATTCGCACCTTGCTGTCGTCCTCGGACGTTCCTTCCGGGATCAGGATGTCCACCAGCCCGTCGGACGCATCGCGCAGCGTGTCCATGTCATTGCGCATCGAGCCGGTCACATCGACGACAAGAGCCAACTCGACGTCAAACCTTGAATAGGTCACCTGGGCACTCGTTCCAAATGCCAGCATGTCCGGACCAAGCGTGGATTTCCCGTAGCCGCCAATATCGATGAAATAGGTGTCCAGCATCGCCGAAGAGGTGACCCGGATGGTGCCATTGTCACTGTCGACCTCGAAATCGAGATTCTCGATGGCCTCCTCGAGGAACTCGGCCCCCTCAAGGTTCGCCCGGAAGGAGTCAGAAATGGCCTGGGTGATCTCGTCGTCCGACATGACACTTGTCGACAGATCTGCAGCGACAGAAAGAGCTGCGGCATCAATGGCGAAGGAGAGTTTCTCACGCGCATTGACAGTACGCGAAACATCGAAGGCTGCGCCGGCGATCACCACCATGATGATGACCATCACGCCGAATATGGGCAAAATTGACGCCGATTCATCTACTCTGAATTGGTGCCTGCGTTGCCAAATATACTTCAGATTGCGCATAACTGCCTCAAGGTTTCCCAGACAGTTACTACAGAAAGGTACCTAATTTATTAAATGAACCTTAGGGTATCGGTTAGCAAATTATTACCAGATGCGGAGAATTTTACTGTAAATTTTACGCATAGCGAATACGGCAGGACCCGGACGACCTTTCATTTCAGCAAACGGCCGACAGCAGCCTCGAAAAACAACGGAAAGTGCTTACCCTGTATCAGGGTTCCAGCTCGGTATCCCAGTAAAGGAAATCCATCCAGCTTTCATGCAGATAGTTGGGCGGGAAACCCCGTCCATTGTTGTGCAAGTCCTGAATGGTCGGCTGGAAAGGCATATGCATCGGCCACATGTTCAACTGCTCGCAGGACTTGTTGGACTTGCGCAGATTGCAGGGGGAACAGGCAGTGATGACATTGTCCCAGGTGGTGAGGCCACCCTTGGAGCGGGGAATGAGGTGATCGAAGGTCAGCTCGTCCTTGGAGCCGCAATATTGACACTGAAATCGGTCGCGGAGAAATACGTTGAAACGGGTAAAGGCAGGGTAGCGGCTGGGTTTGACAAAGGTCTTGAGCGAAACCACGCTCGGCAATCGAAACTCGAAGCTCGGACTTCGGACCGCCGCGTCATATTCCGCAACGATGTTCACCCGATCCAGAAACACGGCCTTGATGGTGTCCTGCCAACTCCACAAGGACAAAGGGTAGTAGCTCAAGGGCCTGTAATCCGCATTGAGTACCAATGCCGGATGGGCCCCGGGCGAAACCGCTATCGTCACCTTCCGCTCCTCACGCCTGTTCAGATCGTCCGGTGTCCGGTCAATCGGACAGCGGAACTGGTCCTTTTTAGACGGGAGTATTGTAGTGCCGAGGTGACAGTCTTGTGAAGCCCGGTAAATTCATTTCTGCGCACAGTTGTTGACAGGCGTTTTCTGGCAAAGGAATTTTCCTAAATCCATGAATCATTTGCGCAAAAACAAACTCCCCTGCGGCATTGTGACAGTTTTACGATTTTCACGAAAAAGGGCGCCCTGAGGCGCCCTCTGAACACTAATTCGTCAATCGAATCAATTTGCCGTCCAGTCCCGGATGTCGACAAAATGACCGGCAATGGCCGCAGCGGCTGCCATCGCAGGAGAGACCAGGTGGGTGCGGCCCTTGTGGCCCTGGCGTCCTTCGAAGTTGCGGTTCGAAGTCGACGCGCAGCGCTCACCCGGAGCCAGCTTGTCGGCATTCATGGCAAGACACATGGAGCAACCCGGCTCGCGCCATTCAAAACCGGCTTCCTTGAAGATCAGGTCCAGGCCTTCTTCCTCGGCCTGCTCCTTCACCAGACCGGAGCCCGGCACCACCATGGCGCTCACATGAGAGGCCACCTTGTGATTGCCGATCACCGCTGCCGCGGCGCGCAGGTCCTCGATGCGGCCGTTGGTGCAGGACCCGATGAAGGCCCGGTCGATCTTGATGTCGGTGATCTTCGTGCCCGGCTCCAGGCCCATGTATTCAAGGGCACGCTTCTTGGAATCACGGCGGTTCTCGTCATCGATCTCGTCCGGGTTCGGCACGACACCCTCAACGGAAACGACATCCTCGGGAGAGGACCCCCAGGACACGATCGGCGGCAGGTTGGCCGCGTCGAGCTCGATCACCTTGTCGAAATAGGCATCCGCATCGGTGTGCAGCGTCTTCCAGTAGGCGAGTGCCATGTCCCAGGCTTCGCCTTTTGGTGCCTTCGGGCGGCCCTGGATATAGTCGAACGTGGCCTGGTCCGGCGCGATCAGACCGGCACGGGCGCCTGCCTCGATCGACATGTTGCAGACCGTCATGCGGCCTTCCATGGAAAGCGAACGGATCGCTTCGCCGGCATATTCGATCACGTAGCCCGTACCGCCGGCGGTGCCGATCTTGCCGATGATTGCCAGGACGATGTCCTTGGCGGTGACGCCGGCCGGGATCTGGCCTTCGACCTTGACCAGCATGTTCTTGGCTTTTTTCTGGATCAGGGTCTGGGTCGCCAGAACATGCTCCACTTCGGACGTGCCGATGCCGTGCGCCAGCGAGCCGAAGGCGCCATGGGTCGACGTGTGGCTGTCGCCGCAGACGATGGTCATGCCGGGCAGGGTAAAGCCCTGCTCCGGACCGACGATATGAACAACGCCCTGGCGCATGTCGAGTTCGGAATAGTATTCGATGCCGAACTCGGCGGCGTTCTTGGCCAGCGTTTCGACCTGCAGCGCGGATTCCGGATCGTCGATGCCGTGACGGCGATCGGTGGTCGGAACGTTGTGGTCGACAACAGCCAGGGTCTTCTGCGGCTGGCGCACCTTGCGGCCATGCATGCGCAGACCTTCAAACGCCTGCGGGCTGGTAACCTCGTGCACCAGGTGCCGGTCGATATAGAGCAGGCCGGTGCCGTCCGGCTGCATTTCGACCGCGTGGTCGTCCCAGATCTTGTCGTAAAGCGTGCGCGCCTTGGCCATGGGTCTCTCCTCGTTCGAACCGGTTCCCGCCGCGCTGAAAGCGTCCTGCGCCGGCGTCCGGATTGTTCTTTTGAAGCGCATGCGCGCCATCAAAAAGTGCCTGATAATCGTGAGGCTAGTGAATGACGCAGCAAGGCCTCAAGGTCAAGCATTGCCGAGTTGAGCTGAATTCAACTGCGATTGACCGGTGGAGGAGAAAGTGGCTGGAAACCGGCCTTATGACGTGAGCAAACTGTCCGCCAGCACGGTCCTAGAGCACTTCCCGGGCAAGCGAAGCGCGACCCGGGACCCCGTCATTTCCAGGGAACTGAGCATCTTGCTGCATTTCTTCGGCAAATCGGCAACCGCATCCGCAACTGGCACAGCGAGTAGGCCCCGGCTCGGCGCTGCGCTTCTCCGGGGTGACCCCGGTTGCACTTCCTTTTCATGAATAAAGTCTTCGTCAATTCAAGAGTTTGGCAAAAAGGTACCCAAAACTAAAAAGGCGGCCCGAAGACCGCCTTTTCGAAAACTCGCTTGAACCGGAACGGCTTATTCAGCTGCGGTCTCGGCTGCTTCCGCTTCTGCCTTCTTGGCTTCGGCCTTGGCGGCCTTGGCAGCGGCAGCTTCCGCACGCTGCTCTTCGTTGAGGCGCTTGGAGCGGACGTTGGTGTTCTCGGTGATACGGGCGGACTTACCGCGACGGTCGCGCAGGTAGTAGAGCTTCGCACGACGGACCTTACCGCGGCGGACAACCTCTACGCCTTCCAGCATCGGGGAGTAGATCGGGAAGACACGCTCAACGCCTTCGCCGTAAGAAATCTTGCGCACCGTGAAGCTCTCGTTGATGCCGCCGCCGGAACGGGCGATGCAGACACCTTCGTAAGCCTGGGTACGGGTGCGGTTGCCTTCAGTGACCTTCACGTTGACGCGAACGGTGTCACCCGGAGAAAATTCCGGCAGCTTGCGCTGCTCTTCGATTTTCGCCATTTCCTCAGCATTGAGCTGCTCGATGATGTTCATGGCATATTTCCCTTTTCAATTACAAAGCGGTCAGAGCGTTGTCCGGTTTTAAGGCCGGAAACGGGTTCACCGACTTTGGGCCATGCTTGCAGTATCCACCGGATTTCCTTGACACTTTCCTGACGTTGGACCGTGTACCCGGAAGCCGTTCTTCCAACAGAAAGACACAGCTTCACCCAGCTTCGGCGCGCGTATACAGGATTTTCAGCGGAATGTCATGCGGATTCTGCGAGAAGGCTGCGCATACCATTGATTTCTTTGTCATCCCGGTTTGGCAACGCCAAGACCGGGATCCAGTAAACCCATGCGGCAATTTCCTCCGGCACCGGGACTACTGGATCCCGGATCTACGCTGCGCTTCGTCCGGGATGACAAATCTGTGTGTGTCGGTAGTCAATCCACATCATCCTCGTCGGCCATATAGGCCCGCCAGAGATCCGGGCGGCGCTCGCGGGTCAGCTTTTCGGCCTCCGACATGCGCCATTCGTGGATCTTTTTGTGATTGCCGGAGGTCAGCACCTCGGGGATGGTCATTCCCTCAAACTCGGCGGGCCGCGTAAAATGGGGGTGCTCCAGGAGCCCGGTCTCGAAGCTTTCGGTATCCGCGCTTTCCATGTTGCCCATGACGCCCGGGATCAGCCGGATGACGGCATCCAGCATGGTGATCGCGCCGATCTCGCCGCCGGAGAGGATGTAATCGCCAATGGAAACTTCTTCCAGCTTCCGCGCGTCGATCACGCGCTGGTCGATGCCTTCAAAGCGGCCGCAGACGATCACGGCGCCCGGGCCGTCCGCCAGCGCGTGCGCCCGTTTCTGCGTGAAGGGTTTGCCGCGCGGGCTCATCAGGAGCCTGGGGCGCGGGTCGTCGTCAGGTGCAGCGGCATCGATCGCCTTTGCCAGGATATCGGCACGCAGCACCATGCCGGCGCCGCCGCCGGCAGGCGTGTCGTCGACCGAGCGGTGCTTGTCGGTCGCGTGATCGCGGATCTGGCTGGTCTCCAGCTGCCACAGGCCCTTGTCCAGCGCCCTGCCGGACAGGCTGTGACCGAGCGGCCCCGGAAACATGTCCGGGTAAAGCGTCAATATGGTCGCCTTGAAAGCCATGACCCTGCTGAAAACTCCCTAAGAGACTGATTTTTGTCCCGAAACGGCCGCTTGGTTAAAGCTTCGTTTACCCAGTTCGACGAATTCCGGCGAATTTCGCAAGATACGCTTCAAAGGGAAAGCTCTGATTAAGGCCCCACACGTAGTGTGGCAAGAGCGTCTCAACCGGATCTTTCCCCGTGCCCCGATTTCCAGTCTTTCGTTTGAAACTTCCCGGCTTCATCCAGACCTATGTCGACCGGCATTATCTCGACATTTCACTGAGCCGCGTGCTGCCGCTCGTGATCCTGATGACCTTCGGAATACTTGTCGGGCTGGTCTTCAACACCGGCGTCGGCCACCCCTATGACAAGGTCATTCATATCGGTTTCTTCGCGCTGCTGACGCTGTCGATCCACGCGCTTTTCTGCTGCCGTCTGCGCATCTCCGCGGTCGTAGCCTTCGGAATGGGGCTCGGCGGCGAGGTGATGCAGGGCTTTCTGCCACATCACGAAATGTCCTTGCCGGACGCGGTTGCCAACGGCATCGGCGTCGCGCTCATCGTTGCCCTGATCGCCCTGATCCGCTCCGAGGCACGTCAGGCGGTGCAGGATGTTGAGGAAACAGAAGATCTCAATCTGGGCCGGATGGGGCTGGAACCGGTGCGCACCCGTTATCTGTCGGGCGAGGTTTCCGAAGGCTCCGGGTCTCCATCGGAGAAGTAATCCTCCGGCAGGTCGACGCGAACGAGGCCTTCATCGAGACTGATCTCCGGCACAAAATCCTTCGTGAACGGAATGTAGAACGTGCGGCCGCGTTTCGGCCGAATTTCCAGAAGGTCGCCGGCACCAAAATCCTGCACGGCCACGATCTTGCCGAGCGTCTCATCGCTCTGGTCAATCACGCTGAGGCCGGTCAGGTCGGAATAGTAGAATTCGTCTTCTTCAGGCTCGGGCAGCTGGTCACGGCTGACATAGAGTTCAACACCGTTCAACTCTTCGGCCTGGTTGCGGTCGGTGACACCCTTGAACCTGGTCACGACAACCGTCTTTTGCACCCGCGCCTTTTCCACTTCAAACGAGCGTTTGCCGTCCTTCGTGGTCAGGATGCCATAATCAGCAAAGGAGAGCGGATCGTCGCCAAATGGCTTGACCCGCACTTCCCCGCGAATGCCGTGGGCCGCACCGATCTTGGCCAGGAGCACCTTCTGATCGTCTGTCGACATGTCACAAGATCTCCGCAGCTAGCACCGGTGCGTCCAACATCATCTGCTTATTCAGCAGCAGCTTCTTCAGCCGGTGCTTCGGAAGCTTCAGCGGCGGCAGCAGCTGCTTCTTCTTCAGCCAGACGCTTGGCTTCCAGGCGTTCCTTGGCTTTTGCGCCCGGCTCGGCCTTTTTCGGATTGTTGCGGGCTTCGCGCTTCAGAAGGCCGGCAGCGTCCAGGAAACGGTGCACGCGGTCGGTCGGCTTGGCGCCGGTCTCGAGCCAGTACTGAATGCGCTCGACATTCAGCTTCACGCGCTCTTCGGAATCTTTCGGCAGCATCGGGTCGTAGGAACCGACCTTCTCGATGAAGCGGCCATCGCGCGGGGAGCGGATGTCAGCAACAACGATGCGGTAATACGGGCGTTTCTTGGAACCGCCGCGTGCCAGGCGAATTTTCGTAGCCATTTTCTTTCTCCAGTTTCTTCAGTTGCCGGCTTCAGCGGCGATGGCTTCGTGGTGCCGGATGACTTCCCGAACGATGAAGTTCAGGAATTTCTCGGCAAAGTCAGGATCGAGATGAGCGTCGCTTGCGAGCTGACGCAGCCGTTCGATCTGAATCTTTTCCCGCGCCGGATCGGCCGGCGGCAGGTCGTTGGTGGCTTTCAGGACACCCACTTTCTGGGTGCACTTGAACCGTTCGGCGAGCATGTGCACGAGCGCCGCGTCGATGTTGTCGATCGAGGAGCGCAGGGCCTTCAATTCGTTGAGCGCCTCGCTCTCACCCAGCCGGGTTTCCGCTTCGCTCATCGTTTCTTGCCCTTGCCCATGCCCGGCAGGCCGGGAAGTTTCGGTCCGCCAAGGCCTGGAAGGCCCGGCATTCCCATGCCTGGGGGCAATCCGCCGCCGCCAAGACCTCCAGGCAGACCTTTCGGCATTTCCATGCCGCCCGGCAGCTGGCCGGACTTGGCCATTTCCTCAAGCTGCTTCGGGTCGACATCCGGCATACCGCCGCCCATGCCGCCCATCAGCTTGCCGAGCATGCCTTTGCCCTTGCCCATCTTCTTCATCATGTCCGCCATCTGGCGGTGCATCTTCAAAAGCTTGTTGACGTCAGCCACCTGCACACCGGACCCGGCGGCGATCCGCTTCTTGCGGCTGGCTTTCAGCAGATCCGGCTTCTTGCGCTCGGTCGGCGTCATCGACTGGATGATGGCGACCTGGCGCTTGAACATCTTGTCATCGATGTTGGCAGCCTCGATCTGTTTCTTCATCTTGCCGACACCCGGCAACATGCCCATCATGCCGGACATGCCGCCCAGCTTTTCCATCTGCTTCAGCTGCTCGGCCAGATCATCCAGGTCGAAGTGACCCTTCTGCATCTTCTTGGCCATCTTGGCCGCCTGTTCGGCGTCGATCGCCTCGGCGGCTTTCTCAACAAGCGAAACGATGTCGCCCATACCGAGGATCCGGTCGGCGATCCGTTTCGGATGGAAATCTTCCAGCGCGTCGGATTTTTCACCGGTACCGATCAGCTTGACCGGCTTGCCGGTCACCGCCTGCATGGAAAGCGCCGCACCACCACGGCCGTCACCGTCCATACGGGTCAACGCAATACCGGTGATGCCGACACGTTCGTCAAAGCTCTTGGCCAGATTGACGGCATCCTGGCCAGTGAGACTGTCGGCCACCAGCAGGATTTCGTGAGGCTCCGCAGCGGATTTGACCTCCGCCATTTCCACCATCAGCGGCTCGTCGATATGGATCCGGCCGGCGGTGTCGAGCATGACCACGTCATAGCCGCCGAGCTTGGCAGCAGACATCGCCCGCTTGGCAATCTCGACGGGACCCTGGCCCTCGATGATCGGCAGCGTGTCAACGTCGTTCTGTTCGCCCAGGACCTTCAGCTGCTCCTGCGCCGCCGGGCGGCGGGTGTCGAGCGAGGCCATCAGTACCTTGCGCTTGTCGCGCTGGGTCATGCGGCGGGCGATCTTGGCGGTGGTGGTCGTCTTACCGGACCCCTGCAGACCGACCATCATGATCGCCACCGGCGCCGGAGCGTTCAGATCGATCGGCTGGGCTTCCTCACCCAGCATTTCCACGAGCTGGTCATGGACGATCTTGACGACCATCTGGCCCGGCGTCACGGACTTGACGACTTCCGCGCCAACGGCGCGGTTGCGGACCTTGTCGGTAAAGGACCTGACGATCGGCAGCGCAACGTCGGCTTCGATCAGCGCGCGGCGGATTTCGCGCAGCGCTTCGTTGACGTCGTTTTCCGACAGCGCACCACGGCCGGTGAGCTTGTCGAAAATACCGCTTAGTCGATCTGACAGGCTTTCAAACATCAGGGGTCCTTGAACAGTCACGTTTCGGGAAATCTCCCGAACCATATGGGCAGCCACCGTTCAAATCCAACCGAAAGGCCAAGGCCCAAAGCAGTTTGGCACCCGAGGGCGCATCGCGCTGTCGGGTGGTGACCTCCGGGCGCTCTTTATACCTTTGCGGGTCCCGGTCGGCGGATCAGATTGTCAGTCACTCATATGGAGTTCGCGGGGATATGCCTGAAAGACGCGAGAGAGTCAAGGAAGCTGGCGGATTTCCGTGATCTGGCCACTTACGCCTTTTGTCATCCCCGCGAAAGCGGGGAACCCGGAACCTGCATAAACTGCCATCGCTCTGGAGTCCTGGGTCCCGGCTCTCCGCTGCGCTGCGGCCGGGATGACAACTTATGTTTGGGCCATCCTACAGTGCCTAAGGCACCCCAAGTCTGAAAATGACCTTGCTTTCTTCTCAGGCCATCATGGCGTTGGTGCTGATTGCGATCGAGGTCAGGATGGCTGCGGTGAGCAGTACCGCGAACAGGCCCATCAAAAGGCCAAGAATGACCACCAGACCGTCGCGTTCAACAATGCCGACGCCGGCAATGAAGAGTGCCGTTGCCGGGAACCAGCCGCTAAGCGGCACGGGCAAGAACAGCGTGAAGGCGATCACGAAGAGTGCAAGCCCGAGCGGGCGTTCGTTCCTTGCGGCAAACAGCCATTCATATCGCTGGACCAGCATGCGTTCCAGCCGGCGCGTGACGGGACGCATGCGTGCCATCGTTCGTCGCAGCTTCGTATGATTGAGCGACAGCCGCGCCAGCGGGCCGGGCAGTTTCACATGCGGAAAGCCGAGTACCATCTGGAACGTCGTGACGAGAACCGGCAATCCGGTGATCAGCGAGGAACCCGGCGGCAGGGGCAGCAGCGTCAGCAGGGAAAACAGGACGATCGCCCAGCCGAACGACGTCTCGCCCAGCGCGGACAACAGGTTGCCGAGCGTTAGTGTGCCGTCCCGATGCTGGTCGCGCGATGTCCGCAGGATCGGCAGCGACAGCGAAGGTCTTCGGCGTCTCTCGCCCTGCATTCAAGTCTTCCGTTTCAGCTTCAAAGTCGCGCAGGGTCTATCATTCCAACTGGAAGAAATCCAACGCCAAATTTCGCGATGCGAAGCATATCTCCGGCCGGCAGATCAATCGTGACCCGGGAGAAATTGTCCCGTCAGCTCCGCTTCGAGGTCTCGTAGCATGCCGAAACCTCATAATAGGTGTTGAAGCCGATCCGGTCCCGCAATTCCCTGAAATCCATCAGGTCGGGCGACCGGTCTTCATCCGATTTCAGCTGCTCCAGCGTTTTCACCATCGCCTTCATGGCACTTGCCATCAGGGTCAAAGGATAGGCAGCGATGGTGTAGCCGATGTCTTTCAGCTCCTTGTGCGACAAGTCAGGTGTCTCGCCGCCTTCAACGATGTTGGCCATTTTCGGCCCTGGAAGTTCCCGGCAGATCTCCTGCATTTCGGCAACCGTCTTTGGGGCTTCGACGAACAGGATATCGGCACCGAGCTCCTTGAATTTTGCCGCCCTTTCAATGGCTTCGGCAAGACCATGCTCATGGCGGGCATCGGTACGGGCCAGGATGAGAATATCTGCACCCGCCTCTCTGGCATCCACCGCCGCCCTGATCCGGTCGAAAGCCTCCGCGCGGCCGACGACAGCCTTGCCTGGCGTATGACCGCAGCGTTTGGGAGCGACCTGGTCTTCAATCATCACCGCCGCGGCCCCTGCCCGCGCCAGACCACTGACGGTGCGCCGGACATTCATGGCATTGCCGTAGCCCGTATCGCCGTCGGCAATCAGCGGAATGGCGAGCGTTTCGGTAATATTGCGCGCCTGATCGAGCACTTCTGCATAGGACATCAGTCCCAGATCCGGCTGACCGATCCGGGAGGCCGACGCGGCAAAACCCGACATGAAGGTCAGATCGAACCCGGCCTGTTCGATCAGTTTGGCGGACAGCGCGTCATAACAGCAGGGCATCACGTGAAGCTTGTCTTGCGCCAGCAGCGCGCGGAGCAGGTCAGCCGGAGACGGCATGGATTAAAATCCTCAGAGTTTGAAGGGGATATAGAGCGCCAGATCGGTCCAGACATAAAGGATCACGACCGACAGCAGCATCAGGAACAGGAACGGCAGTACCCCGCGTGACACTTCCGTCAGCTTCGCCTTGGCGACCGACTGGATGACATAGAGATTGAGCCCGACCGGCGGTGTGATCAGGGCGCATTCGACCATCACCACCATGTAGACACCGAACCAGATGGGATCGATGCCCAGAATGAGGGCCGCCGGCAGCAACACCGGCGTCATGATCAGCACCATGGACAGGGCCTCGAACACAAGACCCATCACCAGGAGCACCAGCGACACGACCACAATGAAGGCAAGCGGCGAGTCGATCGTCTGGCTGATCAGGGTCGAGATGTCCTGCGGGATACGATAGAGCGTGATGGCCTTGCCGAAGACCTTGGCCCCGGCAACGATCAAGAGGATGGCGACCGTTGTCACCATGCTGTCGAAGATCGCCTCCTTGAACGACGCCCAGGTGAGACGCCCCATTGCGAGCGTGATCACCAGCGCACCGGTCAGGCCCAGCGCCGCCGCCTCGGTGGGCGTTGCTGCGCCTGTATAGATCACCCCGATGACATAGGCCGCCAGCAGCACGGCCGGCAGCGCATAAAGCGAAGCCCAGAAGCGTTCTTCCCAGCTCGAAGCCGGTTCCGGCCGATAGCCACCGAACCAGCGCGCATAGATCATCGAAAACGCGATGAAGAGCGCAACAAGCATGAGGCCAGGTCCGATCCCGGCCAGAAACAGGTCGAGAACCGACTGTTCGGTGACGAAACCATAAACGATCATCGGAATGGATGGCGGGATCAGGATACCCAGCGTTCCGCCAGCCGCCAGCAGGCCGTAGACAAAATGCTTCTGATAGCCGCGGCTGATCATTTCCGGGATGGCCACGGTGCCGATCGTCGCCGCCGTCGCAACGGACGATCCGGAAATCGCGGCAAAGATGCCGCAGGACAGGATGGTCGCAACCGCAAGCCCGCCCGGCCAATGGCCGACCCAGGCGTGAACGGCTGCAAAAAGGTCACGCCCGACGCCCCCTTTCAGAAGAATGTTCGACATCAGCAGGAACAGCGGCACGGCCAGAAGAATGAAACCGTCCAGCGTCGAAAGGATCGCCTGGGGTGCCATCAGCGGCGAAAATCCGCCGAAAATCAGCATGGCGAGGCCAAGACCGCCAAGCGCAAAAGCCACGGGCACCCGGATCAGGAGCAGGGCAAACAAGGCCGCAAGGATCAGAACCACGGTCATGAGGCAGCCCCTTCACCCGGACCGGCGGCTTCGGAACTTTTGCCCAACACTGCCCTGCCCAGCTCGATCAGCGCCTGCAGGAACAGAAGCGCAAAACCGACGGGCACCGCCAGTTCGGACACCCATGTTGGCAGATCCAGCATGGACCCCGTTGTGCGGCCCCTTTCGAACGAATCGAAGAAAATGCCGTAACCCTTCCAGGCCACGACCGCACTGAACGCTGCAATCGCAGCCATGGAAACAATCTGGCAAACACGCCGAAGCGTCGGTCCAAGCCGTTCTGTCAACACATCCACGGCGATGTGCCGGTTGGCCGAAAGCAGCCAGGGCATGGCAATCAGCGTGCCCCAGATCAGGCAGAGCTGGGAGAGCTCCGCTGCCCATATGGTCGGTGCAACAAACAGATAGCGCGCGGCGACCTCGTAACTGAGCATGCCGCCGGCCAGGCAAAACAATATCGCCGCGATCCAGCCCAGGGACTTGAGAAAAAAGAAAAATGCATTCATGGGCACACCCGGAACCGGAACCACTGCAAACGCTAACGTTTTTCGGGAAAAAACAGAAAGACAGCAGCCGGGCATCTCCCGGCCGCTGCCTGCCTCATGTTTGACGGCGTCAGAGTTTCTGCGCCGCGTCCATCACCTGCTTGCCCAGGTCACCAGTCTTTTCGACATAGGCGTCATAGACCGGCTGGCTGACCGCTTTCCAGGCGGAAAGTTCCTCTGCAGTCGGCTTGTAGACCGTCATGCCGTTTTCTTCCGCGGCCGCATAGGCATCGGCTTCGATCTGGGACATGCGATCCCTGACATCGGCTTCCGCTTTCAGGGCCGCGGCTTCGATAATGGCCTTGTGCGCATCGGACAGGCCGTTCCAGAAATCCGTGTTGACCACCACGATGAACTCGATATCAGCATTGTTGGTGACGGTAATGGTATCCATCACATCCCAGAGCTTGCGCGATTTCACGCCGGAGACGCCGGTCATGCCGATATCGACCGTGCCGCGCTGATAGGCGAGATACTGTTCGGACCCGGAAATCAGTGTCGGCGCGCCGCCGGCAGCGGTCACGAAATCACCGAGCGTCTTGCCGAACACACGCACCTTCTTGCCTTTCATGTCCTCCGGCGTCTTCACCGGCGCACCGTTCGACAACATGATCGCGCCGCCATAGGCCTGCCACCACAGAACGGTCGACCCGGTGTCCTTGATGGCCTCGTCGAGCGGTCCGCGCACAGGCGAACCGGGCGCCACGGCTGCCCGAACCTTTTCTTCCGTATCGAACAGGAACGGCTGATAGAAGATGTCCACGGCCGGGACATCGCCCACATACCGTGTCAGAGAGGCAACGCCCATTTCGATCGAACCGGAACCGACCGCCGCCGGCACTTCCTTGTCCTTGTAGAGCTGGGCGGAATCGTAAATCTCGACGGCGATCTCGCCATTTGAGTTTTTCTCCACCTCTTCCTTGAACAGCTGGAGGTTCTGACCGAGATGGCTGGTCAGCGGCAATTGCAGTGAAATGCGCAAAGTCGTGTCTGCGGCCAGTGCGGAACCTGCCGTCAGGCCGACAGCCAGGGCAGCGCCAAGCGCCCAGGAAAATACTTTCATGATGTCCTCCCTTAGAATGCGAGCAGTCTGGCAAACGGCAACCAGAGGGTCAACATAGATCACAGCTAGGGATATTTGATATTTTCTCAATCATGGCCCGTTCGAGGCTTCGCACCTGCCCCCCGCCACGGTCGCAATCCTTGCTTTTTGCACTGCACAGGCAGATAACAACAGGAGTTTCAGCTATCGCCTGCCGCCTTCCGGCAGTCCGTTTCGGACGATCGCCAGATGAATTTTCGTGCCATTGCGCTGCCAATCGGACGCCTGCTCATCCTGATCTCGCTGCTGATGATCCTGCCTGCCATTGCCGATATCTTTGCGAGAAATCCGGATTGGCAGATCTTCCTGATCTCCGCGTTGGTCCTGTCCACCGCGGGCGTGCTGACGACCTTCGCCTTTCACGGCCACAGGCCACCAGGCAACTTTCGCGAAGCCATCATTTTCGTAAACGCTGCCTGGTTCGTGTTTTCCCTGGCAGGCGCTGTGCCGCTTTACGCCAGCGAACTGAATATCAGTTTCACCGACGCGTTTTTTGAAACGGCTTCCGGTCTGACCACGACAGGTTCAACGGTCCTGACCGGGCTTGACCAGATGCCTCCCGGTATCCTGTTGTGGCGCGCCTTGCTGCAATGGGTTGGCGGCATCGGCGTCATCGCGATCGGCGTCTGGCTCCTGCCGGGTCTGAGGGTTGGCGGCAGCCAGCTCTTTGCGCTGGAGACCTCTGAAACCACACACAAGCCCTATGGCCATGTCAGCCCCTTCCTCTTTAGGCTGCTCGGGCTTTATGGTGGCCTCAACCTGATCTGCGCTGCACTTTATCTTCTCTGCGGAATGACGTTGTTCGAGGCGATCATTCACGCCATGACCACGGTCTCGACCGGCGGATTTTCAACCTCGGATCAGTCCTTCGGCCAGTTTCCGGGGGTAACGGTCTATTGGGTGGCCATCCTGTTCATGCTCACCTCAAGCGTTCCCTTTCTCTATCTCATCCGCAGCATCGAGCGTCGCCGCGTGAGCCTTGACGTTCAGATTGTCCTGTTGCTCTCAATCGTTCTCGTGGCCGCCTTCAGCGTCTTCTACTTTGAACGTTACATCGTTCATGACACGCCGTTTCACATGTTCACGCTGGCGGTGTTCAACGTCGCCTCGGTGATTTCGACCACCGGTTACGCCGCCAACGATTATCTGCAATTCGGGCCGGCCGTGATCGCGATCTTCTTCATGCTGACCTTTTTCGGAGGTTGTGCCGGATCGACCTCCGGCGGCTTCAAGATGTTCCGCATCGCCATTCTGCTCAGCCACTTTCGCGGGCTCCTGAAACGCATGGTCCGTCCGCGCCGGGTTGTCGAGACGACATACCAGGGCCGGGCGGTCTCCAATCCCGTTCTGGAAGGCGTATTTGTGTTTGCGGTGGTCTATGCCGCCGCCTTCGCCGGCTTTTCGATGATCTACCTGGCGCTTGGTCTGGATCTCGAAACATCGTTGAGTGCCTCGATCACGGCGCTTGCCAATGTTGGCCCGGGCGTCGGCGACACGATTGGCCCCTCGGGCACGTTCCAGACCCTGCCCGATGCCGCCAAATGGGTGCTGGCGATCGAAATGATCCTCGGCCGGCTTGAAATTCTCGGCGGCATCCTGCTGCTGACGCCCGACTTCTGGTGCGACTGAGGCCATCAAAAAAAGAAAACCACCGCCGGCGTGACCTCCGACGGTGGTTCTCATGCTTCCGTTCACATCGGGCATTCGAGCCGCCGAGACGGCTCAAGGGGGGTACTGCCCGATGCCCGTTGTTACGGCTGAACGGTCGCAAACTCTTCCGGATCCAGGAGGTTGTCCTGGTTGGCATCGGCTGCCTTGAACAGATCTTCCGACATGGTCGGGACCGCGGCGGTGATCTCTTCAAAGCTCACGAAGCCGTCCTGGTCGCTGTCGACCGCCTGAAAGGACATGCCCTGGGCATATGCTGCGGAAGACGCTGCGAAGGCGCCGATAAGAAGAGCAGCCGTAAGACGTTTGGACATGATGTGACCTCCAATTGTTTGGGTCATTGCCGGACCGTTCCCACTTGAGCCGCCGCGATGCGGCGGATCGGCCCGTTGTTCCGTCGATCCACCGGGCCCCTGCGACCCGCCGAACCGGAACGGCACGGACTGTGCAAAGCGATCAGGACCCTCAAAGGGCCGCTCTTGGGTTCCTTAGGGGCATTGTTGTGTCTGACTATTACGATCAGCCCCAGGTCGGTCAAATTCCTGTCATTTTTGACGATTTCAGGCAGTTCTGGGGCTGCAAAAATTTTTCCGTTTTCCTAACCAGTTGTAACTGTTGATAAAAATGAATTGCCAGCATTGCGCGTCTGCCAGGTTGCAAACGCCCCTGCCATTGCCCGCCTTGAATCAGCCCTCGCCGTCCGGCGCTCGGCTCTGAACCAGGATCAGTCTGAAGTGAACGGACGCACCGCTCAGGTGTAATCGCGCGCCCCGAAAATTGCTGAACCAACCCGGACGTGGGTGGCTCCAAAACCGACGGCAACCGGATAGTCGGCCGACATGCCCATGGAGAGCTGAGCCAGTCCGTTGCGGTCGGCGATCTTTTCCAGGAGCGCAAAATGCTCTCCTGGCGCCTCGTCCACCGGTGGAATGCACATCAGGCCGATGATGCTCAGGCCAATTTCGTCCCGGCATTGGCTGATGAAAGCATCGACTTCCCTGGGCGGAATGCCTGCCTTCTGCGGTTCTTCGCCGGTATTTACCTGAATGAAACAGGGCAATTGCCGGTCCTGTCTGTCCATCTCGCTCTTCAGGGCCCTGGCGATTTTGGGCCGGTCAACCGTGTGGATCACATCAAAGGTCTGAACGGCCTCTTTTGCCTTGTTCGACTGCAACGGGCCAATCAGATGCAATTCAATACCGGCATAGTCGCCCCGCAAGCCGGGCCACTTGCCCATTGCCTCCTGCACGCGGTTTTCGCCGAAAACCTTCTGACCCGCATCAAGAACGGGCCGGATGTCGTCCGCCTCGAACGTTTTCGAAACCGCAATCAGGGTGACGGATTCCTCTTTCCGGCCAAATTCGGCTTCGGCTGCCCGAATATCGGACTGGACGGAGGCAAGTCGGTCTGCGGCGCTGGTCATCAAAGGGTCTTTCGCTTGAACGGGCACGTCCCTCTCTTAAGCCGGTTGGCCTTCCGATCTCAAGTCGCTTCGCTCCCCCGAACCAATCCAATGTGCCGCATGTCGCGACAGGAGAGCCCTCCTGCGTATTCAATTCCCTTCATCTTTTTCTAGTGTTTTCTGGTAAACTTCTTTACTCGGCATCATCTGTGATGAGGGCTAGAAGATGAGCCGCGGCGGTTTATCATCCTGCTTTTTGGCATTCGCTTTATTCCTGAGTATTTCACCAGTACGTGGTGAAAGCTTCACCTTTGCCATTGGCGAGTGGCCACCTTTCATCTCAGCTGACGCGCCTGATTTCGGGCTGCATTCGAAACGGGTGTCGGACGTCTTCCAATCCCAGGGTCACACCGTGGCATTTGAGTTCTTGCCCTGGCGACGATCTCTGGAACTGACCAAAAACGGCAGTTTGCCGGCCACCTTCTCATGGTCCTTTGTGGAGGCACGCACCACGGACTATTTCTATCCCGAGATCCCGGTCGACCAGGTGGATGACGTCTATTTCTACAGGAAAGACAAATTTCCGGACGGTTTGGCCACACTCAGCTTTGACGACATTCGCGAGCAGAACCTCACAGTGGTCGGAATTGCGGACTACTGGTACCAGGAACCGCTTGAGAAAGCCGGTGTCTCCTTTCAGGCTGTCGCCACAGAGAAGGAGGCCTGGACCATGCTGCTCTATGGCAGAGCAGATCTTTACATCGAAAACGACGTGGTGGGGCAGGTCTACAGCCGGTCAGTCCTGGAGGACAGCGCCGCCTTGATCGGCATGTCCGAGCCGCTGCGAAGCGTCGAACTATTCATCCTGTTCAGCAAAACCCACCCTGACGGTGCCCTTATGGCAGAGATCTGGGACAAGGGTGCAGCCCTGCTTTCGCAAACAGACACCGGGCCTGCCGTTCGGTGAGCGTTGAGTGAAGCAGATTCCGTCAACAAAACCGTCGGTTCTTGCCTTTCGACAGCTTTACGAATGCGGCATTGCGACATAAACAGGCTCTTGCAAGATCAATCGTCTCTCACATGTTGACCCCGGCCCCTATTTCTGGTGACAGTCCGGCAGTCAATCATTCAGACAATCCGCCGGGTCCGGCGGCAAGAACAAACGGCACATTTGATGGCAACGGAACGGTATAACGCGCGCGAAGTGGAAGCGCGCTGGCAGAAGATCTGGAACGACAAGGACGTCTTCGTCACTCATAATGACGACCCGCGCGACAAGTATTACGTCCTTGAAATGTTTCCCTATCCGTCCGGCCGCATTCACATGGGCCATGTGCGCAACTACGCCATGGGCGACGTCGTCGCCCGGTACAAGCGTGCAAAGGGCTTCAATGTTCTGCACCCGATGGGCTGGGACGCCTTCGGCATGCCGGCGGAAAACGCGGCGATGCAGAACAAGGTCCATCCCAAGGACTGGACCTATGAGAACATCGCCACCATGCGCGACCAACTCAAGATTATGGGCCTGTCGCTGGACTGGAGCCGGGAATTCGCCACCTGCGATGTCGGCTACTACACACAGCAACAACGCCTGTTCCTGAAGTTCCTGGAAGCCGGCCTCGTCTACCGCAAGAACGCCAAGGTCAACTGGGACCCGGTCGACATGACGGTGCTTGCCAACGAGCAGGTCATCGACGGCCGCGGCTGGCGCTCCGGTGCGCTGGTCGAACAGCGCGAACTGACCCAGTGGTTCTTCAAGATCTCCGATTATTCGGAAGACCTGCTGGACGCGATCGACACGCTCGACCGCTGGCCGGACAAGGTCCGGCTGATGCAGAAAAACTGGATCGGCCGCTCTGAAGGCCTGCGCGTGCGTTTTGAGTTCACGGAGACTGCTCCGACCGGCGAAAAGACGCTGGAGATCTTTACCACCCGGCCGGACACGCTGTTCGGCGCGTCCTTCATGGGCCTGTCTCCGGATCATCCGATCTCGCTGAAACTGGCAGAAGACAATCCGGAGCTGAAGGCCTTCATCGAAGAATGCCGCCGGGTTGGTACCTCTGAAGAAGCCATTGAAAAAGCAGAGAAAAAGGGTATCGACACCGGTCTGCGCGTCAAGCATCCGCTCGACGCCTCGCTGGAGCTGCCGGTCTATGTCGCCAACTTCATCCTGATGGACTACGGCACCGGCGCCATCTTCGCCTGTCCGGCCCATGACCAGCGCGACCTGGACTTTGCCCGCAAATACGGCCTGGCCGTAAAGCCGGTCGTCCTGCCGAAGGACGCCGACGCGGCAACGTTTGAAGTCGGCACCGAGGCCTATACGGATGACGGCACGATCTTCAATTCCGATTTCATGGACGGCCTGTCCATTCCGGACGCCAAGGAGGCGATTGCCAGGAAGCTCGAAGGTCTTAGGGTCGACGGCGCGCCGCAGGGCGAACGTCAGGTGAACTATCGCCTGCGCGACTGGGGCATCTCGCGCCAGCGCTATTGGGGCTGTCCGATCCCGGTCATCCACTGCGAGAGCTGCGGCGTGGTACCGGAGAAGGATGAAAACCTGCCGGTCCAGCTGCCGGACGACATCAATTTCGACAAGCCGGGCAATCCGCTCGACCGCCACCCGACCTGGCGCGACACGACCTGCCCGAATTGCGGCAAGCCGGCAAAACGCGAAACCGACACCATGGACACGTTCGTGGACAGTTCCTGGTATTTCGCACGCTTCACCGCGCCGGACTGCGACCAGCCGACCGACCCGGACGCCGCCAACGGCTGGCTGCCGGTCGACCAGTATATCGGCGGCATCGAACACGCGATCCTGCACCTGCTCTACTCCCGCTTCTTCACGCGGGCAATGCAGAAGGTTGGCTCGCTGGATCTGAAAGAACCGTTCAAGGGCCTGTTCACGCAGGGCATGGTCACCCACGAAACCTATCGTGTGGGCGAAGGCGCTGGTGCCCGGTGGGTCGCTCCGGCCGATATCCGCATTGAGGATATTGACGGCAAGCGCCGCGCGACCTTGCTGGAAACCGGCGAAGACGTCGCTATCGGCTCGATCGAGAAGATGTCGAAGTCGAAGAAAAACACCGTCGACCCGACCGACATCATCGACACATACGGCGCCGACACGGCCCGCTGGTTCATGCTGTCCGACAGCCCGCCTGAGCGCGACGTCATCTGGACCGAAGACGGTGTCCAAGGTGCCTGGCGCTTTGTGCAGCGTGTCTGGCGCCTGATCGGCGACATTGCCGAAAAGACCGAGCCGCGGGGCGGCCGGGCTCCGGAATGCGCTGGCAAGGCCCTGGATCTGCGCCGGGCCAGCCACAAGACCCTCGAAGCCGTGTCGAACGATCTGGAAGGCCTCGGCTTCAACCGGGCTGTTGCCCGGCTCTACGAGCTGGTCAACACCATCAGCAAGGTCTTCAACGAAGGTGTCAGCGATGATGCCACCGAATATGCCGTGCGTGAAGCGGCAGACTTCCTGGTTCAGATGATGGCTCCGATGATGCCGCACCTGGCCGAGGAATGCTGGTCTGCCCTTGGCCATGACAACCTGATCTCCGAAGCGGATTGGCCGGTGGCGGATGCCGCGTTGCTGGTCGAGGATTCCATCACCTATCCGATCCAGATCAACGGCAAGAAACGCGGCGAGCTCTCCATTGCAAAAGAGGCTTCCAAAGAGGAGGTCGAAGCGGCTACGTTGGAGCTCGATTTCGTCAAGAAGGCGCTGAGCGGAAATCCGCCGAAAAAACTTATCGTGGTACCGCAAAGGATCGTGAATGTCGTTGTTTGACAACCTCTTCAAAACCGGTAGCAAGGCGCCGCAGCGTCTTGCCCTTTGCGTCGGCGTTGTGGCCGCTCTGACCCTGAGCGGCTGCCAGGTCAAGCCGCTCTATGGCACCAGCACAGGCGATTTCGGGTCTACACCGTCTCCCGTCGCTGCCGAAATGGCCGCCATCGACCTGGAATCGATCAACAGCCAGTATGCCAATGACGATGCCGCCCGGGTTCTCTACAACGAGCTGACCTACCGGTTTGAACGCGGCGCGGGATCGCCTGCGAAAAAATACCGGCTCAAGGTGCTGATGGATGTCAGCAGCGCGGAAGTTGGTGTCGAGCGGTTTGCCGACGTTCCGTCCGCCTATACCACGACCATGAACAGCACCTTTGTTCTCAGCGACATCAACACCAATGAGACGCTGATGACCGGCCGGGCCTTCAAGTCCGCGTCCTATGACTTCTCCGACCAGCGTTTCGCCAACAAGCGCGCTTACCGGGACGCGCAGGAACGGGTGGCTAAATCCGTCGCCGAGGACATTGCTGCCCGCGTCGCCGGCTATTTCGCCAGCCAGTCCTGACCCCTGACAGGAGCCGATCGGCGTGACCGTTCTCAAAGCTGCGGAGATCGACCGGTTCATCGCCAATCCACCCGAGGCCGGCGGTGTTGTGCTTGTCTTCGGACCGGACACGGGCCTGGTCTCGGAACGGGCAACCAAGCTGGTCTCGAAGGCCTCCGAAGGCGACAGCGATCCTTTCAATCTCATCAAGATCGACGCCTCGGAAATCAGCTCGGATCCGAATCGGTTGATCGACGAAGTCCTGACCGTTCCGCTCTTTGGCGGACGCCGGATTGTCTGGGTCAAGGATGCGTCCGGCAAGAACCTGACCCCGGCGGTCGACCCGGTCCTGAAACTGGACGACTGGCAGACACTGGTTGTTCTGGAAGCCGGCGATATCAAGAAGGGCGTTGGCCTTCGCAAGCTCATCGAAGGCCACAAGCGCGCCATCGCACTGCCCTGCTACGCCGACAATGACCGGGGCATCGACCAGCTGATCGACGAGGAAACGCGGGAAGCCGGGCTTACAATTACACGCGAAGCCCGCGCGGCCCTGCACAGCCTTTTAGGCGGCGACCGCATGGCCAGCCGCGGCGAACTGAAAAAGCTCTGTCTTTACGCCCTCAACAAGGGCCGTATCGAGAGTGAGGACATCGAGGCCGTCATCGGCGACGCTTCGGCCTTCGAGATGTCCGAACTGATCGACGCGGCGGCGACCGGCGATCTCGCAACGCTCGATCATGGCCTGGAACGCTTGGCCGATGCCGGCTCCAAGGCTTCGGTGATCGCCAACCAGACCCTCAAGCATTTCCAGCATTTGCATCGGATGCGAATCGATGTGGACCAGGGCAAACCGGCCCAGGCCGTCATCGATGGCCAGCGTCCACCGATCTTCTTCACCCGAAAGCCGAAATTCTCTCTGCAGCTGCGGATCTGGGCGCTGAAGGATCTGGAACGGGCCATGCAGATCCTGAGCGAAGCCACTCGAGTATCGCGCTTGAACGACGCCCTTGGCGTTCCGGTCCTGTCTGAAGCCTTGCTGACCCTCGGCCGTGTCGCGAGGGCGCGGAACCAGCGGCGCTAGGTTGCCTGAAGAGCGATATTTCCGTTCTTCTTCTCTGTGCCAACCACACCCACCAGCGTCATCCCGAGGAGCGTTTGCGCGCGTTTCAAAGGGTCGTCTCCATATACACCTGACAAGCGACCATCCTTCGAGACGGTATTACGCACCTCCTCAGGATGACGACATTGGGTGTTTGTGCAGTAGGGCAAACAAACAAAAGCCGGAGACCACATAGTGGCTCCGGCTCATAAAACTCTTTTACGACAGCAAGTTACCGCGTTTCGACGCCCAGTTTCTTGCACAGCTCGTCCAGCTGTTCCAGCGAAGTGTACTTGATCTTCAGATCGCCCGCTTCCTTGCCCGGCTTGTGCCCGACTGTCACCTTCAGGCCAAGGGAGTCGGTCAGGCGCTTTTCCAGAGACTTGGTGTCGGCGTCCTTCTCGGCCTTGGCGACCGGAGGCTTTTCACCCTTCAGTTTCGCAAGTGCATCCGGATCCTGGGAGATCTTTTCAGCATCACGAACGGTCAGACCCTTCTCGACGATCAGCTCAGCAAGGGCGGCGGGATCGTCGACCGTGATCAGGGCTCTTGCATGCCCTGCTGTCAGCAGACCTTCGGCCAGGTAATCCTTGACCGAGTTGGGCAGCTTCAGAAGCCGCATGGTGTTGGCGACATGGCTGCGGCTCTTGCCGATCACCTTGGCCAGTTCGCCCTGACTGTAGCTGAATTCAGCCGTCAGCTGCTCGTAGCCCATCGCCTCTTCGATCGGATTGAGGTCCGCACGCTGGACGTTTTCAATGATGGCAAGCTCGAGAGCTTCCTGATCGGTGACATCGCGAATGATGATCGGTGCTTCGTGCAGTCCTGCCCGCTGCGCGGCCCGCCAGCGGCGCTCACCTGCAATGATCTCGAAGCGATCCCGCTTGCCGGCCGCCGGACGCACCAGAATGGGCTGTACGATGCCCTTTGCCTTCAGGGATTCCGCAAGGTCTGCAAGGTCTTTCTCGGTGAAGGTCTTGCGCGGATTGCGCGGGTTCGGCTCCAGGTGTTCGATCGGCACCTTGCGGCTGTCACGAACGATCTTTTCGGGTGGCGCGGCAGCCTCAGGTGCCGAATCTCCGATCAGGGCCGCCAGACCCCGTCCCAAACGTTTGTTCTTGACGTCCTTTTCCGCCATGCCGCACCTTTTTCTTTTTATATTTCAATAAGATAGACCGTGACAGAGAGTGGCCCAGCCGTCACGGTCGCAAAATGTCAGTTCGGACCCGAATCCAACGTCGTTGCTCAGGCCGCAACCTTGCGCAATTCCCGCTCACGCTGGATGATCTCGGATGCCAGCCGCAGGTAAGCCTGGCTGCCGGCACATTTCAGATCATAAAGCAGAGCCGGTTTGCCATAAGATGGCGCTTCCGAGATACGCACATTGCGCGGAATGATCGTGTCGTAGACCGCGTCGCCCATGGTCTCGCGAACATCGGCAACCACCTGGCTGGAGAGATTGTTGCGGCTGTCATACATGGTCAGGACGATACCATGGATGCTGAGCTCGGCATTGAGCGCGTTCTTGACCTGCTCCACCGTGCTGAGCAGCTGGCTCAGACCTTCAAGCGCAAAGAACTCGCATTGCAGCGGCACAAGGATGGAATGCGACGCGGACAGCGCATTGATGGTGAGAAGGTTCAGGGACGGCGGGCAATCGACCAGAACATAGGTGAAGCCGATTTCCTGGAACAGACGCGAATGCGTCAGCTGCTGGATCGCATTGCGCAGCCGGAAGGCACGATCGCTTGTCGACGCGATTTCCAGTTCCAGGCCCAGAAGGTCCATGGTGGAAGGCGCCACCCAGAGACGCTGCACAGCGGTTTCCCGAACAGCCTCTGCCAGGGAACAGTCGCCACTCAGAATTTCATAAGTCGACAGACCGCGGTCGCGATGTTCAATGCCAAGACCGGTAGACGCGTTGCCCTGTGGGTCGAGATCAATCACCAGCACCTTTTCGCCAATGGCGGCAAGCGCAGTGCCGAGATTGATAGCGGTCGTGGTTTTCCCCACCCCGCCTTTCTGGTTCGCCAGCGCGAGCACGCGCGGCGTTTCGGGAAGCATGCTCATTGCCACAAGACCTTCCTGGGCTACTCCGGCCGGGCTGAAATGTCTGAAAGAAGAAGCATCCGGCTCATAGGATCAACAAGACTGGTCTTTTCTACCATGTCGAACTGCCAACGGGCAGAGGCTTCGTTAACTTCTCTCTGAAAATCCTGACCTTTGTGGAAAACGGCCTTTGCACCTGTCACTGTAAACGGCTCTGACAGCTGCAATAGCAGGTCAAGCGAAGCCAAAGCGCGGGCAGAGACAGCATCCACCGGGCCATGGGACCACTCTTTCGCAACCGATTCGATCCGGCCAGGATGCACCGTTCCCTTCGAACCGGTTTCCCGCAAGGCGGTCCTCAGGAAGGCGACCTTGCGCTGATTGCTTTCGATCATGTGGACATGCGCATCCGGTGTTTCAGACAGAAGGATGGCGGTGACCACGCCGGGAAACCCGCCCCCGCTGCCGATATCCACCCAGGTCCGGGCCTCTGGATAACTCCATTGGGTCTGCAGACTGTCCGCCACATGCCGGGTCCAGATGTCGGGAATTGTCGACGGCGCAATGAGGTTTTGTGCGGGTTGCCACTTCAAAACCAGGTCCACATAGATCTGCAGACGCTCCAACGTTTCACGTGAAACATCCCCATACTTATGCACAACCTGTCCAGAGCTGTTCAACACAACGGGTCGGCCCATCAGGCAGCGCCCCGCTGGCTCTGGCGTTTCAGATGCGACAGGATCAATGTCAGCGCCGCAGGTGTCATACCGTCCATGCGCGAGGCCTGGCCAAGGGTCGCCGGCCGGATATCGACAAGCTTCTGCTTGACCTCATTGGACAGACCGACAATCGCTTCGTAGTCGAAACCATCGGGGATCTGCAAGGCTTCGTCGCGTTTCAGCGCTTCGATATCTGCCTGCTGCCGATCCAGATAGACCGCATAAAGCGCGTCCGTTGCCACCTGCTCCGCAATGGCCGGGTCAATGTCCTGTAACTCCGGCCAGACAGCCGTCAGCCCTTCATAGGTCACCTTCGGATAGGACAGCAGATCGAAGGCCGAGCGGCGGACGCCATCCTGGTTGACCGGCAGGCCCTTCTTCTGAGCCTCCGAAGGTGTCACGGTCAGTGACTTCAGCAACTCCCGCGCTTCGGCGATCCTGACCATCTTGTCTTCGAACGCCTGACGCCGTTTATCCGATACAAAGCCCGCTTTGATACCGAGCGGCGTCAGTCTCTGATCGGCATTGTCTGCCCGCAGCGACAGACGGTATTCGGCGCGCGAGGTGAACATGCGATAGGGCTCGGTGATCCCGCGGGTGATCAGATCGTCGATCATCACGCCGATATAGCCTTCCGACCTATCGACGACCAAGGGGTCCTTCCCGGCGGTCTTGAAAGCCGCGTTCAGACCAGCGACCAGCCCCTGCGCGCCCGCTTCTTCATAGCCCGTCGTACCGTTGATCTGTCCGGCCAGATAAAGACCATCACAGCGCTTGGCTTCCAGCGTCGGCCGAAGTTCGCGCGGGTCCACGTGGTCATATTCGATCGCGTAACCCGGCTGCAGCACTTCGACATCCTCGAGACCCGGAATGGTCCTGAGGAAAGCGATCTGCGCATCTTCCGGCAGCGAAGTCGAAATGCCATTCGGATAGACCGTGTGATCGTCCAGGCCTTCCGGCTCCAGGAAAATCTGGTGCCCGTCGCGATCGCCGAAACGAACGATCTTGTCTTCGATCGACGGACAATAACGCGGCCCACGACCCTTGATCTCACCGGAATACATCGCGGACCGGGAGAGATTGTCCCGAATGATCTGATGGGTCTCAGGCGTCGTCCGGGTAATGTGACACGGGATCTGCGGGGTTTCGATTTTCTCTGTCAGCGCCGAGAACGGGATCGGATCCTCATCGCCTGGCTGCTCGTCCAGCCTGTCCCAGTGGATCGTCCGGCCATCCAGGCGTGCCGGCGTCCCCGTCTTCAGCCGACCGAGTTCAAAGCCGATCTCTTCCAGCGACTCCGACAGACCCATGGCCGGGGCTTCCCCCGAGCGGCCCGCCGGGATCTTCTGATCACCGATATGGATCAGGCCACGCAGAAAAGTTCCGCTTGTCAGGACGATCGACTTGCAGTGAACCATTCGTCCATCAGCAAGCTCGAGACCAGCAACAGCACGGGTATCCTCCGTCACCGCGAAACGGATCTTGTGGGCTTCCCCTTCCACGACCGAAAGACCGTCAATCGCAGCGATCTCCCGCTGCATCGCTTCACGGTAGAGCTTGCGATCGGCCTGGGCCCGCGGCCCGCGAACGGCCGGCCCCTTGCGCCGGTTGAGCATACGGAACTGGATCCCGCCCTGATCAGCGACCCGGCCCATCAGCCCGTCGAGCGCATCGATCTCGCGCACCAGATGTCCCTTCCCCAGACCGCCAATGGCCGGGTTGCAGGACATCACCCCGATGGTCTCGAAGCGATGTGTCACAAGCGCCGTTCTGGCGCCTGCCCGTGCTGCGGCGCTCGCGGCCTCACAGCCCGCATGGCCACCGCCAATCACGACAACATCGAATGTCAGTTCCTGATCGTTCATAGTCTCTACCGTTCACAGAGCCCGAGGAGTCATTTACCTGGGGCCCAGCATCATCCGGATCGGTTGTTGAGGATCAATGTCCGGCGCAATCGCCAGACTATCACAGACCGGTCTGACCGGCACTTGTACGCAGGGAGTTATAAGCCGAGAGCCCTTTTGGGTCAAAGCGGAATTCAAAGCCGCATAGCCGACCCGCACCTCAAGCGGATCAGATCCCGTTAAACAGAAACCACCGGATTCACGTGAAACACATTCCGGTTCTGAATCGACCCGCAGATACCTTCAAATGATTCACGTGAAACAGGCTATTTGCCGATACAGAAATCCCGGAAGATCACATCCAGCAGGTCTTCCACATCGATCCGACCCGTAATCCGCCCGAGCGCATCAGCCGCCCTGCGCAGGTCTTCGGCCCGAAGTTCGCCAGGCAGATGCTCTGACTCGACTGCGGTCCGCAACCCGGCCAGGCATTCTGTCAGATAATGACGATGCCGTTCCCGCGTTGCCAGAGGCGCTTCGCCAAGTGAAATCGTTTCCTCAGCAAAACGTGTCAGGCGGGTGAACAAGGGTGTCATGCCGTCTGCACTCTTGCTGGAACAAGCAATCTCCTGGATCGTTCCGGAAGAGTCTTGTTCCGGAAGAGTCTCAAGATCGCTCTTCGTGCGCACAGTCCAGACCGGCACATGGCTGCGCAGGTCCTCCGGCAAGCCTGCGGCCGGGTCATTCAGTTCAACACCATCCGGCTCCACAGCCCATAAGATCAGGTCGGCGGACCGTCCCTTTTCTTCCGCGCGTCGAATGCCCTCCCGTTCCACGATACCATCGGTCTGGCGCAGACCCGCCGTGTCGACCAGGGTCACCGGGTACCCGCCGAGATCCAGATGGACCTCAATCACGTCCCGTGTGGTGCCGGCTTCCTCCGTCACGATGGCAACATCCCGCCCGGCAATGGCGTTCAGCAGGCTCGACTTGCCGGCATTCGGTGCGCCCATCAAGACGACCTGCAGACCGGAGCGAAGCCGTTCGCCGCTTTTCGACCTGACCAGGTGATCGGCAATCTCACCGTGAAGGCCGCTCGCCTCTTTCCAGACCTCGTCGGCGACACTGCCGGGAACATCCTCTTCATCGGCAAAATCGAAATCCGCCTCGATCATCGCCCGCATATGGATGAGCCTCTTTCGCCAATTCTCGTAAAGAGTTCCGAGCGCGCCCCCCATCTGACGCAGGGCCTGGCGGCGTTGGCTTTCGGTCTCCGCGGCGATGAGATCGGCAAGGCCCTCAACCTCTGTCAGATCCATCCTGCCCCGGTCAAAGGCCCGCCGTGTAAACTCCCCCGCCTCCGCAGGACGACAGTCGTTGAACCCGCTCAGGACAGACAGAAGACCGGCGACAACGGCCCTACCTCCATGGCACTGGAACTCGGCGACATCCTCTCCTGTGAAACTCGCCGGGCCCTCGAAATAGAGAACCAGCGCCTCATCCAAAACATCGCCAGTCTGCGGATGGGCAAGCCGTGACAGCATCGCCTTGCGCGGCTCCGGCAGGCGGCCGCACAGACATTCGACGATCTCCCGGGTCCGTGGTCCGGACACCCGGATCACCGCAACGCCGGACGGCACCGCGCCGCTGGAAAGCGCAAAGATCGTGTCTGCCATTTTTTCTCTTTCAGCCGGTCCTGCAGGAATGGACCGCCTCTTTAACAAGTCTTTCCACCAACCGGAAGATCACTCGCCTTCCGTTCCGCGGGCGAATCGAAACAAAGCCGGGTGCTGATTTCGCGGAAGCCTTTGTTTCACGTGAATCAATCACGGCGCTATCGGCTAAACGAATTGCCGCTTCAACCCAGAACCGTCTAGAGGATGGGCCAGGAATTCAACAGAGCTTTTTATCTGTCTATCCAGCAGGCGAGACGCCATGTGCCTCTTTAGAATGACATTCTGGAGGTCGGAGTACCTACTCCCCCAGCTTGGCCGCTCCCCATATCGGAGCCGATTCAAAATCACGGATTCACGTGAAACACCTGGTCTCTGTCGAAATCCTCCGCTTCCGTGTTTCACGTGAATCGGAGAGCTACCGATGTTCACCCTATCCAGATTGGTGTTTCCACTCCTGCCTGGACAGGCGATAGAGCACATGAACAGAGCATGGGTGATCCTTCGGAATTGCCGGGTGCCGGAAGTCGCCTGCACCATCCCGAGTCATTCCGATCCGCTCCATGACCCGCCGCGAAGGGCTGTTGCCCGGGATGGTAAAAGAGACGATCTCCTCATATCCCTTCGTCTCGAACCCGAATCGAAGCCAGGCCCTGGCAGCCTCGCTTGCATACCCCATACCCCAGGCGCTTTGCTTTAAACGCCAGCCGATATCGACACAGGGAGCGAAAGACAAGGAACCGGCAGAATGGACATCGAGACCAGCAAAGCCGATGAATTCTCCGGTCGACTTGACTTCCAGAGGTGAATAGAAAACGCCGTGCCTTTCGAAACAGTCTCTACCCATGGAAATCAGCTTCGCCGTTTTTTCCCTGGTCAGACAGTTCGGGAAGAACCGCATCACGGCCGGATCAGCACAGATGGCAGCAAAGGCGTCCAGATCGGCCTCCCGCCACATTCGAAGTCTGAGCCGATCTGTTTCCAGTTCAAAGTCGGTCGGCACTGTCTTCATCCGCCTTTCAGGGCTTGAAACCTGATCTCACGTCCATCGCTGAGGATGTCCGAAAGCGTTTCACGTGAATCTGCCACCGGGCCTCCTTCAGTATCGGTCACACCTGCTGTGCCAACCAGTTGGTCTTGCTCAACCGGTAAAGCACATGCTCGGAAATCGGATGATCTGCCGGAAGGCTAGGATGGCGGAAATCACCGTCGAAATCGCGGGTCATGCCAATCCGCTCCATGACTTTTTGCGATGGCAGATTGGCCGGGATGGTAAAGGCAACGATTTCCTCAAGACCAACAGTTTCAAAACCGAATCGAAGCCAGGCCCTGGCCGCTTCGCTCGCATATCCCTTTCCCCAGGATGACTTGCTCAATCGCCAGCCGATTTCAACACATGGATCGAACGGCAATGGTGCAGCGTAGGTTGGAACATTCAGACCCACGAAGCCAAGGAATTCTCCGGTCTTTTTGATTTCGACAGGGGCAATGGAGAAACCGTCCTTCTCCTGCTTTTCCTGCGCGCGCGCGATCAGTTGTTCTGATTTCTCCCGGGTCAATGGTTCAGGGAAATAACGCATGACCTCCGGATCAGCACACAAGGCCGCAAAAGGTTCAACGTCGCCTTCCTGCCACGCGCGCAGGAGCAATCTGTCTGTTTCCAGAAAAACAGTCTTGGTCATGAAACGGATCCGAATCAAAAGGTGGGTGGATTCACGTGAAACAGGGAGTGTTAACAAAAAGTAAAGGCGCGAACTCTAGCGAGTCGCGCCTCTGGATAGTGTGAGATCCGGATCGGATCAAGTGTTCATGCTGTCGAAGAAGTCGTCGTTGGACTTGGTCTGTTTCAGCTTGTCGAGCAGGAACTCGACCGCATCGACCGTGCCCATCGGGTTGAGGATCCGGCGCAGAACAAAGGTCTTCTTGAGCCGCTCGTGCGGAACCAGAAGCTCTTCCTTGCGGGTGCCGGAGCGCTGGATATCGATCGCAGGATAAACGCGCTTGTCGGAAATCTTCCGGTCCAGGATGATTTCGGAGTTACCCGTCCCCTTGAACTCTTCGAAGATGACTTCGTCCATGCGGCTGCCGGTGTCGATCAGAGCGGTCGCGATGATCGTCAGAGAACCGCCCTCTTCAATGTTACGGGCAGCACCGAAGAAACGCTTCGGCCGCTGCAGCGCATTGGCGTCGACACCACCGGTCAGGACCTTGCCCGAGGACGGCACGACGGTGTTGTAGGCACGGCCCAGGCGGGTGATGGAATCGAGCAGGATGACAACGTCGCGACCATGCTCGGTCAGGCGCTTGGCCTTTTCAATCACCATCTCGGCAACCTGCACGTGGCGGGAGGCGGGTTCGTCGAAGGTCGACGACACCACTTCCCCGTTCACGGTGCGCTGCATGTCAGTCACTTCTTCCGGACGTTCATCGATCAGAAGAACGATCAGATAACATTCCGGGTGATTGTTGGTGATCGACTTGGCAATGTTCTGAAGGAAGACGGTCTTACCCGTGCGCGGCGGTGCGGTGATCAGGGCGCGCTGGCCCTTCCCGAGCGGCGCAACCAGGTCGATGACCCGGGAAGACAGATCCTTGATGGTCGGATCTTCGATTTCCATCCGGAAACGTTCGTCCGGATAAAGAGGTGTCAGGTTGTCGAAGTGAACCTTGTGCCGGGCTTTTTCCGGATCTTCGAAATTGATGGTGTTCACTTTCAGAAGGGCAAAGTAGCGTTCGCCTTCTTTCGGGCTGCGAATCTGCCCTTCGACTGTGTCCCCTGTCCGCAGGGAAAAACGGCGGATCTGCGAGGGTGAGACGTAAATATCGTCCGGGCCCGGCAGGTAGTTCGCATCGGGAGATCTGAGGAAGCCGAAGCCGTCCTGCAGGACCTCGACGACGCCTTCGCCGATAATTTCCACATCCTGGGCCGCGAGGTTCTTCAGGATGGCGAACATCAGCTCCTGCTTGCGCATGGTGCTGGCGTTTTCGACTTCAAGCTCCTCGGCAAATTGGAGCAGCTCTGTCGGTGTTTTTTCTTTTAGGTCTTTGAGTTTCATTTCCCGCATCGAGTTGGGGTTTGATTTGTTGTTTTGGATGAGATTTGGAAGGTCGTTCTGAGCCGGATGTGATGGGTCGGCCAGAAGATATCTGAGAGACTTTTAGACGTGTCCAGATTGTCCGGCATCTGCGGTGCGACTGAAAACGTGCACTGCGCCGTTAGAAGATGGGCGGAAGATACGTCGTTTTATGGTAAAGCGCAAGCCGGGAAAACTGCCAGTTTTTTAGGCTACCGACATGTCCGGCCATCTGTGAAATGGGCAGCCGCTGTCCAGCCGCCGCCCATAACTCCCGTTGAGGCAATTCAGAACGGTTTGACGATCACGAAAATGACGATGCCGATCATCAGGACCGTCGGCACCTCATTGAGGATCCGGTAGTAACGCGCCGGCTTCGTGTTTTCGTCCCTGGCAAACTTTTTCACGCAGCTGCTCAGGTGACCGTGAACCCCGGACATCAAGAGAACGAACAGGAACTTGGCGTGGAACCAGCCGTCCTGCCAGGCCTGCAGTTCCCAGGCCAGCCAGAGACCGAAGAGCCAGGAGGCGATCATGGCCGGATTGATGATGGCCTTCAGAAGACGGCGCTCCATTACCTTGAAGGTTTCCGACTGAACGGAGCCCGGTTCGGCATCGACATGATAGACGAAGAGCCGGGGCAGGTAGAGCATGCCCGCCATCCAGGCGATGATCGAAATGACGTGAAGCGCCTTGATCCAGAGAAAGAGATCCACGGCTCAGCCTTTCCTGACCAGTTCGACCATGCGGGCCACGTTCTCCGGATCCGCATCCGGTGTCACGCCGTGACCCAGATTGAAAACCAGGGGACCCTTGTCGAAGGTTTTCAGGATGTGATCGACCCCGTCTTCCAGCGCCTTGCCGCCGGCAACCAGCCGCATCGGATCGAGATTGCCCTGGATCGGCACTTTCTTCTGGATATTCAGGGCCACCTCATCCGGCGCCGTCCAGTCAAAGCCGACCGCGTCCACTCCCGTGCCCTCCACATAGGCTGCCATGCGGGCGGAAGAGGCTTTCGGAAATCCGATGATCTTGGCGTCGGGACGTTCCTTGCGCACGCCGTCGACAATCCGCCGTGTCGGTTCGATCGACCAGCGCTTGAAACCGGCCTCGTCGAGAACACCAGCCCAGGTGTCGAAGATCTGCACCGCGTCGGCACCTGCATCGAGCTGGCGGATCAGATAGCGGATCGAAGCCGTTACCAGCTGGTCGATGAACCGCTGCATCAGATCCGGGTTCCGATAGGCACCAACACGCGCGGCAACCTGATCCTGGGTGGTGTGGCCGGCGACGGAATAACACGCAACGGTCCAGGGAGCGCCACAGAAGCCCAACAGGGTCGTTTCCGTGGGCAGCTCGGCGCGAAGCCGCGAAACCGTCTCTATGACCGGTTTGAGATGATCCTCGGCTCTGTCCTGCTCCAGACGATCCAGGAGGTCGGATGAGAGAGGTTCCAGAACAGGACCCCGTCCTTCTTCAAAACGAACCGGGTACCCGATCGCGTCCGGTACGACGAAGATGTCGGAAAACAGAATGCTTGCATCAAAGCCATACCGGCGTATCGGCTGGAGAGTGACTTCGGTTGCAAGGTCGGGCGTGTAGCAGAACTCCAGGAAGTTGGCTGCCTGGGATCGAACCTTGCGATATTCGGGAAGGTAGCGTCCTGCCTGACGCATCATCCAGATGGGGGGCGGCCAGAGTTTTTCTCCTGAGAGAACCCGCATCACTGCCCTGTCTTTGGATTGCATGAGGTTGCGCCTTTCCCACATTTCAAATCAATAAAGATTCTTATTTTGAATCTGTTTTTTCTATTTGTGCGTGGATTACCGGGATCATTTTCTGTCCACAATCCATGCGGCTGATTTTCTTGGCGGGAAAAATCGGCGCGATTGTGCAGCAGATTTCCTCCCCAGGAGTCGATAACAGAATAAGCGCAGATATTCCAACCGCTTGCTCGCGTGTTTACGTTTCGTTAAGGAATTGGGCGTCAGTGGACAGTCTGTCGATATGTCACAGCGGACATGTTAATCCACATCCATGCACATCCGTTTCGGCATCGGTTTGCGCGCGTTTAAGCATTGTTAACAATTTCGGCTGAGCGGGCATAAACTTCGTGATAGGCACAAGGCTGAAACCGATCTGCCCAAATCATCAACAGGCCTGGGGATGACACCGTGAACAAGTCGAGACACTACTTTCACCTGCATCTTGTGTCCGACTCCACCGGAGAAACCCTGATGACCGTGGCGCGCGCTGCAACGGTTCAATACGAAAATGTCCAGGAAATCGAGCATGTCTATCCGCTCGTGCGATCGCAAAAACAGCTTGATCGGGTCATCAGCGAAATCAGCAAGGCGCCGGGGATAGTTCTCTACACGCTGGTCGACGAGGAAATCGCCAAGCGGCTGGAGATGAAGTGCCGCGAACTCGGTGTTCCCTTTGTCAACATTCTGGATCCGGTCTTTGCGGTCTTCCAGTCCTATCTGAATGTGACCCAGACCCACCGGATTGGTGGCCAGCACGAGCTGGACGCGGAATATTTCCAGCGCATGGAAGCGCTGAACTACACGATGATGCATGACGACGGCCAGATCTGGGACGATCTGGAATCCGCGGATATTGTGCTGCTCGGCATTTCGCGCACGTCGAAGACGCCGACCTGCATCTATCTGGCCAATCGCGGCATCAAGGCCGCGAATGTCCCGCTGGTGCCCGGTATTCCCCTTCCCGACCATGTGAAAAAGCTGAAAACACCGATGATCGTCGGTTTGATTGCCTCGGCCGAACGCATTCAGCAGATCCGCCGGAACCGGGTGCTGTCGCTGAATTCGGAAGGCTATAACGACACTTATGTGGATCGGAAGGAAATCTCCCAGGAGATCAACATGACCCGGCGCCTGTGCTCCGAGCAGGGCTGGCCGTTGATTGATGTGACGCGCCGGTCTGTGGAAGAAACGGCGGCGGAGATCCTCACATTGTTCAAGGACTACAAGGAAAAGCGGGAAGATGCCGGCGAAGAAAATCTTTGAGCGCGGCACCAGACTGAAGGAATGGCAATGACACTGGTTTTGGCGAGCGGCAGTAAAATCCGCGCGGAACTTCTGAAAAATGCAGGGCTCGCAATCGAGATTGACCCGGCGGATGTCGACGAGCGTGCCGTTGAAGCTCCGCTGCTGGAAGCAGGTTTCCCGCCGGAGGATCTTGCCAGCGTTCTGGCGGAAGCCAAGGCAAATGACGTCAGCGCGCGACGGCCGGGGGACCTTGTCATCGGTGCGGATCAGATCCTGGCCTTTGAAGGAGAACGCCGCACCAAGCCCGAGGACATGGAAGCGGCGCGCAGGCAATTGCTGGCCTTTTCAGGCAAAACCCACGAGCTGCATTCCGCCGTGGTGATTTCCAGGGATGGCGAAGCAATCTGGCGGCAGGTTTCGACCGCCCGTCTGACGATGCGCGACCTGACACCGGAATTCATCGGTCACTACCTGGCAAATGCAGGCGAAGCGGTGCTTTCCAGTGTCGGCGCCTATCAGCTGGAAAGCCTTGGCGTGCAATTGTTTGAAAAGATTGACGGCGACTATTTCACGATTCTGGGGCTGCCGTTGCTGCCTCTACTGGGTGAATTGCGCGCCCTGGAGGTGATCGAGACATGAGTGAGGCCTTTCGAAAAGCGGCCATCACCGGTCACCCGGTTGCGCATTCCCGCTCGCCACTGGTGCATGGCTACTGGCTGAAAAAACACAGAATTTCAGGAAGTTACGAGAGGGTAGACGTTGCCCCGGAACAGGCCGGCGACTTTTTTCGCAATTTCGCGCGCTCTGGTCTCAATGGTGCCAACGTCACTGTGCCGCACAAGGAAGTGGCGGCCGGAAGCTGTGATTGGCTTGATGAGGCAGCAGAGGCCATGGGTGCGGCCAATACGCTCTGGCTGGATGAGGACGGCCGGCTTTGCGGTGCCAATACCGATGGGCTCGGCTTTCTCGGAAATCTCGACCAGCTTGCGCCTGGCTGGGACGTTTCACGTGAATCGGCTGTGGTGCTGGGAGCTGGCGGTGCGGCGCGCGCCATTGTCTGGGCGTTGCTCTCCCGAAACTTCACAGCGGTGCATATCGTCAACCGGACTTACGAAAAAGCCATAGCACTTGTGGAGGAGTTTGGCTCCGGAACGGTTGCTTATACCTGGGACAAGCTGGGGACAGTTCTTGGAGAAGCGGACCTGCTGGTCAACACGACCGCTCTTGGCATGACTGGCAAGGCACCGCTTGAAATCGATCTGCAACCCTTGCCGGAAGGCGCGCTGGTGACGGATATTGTCTATGCGCCTCTCGAAACAGACCTGTTGAAACAGGCGGCGCAGCGCGGCCACCAGACAGTGGACGGGCTCGGCATGCTGCTGCACCAGGCGGTGCCTGGTTTCGAGCGCTGGTTTGGTGTCCGCCCGGAGGTGGATGACGACCTGCGCAATCTTGTTCTTGCCGATCTTGGAGTGACCGCGTGATCCGGATCGGCCTTACCGGCTCCATCGGCATGGGCAAATCGACAACGGCCAAGATGTTTGCCGCTGAAGGTGTGCCCGTTCATGACGCGGATGCAACGGTGCATATGCTGTATGCCGGGCGGGCGGCTCCCCTCGTGGAAGCTGCATTCCCGGGAACGGTTCGGGACGGCAGGGTCGACCGCCAGCTGCTCTCCCCGCATGTGCTGGGCCAACCGGAAGCGATGAAAAAGCTGGAAAGCATCGTGCACCCGCTGGTACGTGAGGAGGAGCAGGCCTTTCTTGACAAGGCCCGCGCGGACCGCCGCCGCCATGTGATGATGGATATCCCGCTCCTGTTTGAAGCAGGCGGTGAAAGGCGGGTCGACGTGATCGTGGTGGTGACCGCGGACGCCGAGATCCAGCGACAGCGTGTCCTTGCACGGCCCGACATGACGAAGGAGCGGTTCGAGGCGATCCTGTCCAAGCAGATGCCGGATGCGGAAAAACGGAAACGCGCCCACTTCCTGGTGGACACCGGCCTCGGCATGGGCCCAGCACAGCGGCAGGTCCGGGCGATACTTAAAGCGCTGGCCGGCTGTTGTTAGAACGCTTTGGCCGAGTTGTTTGCAACTCAGCCGCGCTTCACCCACCAACGTCATACTGAGTGTCTGGCCCGAACTCGCCCTGTCTATTGTCATCCCCGCGAAAGCGGGGACCCAGTAACCTCATGAATCGGCTCTAAAAATTGAAATCTAACCTCACGGATTCCTGGTTTCCCGCTTTCGCGGGAATGACAAATGTGAGTGAAGCATTCGCCCCGGCCACCACTGTCGTCATCCTGAGGAGCCGCGTTAGCGGCGTCTCGAAGGACGGGCCACTTGTTGGGAGCTTGCCGCGGACCGGACCTTGCGGTCCTTCTCAGGATGACGCTGTGGCAAGTAGCAGCTCTGTTTAACCTGAATTTCCCCGAACACCGTGGAAAACCGGCCCGTCCCCTTGTCTCCTCACGGCTAACCTGCACAGTAAATCGAAGAGGCAAAAGGCAGACAAATGCGCGAAATTTCCTTCGATACGGAAACAACAGGACTGAATCCGCGCGGCGGCGACCGATTGGTCGAAATCGGCGGCGTGGAGCTGATCAATCATATTCCGACCGGAAATGTCTATCACGTCTATATCAACCCGCAGCGCGACATGCCGGAAGAGGCCTTCAAGGTGCACGGCCTTTCGGAAGAGTTTCTGAGAGACAAGCCCCTGTTTGAGCAGGTTGCCGATGAATTTCTCGAATTTGTCGGTGATGCGACACTGGTCATCCACAATGCCGCCTTTGACATGGGCTTCATCAACATGGAGCTGGAGCGCGCGGGACGGCGGACGATTTCCAACGACCAGGTGCTCGACACGCTGGACATGGCCCGGCGCAAGCGGCCAAGCGGACCCAATTCCCTCGATGCGCTGTGTTCGCGCTATGGCATCGACAATTCCAAGCGTGTCAAACACGGCGCGTTGCTCGATGCGGAAATTCTGGCAGAAGTTTACCTGGAGCTGATCGGCGGACGGCAAAGGGGTCTTGGCCTGATGCCGGAGGAAGAGGACACGTCTTCGGCAAGCGGTTCGACCGAACCCGGCGAACTCGGCACCTTCAACGCCCGCCCGCGGCCGACGCCTCTGAAACGGCCGGCCCTTGAAAGCGAATTCGAGGCCCACAAGGCTTTCCTTGAAGGCATGGGCGAAAAGGCGCTTTGGGCGAAATACGGCGGCTGACGGGCTTGTCCGTTCTGGTCACTCGTCGCTTGTGCCCAAGATGTCAACATCCAGGCCGATGCCCCGCACTCCCAGCATTTGAATGGTCTCAGGGCTGAGATCAAAGCCGCCCATCGTTTCCTCCAGAAACAGACTACTGCAAATACTGATCTGAAAACGTCCTGAAATTTCTCTCCAGACGGCGGTGTCTTGAGTTAAAGCGGCAAGAAGGTCACGGATTTGGGCGTCTAGATTTTCAGGTCTGCAATTGTCGGCGCAGATTTCCCAAAAGCCTGTCTTTGCAGTTCGCTTTCGCCCGAGTGCCGTCAGCACCACTTCGTCTTTTTGATGGGTCCTGTCCGGTTTTTGTTCCAGCAGGCGGGATATCTCTTCCGGGACGAGATCATCTCCTTTGATCCAAAGTCTTGTTCTTGATTCACTGATTACCGGCAAGGTGATGCCTCAATTGGTATTGCGTTTTGATCAATTGGCGCCGAGCAACCACCGCGCCGTCTCGAAATGCCGCTCGGAATAGTCGCTGGAAAAGGCCCAGGCCATGGTCTGGGCAATGGTCCAGTGCCGTGCCCGTTCGCGGTCAAGGCCAAGCTCTTCCGACAGTCTGTCCAGCCGGTAAAGCGCTGCGTTTTTGCTGTGTCCGAATTCGAAGCTTCTGACGATCGGGCTTAAGGAAAAGGCCGGGTCGCCGACCAGGGGCTTCGGATCGATCGCAAGCCACCCACTCCGTTCTGAGGACAGGACGTTGTGACCGTGGAGATCCTGGTGGAGCAGCACCAGATCGGTTTCATCTTTCGGCAGGTCCGAGGCCGCCGCCATGGCAGCGTCCACCAGACGCCGCTCACAGGGTCTTCCCGCATCTTCCCAATCGCTTTCCAGGCTGTTTCGCCAGAGCGCTGCTTCTTCTGAAAGGCGCGTAAAGGGTGGGCCGGCCGGTTTCAGCAAGTTTTTCAGCAGCCCTGAGAGAACGGCCAAAGGATCGACGTCAGGATCATCGGCCAGAAATTGCCCGGGCCGGCAACGTTCCAGAAGCATGGCATTCAGGTCAGGCGCGTGGTCAAGCAGCCGGATCGCGCCCTGGCCGTCCCAGTGCTTCAATGCGTCCGCTTCAAACCGGCATTCCCGATCTGGAAATTGCAGTTTCAGGACCGCGTCGGCTCCGTGACGTTTAGCGGGCAGAACGTAAGACACATTGCCACTTGAAAACGGATCCCCAACCTGCTGCAGCTGAAACCTGTCGCGACACTGCGCAAGCAGGTCCGGCAGGCATTTCAGCCAATTGCGGCCGTCTTCCCGTTTTTCCAGCCATGACAAGGACGCCGGGTACACGAAGCAATTCGTTTCGCCGGGCTCTGTCATGCCTGAAGATCTTTTCGATGCTCAGAGCATGGATGGCAGGACGCGGTCCGGCGGACGGTGGCCGTCCATGAAGGTCTTGATGTTGATGATGACCTTCTCGCCCATCTCGATACGGCCCTCGATGGTGGCAGAGCCCATATGCGGCAGCAGCACCACGTTTTCCAGCTTGACCAGCTTCGGGTTGACCGCAGGCTCGTGTTCGAAAACGTCGAGACCGGCTCCCGCCAGCTCCCCGCCTTCGATCATCCGGATGAGTGCGTTTTCGTCCATGACCTCGCCGCGGGCCGTGTTGACCACATAGGCATCCTGTTTCAGGAGCTTCAGCCGGCGGGCGGACAGGAGATGGAACGTGCCCGGCGTGTGCGGGCAGTGGATTGATACCACGTCCATGCGCGCCAGCATCTGGTCGAGGCTCTCCCAATAGGTGGCTTCCAGGTCTTCTTCGACACCTTCCGGCAGGCGGCGGCGGTTGTGATAATGGATCGACATGCCGAAAGCCTTGGCGCGGCGGGCAACGGCCTGTCCGATGCGGCCCATGCCGATGATGCCGAGGCGTTTGCCCCAGATCCGGTGGCCCAGCATCCAGGTTGGCGACCAGCCGGCCCAATCGCCGGACTCAATTGCCTTGATGCCTGTGGCAAGACGCCGCGGCACGGCCAGGATCAGCGCCATGGTCATGTCGGCAGTGTCTTCGGTCAGGACACCCGGCGTGTTGGTGACATTGATGCCGCGGTTGTTGGCGCTGACAACGTCGATATTGTCGACACCATTGCCGAAATTGGCGATCAGCTTGAGATTTTCGCCGGCCTGAGACAGGACGGACGAATCGATTCGGTCGGTCACCGTCGGCACCAGCACATCGGCCGTTCGCACGGCTTCGACCAGCTCGGCCTGGCTGAAGGGCCTGTCATTTTCATTGAGTCGCGTTTCGAAAAGTTCGCGCATCCGCGTTTCGACCACTTCCGGAAGTTTCCGGGTGACAACAACGACAGGCTTCTTTTTCGCCATACCAAACTGCCTTTCGCGCTTCGTTAAGGTTCTGTTAACCTCAACGGGACCACTTTGACGCCGCGCGTGACGCGAGCGGAAGAGACCATACCCTTTTCCTTACCAGATGGTCCGGCAGAAACAAGGGATCGGTTTCATTCGCCGCGCTTTCCCAGCCGAAGGAATTGCCAACGCTGGTTTTCACGCAAATTATTCGCTACAGCTTTGCCTCAGAACAGCGATCAATAACAATTGGACAACCGGACATAATGGCTTCTACGTACGCAGCGACCCGGCTCTTTCTGTGTCTCATGGCATTTGTGGTCGGGCTTGCCGCCGTGCCGGCTTCCGCCTGGGCGCAGGGAAACGGAACCCGGGCCACCGATTTGCCGTTGCCGCGCTTTGTCAGCCTCAAATCCGACCGGGTGAACGTGCGCATCGGCCCGTCCCGGGAACACAAGATTGCCTGGACATTCGTCCAGTCCGGTTTGCCGGTGGAAATCATCCAGGAGTTCGAAAACTGGCGCCAGATCCGTGACTGGGAAGGCAAGACCGGCTGGGTGTTCCACTCGCTCCTGTCGGGCCGCCGGACGGCCCTGATCACGCCCTGGGAAAAGTCCAATCTGACACCGCTGCGTGCCCGGTCCCGGTCCGATGCCAATATTGTCGCCGAACTGGAACCCTTCGTCCTGACATCCATCACCGAATGTGCCGGTGGCTGGTGCCGGGTCAATGGCGACAATTACGACGGCTGGCTCGACCAGACGCGTCTCTTCGGCGTTTATCCCGACGAGACCCTGGAGGACTGATCGGGGAAGCAGTGACTTTCTCGAGCCTGTGAATTGGCTGTTTGAGCATCTTCCTCTCCTTGTCATCCCGGTTCGGCGTTAGCTGAGACCGGGACAAATAAAAAAAGGCGGCCAGTCGGCCGCCTTTTTCGATTCCAGCCAGTCAGCAGCTTCAGTCTGCCTTGACTTCCTGAGCCTTCAGCTCTTCGAGGCGTGGCATGGACATGATGTTGTAGCCGCTGTCGACAAAATGCACTTCGCCGGTGACGCCGCCGGACAGGTCCGACAGCAGATAGAGGCCGGTTCCGCCGATTTCGTCGAGGGAAACGGTCCGGCAAAGCGGCGAATTGCGCTTCTGGAAGTTGAACATCAGCCGGGCGTCCGAAACACCGGACCCTGCCAAAGTGCGCACGGGGCCGGCGGAGATCGCATTCACACGGATGTTCTGTTCGCCATAGTCCACGGCCAGGTAACGGACAGAGGATTCCAGGGCCGCCTTGGCAACGCCCATGACGTTGTAGTTCGGCATGACCTTGGTCGAGCCGCCATAGGTCAGCGTGACCAGCGAACCGCCATTCGGCATGATGGCTGCTGCGCGCTTGGCGATCTCCGTGAAGGAGAAGCAGGAGATCATCATGGTGCGGGTGAAGTTTTCCCGCGTGGTGTCGGCATATTTGCCGCGCAGCTCCGACTTGTCGGAAAAGGCCACGGCGTGCACCAGGAAGTCGATGCTGCCCCAGTCTTCCTTGAGACGATCAAACACCGCGTCGACCGAGGCAACGTCTTCCACATCGCACGGGACGAGGATATTCGAGCCGACGGAGTCAGCGAGCGGCTTGGCGCGTTTGCCGAAAGCTTCACCCTGATAGGTGAAGGCAAGTTCGGCGCCGTGATCGGCAAGGGTCTTGGCGATCCCCCAGGCAATGGAGTGATCGTTGGCAACGCCCATGATCAGGCCGCGTTTGCCCTTCATCAGTTCAGACATTCAAAGCTCCTCAACCGTGATAGCGCGACAGCGCAAGCGAGGCGTTGGTGCCGCCGAAGCCGAAGCTGTTGGAAAGGACCGTGTCGAGGCCGGCATTGTCGACCCGCTCAGTGACGATTTCCTCCGGCTTCAGGGCCGGATCGAGTTCGTTCACATTGGCCGAGGCCGTGATGAAATCGTTCTGCAGCATCAGGAGGCAATAGATCGCTTCCTGGACACCGGTCGCGCCCAGGCTGTGGCCGGTGAGCGACTTGGTCGAGGACGCCGGCGGCTGGTTTTCGCCGAAGACCCGGCGGATCGCCTCGATCTCGCCGACATCGCCGACCGGGGTCGAGGTGCCGTGCGTGTTGATGTAGTCGACCTTGCGATCGCCAAGGGTTTCGATGGCAAGACGCATGCAGCGCTCGCCGCCTTCCCCGGACGGGGCCACCATGTCGTAGCCGTCGGAATTGGCGGCATAGCCGGTGACTTCGGCATAGATTTTCGCGCCACGGGCCTTGGCGTGTTCCAGTTCCTCCAGAACGACAACACCACCACCACCGGCAATGACAAAACCGTCGCGGGTTGCGTCATAGGCACGGGCAGCTGTTTCCGGGGTGTCGTTATATTTGGAAGACATGGCGCCCATGGCGTCGAACAGGCAGGACAGGGTCCAGTCGAGTTCCTCGCCGCCACCGGCAAACATCACGTCCTGCTTGCCGAACTGGATCTGTTCGGTGGCTGCCCCGATGCAGTGCGCGGAGGTCGAGCAGGCCGAGGTGATGGAATAGTTGATGCCCTTGATCTTGAACGGTGTTGCCAGGCAGGCAGAGTTGGTCGAGCTCATGCCGCGGGTCACCATGAACGGGCCCATGCGCTTGGGTGCGCCCTTTTCCAGAACGATCTGGTGCGCCTGGAACAGGTTCTTGGTGGACGGCCCACCGGAGCCCATGATCAGGCCGGTGCGGGTGTTGGAGATATCGCTCTCCTCAAGCCCGGAATCGGCGATCGCCTGCTCCATGGAGATGTAGTTATAGGCGGCACCATCGCCCATGAACCGCAGCTGACGCTTGTCGATCAGCGAGGGAATATCGACATTCGGCATGCCGTGCACCTGGCTGCGGAAGCCGTGTTCGGCGTAATCCGGAGCAAAGCTGATGCCCGATTTGCCTTCCCTGAGGCTGGCCAGCACTTCCTGTGCGTTTGATCCGATGGAAGATACGATTCCCAGACCGGTGACGACAACGCGTCTCATTGCGGACTCCTATGGTCTTATCCGGCACGGCATGGCTTCAAGGAGTTCAGCAGCCTGCCGGCCTGTATGTAATATGCAAACCGGCGCTTCCAATCAGAAAGAAGCGCCGGCGAAACAGTCGATCATGCGAATGGGTGTCAGACTTTTGACAGGCCCACGCGCAGGTCGGTTGCCTTGTAGATCTGTTCACCGTCGGCTTTCAGCCAGCCATCGGCAATGCCCAGCACCAGACGGCCCTTCATGACCCGCTTGAAGTCGATGCCGTATTCAACCAGCTTGACGTCCGGCGTGACCATGCCCTTGAACTTGATTTCGCCGGTCGAGAGCGCCATGCCCTTGCCTTCCAGACCCTGCCAGCCAAGGTGAAAGCCGGTCAGCTGCCAAAGGGCGTCCAGTCCGAGGCAGCCCGGCATGATCGGATTGCCCTGGAAGTGACACGGGAAGAACCAGAGGTCCGGCTTGATGTCGAACTCGGCGCGGGCATATCCCTTGTCATACTCACCGCCGGTTTCCGAGATATCGGTGATCCGGTCGAACATCAGCATCGGCGGCAGCGGCAATTGTGCGTTGCCCGGGCCAAACAGCTCGCCGCGGCCGCAGGCGAGCAGGTCTTCATAATCGTAGCTGGAGCGGCGCTCGGTCATTCAGGATCCGTTTTTTGTGTCCCGCCCGCGTTCAGACAAGGGCCGGATTGGTTTGTTTTCGGTTCGATTGCGGCGCCTTCCTACCACAGGGGAACCATGACCGAAAGATGTCACTTGCGCGAAGTTGCTGGGTTTTTCCGGTCTTTTACTCGATTTCAGCATTATCCGTGACGTTGTCCGGCCTCCCTTGCCGGATCGGACCTGTCGTTTAAAACTTGCATCTTGGGTGCAAGAAATGGCAGATATAGGCCCATGATCGTGGAAACGCGGCCGGAAAACAAGCTTGCCGCGCGCTGATTGCGCCCACAAAACCGTGTTTGAAGACCTGGATCGGAACGGAATGACAACACACATGGCATCAGAAATTGCCGGCAAGGATGTGACCGGCATGCTGCGGACAGCGGGTCTGCGGCCGACACGCCAACGTGTATCCCTGGCGGAACTGCTCTATTCGAAGGGCGACCGTCATATCTCCGCCGAGTTGCTCCATGAGGAAGCCGTGGCCGCCAACGTGCCGGTCTCGCTGGCAACCGTCTACAACACGCTGCACCAGTTCACCGAAGTCGGGCTTCTGCGTGAAGTCGCGATCGATGGCAACAAGACCTATTTCGACACCAACACCTCCGATCACCACCACTTCTTCATTGAAGGCGAAAACCGGGTGATCGACATTCCGGGCGAAGGTGTTGGCATCGGCAGCCTGCCGGAAGCACCGGAAGGCATGGAAGTCGTGCGTGTCGATGTGGTTGTCCGGGTGCGCGAAAAGCGCTGACCGTCAGCCGAGACCGGCTTCGACGTAGCGCAGTTTCCAGACATAGTAGTTGGCGGTGGAGCCGATCTCCTCCAGATGGCGCTGTCCGCTGGGCTCAAACCCCAGTTTGAGCAGCAGGTTGGCGGAGCGGTCATTGTCCGGATGGGTGATCGCGCAAAGAGTGCGCAAGTTGAGTTCACCTGCGGAAAAATCCAGAACAGCCTGGCCGGCTTCCCGTCCATATCCCTTGCCGCGGTGACAGGACAGAAAGGCAAATCCGAGATCCGGGTATTTCAGCTCCTTGCGCACCACCAGACCGCAGACGCCGATCGGTTCACCCGTCTCCTTCAATTCCACCAGCCACAGCCCAACGCCCTGGGCGGCAAACCGGACCAGCGACTTTGACTTGATGTAGGTGGCCGCGTCTTCCGGGCTGTCAATTCCGTAGTCATGGATGAACCGCTTGTAGTCGGGCTCACTCATCAGCGTTTGGTAAAAAACGGCATCGTTGGGAGACGGCAGGCGGAAACGCAGGCGTTCGCTGGTCGGAAAAGGTCCAAGCGGAAAGGTCACGCGGCGCTCTCCTTGTCGATCTGGGCTTTGGTGCGAAGAGCGATCTCCGGAACGGCGTCGAAAGGTTCCTTTTCCGGGCTGCGGCAGAGATCGTAGATGACGCAGCGCCGGCATTCCGGTTTGCGCGCCTTGCAGATGTAGCGCCCATGCAGGATCAGCCAGTGGTGGGCATGCAGGGAAAACTCCTTGGGCACCGCCTTTTCCATCGCCTTTTCGACATCCAGTGGCGTCTTGCCCGGTGCGATGCCGATACGGTTGCCGAGGCGGAAAAGGTGGGTGTCGACGGCAATGGTCGGATGCCCGAAAAAGATGTTCAGCACCACATTGGCGGTCTTGCGGCCGACGCCGGGCAGCTTTTCCAGCGCTTCGCGGTCTTCCGGAACCTCGCCGCCATGATCTCTGATCAGCTGTTCGGACAGGAGAATGACGTTCTTGGCCTTGGTCTTGAAAAGACCGATGGTGCGGATTTCCTCGCGCACCTTGTCTTCGCCCAGCGCGACCATCTTCTCAGGTGTGTCGGCAATCTCGAACAGGTGTTTGGTTGCCCGGTTGACACCGACATCGGTTGCCTGTGCCGACAGGACCACGGCGACCAGCAGCGTATAGGCGTTGACATAGTCAAGTTCGCCTTCCGGTTCCGGATTGTCGGCATGAAAGCGCTGGAAAATGGCGTAGGTCTCGGCCTTGGAATAGCGAGACCGTTTCAGGACCCTGCCCGGATTGTCCACGGAGGGCGCTTTCCGTTTTGGCTTGGCTTTCGAGGCGGGGCGTTTGGATGCCTTGGCGGCGGCGGGGCTCTTTGCTTGGCTCATGTTCTCTCTATAATCAGACCTCATGAGCGAGAACAATCCGAAACCCGAGCCGGAGGACGATTTTGAGCGGCGCAACCGGCCGTTTTTTACAGCCGTGCTGACGCCACACCGGTCTCTTGGCCCGAATGGTTTCCTGATCCTGATGATCTGTTTCGGCCTGATCTGTTTTGTCTCCGGGATCGTGTTCCTGAGCATTGGCGCCTGGCCGGTCTTCGGCTTCTTCGGGCTCGATATCGCTCTTCTGTGGTTTGCCTTCCGTCTGAACTACCGGTCCGCGCAGGCGTTTGAGGAAGTCTCCGTGTCCCGCACGGAGATCGTCATCCGCAAGGTGGGACCCGGAAAACGCTTCCAGGAATATTCCTTCAATCCCGTCTGGGTCCGGCTGAAAATCGACCGGTTGGAGGATGAAGGCGTGGTTGCCGTGTCGCTGACCAGCCGCGGGGAAAGCATTGACTTGGGCAATTTCTTGAATCCGGACGATCGCACCAGTTTTGCCGGCGCCATTGCCAACGCGCTTGCGGTTGCCAAGGCAGGCGGCGTCTAGGGACCTGACCCTAAGGTTCCTGTTCCGCTGATTGCGGCTGAACGCGCAGTGTCGCAAGCAGAACGACAAGAGCTGTCACTGAACTTGCCGCAGCGACCAGCAGAACCGTTCTGAAATCCGTGGCCGTGGCGATGAAGCCCATGGACACGCTGCCGATCAGCCCGCCCAGAAAGAGGCTGTTCATGTAGACGGCCGTTGCGCGGCCGGGACGGTCCGGTGCGAAACTCTGGACAAAGCTGATGGCAACGCCGGCAAAAAGCCCATAATAGGTTCCTTCCAGCATGGAAACCGCGATGACCTGCCACAACTGGGTGACTTCGGCGAAGAGAAGCATGCTGGTGGCGGCCAGGACGGCGGCCAGCATCAGCACCTGGCGGATGCCGATGCGCTCGGCCAGCCGGACAGAACCAAAAATGACGAACACTTCGAGAAGGCATTTCACGGAGAGGGACAGGCCAGGTGTTTGCCCGGGCAGGCCGACTTCCTGCACGAAATAAAGGGGCATCGCAGAGACAAACAGCGAATTGGTGATCACGAATCCAAGGCAAATCAGCCCCGCCACCATCAGGCCCCAGTTGATCGGATCTTTGCCGCGATCCGATTTCGGGCGCGGTTCGGCTTTGAATTGAGCCGGCACCACGATTTGCCAGAGGGTGGCATAGGCCAGACCGATCCCGAAGGCCACGGCAAACGCCGAAGTGAAACCGAATGCAGCCACCAGCGAGAAGGAAAGGGCCGGACCGATCATCCAGGCAAGAGACACCGTCATGCGCAGCCAGGAATTGACCCGGGTGATATCCAGTCCCTCTCGTTCCGCATAAAGCCGGCCGAAGGTGAAGATGATGCCTGACCCGGTGTTGGAAAGGCTCGTCAGGGGGGCCACCAGCAACAGGAGCATCCAGAGATTGCTTACCTGTGTGAGCAGGGCCGAAACGGTCAGAAAGGCGAAAACGGAAAAGCGCAGCAGGCGTCGGACTGCATAACCATGGTCGAGCCTCTCCCCGGCCCAGCGATTTGCGACCAGCGTCAGTGGCAGAACGATGCCGGTATAAAGACCGATCTGCCAGGGCGCAGCGCCAAGGCCTTCGACGATGAAGAAGCTCATCAACGGTATCAGGGCGGAGACGCCCAGCGACTGCGAAAACTGAAGAAAAAGGATTAGCACCACCTGCCGGGGGAGCTGAAACGACATGAACACGGAGAAACCTGGAGACCGGAGGAAATAGGGTCACAAGCCTAGGCCGGAACCGTTCTTCTGTCACCAGATCAGTTGTCTGAAACGCAATTGCCACCGCACACGCTTGCCGCAATCGATTTGGTCTTCCCCGCCCGGCGTTGAAAACCTGAACGTCTATTGAGCGCCTTGCTCATCTCCCGTTCAGATTCGGGTGGCTAAGAAGCATCATCTTTTTGATTCTCAATTCGAAAATCATGTGATCCCGGGCAGGGAACCGGATTTCGAACAATCGGATTTGCAGGTATGTGGAAGACACTTTTGGGAAGCGGCCTTCTGGCTGCAGGGCTTTTTGCGCTGGGCGGGTGTGCGGCTGTCACCAAGGAACAATGCGTGGCCGGAGACTGGGCGGATCTCGGCAAGGCCCACGCCTCGGTTGGCAAGCCAACCAGTCATCTGGACGAAGTGGTCAAGAGCTGCGGCAAGCACGGGATCACGCCGGACACAAATGCCTATCTGTCTGGCTGGCATCGCGGCGTTCAGAATTACTGCACACCGCTCAATGGCTTCACCCTCGGAAAACAATACAAGACCAAGTCGCCGATCTGCCCACCTGCCCTCGCTTCCCGCTTCGAGCATGCCTATCAGCTGGGATTTGTGATCTGGACTGCTGAAAACAGGGTTGATGACGCGCGATCGGAGGTCAGGTCCCTGGAAGATCGGCTTGACCGCCTGGAAGACGACCTGACCGATCTGGACTGCAAATCGAAAACCAGGAAAGACGATCGCAAGGAGTGTCGCAAGAAACGCAAGCGCCTGCGCGGCAAGGTCCGGGATACCGAATATGATCTGAGGGCTGCCCGCGACGACCTGGAAGATACCCGCATCGAGGCGGAAATTGTGACGGCCCGGATCAATGCGGAGGCCGGCCGGCAATTTGGCTGGTAGTTGTGAAACGCGCTTGTGGCCGATCCTTCTAGACGCCGCTTAAGCGGCTCTTGAGGATCTGGCCCAAAAGTGATGGCCGGGGCGAATGCTTCAGTCACATTTGTCATTCCCGCGAAAGCGGGAAACCAGGACTCCGTGAGGTTAGATTTTATTTATAGCGCCGATTCATGAGGTTACTGGGTCCCCGCTTTCGCGGGGAAGACAACCGAGAGGGGGCGAGTTCGTGCCAGGAACGATGAAAGCTCCGTCTTAGATCACTTTCGGGCCAGACACTCAGGATGAGGCCTATATGGGGGGTGAAAAAGACTTCACCCCATTTTCTGCGTCATCCCGAGGAGGGCCAAAGGCCCGTCTCGAAGGATCGGCCAAAGGCACCAGACCCACTCTTTTTCTCAGCCGTCCCGCTCAACCCGCAGCTTCTTCAGCTGGTAAAGCGCCTCCAGCGCCTCTCTGGGAGTCATGTCGTCCGGGTCGATCTCGTCCAGCGCGTCCGCAAACGGGTCAGGCTCCGCAAAACCGGTGGCGCTGGGCGGCGGTGGGGCGATGCTGGCGAAAAGCGGCAGCTCATCGATCAGGTTTTCAGCCGGAGAGCGCCGGTCCTGTTCCTCCAGCTGGCCGAGCACCTGCTTGGAACGTTCAACCACGGAGGCCGGAAGACCGGCCAGCTTGGCGACCTGAATGCCGTAGGAGCGGTCGGCGGCGCCCGGCACGATCTCGTGCAGGAAGATCACCTCGCCGTTCCACTCCTTCACCGACACGGTCGCGTTTGAAAGACGTTCGAGCTTGGCCGAAAGGGCGGTCAGCTCATGGTAATGGGTGGCAAAGAGGGCCCGTGAACGGTTGACCTCATGCAGATGTTCGATGGTGGCCCAGGCGATCGACAGACCGTCAAACGTCGCGGTGCCGCGACCGATTTCATCGAGGATCACCAGCGACCGGTCGCCTGCCTGATTGAGGATCGCGGCGGTCTCGACCATTTCCACCATGAAGGTGGAGCGGCCGCGGGCAAGATCATCCGCCGCACCCACACGGGAAAACAGCCTGTCGACCACGCCAATATGGGCCGAGGCCGCCGGGACGAAGGCGCCCATCTGAGCCAGCACGGCTATGAGTGCGTTCTGGCGCAGGAAGGTCGACTTACCGGCCATGTTCGGACCGGTGATCAGCCAGATGTGACCGATATCCTCATCGGCTTCAGGACCGAGATCGGCGTCATTGGCAACGAAGCTTTCGCCACCGGCTTTTTTCAGGGCCCGTTCGACCACCGGATGGCGGCCACCCTTGATGTCGAAGGCACGGCTGTCATCCACGGTTGGGCGAACATATCCCTCTTCCTGGGCCAGCTTTGCCAGGGCCGCGGACACATCGAGGATACCAAGGCCCTGGGCGGCGGATTTGATCGCTTCGCCGGCGTCGATGATCGCCTGGGCCAGCCGGTCGAAAATCTCCAGTTCAATCGCAAGAGACCGTTCGCCGGCGCTGGCAATCTTGGATTCCAGGTCGGCCAGTTCGGTTGTGGTGAAGCGCATGGCGCCCGCCATGGTCTGGCGGTGAATGAACCGGCCCGGATCGGCCGTCAGTTTCTCCGTCTGGGCCGTCGGCGCCTCGATGAACCAGCCCAGCACGTTGTTGTGCTTGATCTTCAGGGATCTGACACCGAGCTCTTCGGAATAGTCGGCCTGAAGCTTGGCGATCACCTTGCGGCTTTCATCACGCAAGGCGCGGAGTTCGTCGAGGTCTGCGTTGAAGTCGGAGGAAATGAAGCCGCCGTCCCGTTTCAGAAGCGGCGGTTCCTCCTTGATCGCGGCCACCAGTTCAGCGCCCAGTTCATGAGGCGCCTGCTCCAGGCTGGCGCGGGCCGCGGCGATTTCTGCCGGAATCTCGACAGGACTGGAGGCCGTCTGGTCCAGCACGCTTCGCGCGGCTTCCAGCCCTTGCGCAATCGACAGGATATCCCGGGGGCCGCCGCGATTGAGCGCAATACGTGACAGGGCGCGGGCCATGTCCGGTGCGCCTTTCAGCGTCTGACGCAGGCTTTCGCGCATGATCTCGTTGTCGAGAAAGAAGGCAACGGAATCATGCCGGTGCTGAATGGCGTCGACATTGATGAGCGGACCGGCCAGGCGGCTGGCCAGAAGCCGGGATCCACCACCGGTCACGGTTCGGTCGATGGTCGCCAGAAGAGAGCCCTGCTTTTCACCGGACAGTGTTCGGGAAAGCTCGAGATTGGCGCGTGTCGCCGGATCGATCAGCATGCGTCCGGCACCGGCCTCGCGCACCGGCGGGTCGAGCGGCGGCCGTTCGCCAAGCTGTGTCTTTTCGATATAGGACAGGATGCCGGCAGCGGCGGACAGTTCCGCCCGGCTGAACGTGCCGAAGCCGTCGAGCGTTTTCACACCGAAGTAATGCGCAAGCCGGTCGGTCGCAGTGGAACTGTCGAAAAAGGCGCGTGGCACCGGCGACAGGGCCCCGCCGGCCTGTTCGGCCAAAAGCCGCAATTCGTTTTCCTGCAACAGGTTGTCCGCCAGGATCAGCTCCTTCGGGCTGACCTGGGCAAGATCCGCAGCAAGGCGCTGGTGATCGGTTTCGGCAACCTGGAACGTGCCGGTGGACATTTCGATCCAGGCAAGGCCATACACCGCATCGCCCTGCAGGGAGCCGCCCTTCAGCCGGGTGAGCGCCATCAGGTAGTTGTTGCTGGAGGCATCCAGTAGCCGTTCTTCGGTCAACGTACCCGGCGTGACAAGGCGGATCACTTCGCGGCGAACGACGGATTTCGAACCGCGTTTCTTGGCCTCGGCCGGATCTTCGGTCTGTTCGCAGACCGAGACCCGGTGTCCCTTGGCGATCAGCTTCTGCAGATAGTCGTCTGCGGCATGGACGGGCACACCGCACATCGGAATGTCGTCACCCTGGTGTTTGCCGCGTTTGGTCAGCGTGATGCCGAGCGCCGCGGAGGCAATCTCCGCGTCCTCGAAGAACAGCTCGTAAAAGTCGCCCATCCGGTAGAACAGCAGACTGTCCGGATTGGCGGCCTTGATCTCGAGGAATTGGGCCATCATCGGCGTGACTTTGGCATCCGCCGGGGCCAGTTTCTGTGCGCTCTGTCCACTCATAGGAGAGTACTAGCAAACTGTGCGCGCCATTCCACCAAGGGGCTAGGCCATCTTGGCTTGAGGCTTCATTTTGCAGGGGATAAGGTCAGGCTCCCGCCCAGGGGTCAGCTTCGACCGGACCCTTAGAAAAGAGCGACCAAAAGGAAACGCCTGCGTCATGCCCTCCGATAAATCCGCCAAGTCAAATATCAGCTTTACAGATCAGGAAGCCCTGCAGTTTCACCAGGAGGGCCGTCCCGGCAAACTGGAAATTGCACCGACCAAGCCGATGGCGACCCAGCGTGACCTGTCGCTGGCCTATTCGCCGGGCGTGGCCGTGCCGGTGCTCGCGATCGCGGATGACGCCAGCCGCGCCTATGACTACACCACCAAGGGCAACATGGTGGCCGTGATTTCCAACGGCTCCGCCATTCTGGGTCTCGGCAATCTGGGAGCGCTCGCCTCCAAGCCGGTGATGGAGGGCAAGTCCGTGCTCTTCAAGCGGTTTGCCGATGTAGACAGTATCGACCTGGAGGTCGACACCCAGGATGTCGAGGAGTTCATCAACTCGGTGCGCTATCTCGGGCCATCCTTTGGCGGGATCAATCTGGAGGACATCAAGGCACCGGACTGTTTCATCATCGAGCAGCGCTTGCGGGAACTGATGGACATTCCGGTGTTCCACGACGATCAGCACGGCACGGCAATCATCGCCGCGGCCGGTCTGATCAACGCGCTTCACATGACCGGGCGCGACATGAAAGACACCAAGGTGGTCTGCAACGGCGCGGGTGCGGCCGGCATTGCCTGTATCGAACTGGTCAAGGCGATGGGCATCCCGCACGAGAATGTCACGCTCTGCGACACCAAGGGTGTGATCTACAAGGGCCGTGCAGAAGGCATGAACCAGTGGAAATCCGCCCATGCCATCGAGACCAAGGCCCGCTCCCTTTATGACGCGCTGAAGGGTGCGGACGTCTTTTTCGGCGTTTCGGTCAAGGGGGCTCTGACGGCGGACATGCTGAAGGCCATGGCGCCGAACCCGATCATTTTCGCCATGGCCAACCCGGATCCGGAAATCACGCCAGAAGACGCCCATGCCGTGCGCGATGACGCCATCGTCGCCACCGGCCGGTCGGACTACCCGAACCAGGTCAACAACGTGCTCGGTTTTCCCTATATCTTCCGCGGTGCCCTGGACGTGCAGGCGACAACGATCAATGACGACATGAAGGTCGCCTGTGCGAGGGCTCTGGCTGAACTGGCGCGCGAGGAAGTGCCGGACGAGGTTGCCGCCGCCTACCGGGGCAACCGGCCGAAATTCGGACCGGAATACATCATCCCGGTGCCGTTCGATCCGCGCCTGATTTCTGCCATTCCGCCTGCGGTCGCGCAGGCCGCAATGGATTCTGGTGTGGCCCGTCGTCCGATCGTTGATATGGAGGCCTATCGGCACCAGCTTTCGGCACGGCGTGACCCGGTTGCCGGCACCTTGCAGCGGATCTTCTCCAAGGTGCGCCAGCAGCCGAAACGCGTGGTCTTTGCCGAGGGCGAGGAAGAACCGGTGATCCGCGCCGCCGCAAGCTTCGTGTCGCAAGGCCTGGGGGAAGCGATCCTGATCGGCCGCGAAGACGAGATCCGGAACATGGCCGAGCAGGCTGGTGTTGATATCAGCAAGGCCGGCCTTTCCATCCAGAACGCACGCCTGTCTGATCGCAACAACGATTATGCGCAATATCTTTATGGCCGCATGCAGCGCCGGGGCTACCTGCTGCGCGATTGTCAACGCATGGTCAACAACGACCGTAACTACTGGGGCGCGATCATGGTCGCCCGCGGCGATGCGGATGCCATGGTCACCGGCGTGACCCGGAACTACTCCGTCGCGCTCGACACGGTGAAGGCGACCATCGATCCGAAGCCGGGCCACCGTGTGATCGGCGTGTCGCTGGCGTTGGCAAGGGGCCGCACGGTCCTGATTGCGGATACGGCCGTGATCGACATGCCGACATCGGAGGAACTGGCGGATATTGCGGAAGAGGCGGCACATGTTGCCCGCAAACTTGGTTATGAGCCGCGCGTTGCCATGCTGGCCTATTCCACCTTCGGCCATCCGAAGGGCGAACGCTCCGAAAAGGTCATCGAAGCGGTCAAGATCCTCGACCGGCGCCGGGTCGATTTCGAATATGACGGCGAAATGGCTGCCGATGTCGCGCTCAATCCCGAGCGGATGAGCTCTTATCCGTTCTGCCGCCTGTCCGGGCCCGCCAATGTTCTGGTCATGCCGGCGTTCCACTCTGCTTCCATCTCCACCAAGATGCTGCAGGAGCTGGGTGGTGCGACGGTGATCGGCCCGCTTCTGGTCGGCTTCGACAAACCGATCCAGATTGTGCCGCTCGGTGCAAAGGACAGCGACATCGTCAACATGGCGGCAATCGCGGCGTTCAACGTGACTTGAGGTGAGAAAATAGCTGACACCTCGGCTCCCTGATCCCGGATCTCCGCTATGCTGCGTCCGGGATGACGATGGATAGGAAAGTGTAATACTCCTCCATCTTCATCCCGGCAAAGCGCAGCGCGAGCCGAAACCGGGAGCCGAAGGCATGTCGGGTTCTTGCGTAGACAGGGTGGCGCCTCCCCGGTCCCGGATCTCCCGTTGATCGTCCGGGATGACGATGGAAAGGCCTTCGCCCAAGTGGACGACTGCAGCTTTTCTTTTTTGACAAACCACGCGCCACCGGCGATACCTCGAAACCATGTCGGATATTAAGGTCAAAATTTGCGGTCTATCGACCGAGGACACCATGGAAGCCGCGCTGGAGGCCGGTGCGGATATGGTCGGGCTGATGTTTTTCCCGAAAAGCCCGCGCCACGTCACGCTTTCGCAAGCCTGCAAGCTGGCCGACATGGCCCGGGGCAAGGCCGAGATTGTCGCGGTGACCGTCAACATGGATCTGGACGGATTGTCGCGGATCAAGGAACTGGTCAACCCGGACATCATCCAGTTTCACGGCGAAGAAGCCCCGGAATCCCTGGCTGCGGCCAAGGTCATGCACGGCACCAGGGTCATGAAGGCCATGTCGATTTCCGAGAAGGCCGATCTGGAAGCCGCGCAGTACTACGCTATGGTTGCTGACTGGCTGCTGTTTGACGCCAAGCCCCCCAAGGGCTCGGAGCTGCCGGGTGGCAACGGAGTGTCTTATGACTGGCGGATCCTGAAGGATATTGACCTGAAGAAACCCTTCATGCTTTCCGGAGGACTGGACCCGGACAATGTTGCAGAGGCCATCCGGCTGAGCGGCGTGACGGCGGTGGATGTGTCTTCCGGCGTCGAGCGGGAGAAGGGCGTCAAGGACAGTGATCTCATTCGCGCTTTTCTGGCCGCGGCCAAGGGCGTCAAGGTTCCCGGCTGAGTGACCGGATTTCAAGGAGTTTACGCGTGAACGATATGGCCAACAGCATCCGGACCGGACCGGACGATCGCGGACATTTCGGCATTTTCGGTGGCCGATACGTGGCCGAGACCCTGATGCCGCTGATCCTCGATCTGGAGCAGCACTACAAGGACGCCAAGAACGATCCGGCTTTCCACGCTGAAGTCGAGACGCTGAACAAGCATTATACCGGCCGGCCTTCGCCGCTCTATTTTGCCGAGCGCCTGACGCAGGAACTCGGTGGCGCGAAGATTTATTTCAAGCGCGACGAGCTGAACCACACGGGATCGCACAAGATCAACAACTGCCTTGGGCAGATCCTGTTGGCCAAGCGCATGGGCAAGACCCGCATCATCGCGGAAACCGGCGCCGGTCAGCATGGTGTGGCGACCGCCACGGTCTGCGCCCGCTTCGGTCTTCCCTGCGTTGTCTATATGGGCAAGACCGATGTGGAGCGGCAGAAGCCGAACGTCTTCCGCATGAAGCTGCTCGGGGCGGAGATCGTCCCGGTCACGGCGGGTGCCGGCACGCTGAAAGACGCCATGAACGAGGCGCTGCGTGACTGGGTGACCAATGTCGAAGACACCTACTACCTGATCGGCACGGCAGCCGGCCCGCATCCCTATCCGGAAATGGTGCGCGATTTCCAGTCGGTGATCGGCAAGGAACTGCGCGACCAGATGATGGAAGCCGAAGGCCGCCTGCCGGATGCGCTTGTTGCCGCCGTTGGCGGCGGCTCCAATGCCATCGGCCTGTTCCATCCGTTCCTCGACGACAAGGACGTCAAGATCTACGGCGTTGAAGCCGGCGGTCACGGCCTGGAAGGCGAAGAGCACTGCGCGTCTCTGACCGCCGGCAAGCCGGGCGTTCTGCATGGCAACCGCACCTACCTGCTTCAGGATGATGACGGTCAGATCCTGGAAGGCCATTCGATTTCTGCCGGCCTCGATTATCCGGGCATCGGTCCGGAGCATTCGTGGCTGAAGGAAATCGGCCGCGTTGACTACGTGCCGATCATGGACACCGAAGCGCTGGACGCCTTTCAGATGCTGACCCGTGTTGAAGGCATCATTCCAGCGCTTGAGCCGTCACATGCGCTCGCTCATGTGGTCAAGCTCGCCCCGCAGATGGACAAGGACCAGATCATTGTCATGAACCTGTGTGGCCGGGGCGACAAGGACGTCTTTGCCGTTGGCCAGATGCTCGGTTTCGATCTCTGAAGTCTGAGCCGCTGTGAGAACAGTAAGCCGCGTACCGGTTGGTATGCGGCTTTTTCTTTGAAGTGCTGGTCATAGGCGCCGTCAAGCCCGCCCGCCTTGTAACGGTCCGGGGCGCCGGGTCATGCTTTACACCAGTTAACCAGCTCTGCAGTTGTGGCGCTGCTGCAATGCGGAATCATGCGTTGTGCATCGCTCTGGAAAGCCTAAATTGTGGGCATTGAATGAATTCGCCGGCGCTGGGGCGCCGGTCCACGGACAAGGAACACGAAAATGGCTTTCGATCTTCTGACCGGTTTCGTCCGTGACATCCGTGCTTCACGCAAGGTTGCCAACGAAATCGCACACCTGAACCACATGAGTGCCGCACAGCTGGCCGATCTTGGCCTTGAGCGCACCGAAATTGCCGGCCACGCCTTTAACAAGCATTTCAAGCGTCGTTAAGGCTGCGCCTGAGCCTGTGTAACTGCAGGCAATGCGTTTTGCAGAACGAGGGCCGCGCGGCCAGACCGCGGGGCCCTTATCTTTTGATGGGCTTTGTGGCCAGCAGCGTTTCCAGCAGTTCCTGTCGGCCGCGGGCATCCAGGTGGTTCGCCTGACGCACCAGCGCCGGATCGCTGTAGGATGATGGGGTATCTGGCTGGGCAGACGGGGCAGGATTTCCGAGTGCCTTGACGCGGCGCCACAGTTTTTCGCCAAAGGGCTCCGGTGCAGGCTCGAACAGAGAATGGGCCAATTACAGCTCCTTTTTCTTAGTTGGCTTCACAGTGTTTTCAATATAAGCGCACAGAGTGCATTTTTCCAACCCCTTACGCTGCGTATTGAACAGATCAGCCATGCAGAAAACGCGGACCTGACCTGCGTGAACCGCTATTGCTGCACTGCAAAAAAATCATAAGTTCCAGCCTTGTTGAGACTTCTGGCGGCGATACGCCGCGATTTTGGTTATTGATATGAGCACCTTGCAGGCCCTTCAGTTGAGCGCGCCGTCGGCAGCGCCCCTCGCCACCGTCCTTCGCGGCACGGGGGGACCCCTTGCGCGCGCGGGCCGTTCCAAATCCATGGGCAGCGAACATATCTACCGTGCGGATTCCGCTCTGCGCGCGATCGGCCTGATCGACTATCCCAGCCGGTAACGCCCGGGTCCGGACATGGCCTCCGGCTTGCGAAACTGCACGAGATAGATTGACACGGCCCGCACTGCCCCCGTACATCGCTGACACGGGAAACGCTGCGGATCCTCCGCCAGACGTGAAAAAGGGTAGCTGTGAATGACGGAAACGCGTATCGACCGCCGTTTTAAAGCCTGTGCGGACGCCGGACGGCCGGCCTTGGTCACCTTTATCACCGCGGGCGATCCGGATCTGGAAACGTCGCAGGCTGTTCTCAACGCGCTTCCGGCCGCCGGTGCCGACGTGATCGAACTGGGCATGCCCTTTTCCGATCCGATGGCGGAAGGCATTCCGATCCAGCTGGGCAACCAGCGCGCGCTGGCAGCCGGCCACACCATGGACAAGACCCTGGACATGGTGCGCAATTTCCGCAAGCAGGATCAGGACACGCCCATCATCCTGATGGGGTATTACAATCCCATCTATGTGCGCGAGCCGAAGAAATTCGTCCAGGTTGCCAAGGAAGCCGGCGTTGACGGCTTCATCATCGTCGACATTCCGGCCGAGGCCGATGACGAGTTGTGCATCCCGGCACTTGAAGCCGGTCTCAATTTCATCCGACTGGCGACCCCGACCACAGATGACAAGCGGCTGCCCGCCGTTCTGGCCAACACATCCGGTTTCGTCTATTACGTCTCGGTCACGGGCATCACCGGCGCCAATATCGCCGACACCGGCCGGGTCACGGCAGCGGTCAACCGCATCAAGGGTCATACCGACCTGCCGGTCGCAGTCGGTTTCGGTGTGAAGACGGCGGACCAGGCGGCCGTGATCGGCAAGGACGCAGACGGCGTCGTCGTCGGGTCGGTTCTGGTCAACGCCATTCGCGACAGCCTCGACGAGGCCGGCAAGGCAACCGACCGCACCGTCCAGGCTGTGGCCGATGTTGTGGCGGATCTTGCCTCCGGTTGCGCAAGAGCGCGCTCGGCCTGAATTGAACTCCTTCCGGCGGAACCCATATCTCCGCCAATGGTAACCTGAGCACCTTGAGTGTTCTTAAAAGACAACGGGACGCGTTTGACGTGAACTGGATCAACTCTATCGTACGCCCCAAGATCCGTGATCTCTGGAAGAAGCGCGAAGTTCCGGAGAATCTCTGGATCAAGTGCCCGGAAACCGGAGAGATGGTGTTTCACCGGGACCTGGAGGCCAATCTCTGGGTCATTCCGAATTCCGGCCACCACATGCGCATGCCGGCGCGCAAGCGTCTGGATGCCCTGTTTGACGGCGGCACCTACGAGAACGTCAAGACCCCGGACGTCCAGGCCGATCCGCACAAGTTCCGCGACTCCAAGCGCTACACTGACCGTCTGAAGGAAGCCCGCAGCAAATCCGGCGAGGAAGAAGCGGTTCTGGTTGCGCAGGGCAAGATCAACGGCATGGATTTCACCGCTGCCGTTCAGAATTTTGATTTCATTGCCGGATCCCTCGGCATGGCGGCCGGTGAAGCGATCCTGGCAGGCATGCTGAAAGCAGTTGAAGACAAGACGCCCTTTGTCATGTTTGCTGCCTCCGGCGGTGCCCGCATGCAGGAAGGTATCCTGTCGCTGATGCAGATGCCGCGCACCACGGTCGGCGTTCAGATGCTGCGCGAGGCGGGGCTTCCCTATGTTGTGGTTCTGACCAACCCGACCACCGGTGGCGTCTCGGCCTCCTACGCCATGCTGGGCGATATTCACATTGCCGAACCGGGAGCGCAGATCGGGTTTGCCGGACGGCGCGTCATCGAACAGACCGTGCGTGAAAAGCTTCCGGACGACTTCCAGACGGCCGAATACCTGCTCGACCACGGCATGATCGACATGGTGGTGCCGCGCCAGCGGATGCGGGACACCCTGTCCCAGATCTGCGGCATTCTGCTGAAGCGGGAAGTCGAACTGCCGCGGCTGGAAGCACCGAAAGAGCCGGACGTTGAAGCCGACGCCGAGGCCAAACCGTCGGAACCGGCTGAGGAGCCTGCCAAGGAAGCGGAACCGGCCAGCTAGGGCGTTCAATCACCTAATTGCGTCGCGAAAGCGGCGTCAGACGACATTTCAGGGCCGCCCGCTTGTTTCGCAGGCGGCCTTCCCGTAAAGGCGTTAGACGCGTTAAACGGAACAAAGGGACCCTTCAGGAGGGCGCCTTGGATCAAGTCACGAAAATTCTGGACCGCCTGCTGGCCCTGCATCCGAAGGAAATCGACCTTTCCCTCGGACGCATGCACCGGTTGCTGACCGCGCTGGGCAATCCCGAGACAAGGTTGCCACCCGTCATTCACGTCGCCGGCACCAACGGCAAGGGCTCGGTAACGGCCACCATGCGGGCCATCCTGGAAGCGTCCGGCAAGCGATGCCACGTCTACACCTCGCCGCACCTTGTTTCCTTCAATGAACGTATCCGGCTGGGGACCGACGGGAACTATGTGTCCGATCCCGTGCTTTACGATGCGCTTCACCGCTGTGAAGACGCCAATGACGGCGCGGAAATCACCTTCTTTGAAATCACCACGGCTGCAGCCCTGCTTCTGTTTGCCGAACATCCGGCCGACATTCTGCTGCTTGAGGTCGGACTTGGCGGACGGCTGGACGCGACCAATGTGATCGATAATCCGTTGGCAACCGTCATCACGCCGGTGTCCATGGATCATGAGAAGTTTCTTGGCGATGACATCGGCACGATTGCCGCGGAGAAAGCCGGGATCATCAAGCCGGGCGTTCCCGTGATCAGTGCAACGCAGGAAAGCGATGCACTGGCCGTCATCACCCGCCAGGCCGCACGCGGCCGGGCACCGCTTCAGGTTTTCGGACAGGATTTTGTGGCCCAGGCCGACCAGGGGCGCCTGGCGTTTCAGGACGAAGACGAACTGATCGATCTGCCGCTGCCGGTGCTTGGCGGTCATCACCAGATCGCCAATGCGGGCCTTGCAATTGCCACCCTCAAGGCGGCCGGTCTTCTTCCCGAAGAAGCTGTTGTCTCGGAAGGCCTCAGAAACGTTGCCTGGCCCGGCCGGCTGCAGCCGATCACCCATGGGGATCTGGTCGGGATGTGCCCGGACGGGTCTGAAATCTGGCTCGACGGTGGCCATAATCCGGGGGCCGGCATTTCCGTGGCCCGCTTCATGGGCGAACAGGAAGAACGCGCACCACGCCCGCTCTACCTGATAGTGGGCATGCTGACGACCAAGGACCCGGTGGGGTTCTTCCGTCCGTTTGAGGGTCTGGCGCGACATGTCGGCACGGTGCCGATTGTTTCGACGGCTACGGGACGGACACCGGAGGACCTCGCGGACCTCGCCCGCTGTGCCGGTCTGGAGGCAACACCGTTTCAATCGCTGGACGCGGCCCTTGCAGATGTGGCAGCTTGTGCCTCAAAGGATGGCGAACCCCCAAGGATCCTGATCTGCGGTTCGCTTTATCTTGCCGGTGAAGTCTTGGCGCGTAGCGGACAGGCGCCCGAGTAGCAACGAGCCGGCATCCGCTCCAAGGAGGCCCGCTTGATCTTGACGTCCCCCAGAACCCCCAATCGCCTGGCAGCTTTCTTGGTCGGCAGCGCGCTTCTGTGCGGCGCCGCGACGGCTTTGACAGAGCAATACGAAACGCCGCCGGAACAGGATCCTGCCAAGGTTCTTGGCGGCAAGCAGCTCGGTCCCGGATACGCGGTTCTGTCGCCGGTCCGAAGCGACGGGTTTCTGCGCATCTATCAGGTTCAGACCGACCTCGGCGTTGAACAGATCGAGGGTGACGGGCTGCTGAAGCAGCGTCTGACGGAATTGAAGGTCCTGGTTGCCCTGGAAGGCCTGAAAAACGACGCCAGTTTTGTTGATGGCCTGAAGCAGGCGGCCATGAAACCGGTCGAATTTGTGGAAAGCACGGTCACCGACCCGGTCGGCACGGCAAAGAGCACGGTCTCGGGCGTCGGCCGCATGTTCAGCCGGATCGGCAAGGGGGTCGAAGCGGCTGTCAGCGGCAAGGGTGGCTCCCCGGCAGACCTTGCCAAGGCAATTACGGGCCAGGCCAAGGCCGAGCGGGAATTGGCCGTTCAGCTGGGCGTTGACCCTTACACTTTCTATAAACCGCTGTCGGACAAGCTCAACGAAACCGCCAGCGTGACAACCGCAGGCAGCTGGACGGTCAGTGCCATCACCAGCCTGCTGCCGGGCGGGATCGTCATCAACGCGGTGCGCCAGGCGGACAATTTCCGTAACCTGATTGTCGACAGCACACCGGCGGAACTGGAAGAGCGCACGGCGGCGGCGTTCCGCAATGCCGGCGTCTCGGAAGCAACCATCTCGAAAATGGCAGCCAATCCCTTCTACACGATCTCCGAGAAGGCGGCGATCGCCTATCAGCTTCAGGCAATGCCCGGCGTGAAGGACCTCGACGTGATCGCCTCCAAGGCCGGTGACGCCGACAGCCGCGACATCGCCTATTTCCAGCTGCGCCGCGTGATCCTTCTGGAGACCTATAATCGCACTGTTTCGGGCCTGGGAGACATCAAGGACGTCTCCGGTTATCCGGTTGCGATCCGCCGGGATGGCATTGCGGCCGTGATCCTGCCGCTCGACATGGTGTCCTGGACCGAAACGGTCGCCCGGACCTTCTCCACCATGCATGAAGGCCTTGCCGGACTGCCCTTCCCGCCCACTGGCGTCGATTTCCTGATCACCGGCGACCTCACCCCCATGGCCGCCGAACGCCTCACCGCCTTCGGCTGGGAGATCACGGGCAACTACCCGATGCCCGAAGGACCGGTGCACTAGAAAGTCCCTCAGTTGTCATCCCCGCGAAGGCGGGGACCCAGTAAACACCGTCGGTGATTACTGGGTCCCGGTCTTGCCGCTTGCGCGTCAAACCGGGATGACAACCAAGAGAGCACTCCTGTTTCCTCAAACACACTCCAGCACCGGTCCGGACAACCCGCTTTCCCAGCCCAGGATGGCCCGCTTGCGGGTGAGACCCCAGTGGTAGCCGCCGAGTTTGCCGCCCTTGGCAAGCACCCGGTGGCAGGGCACGACGAAGGAGATCGGGTTGCGGCCGACCGCGGTTCCGACGGCCCGGGACGCCTTGGGTTTGCCGAGGCAGGCGGCAATGTCTGAATAGGTGGTTGCCGCTCCCATCGGGATTTTCAAGAGCGTCTGCCAGACCCGGATTTCGAAATCCGTGCCGATCATGACGATGTTCAGCGGTTGGTCTTCCTGCCATTTGCCCGGGTCGAACACGCGCTGGGCGTAGTTTGCAGTCGCTTCCTGGTCCTGCGTGAAGCGTGCGGCGGGCCAGCGCTCGCACATGTCCGCAAGGGCGCTCTCCTCTTCGCCCGGATCGGCAAAGCCGAGCCCGGCGAGGCCCTTGTCCGTCGCCATGACCAGCACCTGCCCGAAGGGAGAGGGATGAAAGCCGTAGGCAATGGAGAGCCCGCCGCCGCGATTGCGATAATCGCCCGGTGTCATGGCTTCATGGGTGACAAAGAGATCGTGCAGGCGGCCGGACCCGGAGAGGCCGACCTCGTAGGTCGCATCCAGAACGCTGGCGGAGTCGCGCAGGAGAGCTTTGGCATGGTCCAGGGTGATCGCCTGGAGGAACTGTTTCGGTGTCAGGCCCGCCCAGCGCGAAAACACCCGTTGCAACTGGATCGGCTGCAGGCCGACTTCCCTTGCAAGCTGTTCCAGGCTCGGTTGCTCGCGCCAGTCCTCGGTGATCCGCTTCAGCGTCTGACGGACAACACCATAATTTTCGGCCGCTTCCACGCCGACGGCGATCGGCTTCGGGTCGGATGTCAGGCTGGCAAGGTCTAGGGCTTTGGTCATGGCAGTCTCGTCATGTCGTCTGATGTGATCCGATCTTAGTCGGCGCAGCAGGTCGGCGCGACCCGATTTGCGATCTGTCCGTACGCAAATCCCTCGAGCGTCATCCCGGCCAAGCGAAGCGCGAGCCGGGACCGGGGAGCTAGAGAGCTATCGGGTGATTGATCGCAGACAAGCCTCGGTTCTCCGATCCCGGATCTTCGCTGCGCTGCGTCCGGGATGACGAAAAAGAAGCAATGCCTGAAACTACCCCAGGACGTCCTTGAACTCGCTGGCCGAAGCCGCCGGGCCCTTGCGGGTGTTCAGCAGGAGATTTGTCTCCGTGCCGGTGATGCCCTCGATCAGGCGGATCCGGTTGAGCGCATCGTCAAAGGCGGCGAGATCTCTTGTCGCGATATCCAGCACAAGATCCCACTTGCCATTGGTGGAGTGTATGGCGCGCACCTCGGTCATCGCGCTCAGGCGGCGGATGACCGGGTCGGTATTGTGCCCGTCCACCACCACGAGGGTGACGGCGCGGATCGGCAGATCGCGCCAGTCATCCCGCAAGACGGCGGTGAACCCGAGAATTTCACCGGTTTCGAGAAGTTTCTCCATGCGCGATCGAACGGTGGCCCGCGATACTTTCAAGTCACCTGCCAGTTCGGACACCGACCTGCGCCCGTCATGGCGCAGAAGCGAGACCAGTCTCAGATCCAGATCGTCCATTTTATCACTTTGCTCACTTTGACTTATCAAAGTGATAAATTTGACTGAACATTTGATCAAGTGTCCTGATTTACTCCGCCGCGACGTTTTAGCACAGTCCCGGAAAGCGAATTCGGGCGGAGAAACTCGTGAACGTCGTCAAGAAACAGATCGTCCTGGTCGGCGCGCCGGTGGATGAAGGCGCAGGCCAGCGTGGCTGCCTGATGGGGCCGGATGCCTATCGGACAGCAGGCCTTGCCGAAACACTGGAGGCGCTGGGCCATACCGTCGTTGACCACGGTAACCTGCAGCCCGCGGATGTTGGCAAGCTGACGCCGCCGAACCCGGTTCTGAAGAACTACCCGGCCTATGTGGCCTGGACGCGATCTCTGCACGACAAGGCAGCTGAACTCGGCGAAGCGCCGGTGGTTCCGGTCTATCTGGGTGGTGACCATGCCATGGCGGCTGGCACCGTTTCCGGTCAGGCGCGGGCTGCGGCGGCGCAGAACCGGCCGCTATTCGTGCTGTGGCTCGACGCCCATTCGGACTTCCACACCTTCGACAGTACGGACAGTGGCAACCTGCACGGCACCCCGCTTGCGTTTCTGTGCGGCCTGCCGGGCTTTGACGACATGCTTGGCGCTCCGTTCGAGCACACCCTCAAGCCGGAAAATGTCGAGATCCTCGGTGTGCGTTCCATTGACGATGAAGAGCGCAAGCTGTTGCTCGACCATGGCGTCGGCGTCAGCGACATGCGCCGCATTGACGAGGAAGGCATCCACAACCTGTTGCGGCCGTTCCTGGAGCGGGTGCGCGCCGAGAATGGCCTGCTGCATGTCAGCCTCGATGTCGATTTCCTCGATCCCGGCATTGCACCGGCCGTCGGCACGACCGTGCCGGGCGGGGCGTCCTTCCGCGAGGCCCACCTGGTCATGGAAATGCTCCACGACAGCGGCCTTGTCACCTCGCTCGATCTCGTCGAGCTCAACCCTTTCCTGGACGAACGCGGAAAAACCGCGCGTCTCATGGTCGACCTGACCGGCAGCCTGTTCGGCCGCCGGGTCTTCGACCGCCCGACCAGAAGTTTTTAAAGGACCGGACCATGACAAAAAGCCCCATCAACCTCGCTCCGTCCGATCTGGCCTATGTGCCCTTTGTCAGCGTCGACAACATGATGCGCAATGTGCGTGCCGTGGGTGTCGAGACCGTCATGCGTGGCATTGCCGATTATATCGAAGAGGACTTCCTGCGCTGGGAAAGCTTCGACAAGATCCCGCGCATTCCGGCGCATGCGCCCCAGGGTGTGATCGAACTGATGCCGACCAGCGACGGCAAGACCTTCGGCTTCAAATATGTCAACGGCCATCCGGGCAACACCCGCGAGGGCATGCAGACCGTGACCGGTTTTGGCGTTCTTTCCGATCTGACCACCGGATATCCGCTGCTCCTGACCGAGATGACCATCCTGACGGCCCTGCGCACGGCCGCCAATTCCGCACTGGCCGCGAAATATCTGGCGCCGAAAGGCTCGACCACCATGGCGGTGATCGGCAATGGCGCCCAGTCCGATTTCCAGTGCCTGGCCTTCAAGGACCAACTCGGCATCACCGAAATCCGCGCCTATGACGTCGAGCCGGAAGCCAGCATTCGCCTGGCGCGCAACCTGGCCGGTTCCGGTATCAATGTGACAATCTGCAAGACGCCGGAAGATGCGATTGAAGGCGCACAGATCATCACGACAGCGACGGCCGACAAGAAACTGGCCACGATTCTGACCGACAACATGGTCGGCTCGGGCGTGCACATCAACGCCGTTGGCGGCGACTGCCCGGGCAAGACCGAGCTGCACAAGGACATCCTGCTGCGTTCCGACATCTTCGTCGAATTCCCGGAGCAGACCCGCATTGAAGGCGAATGCCAGCAGCTCGCAGACGACCATCCGGTGATCGAGCTCTGGCAGGTCTATGCCGGCAAGGCGGCCGGCCGGACCTCCGAGAACCAGATCACGCTGTTCGACAGCGTCGGCTTTGCCATCGAAGACTTTGCCGCTCTGCGGTATGTGCACGACATGCTGCCAGGCACCGGCCATTTCGAGAAACTCGACCTGCTCGCCGACCCGGACGACCCCCGTGATCTCTATGGCATGCTGCTGCGCTCCGGCGCCAATGGCGACAATCAGGCCGCGTGACCTTTCAGAAAAATCACGTGATTGTAGCAACCTTGACCACCGCTCCGGCGGTGGTTTCTTTTTGTCGGGCAGCCTTTCGCCGGTCGACCAAATCAGTGTTAACTGACGGCGTTTTCGGAAGGGAATGAATACTCAAGGGGTTGGGACATGATTTTCAGACGGGCCGTTCTGGCAGGCGCTCTTGTCCTGGGTGCCACGGGAGCCCAGGCGAAAGACCAGTATTATGACTACAAGGACTGGACTGTCCTGGTTGTCACGGTCGACACCGGAGAGGATCTGCGGATCACCTGCTCCATGTGGACAGGCGGCGACGGCGAGCCGACCGTCGGTTTCACGATCTCCAATGGAGACGCGCTGCCACCAGATGTGTTTCCGAATGTTCAATTGAACGAGCGCGCGATCCGGGGCCACGCGACAGTTCTGAAAAACGGCGAGACCGTCAATTTCATCTTCGATGACGGCGACAGCGCCACCGCGACTGTCCATGCCGATTTCGATCAGGAAGGCTTTGCCTATGCGCAGACCGACTTTCCGTTCGAGGACAATCAGCGGGTGTTGCAGGCGATGCAGCGCAACGGCCAGATCGATATCGTCGGGCCGAGCGGGCTGGTCTATTCAGCGTCTTTAAGCGGGTTCACTGCATCCTACCGCAAGGTGGCCGAACAATGCGGTTTTCCGGTCAGTGGAGTCATAGACTGAACGCATATTGTGTAGGGTTAGGGTTGGAGGGCAGACGCGCGGCATGACATCTGACTGGATGTCAGGCCGCTGACTCTGTGCCCTGCAACGCTTCCTCGATCTCAGCCACCACCGCATCGGCTGCAGCACCCGGATCTGCTGCCTGGCTGATCGGGCGGCCGACCACCAGATAGTCGCTGCCGGCTTCAATGGCATCCTTCGGCGTCATCACGCGGCGCTGGTCACCAGCTGCGCTGCCGGCAGGCCGGATACCTGGGGTGACGATCACCAGCTCATCGCCGAGGATCTCGCGCATCCTGGTGGCTTCCGTCGCCGCGCAGACAATACCGCCCATGCCGGCCGCGCGGGCGTCCCGAGCCCGCTCGGCAACCACATCGGCGACAGGCCCGCGATAGCCTGCATCGACAAGGTCCTGCTCGTCCATGGACGTCAGCACGGTCACACCCAGCAGGCAGAGATCCGGATTGCCCTCGGCCAGAAGCCCTTTTACCGCCGCCCGCATGGTTTTCGGATAGGCATGCAGCGTCATGAAGGTCATGCCCATCTTGGCAACGTTCCGGACCGCCTTTTCAATCGTGTTGTCGATATCGTGCAGCTTGACGTCGAGAAAGATCTTCTTGCCGTCGCTGGCGAGGTCGCGCGCGAATTCCAGTCCACCGGCAAATTGCAGTTCCATGCCGATCTTGTAGACCCCGACCTTGCCTTCCGTCTGCTTCACCAGCCTTTCCGCGTCAGCAACCGTGGGCACATCCACGGGCAGCATGAGGCGGTCGAGGGCGGTCTTGGGGGCGAACGGGCTCGTCGGCATGGATTTCAGATCCTTCAATTTTCAGCTGGGCGCCCCGTCCATACCACCAAGACGCGACTCGCGCCAGATTTTGCCGCGTTGGTCAGTTTTTTCCCGATTTTTCGAAGTCCGCGAAGGCGTCCTTGTAGTCCGGATGCCAGCGGCTGAGCGGAGGCCGGTTCTTGATGATGTCGCCGATCGCCCATTCTGCCCGGCGTTTGTCGCGGGTGCTGTCGACGTCATTGTCGGGACAGAGCACGTAGAAGTCTCCTGCCGACATCCGCTCGATGAAGTAGTCGACCGTCTGTTCGCTGGTCCAGGCAGAAGCCGGTTTTTCCGGAATGAACTTCTGGATCATGCCGGTATAGGTGAAGCCGGGCACGAAGAGGTGCACGGACATCGGTGCGCCGGCTTCGCGCAGCTCGTGGGCCAGCTGCTCGCTCAGCACTTTGACGGCTGTCTTGCTGGCATTGTAGCCGGGGTTGCCCGGCGGCGTGGTAATGCCCTGCTTGGAGCCGGTATTGATGATCACCGCCGGACGGTTTGCCTCTATCATCCGCGGCGTGAAGGCCTGAACACCCCTGAGGACCCCAAAGAAGTTGATGTCCATCAGCCGGGCCCAGTTGTCCATCTCGCTCCAGGCCTTTGTCGGCAGGCTGATCCCGGCATTGTTCATCAGAACGGCAACAGGACCCGCCGCGAACGCCCTGTCGGCGAGCGCTGCGACCTGATCCATGTCGGAGACATCGGTCGGGATGGCGAGGACGGTTGCCTCTGCGTTTGCAGCAGCACGAATGGTCTCGGTCGCCGTTTCAAGGGCTTCGCCTGGCAGGTCAGCCAGGACCACGCCAAGGCCGGCTTCGGCAAACCGCGTTGCGGCGACAAGACCAACACCGCTGGCGGCGCCGGTCACGACGGCAAGACCACCTTCTGCAACAGCTTTCTGGAACATGCTTGTCTCCTAAGGTTGGCGCATTTTCTGAAAACGACGCCTCACAACACCACCTCATCCTGAGGAGGATCGCAAGATCCGTCTCGAAGGATGGGCCGCTTGCGCCAGGAGTTTGCAGCCCGTCCTTCGAGACGTGCCAAGGGTCCTCCTCAGGATGAGGGGGAATATGTGGACGCACCCTGGCAAGGTGCTGTAGCGCGGCCTTGAAGACGCGCTTCCTGGCCAAACCGTACCGCTGCGTTGCGAAGTCGCTATTTTCTTAGCCGTGTCAGGCTGCTACAACACCGCCGGTTCTTCCAATCTTAAGGACATCAGCTTATGCGCACTGCGAGTGTATCGCGCGACACCAAGGAAACCCGCATCGCGGTCGAGATCAACCTGGACGGCACGGGCGCCTATGACGTGCAGACCGGCGTCGGGTTTTTCGACCATATGCTGGAGCAGCTTGCGCGACATTCGCTGATCGACATCAAGGTACGCGCCGAAGGCGACACCCATATCGACTTTCACCATACCGTCGAGGACACGGGCATCGCCCTGGGCCAGGCAATCTCTGGTGCCTTGGGCGACATGGCCGGCATCACGCGGTATGCCGATACCCATCTGGCGATGGACGAGGCGCTGACCCGCTGTGCACTGGATGTTTCCGGCCGCCCGTTCCTGGTCTGGGACGTGACCTTCGACCGGGACAAGGTCGGCGACTTCGATACGGAGCTCTTCGAGGAGTTTTTCCGCGCCTTTGCAATGAATGCCGGGATCACCCTTCATATCGCCAATTTGTATGGCTCCAATTGCCATCATATTGCCGAGACCTGTTTCAAGGCGGTCGCGCGCACCCTGCGCAAGGCCGTGGAGATCGATCCGCGCCAGGCGGACCGGGTGCCCACCACCAAGGGCCAGCTCGGCGGATAGGTGAGTTTGAGACCATGAGCACCTATGTCGTCATGGCGCCGCCCGAATTTGACGATCTGGCGGGCGACCCGAACCAGACGGACCGGCTGGAATTTGTTCCCGACGGCTTTTCCGCGCTGGCTTTCCTGTTTTCCATCATCTGGCTGCTTGTGCACCGGATGTGGCTGGTGCTGCTCGGTTATCTCGCCGTGACGCTGGCGGTCGAGCTGCTGGCGCTTGCCGTCAGCCAGGAGGCGATGGGCGTGATCGCGCTTACGATCGCGTTCCTGTTTGCCTTCGAGGCACAGGCGCTGCGCCGCTGGTCGCTGGAGCGCAAGGGCTGGCGTGTGGTCGGTATCATCGATGCCGTCAACAAGGCGGAAGCCGAACTTCGTTTTCTTCACAAGGCCGCGGACCAGATGTCCCCGGCAAGACTTCGCCAAGACCGCGAGGCACCCGCCCGCCCGCCGATCGTCCCAAGGGTCGGCAGTGAGCAGGTGGTCGGCCTGACGCTCGGTCCGGAGACCCGTCAATGACAATAGCCATTATCGACTACGGCTCGGGCAATCTGCGCTCGGCCGAAAAGGCGTTCGAGCGCGCGGCCCGCGCTCACGCGCATGTTCCGGATGTCATCGTCACGTCGGACCCGGAGCGGGTTCTGAAAGCGGACCGGATCGTGCTGCCCGGCGTTGGTGCCTTTGCCGACTGCAAGCGGGGCCTCTGGGCCGTTGAAGGCATGCCGGAAGCGCTGGAAGAAACCGTCCGGAAACAGGGCAAACCGTTCTTCGGCATCTGCGTCGGCATGCAGCTGATGGCCTCGCGCGGGCTGGAATTCGAGATCGTTGACGGCCTTGGCTGGATTGACGGTGACGTCTCGGAGATGAAACCGTCGGACCCGGCGCTCAAGATCCCGCATATGGGCTGGAACACCATCGACGTGCGCGCTGAAAGCCATCCGGTTTTCGCCGGGATCGAGACCGGCCCGGACGGACTGCATGCCTATTTTGTGCATTCCTTCCACTTTGCCTGCGCCAACGACGCCGACCGGCTTGCAACATTCGACTATGCCGGAACGTTTACGGCGATGGTCGCAAAGGACAACATGATCGGCACCCAGTTTCACCCGGAAAAAAGCCAGCGGCTCGGTCTGGAGCTGATCGCGAATTTCCTGGACTGGGCACCATAATCAAACGGGAGGATTTCATGAGCAAAGGCTATTGGATTGCGCGCGTCGATGTACGCGATCCGGACGGATATCCGGCCTATGTCGAAACGGCGAAACCGGCATTTGAGCGTTTCGGCGCCAATTTCCTGGCCCGCGGCGGCAAGACCAACGCCATCGAGGGGGCCGGCCGGGCCCGTAACGTGGTGATCGAGTTTCCGAGCTACCAGCATGCGGTCGATTGCTACAATTCGCCCGAATATCAGGAGGCGGTCAAAATCCGCCAGAAAGTTGCCGATGGCGAGATCGTCATCGTGGAAGGAATGTAAGACGTCATGATCCTTTTTCCTGCCATCGATCTGAAGGATGGCCAGTGTGTGCGCCTGAAACTGGGCGACATGGACCAGGCGACCGTCTTCAACGACGATCCCGGCGCCCAGGCAAAAGCCTTTGAAGACCAGGGCTTTGAATGGCTGCATGTGGTTGATCTCAACGGTGCCTTTGCCGGTGAAAGCGTCAATGGGGCAGCCGTTGATGCCATCTTGTCGGCGACAGCGAACCCGGTGCAGCTTGGCGGCGGCATCCGCACACTGGAGCATATCGAGACCTGGCTGGAAAAAGGCATTTCGCGGGTGATCCTCGGCACGGTGGCCGTGCGTGATCCGGAGCTGGTCAAAGAGGCTTGCAAAAAATTCCCGGGCAAGGTCGCCGTCGGCATTGACGCCAAGGGCGGCTATGTTGCGGTGGAAGGCTGGGCGGAAACGTCTGAGCTCACCGCGATTGATCTTGCAAAACAGTTTGAGGATGCCGGGGTTTCGGCGATCATCTATACCGACATCGACCGCGACGGCGTGTTGAAGGGCCTGAACATTCCCTCCACACTTGAACTCGCACGATCGGTCTCCATTCCGGTGATCGCCTCGGGCGGCCTGGCCTCGATCGATGACATCCACCGGCTGCTGGAGCCGGATTGCGCCATTCTGGAAGGCGCCATTTCCGGCCGGGCACTCTATGATGGACGCCTCGATCCGGCAGAAGCCATGGATCTGATCCAGGCAGCACGAAGGAAAGCCTCATGACCCTCAAGGCCCGTGTCATTCCCTGCCTCGACGTCAAGGACGGCCGTGTCGTCAAGGGGGTCAACTTTGTTGATCTCGTCGATGCCGGCGATCCGGTGGAAGCGGCCAAGGCCTATGATGCGGCCGGGGCGGATGAGCTCTGCTTTCTCGACATCACCGCCAGCCATGAGGGCCGGGACACGATCTATGATGTTGTCCGCCGGACTGCCGAAGCCTGCTTCATGCCGGTCACCGTCGGCGGTGGCGTGCGCACCGTGGAAGACATCCGCAAGCTGCTGATTGCGGGCGCCGACAAGGTCTCGATCAACACCGCGGCCGTCAAGAACCCGGATTTCGTGCGCGAGGCAGCCGAAAAGTTCGGCGCCCAGTGCATTGTCGTCTCGATTGACGCCAAACAGGTCAACCAGCCGGGCGAGCCAGAAAAATTCGAGATCTTCACCCATGGCGGCCGCAATCCGACCGGCATCGATGCCATTGAATTTGCCAGGAAGGTCGTAGAGCTTGGCGCGGGCGAGCTGCTGGTGACCTCCATGGACCGGGACGGAACAAAGGCCGGCTACAACATTGCGCTGACCCGGGCAATTGCCGATGCGGTGCCGGTGCCGGTGATTGCCTCCGGTGGGGTCGGCACTCTGGATCACATGGTCGAAGGCGTGCGCGACGGCCACGCAACGGCCGTTCTGGCGGCCTCCATCTTCCACTTTGGCGAATACACCATCCACGAAGCCAAACAGCACATGAGCGACGCCGGCGTGCCGATGCGTCTTGACGCCTGACCAATACTTTCGGGTGACGTAAGGGACTAGCCGAATGACCGACTTCACATTGGAGCAACTCGACGCCATTGTGACCGCGCGCGCAACGAGCGACGATGAAAAGTCCTATACGCGCAAGCTGGTGAACAAGGGCGTTGCCAAATGCGCCCAGAAGCTGGGGGAAGAAGCGGTCGAGGCGGCCATTGCCGCCGTTCAAGAGGATCGGGAAGAGTTGACGGCCGAGGCCGCCGATGTGCTTTATCATTTGTTGGTGGTTCTGAACGTATCAAATGTTCCGCTGCAGGATGTTATGAAGGAACTCGGTCGCCGCACGGGACAGACCGGACTGGAAGAAAAGGCGTCCCGGCCGCAAGACTGAGAAGCGTTCCGCTGAACGGGGACTGCGCGAGTGATGGATCAGAAAGTCGCAACCGCCCTGGACATGGATCTGTCCCCCTACCAGGTGTTCACAGAGCGCCAGTGGTCCCGGTTGCGTGCCGATACGCCCATGACGCTGGACGCCCATGAAGTGGCGCAGCTTCAGGGTCTGAATGCCCCGGTGTCGATGGAGCAGGTCGAGACCATCTACCTGCCCCTTTCCCGCCTTCTGGCCTTTTATGCCGAGGCCACGATCAGCATCTACCAGGCCACCCAGAACTTTCTCGGCACGAGAGACAACAAGACCCCCTTCATCATCGGTGTTGCGGGCTCTGTCTCCGTTGGCAAGTCCACCACGTCGCGTGTGCTGCGCGAACTCCTGGCCCGCTGGCCGGCCAGCCCCAAGGTGGACCTGATCACCACGGACGGCTTTCTTTATCCGAATGCGGTGCTGGAAGCCGAAGGCCTGATGTCCAAGAAGGGCTTTCCGGAAAGCTTCGACCGGCCGCGTCTCCTGAAGTTCCTGTCAGACATCAAGGCCGGCAAGCGTTTCGTTCGGGCGCCGGTCTATTCGCACTTCTATTACGATGTCATGCCGGGGCATACGGTCACCGTCGACCGGCCGGATATCCTGATCGTCGAAGGCCTCAACGTGCTGCAGACGCGGGAATTGCCGAAAGACGGCCTGGCCGTCCCGTTCGTGTCGGATTTCTTCGATTTCTCGGTCTATATGGACGCGGATGAGGATCTCTTGCGCAAGTGGTATGTCGACCGCTTCATGCGCCTGCGCGAGACCGCCTTCCGCGATCCCGGCTCCTATTTTCACAAGTATTCCCGTATCACGGATGAGGAAGCCGTCGAAACCTCGACGCGTATCTGGAACGAGATCAACCTCGTCAACCTGCGGGAGAATATCCTGCCGACCCGCCCACGCGCGGATCTGATCCTCTCCAAGAACGCCAGCCACCGCATCTCCAAGGTCGCCCTGCGCAAGATCTGACCGCGAAGCCGTCCCTGGTCTGATGTCGTGCCTTTTGCAGGCACCTCAGACGGTTCAACCAAAAAAGCTTCATCCTTCGAGACGGGCCCGTTGGCCCTCCTCAGGATGAAGCGGAATGTATGGCAGGCACCTTTGGCGGCGCCTGCCGGCAGTTTTTGGATCAGGCCACCGAGCGCTTGCGCACTTCCTGCAGGAAGGTGCCGACCTGGTCGCGCAGCATGCCTGCGTTTTCCTTCAGCTGCTGGGCCGAACTGTCGACCTTTTCCGCCGTATCGCGGGTGTTTTCGGCTGCCGAGGCAACGGTCTCGATGTTGGTCGTGACTTCCACCGTGCTGCGCGAGGCTTCGGTCGCGTTGCTGGCGATTTCCTGTGTGGCCACGCCCTGTTCCTCGACGGAAGAGGCAATGGAAGAGGCGATCTCGTTCATGTTGTTGATGATCTCGGTCACCGACGAAATCGCGCTTGCGGCGTGACCGGTTTCTTCCTGGATCGCGGTGATCTGGCTGGAAATCTCCTCGGTTGCCTTGGACGTCTGGTTGGCCAGTTCCTTCACTTCTGCAGCAACAACCGCAAACCCCTTGCCGGCTTCCCCGGCGCGGGCCGCCTCGATGGTGGCATTGAGTGCCAGGAGGTTGGTCTGTTCGGCAATCGCCTGGATGAGCGTCACGACCTCACCAATGCGGCTGGCGCTTTCCGACAGGCCATGCATGCGCTGGTTGGTCGACTGGGCCTCGTTGGCGGCACGCGATGCAATCTCGCTGGAAGACTGCACCTGGCGACGGATTTCATTGACGGAGGCGGACAGCTCTTCGGCTGCGGCCGCCACCGTTTCCACATTGTGGGCGGCTTGCGATGAGGCGTTGGACACCAGTCCGCTTTGCTCGGTGGTCTGGGCGGCAACGCCGGTCATGTCGGCAGAGGCTGCCTGCAGGTTCTGAACGGAGCTGTCGATGATGTTGAGCATCTCCATGATCTGCTGGTCGAAATCGCCACTGAGCTGCTGGATCTCGGCGCCCTTGCGGGCCGTGTCTTCCTGGGCCGCATTCTGCTGGTCTTCCAGGGACCGGCGTTCGCGCTCATTGCGCACGAAGATTTCCATGGCAGAGGCCATCTGGCCGATTTCATCGCCGCGGTCAGCGCCTTCTATGGCGATATCGGTGTTGCCGTCGGCGAGCGTGTTCATGTTGTTGGTCAGGGCGCGCAGCGGGCCAACCGTGTTGCGGACCGCCACAATCGCGATCGCGATGGCAATCAGGGCCCCGATGGCGGCAAGCGCCAGAATGGTCGTCGCAGCGCTCCAGTAGGCGGCATCCATGTCGTCCACATAGACGCCGGTGCCGATCATCCAGTTCCATGGCTTGTAGGCGGCGCCCCAGCCATACTTCGCAATAGCGACCTCGCTGTTGGCACGCGGCCAGTAGTACAGCAGCGACCCACCACCGGCATTCGCCTTCTTGATCAGTTCCTTGATGATGGGGACGCCTGTCTTGTCCTTGAAGTCCATCATGTTGGTGCCGATAAGCGTAGTCTTCGGATGCATCAGGTTGGTGCCGTCAACATTGTAGACGAAGAGGTAGTTGTCGCCTTCGAAACGTACGGCACCAATGGCTGTTTTCGCTGCTTCCTGAGCCTCTTCACGGCTCATCGTGCCGTTTTTTTCAAGGGCGTGGTAATGGGCGGCAATCGCGACCGCGCCATTCGACATGTCTTCGATCTTGGCCATGCGCTCGGCGAACATGGCGCTGTAAAGGCTGTTCAGGCTGACGACGCAGATGGCAGCGGTGAAGACGAGAATGGTTGCGATCGGAAGACTGATCTTCCAGGTAATGGGCCAACGTGCGAACGACATGGTCTTGCAATTCCTCTTGGGTAGTGTCCGTCGAGGATCGCGTGAAATTATTGACCAATTGCTTAAGCTTGAGCCAATTTGAGTAAAATTGGATCGATCACTGAATCAGTTGGACAGAATGACGCAGAAGAGCGCAACTTTAGCGTGCTTTACTTGAATAATTCAGCTTTAAATCGTTAGCGTCTGGCGCAAAATACATCTCTTAGGCCCGGTCGTGACCAGGTCGCGTTCTGAAGCTGACCCTTAAGCACATGACCTTGTGATTCGAAATAGAACGTGTTCGCGCCGCCCTGCCGCTGCAGGGTGACGGCGCCATATCCCATTTCAGCGACCGTGGCACTCGACATGTCCGGCGTGAACACCACGTTCAGGTCGATCCCGGCGGTGCACAGATAATCCGCGACATTGGCCCTGGCCGTCTGTTGTGGCTGGAAGACCGGTTGGTTGTTGCCTTCGATCGATCCCGGCGGAAGTGGACCGGCCGGAAAGCCGTTGCCGGGTTGTCCGTCGAAGCCGCCATTCGGATTGCCCCAGGTGTCGCCGGCGCCGAAGCCGTTGTTGCCGGGCGCGTTGAAACTGGGCGGGCCCTGGATCACGACCTCGCGGTAAGGCGTGCGCGTGACATAGATCCCGCGGCACTCGCCGCCCGAACCACGTACCGTCCAGGCATGCGAGACATAGGTCTGCTGCTCCAGGATCTGCCCCGGCTCAAGCCGGGCATAGGGCCGTTCACCGCCGCGATAATCGACCCAGTGAACTTCGATCGGCTGCTGGCTGGCATTGCGGAAGACAATCTGGCCGGGCCGGACAGCCTCCTGGGAGCGCACACGGCCCAATTCGGAACAGGAAAGGTCGGAACTCGGCTCCTCGGCATTGGCGCCGAAGGCGTCGTCAGAGACAATCTGCTGCGGCAGGGAACAGGTTGCCACAAACAGCCGCACCGGATTGGCGCTGCCCTTCAGCGAGACGCTGTGAGCGGGCAGGCCTTCCACGGCGATGGACAGTTCGGACTGACGGATCATTGCCTCCCAGAGCGGGTCGGTCATCTCGATATTGACTTCCGGCAGCGAGACGCCGGCTTCATTGGCGCTTGAGGACCCGAAGGCGTTGTACGTCGCGTTGAAGTCGCCCGCCGTGATGCGCACCGCCTGCGGCATGCCTTCCAGAAGGCCCTGGGGTGCTTGCTGGAACGTGATTTTTGCAAAGCCGGACTGGGTGCTGCAGTCTGCCCGGAAGTCCCGGTCGTCTGTCTGTGGCACCGCGTGCTGCAGCATGGAGGGGGAACCTGGTTGCGAACCGGGTTCGGCCAGCCACTGGCGTGCTTCGTTGGCGGTCACCAGCACGGGCTGGCTGTTGGCCGGGCCGTTGATGGTATCCCGGACGGTGGTTTCAAAATCGGTGTTGGGGAGCGAGGCCGTCGAGGTTCCGTCCTGTCCAGTCGAGATCGGCGTGTTGACCTGCTCGAGTGGCTTGAGCACACCACCGTCCTCCGGCGGCTTGATCTCGGTAATCGAAGAGTTTTCACCCTGTCCCTGGGGCGGCAAGACCGTGGCCTGCGGGCGCTCGCTGGTGGGCTGGCTCACAGGACCGGCGATGGTGCCGCTGTCGGTTCCGACCACGCGGGCAACCGCACCGGGCTTGCCGTCGCTCGAAACGTCGACGACGAGCGTATTGCCGGAGCAGATATTGGCGTCCCTGTGCAGGACACGGCTGTTTTCCAGCGTCACTTCCAGTTTGACGTCACAGCCCGGGCGCGATGCGCCGCTGCCCTGGGTGTCGATGACAACGCCTCTGTCGTCGCGGCTGATGATCGGACGGTATTTCTTGTCGACGGTGATCGAGCGAATGCCCGGTTCCGGCGGTTCCACGTTGATCCTGAGGGTTTCCGGCGCGGTCTGGGCAAATGCGGCTGGGCCGGTGGCAATCAGCGTGGCGCTTGCGGCAGCCAGCAATCCGGCCTTCAGCCGGGGCAAGACAAATGTTCGGGCAGCAGCAAGCCGCATAAGCGATCTCCGTGGGAGCGCGGGTTTAGGCCGTGAAGACAAATGCACCAGAATGGTCGTGCATTTGTCTTCACAGCCTGTGAACGAATGGCAATACTTAGGCAAAGTGGCGGCGAAAGGGCAAGCCTGCAATGAATGCAAAGCGTCTGTTCAGCGCGGCGCCCGCTTGGCCAGGATCCGTTGCAGGGTCCGCCGGTGCATGTTGAGACGCCGCGCTGTTTCCGAAACATTCCGGTCGCAGAGCTCGTAGACCCTCTGGATATGTTCCCAGCGCACCCGGTCGGCAGACATCGGGTTTTCGGGCGGCTCCGCCTTGTCTTCGGGTTTGCGCGCCAAGGCCGCAACGATGTCATCCGGATCTGCCGGTTTGGCCAGGTAGTCGATGGCGCCCAGTTTCACCGCGGTGACGGCCGTTGCGATGTTTCCGTAGCCGGTCAGGACAATCGCCCTGGCATCCGGACGCTTTTGCCGGATCTGTTCGATCACGTCGAGACCGTTGCCGTCTTCCAGACGCATGTCGACAATGGCAAAGGCGGGCGCATTATGGGCAATCTTTGCGGCAGCGTCCTGAACACCATCAGCGGTGTCGGTCGCAAAACCGCGCTTTTCCATTGCGCGTGCCAGACGTTGCTGGAACGGTTTGTCGTCGTCGACGATCAGGAGGCTCATGTCCTCCGCTTGGCTCAGTGTGTGTGTCTGGTCCGTCATGTGATCTTACCGTTTTTATCTTTACGTCTCGACTTGCGTATCGGATGAGGCGTTGGCCGGCATGTGACTAATTTGTGTCTTGTTGCCGTTATGGGCCGAAAACATCGTTTCGTCCACTCCGCTTGCCTGTTCGAAAACCTGGCGCGGCCAGCTGACGCGGATATGCGCCCCGGTGTGGGGCGGGGCAAGATTTTCCAGCGCCAGTTTGGCGCCGGTACGCTCCAAAAGGGTCTTGGCGATGAAAATTCCGAGGCCGAGCCCGCCACCGGTGTCCAGTAGCGACGACTTGCCGCCGCGAACGGATACGTAGGGATCACCGATCCTGCCGAGGATATCGACGGAAAAGCCCGGCCCGTCATCCTTGATTGAAATGGCCAGGGCTGAAGTGTCCCAGGTGGCTGTGACATCCACGCGTGACTTGGCAAAGTCGACGGCATTTTCCACCAGGTTGCCCAATCCGTACCGGATGGCGGCATTGCGGGTTCCGACCGGTTCGGGTCCGGTTCCGGTCCAGTCGGAGTGAATGGCAACGCCGGTGCCGCGATGCGGGTCGATGACGTCTTCAAGCAGTTGAGAGACGGGCATGCGCTGATAGGTGCGGTCAGCTTCGCTGGACAGGCTGGTCAGTTGCCGCAGGATCCCGCGGCAGCGCTCGGCCTGCGAATGGATCAGCGCCAGGTCCTCGGCGCGGTGGTCGCCGTCTTCGAATTCGTCGGCCAGTTCCTTGGCGGCGAGATAGATCGTCGCAAGGGGTGTGCCAAGCTCGTGCGCTGCCGCGGTTGCCAGGCCATCCAGGGCATTCAGGTGCTGTTCGCGCGCCAGCACCAGTTCGGTGGCGGCGAGTGCATCGGCCAACTGGCGGGCTTCTTCCGCAACCCGAAAGGCATAGATTGCCATGAAGCCGAGCGTGGAGACGAGCGCGATCCAGATGCCGGCCGAATAGACGACGGGTAACGAGAACTCGTCACCGACGGGCCAGGGCAAGGGCATGTGAACGACCGCCAGAACGCTGGCGCAGACGGTTGCCAGAATGCCGAGAATGACGGTGTAGCGCGCCGACAGGCCGGCAGCGGAAACCATGACCGGGGCCATCAGCAGGAAGGCAAACGGGTTGCCGAGGCCGCCGGTCAGGTAGAGCAGTCCGCTCATTTGCAGGATGTCATAGGCCAGTTGAAACGTTGCCGCCCGCTCGGACAGGCGCATGGCCGAAGGCCAGCGGATCTTCAGGAAGATGTTCAGCCAGGCGGAAAGCGCAACCATGGCAAAGGCCGGCCCGGCGGGCATCGGATATCCAAGGCCGACATAGACCACAAGGAGGGCCGCCGACTGGCCGCCGACCGCCAGCCAGCGCAGTCTCACAAGCGTGTCGAGCTTCAAGCGTCTGTGTGGCAGCGTGATATTTGACGTGGGTTGGTCGGGCATGGGGCCTTGCGCGCGGAAGTAAACCTTTTCCCTTTTGAAGCGGAATCCGGGTTCTGGCAAGGCGTGGCCCTTGTATCCAATGGTTCTAGATGGTAGCCACCCGCTAAACGGTTGTCCGGATCACGCGGGCCGGCGGCCAACCGGAGGGATATTTCGCCCCTGTTTCAGATCAGCACCGCGAAACGGAATTGAGACGATGACCGACACCAATGACGGCGGCGCAGCGCCGCAGGCAGAAGGCGCCGCAGCGCCGGGCATGCACATCCTCGGCCAGTACATCAAGGATCTGTCCTTCGAAAACCCGAACGCACCGCGTTCGCTGACCCAGGGCGAGCAGCCCAAGCTCGACATCAACGTGAATGTCGGCGCCCAGCAGATGGGTGACGATCAGTTCGAAGTGATCCTGACGCTGAATGCCAAGGCAGAACGCCCGGACATGGTGATGTTCAACGTGGAGCTGGTCTATGCAGGCCTCTTCAAGATCACCGGCGTGCCGAAAGAGCACATGCACCCGTTCGTCATGATCGAGTGCCCGCGCATGATCTTCCCGTATGCCCGCAACATCCTGTCCGAAGCGACCCGCAACGGTGGCTTCCCGCCGCTGATGCTTGATCCGATCGACTTTGCCCAGCTGTACCGCCAGAACATGGCTCAGCAGGCTGCCGCCCAGCAGGAAGGTGGCGAGCAGAAGCCGAACTGAGGTTTCTGACGTTTCCGACGTTTTTCAAACCCGCGCGGCATCGGCCTGCGCGGGTTTTTCAGTCTCTGGCCTCAAACGCATTCACGATCCGCTCCGGCAGCGCCCAGGGGCGGATGACAATGATGTCAAATCTCAGCGTGTAGAACCCGGCCCTGGCGTGCTGGGAGACAAAGATCTTCGCGGCCCTTGTAATCCGTCTCTGACTGGCGGGCGTGACGGCTTCGAGCGCCGCCTGTCTGGTTCGGCGCGCCTTCACCTCGACAAACGCAACGGTCTTCCGCCGCTTTGCAATCAGGTCGATCTCTCCGGCCCTGGTCTTGTAGCGATGCTTCAGGATGCGCCAGCCGGTCAGGCGCAGATACCAGGCGGCAAGGTTCTCCGCCGACAGGCCGAGCGCGTGGGCACGCCGGCGTTTTTCCGTGTCGCCATGACCGGCTTGCCGGGCCATCAGCTGCCATCCGTTTTCAGTTCAAGGGCACGCTTGTAGACTTCGCTGCGGTCGAGACCCGTAGCCTTGGCAACCTTCTTGGCAGCCGCGCTGACCGGCATGTCCCCAAGCGCTGCCTGCAGCAGGCTGTCGAGATCGTCCGAGGAGGCTTCCTGCCTGTCTTCCGGCGGACCGATCAGGATGACGATTTCGCCCTTGACCTGTGCGCCATCAAAACGGGTGGCGAGCTCGGCAAGGCTGCCGCGCTCGAAGGTCTCGAACCGTTTGGTGAGCTCGCGCGCGACCACACCTTCGCGGTCCGCACCAAGCACGTCTGACATCAGCTGCAAAGTCGCACCGGTTCGGTGCGGGGACTCAAAGAAGACCAGCGTGGCCGGGGTTTTGGCCAGTTCTTCAAGTCGCCGGGTCTTCGGCCCGCCTTTCTGCGGCAGAAATCCGGCGAACAGCACCGTGTCGCTGGGCAGGCCTGAGGCAACCAGGCCGGCAAGCGGCGCAGACGCCCCGGGGATCGGAACCACCTGATACCCTTCGGCGAGCACGTCGCGGACAAGCCGGTAACCCGGGTCGGACACAAGCGGGGTCCCGGCATCCGACACCAGCGCCACGGCCTCGCCGGCGGCAAGCGTTTCCAGGATCTTCGGTCGCTGCTTGTCGGCATTGTGTTCGTGGTAGGCCATCAGCGGTGTCTTCAGGGAAAAGCGCTGCGTGAGCGTTGCCGTCACGCGTGTATCCTCGCAGGCAATGACACCTGCCGCGGCCAGGGTCTCGAGTGCCCTGACGGTGATGTCACCAAGATTGCCGATGGGCGTTGAAACAATGTAGAGCGCCGGCTCAAGTCGCGGCGCGGAAAAGGCGTGTTCGCCAAGGCTGAAACGGTTTCGGGCCTCCGAAGCGGCAATATCGGTGCTCATAGGGCCTCCAGTTGTACCCCCGGGTGGACCAGTGGAGCCTTCTTGCAGGGGTGTCTTGTCCCTTGCGCTACAAGCCCGGGACAACCGATGCAAGGCAAATCCACTATTGATCCGGGCGATATGCCGTTGAAAGGCCTCTAAAACTGGACAGGACCATGGTGAATACGTAAGTCTTTTCCAATGGGTGGATCGTAAGAAATGGCAAGCGGAATGCAGGGCGACGGGCATAATCAGCGCAGACGCGTTTTCTTGAGAACGGCACTGGCCGGCGCCAGTACCATGCTGCTTGGCGGCTGCCTCGGCTCCAGCCTCGGTTCGCTTCCGGGCGATCAGGTGCAGCCAAGTGCACAGCCTCAGGTGACGGGTGAAGTCATTGGCACAGGCGGTGTGCGCGTCGGGCTTCTCTTGCCGCTCGCAAGCGCCGGAGGCAATGCCTCCATTGGCACGGTGTTCAAGAACGCGGCGGCCCTTGCCCTCCAGAATTTCCCGAATGCCGGCTTGCAGCTTCTGGTGAAGGACACCGGCGGGACGGCGGAGGGTGGCCGGGCGGCGGCCCAGGCCGCCATTTCGGAGGGCGCCGAGCTGATCCTGGGCCCGGTGTTTTCACCAGCCGTGGCCGGTGCCGCCCAGGCAGCGCGGGCGACCGGTGTGCCGGTGATTGCCTTCTCCACGGACACGGCTGTTGCCAGCCGCAATGTTTATCTGTTGAGTTTCCTGCCCGAAACCGACACCAAGCGCATCATCGGCTATGCGGCCAGCCAGCAGAAACGGTCCTACGCCGCGCTCATTCCGGAAGGCTCCTATGGGGCCGTCGTGGAAGCCGCGTTCCGGCAGGAAGTCGGACGAACGGCCGGGCGCATCGCCACCATCCAGCGCTACAAGCTGAACGGGTCAGACACGTCGGATCTCGTGGCCAAGGCGTCTGCGCTGAAATCGGTGATGACCAGCATCGATTCCCTGTTTGTGCCCGCCGGCAGCGGTGTGCCATCCGTTGTGGTCCAGACCCTTGTCGGCCAGGGAGCCAATCTCGGCACGGTCAAACTGCTTGGCTCTGGCCAGTGGGACACACCCCAGATCAAGAACAACCCGGCGCTCGCCGGTGCCTGGTTCGCCGGACCGGAGGACAAGGGCTTCCTGGCGTTTGCGCAGCGGTATCAGAGCACCTATGGCGCAGCGCCGCCGCGCAATGCCAGCCTGGTTTATGACGGGGTCACCTTGGCCGCGGGCCTGATCCGCTCGGCCGGCCAGCAACGGTTCGAGCAACGTATCCTGACCAACCGGGACGGATTTATCGGCATTGACGGCCTGTTCCGGTTCAAGCCAAACGGTCTGAATGAACGCGGCCTCGCCGTTTATCAGGTGACCGGCAAGGGAGCCCAGGTCATTTCGCCCGCCCCGAGAGATTTCAGAACCGGGTTCTGACGGACCATCCACCGCGACCATCGGGAGTAACGAGTAGATGCTGAGCGGCAAAGAGATCGTTCTGATCATCAGTGGCGGCATCGCTGCCTACAAGTCCCTCGATCTGATCCGCCGGCTGAAGGAGCGCGGGGCTCGGGTGATCCCGGTGATGACCCGGGGCGCGCAGGAATTCATCACGCCGCTCTCTGTCGGGGCGCTTTCCGCCGAGAAAGTGTTCACCAACCTGTTCGACCGGGAGGCCGAGCACGATGTCGGCCATATCCGGCTGGCCCGCGACCATGACCTGATCCTGATTGCGCCAGCGACTGCCGATCTTATGGCCAGGATGGCCCACGGTATTGCCGATGACCTGGCGACCGCCGTGCTGCTGGCGACCGACAAACCGGTGCTGCTGGCACCTGCGATGAACCCCAAAATGTGGCAGAACCCGGCGACCCAGCGCAACCTGGCCACGCTGACGGAGCGTGGTATGGCCATTTGTGGTCCGGCGCGCGGGGAAATGGCGGAAAAGGGTGAAGCAGGTATCGGCCGCATGAGCGAGCCGCTGGAGATCGTCGCCGCGGCCGAAGCCACGCTGCGGGAGCATGCGATGGCTGACGGGGCGTTGCCTTTGGCAGGACGGCACGTGCTGATCACCTCCGGCCCGACGCACGAGCCGATCGATCCGGTGCGCTACATCGCCAACCGGTCCTCCGGCAAACAGGGGCACGCGCTGGCCAGAGCCGCCTTTGAGGCCGGCGCGCGTGTCACCCTTGTCTCAGGTCCGGTGACACTGGCCGATCCCGCCAATATCAATGTCGTCCACGTGGAGTCGGCATCAGCGATGCTGGCGGCTGTCGAAAGCAACCTGCCGGCGGATATCGCGATCATGGCAGCAGCCGTGGCCGACTGGCGTGTTGCCAGCGAGGGCTCGGAAAAGATCAAGAAGGACGGCAGCGGCAAGCCGCCTGCCCTGGACCTGACCGAAAACCCGGACATTCTGGCGACCATCGGCCATCACGACAGTCTCAGGCCAAAGCTGCTGATCGGCTTTGCCGCGGAGACCCAGAACCTGATCGACAATGCCCGCGGCAAGCTGGAACGCAAGAAAGCCGACTGGATCGTCGCCAATGACGTCAGTCCGGAAACCGGCATCATGGGAGGAGACGCCAATACCATCCGCCTCGTCAGCCGAAGCGGTGTGGAGGACTGGCCCGAGCTGGACAAGGTCGAGGTGGCCCGCCGGATCATTGCGCGCGCGGCAGAAGAACTGGCCGCCAGATAAAGCCTTTCGGTCAGGCGGCGAAACGGAAATAGCTCATGCTGATCGAGCCGTATTCGTAGCTGCGATGGAGCAATTGAGCCCTTGCATCCGGACCACCTGCGCCAAACGCGAAGAAGAGCGGCAGCAGGTGTTCATCTGTCGGGTGACTTCTGCGGAAGGACGGTGCACGTTCCAGATCGTCGAAATAGCCGATTGATCCGGATTGCAGGCCGTCATCCAGCCAACGGTCGAAATCGGCCGCCCAGTCGGGGGGCTGCGATCCTTGAGGCCCGAATTCCCGCAAGTTGTGGGTTGTGCTTCCGGAACCGGCCAGAAGAACGCCCTTGTCCTTGAGCGGTGACAGGGCCTTGCCGAGCGCATGGACCGAGGATGGGGTGCTGTCATGGGGCAAGGACAGGGCGACCACGGGTATGCTGGCGGTCGGATAGGCCAGCGACAATGGCACCCAGGCGCCGTGATCGAGCCCCCAGTCGCTGTCCAGTTCCAGGTCGTGACCGGCGGCCTCCAGAAGGCGCGCGGCCTCGTCGACATGAGCTTCGTCGGCAACGGCCGGGTAGGTGATGTCGAAGAGGGGGGCCGGAAATCCGCGGAAATCGTGATAGGTGCGCAAGGGACCGGGCGCGGACATCTTCAGTCCCTCCGTTTCCCAATGTGCAGACAGGATGACAATTGCCCTTGGTGTCGGCTGAGAGGCGGCAAAGCCTTTCAGAAACCGGCTCGCGGCAGTGTCTTCAAGGGCGAGCGTCGGCGCGCCATGGGCGAAGAAAACGGGCGATATTGATTGCTGCGTCGAACCCACCGGTCAACTCCATCACTTTTTCAGTCTGTGCTGGAGAATAGGTCCTTGGGTGCGTTTCCTTTAGACCAGAAATTGCGAAATCGCTGTTCAGGATTGATGAACAATTAAGAGTATTAAAAGGTATTGTAAAAAGAACCGCCCGCCAGATTCTGGCGGACGGTTGGTTTTTGCTCGTCCTTCAGATCAACGATATCCGACGTTGATCAGCTGGACGCGACGGTTGACAGCGGCGTCCGGGTTGGCCGGATCGCGCAGCTGTTCTTCGCCCATGCCGACCGCAAACAGGTACTTGCCGGGCACCTGGAAGGTTGTGACCAGGGCTTCGCGAATGGCCTTGGCGCGCCGGATGGACAGTTCCAGATTGTATTCGCGCGCGCCTTTGGCATCGGTGTGACCGACGATGTAGAAAGTCTGGCCTTGCAGATAGGGCGTGTGCAGGGCGTCCGCGATCAGGCCGACGGCCTCGTAAGACGACGGTTTGATACGTGCGCTGTCGAAGTCGAAGGTGATTTCGATGTTGAACTGGCGCAGGGAGGCAAGCTTGTCCCAAAGCGGCAGGTTGCCGGGTGAGTTGGCGCCCGGATATTTCTGGATATTCTCAAAGGCTGCTTTTTGCAGATCGTCCGCGCTGACATCCACTTTCTGTTGTGCGCCCTGAAGCGAATTGATGATCTGGTTGCGGCTGAGCTCGGTCTGTGCCGAACCGGCAACGGTGGAGACGGCAAGAATGGCGGCCGAAAAACCGGCCAGAAGGATCTTTTTCATAGGAAGCTCCCGAGTCCGGAATTAGCGATAACCAGCCAGGTCGATGGCGGTGTTGCATTTGGCGCTGACGGTGCGCTGGGCTTTCAGCAGGCAGCGCAGAACATGGCCGGCGCCCGGCTTGACACCCTGGCAGCGCTGGGCGGCATCGCGCGCGCAGATTTTCGGCGCGGCCGCCTGGGCCGCGAGGCGTTCTTCGATCAGGGACCGCACAACGACACGATCGGCGTTGCATTTCTGGGAAACCTTGGCCTGGTTCTTGTCCAGGCACTGGCCGATGCCGTTATTGGCAAGGGTTGCGGACTTGCAGAATTTTTCAATGTCACTGCCGCAGCTGGCCGCCAGGATCTTGATGGCTTCGGCAAATCCGACGGTCTGCGCAAGGGCTGCGGGGGTGCTTGCCAGCATAAGGCTGGCGGTCAATGCGAAAATCATACGTCTCATGTTGCAAATCTCCCAAACACGGCAACATTACGATGGGTGAGAGTGTTTCAGGACTGTGTAACGACCGCAAGTAGTTGTCTGATTTTAATGCGGAATAATCTGATCCCCCTGCCAAACTTGACAGGGCCTCGCGAATGTCGTCACTCGCCTTGAAACCGCACAGCTGGAAATCCGATGACCGTTACCCTGGAATTGAAACGTCTCGAGCATGGACGAGACCTGCCTCTGCCCGCCTATCAGTCGGACCTTGCCGCCGGGCTGGACCTTTATGCCGCCGTTGACGCGCCCATGCAGCTCGCTCCTGGCGCGCGTGCCCTGGTCCCGACGGGCCTGGCCATGGCCCTGCCCGCCGGGTTCGAAGCGCAGGTTCGGCCCCGGTCCGGACTTGCCGCCAAACACGGGGTCACGGTCCTGAACACGCCCGGCACGATCGATGCCGACTATCGCGGCGAGGTGAAGGTGATCCTGATCAATCTCGGTGATGCCGCGTTTGAGATCACCCGCGGCGAGCGCATTGCCCAGATGGTGATTGCGCCCTGCCTGCAGGCCTCCATTCGCGAGGTTGACAGTCTGTCCGAAACGGAACGCGGCACCGGCGGTTTCGGCTCGACCGGCCGCAGCTGATCGTGATCGGGGATACCATGCCAATGCCTCCAAGCCTTGTGATCTTCGACTGCGACGGCGTCCTCGTTGATACCGAACGCATGGCCAATCAGAACCTCGCCGAAATGGTCACCGAACTGGGTCATCCGATGACCGGACCGGATTGTCAGAAGCTGTTCATGGGCCGGACACTGGAAGACGTGCAACGGAAGATCGAAGAGCTGACTGGAAAAACCCTGCCGGCCGATTGGCCCGAAGAGGTCCGCCAGCGGGATCTGGAACGCTTCAAGGCAGGTGTGCCGGCCATCAGAGGGATCGTCGAGGTTCTGGACAGGCTTGACGCGGCGGGTATTCCCTATTGTGTCGGGTCGTCGGGCAAGTACCGGAAAATGAGAACCACCCTTGGCAGCTCCGGTCTGTTGCCGCGGCTGGAAGGACGGCTCTATTCCGCAGAAGACTGCGCGCGCGGCAAGCCGGCGCCGGATGTCTTTCTGCTCGCGGCGCAAAAGATGGGCCACGCGCCGGAGACCTGTGTGGTGGTGGAGGACAGTGTCCCCGGGGTCAGAGCCGCAACAGCGGCCGGCATGCGGGTTTTTGCCTTTGTCGAGGATCCGGCCTGTGACCGGGAGGCGATGACGGAAGCCGGGGGAATTCTGTTCGAGAACATGTCGGACCTGCCCGGCCTGTTGCTTTCCACGCCTTGAAGGATTTCTGGAAAAAGGTTTTACGGGACCGCCTGCAAAGGCATTTTGCGCCTCTTAAATCTTGCCGGGCCCCGTATTATCTTACCGTTTCAAGTGAATAAGGATGCCGGCGGATCCCTCCCCGGCCGATCAGGGAGACCCGTCATGACCATGAAGACCAGCGGCCGCGGCAAGATCTATGGCTCGATCACCGAGACCATTGGCGACACGCCGATCGTTCGCCTGGACCGCCTTGCCAAGGCCCACGGCGTGAAAGCCAATCTTCTGGCCAAGTTGGAATTCTTCAACCCGATTTCCAGCGTGAAGGACCGTATCGGTGTCGCGATGATCGAGGCGATGGAAGCGGACGGCAAGATCGAACCGGGCAAGACCACACTCGTGGAACCGACATCCGGCAACACCGGCATCGCGCTTGCTTTTGTTGCTGCCGCCAAGGGCTACCGGCTGATCCTGGTGATGCCCGAAACCATGTCGGTCGAACGCCGCAAGATGTTCAAGATCCTGGGCGCGGAACTGGAGCTGACCGAAGGCCCGAAAGGCATGAAGGGCGCGATCGCCCGCGCCGAGGAACTGATCGCCGATATCGATGGCGCGATCATGCCGCAGCAGTTCGAAAACCCGGCCAACCCGGAGATCCACCGCAACACCACGGCGGAGGAAATCTGGAACGACACGGACGGCAAGGTCGACGTGTTTGTCTCCGGCATCGGCACCGGTGGCACCATCACCGGCGTTTCCCAGGTACTGAAATCGCGCAAGCCGGGTCTCCACGTTGTTGCGGTGGAGCCGGCCGACAGTCCGATCCTGTCCGGCGGCGAACCGGGTCCGCACAAGATCCAGGGCATTGGCGCCGGGTTCGTGCCAGCCATTCTCGACACGAGCGTATTCGACGAAGTCCAGACCGTTGCCAATGAGGACGCCTTCGCCATGGCGCGCGAAGTCGCCAGGACCGAGGGCCTGCCGGTCGGCATTTCCTCGGGCGCTGCACTGACGGCAGCCATCCGGGTCGGTCAGCGGGAGGAGATGGCAGGCAAGAACATCGTCATCATCATCCCGTCCTTCGCCGAGCGGTATCTGTCGACGGCGCTGTTCGAAGGTCTTTAAGGCCTATGCCAATTGCAATCGACGGCCACAGAAAAACTTTCTCGTACACCTGCACGTGTTGCGGCATAGTGCAGGAAGGTGGACCGTCGTTTGCACCTCAGGAGCCACCACATATCGCGGGGTTGCCCAAAGAAGAACGCGCAAAGCGTGTGAAAATTGACAGCGATCTTTGCGTTGTGGATGGCGAAACCTATTTTATTCGCGCAACACTTGAAATTCCGATCAGGGACTGTGCGGACGGTTTTCTCTGGGGTGTTTGGGTGTCCCAGAGCAAGGCAAATTTCTTTCGCTATGTCGAAACCTTCGCGCAGGATCAGACAGGTGACGGATCTTTTGGCTGGCTGTTGGTCGCACTGCCCGGCTATCACAAGCGCGGTGAAACGATGGTCAACCTGCCTGTGGACGTCTTCTGGGGGACGCAACGGCCACAGATAAGAATTCATGACGACCAGATCCATCCATTGGCCGTAGATCAGAGAGATGGCATTTCCTGGGACCGTGCGACGGAAATTGCACTTCAGATTGGGTGTTAAGAGTTCCGCTGAAGCACGAAAGACCAGGCCTACCGGTGATGCAGCACCCGGCCGATCGTGTTCATCAGGATCTGCGCGGCCAGAATGCTGGTGGTGCCGGTCGGATCATAGTCCGGCGCCACTTCCACCAGGTCGATGCCGACAATGTCACCGCGTCTTGCCAGGCCGTCGATCAGTTCCAGCACCTCGTAATAGAGAAAGCCGCCATGGCTGGGCGTGCCCGTGCCCGGTGCGATCGACGGATCGAACGCGTCGATGTCGATGGTCAGATAATAGCGTTTTCCTTCCGGAATGCGCGCCAGCATGCCCTCGGTGCCGAGCTTGCGCACGTGGCGGACTGACTGGATGTCCGAGCCCATGCGGCGGGCATCCTCATAGCCGTCCCGCGCGGTTGAGGAAACGTTGCGGATGCCGATCTGGGTCAGGCCGGTCACATAGGGCTTTTCGGCGGCCCGCCGCATCGGATTGCCGTGGCCATAGCGCACCCCGTGCCGCTCGTCGACAAAGTCGAGATGGGCATCGATCTGCACCACGTGGATGGGATCTTCGCCGTCAAAAGCGTTGATACAGGGAATGTTGATCGAATGGTCGCCGCCCAGCACCACGGGCAGGGCACCGGCAGCGAGGATCTTGCGCACACCGAACTCGATCCGCTTGTGGCTTTCCATCGTGTCGGTGTGGACAATGTCCGCGTCGCCCAGATCGACGATCCGGGTCGTTTCCGGGGTCAGATAGGTGATGTCGTCCTCAAAGTCATAGGCGCCGGCATGACCGAAGGAAAACAGGGTCGAGGCCTCACGGATCGCCCGCGGCCCCATGCGCGCACCGGAGCGCCACTGGGTGCCAAAATCAAACGGGGCACCCAGAACGGCAACATCCGCGTCGATATTGTCCCAGTCCGGCTGGTGGGGATACTTGCCGAAGGTGCAGATGCCGACAAAGGGCAGATTGAGCCGCCCGCCTTCATAGCCGTGTGAGGACATTCCTGAAGCTCCTGGTCCGGTGTTTTCGGCACTAGAGCATCAATCGGAAAAACGGGAAAGACCGGAAAAATCATTGGGCCGGAATGCGTTGCGCCTTCTCGGAGACACAAGATGCTGGAATCCGGTGACAGGCTTCAAACCGCCCGTTCCATCCGTGTCGACGACGCAAAGCCGAACAGGAATTCAAAAATCTCCGTTTTCTCCTCGCTGATCGCGGCAAAGCCTGCCCGTTCATAGAGCGCCCTTGCCCTGGGGTTGCTGTCGATCACATCGAGGCGCACGCGGGAAAGACCACGTTGACGGGCCTCGTTGCAGATGGCCTCAAGCAAGGCGCTGCCGACACCCTGGCCGCGTGCCTGCTTGGCCACGAAGATGCCGTCCATCAGCAGGCAGTCCGGCTCCGTCTCCCGTTCCAGAACGTCAAGCAGCAATCCGCGCCAGGTTCCTCCGATCAGGCCGTAGACCGAAGTCATGTCTTTCAGACCACCCCCGACCAGCGCCCCTTCCGCTGTCTTGAAACCGGCCAGACCGATCAGTTGACCCTCCCGGTTGAGGGCGCCAAGCGCAAAGCCGGGATCCATCACGCGTTCCAGGAACTCAAGAGCCTTTGCTTCCGGCGCCATGACGGTGCCCAGCTTTCCCGAAAAAGCCTGCCAGAACAGCCGAACGGCAGTGAGCCGTTCGGTTTCAGGAAACCCTGGTGCGATACGAATGGAAGGGGCCACGCTTGGACTTAGCGGACAATCACGGCGGTTCCGGTGGCGCTGACCATCAGCATGGAGCCGTTCTGGCCAACGGTTTCATAGTCGAGATCGACGCCGATCACCGCATTGGCACCCATGGCCTGGGCCTGCTGGCACATTTCATTGACGGCAATCTCGCGTGCCTTGGCGAGTTCTTCCTCATAGGCACCGGAGCGGCCGCCGACAATGTCGCGAATACCGGCAAAAAGGTCCTTGAAGAGATTTGCCCCGAGGATCGCCTCACCGGTCACCAGGCCCTTGTAGTCCAGATCCCGGCCCTGGATGGTGTTTGTGGTGGTGACCAGCATATGGCGTCTCCTTGTATGCGTTGGGGGTGATAACCTGCGAAATCACATGGTGAGCGGCGGTTGCCATTGCAAGGAAGCTGAGGTGGCACAAGGGTTTGACCGGCTGCTGCGGTCTCATGCAGGAGATCAGGTCAGGTGAGCCACAATGGCTGCCAGCGTCACAAGGGTGGCGGTGGCAACGGCCAGGGAATAGAGGGTCCATTCGGTTTGGCTGACCGATGATTTTTTCGGCTTCACTCCGTCCGCCATCGCTTTTTCCGGTTCGGGCTGGTCTTCAGTCTGAGAGGGCATACTGGCAGCCAGATCCTAACAAGTCGCTTAAGAAGCACACGGATCAGCCCGCCTGTCAGCGGAAGACAGCCTCCGGAATGGGAAGCCTGTTGGACGATTTCAGTTCCCTCAGGGAGAGATTGGAGCGGATACTGGTCACGCCCGGCAGCCTGCGGATGACCTGTTCGACAAAACGGCTGTAATCGTCGAGGTCGCTGGCCACGACCTGCAGCAGAAAATCGGCGTCCCCCGTTGTGTTGTGGCAGGACAGGACCTGTGGGCTGGCCTCGATGGCGTTCTGGAATTCCGCGGTTGTCTCCTCGTCATGTTCGGAGCAGGTCAGCTGCACAAAGGCCATCACGCCAAGTCCGAGCGCACGCCGGTTGACGACCGCCTGATAGCCCTCGATCACCCCGGTTTTCTCAAGACGTTTCAAGCGCCGCCAGCAAGGTGTTTCACTCAAGGAAACCTGTTCGGCAAGTCTGGCATTGGACAGTCTGCCGTCGCTTTGCAGACGGGACAGGATGTCGGCGTCAATTCGGTCTATCTTCGACATGGAGAAGCATCTGCTACAAATTGTTTTGATTTTGGCAGATTAGCCTCAAAAACTTCGAAATTGAAGTGAATTCGGCAAAGCTCTTTCAGCCGGATCAGCTAGGATACTGATCGTTCATTCCGCTCATCAGCCAAGAGAAACCGCCCATGAAAGCCGTGCTTTATGAAACCTTCGCGCAGGCCCCGACCGTGGCCACAGTGCCCGATCCGGTGCCCGAACCGCATGGTGTGGTGCTGAAGGTTGAAGCCACCGGCGTCTGTCGCAGCGACTGGCACGGCTGGATGGGCCACGATCCGGATATCACGCTGCCGCATGTGCCCGGCCACGAACTCGCCGGCACCGTTCAGGCCATTGGCAAGGATGTCAAGAACTGGAAGGTTGGCGACCGTGTCACGGTGCCGTTCGTCGGCGGCTGCGGTTCCTGTCCGGAATGTCACGCCGGCCATCAACAGGTCTGCGAGAGCCAGTTCCAGCCCGGCTTCACCCATTGGGGCTCCTTCGCCGAATATGTCGGCATACATCACGCGGACCTCAATCTGGTCGCGCTGCCAGACAGCATTGCATTTGCAACGGCCGCCAGCCTCGGTTGCCGTTTTGCGACATCCTTCCGGGCAGTTGTCGACCAGGGGAAGACGTCCGCCGGACAGTGGGTTGCGGTGCATGGATGTGGCGGCGTCGGACTGTCGGCGATCATGATCGCCAATGCGGTCGGCGCCAATGTGATTGCGGTGGACATTGCTGACGACAAACTGGCGCTTGCGGCTGATTTCGGAGCCGTCAAAACGATAAACGCCGCGAAATCCGACCGGATCGCCGAGGAAGTGATCGAGGCGACAAGAGGTGGCGTCCATGTGTCGCTGGATGCACTTGGCCATCCGACAACCTGCTTCAATTCCGTCAGCAACCTGCGCAAGCGCGGCAAGCATGTTCAGGTTGGCCTGATGCTCGCCGACCATGCACAGCCGCAGATACCCATGGCCAAAGTGATTGCCGACGAACTGGAAATCCTTGGCAGTCACGGCATGCAGGCGCACCGGTACGGGGCGATGCTGGACATGGTTCTTTCTGGCAAACTGGCGCCGGATCAGTTGGTTGGCGAGCAGATCAGCCTGGAAGCCTCTGTGCAGGTCCTGATGGATATGGACAAGTTCCAGTCCGTCGGGGCGACAGTTGTGACACGGTTCTGAGACCGATCATGAGCCAGCAAATCACTTTCATTGGCGGCGGTAACATGGCGTCAGCCATGGTCGCGGGCTTGCTGGAGGCAGGCACATCGCCCTCCGATCTTCGGATCGTCGAACCAGGCAAGGCCCGACGTCTGGAGTTGCAGGAACGCTTCGAGGTCGGCACAACGGTAGATCTTGTTGAAGCCTGCCGCCGGGCGAGCATCATTGTGCTTGCAGTCAAACCTGACGTAGTCCCGGTGGTTGCGAAACAGATTGCTGATGCGATTGTCCTGGAGGGCAAGTTGGTCATCAGCATTGCCGCGGGTACAACGACAGCTGTGCTGGAGGAAATTCTCGGTGAGCTTGTCGCAATTCTGCGGGCGATGCCGAATTCTCCCGCGACGTTCGGGCTTGGTGCGACGGGCTTCTATGCGAACCGGCATGTGTCGGCTGCGCATCTCGACCAGGCAATGGACATCTTGTCCTCCATAGGCTTGAGCCTCCGGTTCCCGACAGAAACTCAGCTCGATGCAGTGACTGCCGTCGCGGGCAGCGGGCCAGCCTATTTCTTCCTGTTGATGGAGGAAATGGTCCGCGCAGGGCAAAACCTTGGTCTTGCGGCCGAGGATGCGCGCCGCCTGACGTTGCAGACGGCGCTCGGCGCAGCCCGAATGGCGGCGGACACGGAGTTGACCTTCTGCGAACTGAGACAGCGTGTCACCTCACCTGGTGGCACAACACACGCGGCAGTCTCGTGTCTGCAGCAGGCCGGATTTGGTCAAATCATCAATGAGGCAATGACCAGGGCGCGCGACCGCGCTATTGAGATGGGCAGAACCCTGGCGTGAAGCTGTGCGCTTCAGGTGCAGGTCAAGCACGGGGGAAGGCAGGCATGTTTGGAGGCGTTGGCGACTATCCTGTCGACCCGATCATGATCGGGGCAGATCTCTTTGCACAGGATCCTCGTACCGACAAACTGAACCTCACAGTAGGGGTCTATGAAAATGAACAGGGTCAGACCCCGATCCTGACTTCCGTGAAGCGCGCCGAAAGGGACCTGATCGACTGGCAGGAAACCAAGGCCTACACCGCCCTGACGGGCGATCCGGTCTATTGCAGCCTTCTCGGAAAGGAGCTGTGCGGAAACAGTGCCTACTCCGACTATCAGTTCGTCAGCGCGCAAACGGCCGGTGGCGCCGTTGCCCTGAGGGTCGTTGCGGATCTTGCCGCGCAGTTGCCCGCCAGCCCGACAATCTGGTTGCAGACCCCGACATACGGCAATTACGTGCCAATCCTGACAGCGGCCGGCGCGCAGTGGCGTTCGGTTCCCTACTACGACAAGTCGCGTGTCCAAATGCGGTTTGAAGAGATGCTGTCGGGACTTGAAGCAGCCAGACCCGGCGATCTCTTCCTGTTTCAGGGTGCTTGCCACAATCCAACCGGCGTTGACATGACAGACGAGCAGTTTGGCCGGCTTCTGGACCATCTCGAGCGGCTCGGGGTGGTTCCCTGGATCGATCTAGCCTATCTCGGCTTCGGCAAGGGCTTTGAAGCCGATTGCGAGCCGCTCAGGAAGATTGTCGCGCGTTTCGAGGAATGCATTGTCTGCGTGACGCTATCGAAATCCTTTGGCATCTACCGGGATCGTGCCGGTGCGCTTTTCCTGAAGAGCAGGCCGGAAACCAGAGCCCGCCTTCAGCGCGCGGTTTCCGCCATCATTCGTTCCGGCAGTTCACATGCACCGGACCATGGCCCCGCAGTGGTACGGCGCATATTGCAGGATCCCGATCTCAAGGCGCTCTGGTTGTGGGAGCTTGACGAGATGCGCCTGCGTGTAGCCGGTATTCGGCAGCAAATAGTCCTGCTGGAGCAGGAACGGTACCAGCGGGACACGCTGGCGTTTCTGGGCGGACAATCCGGTATGTTTTCCCTTTTGCCGCTGGACAGCGATCAGGAGCGCGCCCTGACCCGAGATCATGGCATCCACGTGGTCAAGGGCGGTCGGGTCAATGTCGCACGGCTCAACGGTGCCACCATCCCGAAACTGATCGAGGCGTTTCACCAGGTGGTTCAGGATAGATCGGCTTGACCACTCTCGTGACGCTCGGCCGAAGCAGCCCGAGCGCGCACCAGTCTGTCGGCAAGATCAAGTGCATCAACAGGCCAGTATTCCTCCGGTCGGGGATGTGCGGTGGCGCTGTTTTGATCGGGCCGGCACGACAGGACAGCCTCGCGCCATTGCGCCGGAATGCTGCCCTCACCTTGCAACGATCCCAGCAAGGCGCCCGCAATTGCCGCATTTGTGTCGGTATCGCCACCGCTGCCAACGGTCCAGACAACCGCGTCCTCCAGCGCACCACCTGAAAACAGATGGAAGAAGGCGTTCTGAAAGGCGGTCAGCACCCAGCCCATCTGATCTTGAAAGTCCTCTCTTGAAAGTCCTCGGGCGGGCCGCGACGAGCCGCTTCCAGGCGATCCCGAACCGGAGCTGCGCCCGATCGGTATTTTGAACCTGACGCCGCATGCTCATGGGCGGCCTGCCACATATCCGCACAGTCACCACCTGCAATGCCGACCGCAATCGCGGCTGCGTAGGCCGCATTTGCAGACTGACAAACCGGATGAGGATGGGTCAGAAGAGCATCCTTCGCTGCGATCCTGGCGGCCAGTCCGGGATCAGCGTTTGCAAAGATGCCTGCCGGGCTGATGCGCATCAAGGCACCGTTGGCCTGGCTTCCCGAGGTTGCACGGCGCCCGGCCGAGATAGCCTCAAGGCCACTTGAGGTGGTGTAACCGATATCAAAGGGGTCTGACTGCAACCAGCGCACATAGGCGTCAGCGACAAGCCCGGCGTCAAACCTGCCGGCCACCACCAGACTGCGCGCCAGCGCGAGCGCCATCTCGCTGTCATCTGTTGGCTGTCCGGCAATCAGGTTCCAGGTCCCGCCATCCTTGAGTGTCCGCACACCATCCGGATAACGGTCAGCAATTTCGTAGGAATCCTTGAACTCCACAGCAGATCCGAGGGCATCACCGGTGAGTTGGCCAAGGAGACAGCCCCGGGCGCGTTCCTTGATTTGATCATTGACGCTCAAGTTGGACACTTTCTGAAAGTTCAATGCTAGAGGGGACTTCATACCGGCGATGACGGATCTCCTCCATCAAAAAGAATTTCTTATGCCGCGCGCCGGGTCATGTCCTGCCCTCGGTAGCTCATGGCCTCCGCCAGATGAATGCGCCCGACCTGCTCCAGTCCGTCGAGATCGGCAAGTGTGCGGGCCAGTTTCAGAACCCGGTGATAGCCGCGGGCGCTCAAGGCGAGGCGTTCGGCGATGTCGCGCAGAAACGCAAGACCCTTGTCGTCCGGCTGAGCCATGGTTTCGACAGCGGAAGCCGGTGCCTGGGCGTTGGTGCGGCAGGCAAGGCCCAGTTTGAAGAACCGGTCTTCCTGGATCTTGCGCGCGGCGGCGACACGCTTCGCGACATCGGCGGAACTTTCACTGGCCACCGGGCCGATCAGGTCCGCGGCGGTGACGGCCGGCACCTCGATCCGGACATCGATCCTGTCGAGCAGCGGGCCGGAGACACGGGCCTGATAATCGGTGACGCAGCGCTCACCGCGTCGGCACTGGTGGCCCGGGGTTCCCGCATGACCGCAGCGGCAGGGGTTCATGGCCGCAACCAGCTGGATCCGTGCCGGGTAGGTCACACGGTGATTGGCCCGGGCGATCACGGCTTCGCCGGATTCCAGTGGCTGGCGCAGACTGTCGAGCACCTGCGGATTGAACTCGGGCAATTCGTCGAGAAACAGCACGCCGTTATGGGCAAGGGAAACCTCGCCCGGGCGGGCCTTCAGACCGCCGCCCACAAGTGCGGCCATGGAGGCGGAGTGATGCGGCGCCCGGAACGGCCGCCTGTCGGTCAGTTTGCCTTCTGCAAGTTCTCCGGAGAGCGAAGCGATCATCGAGACTTCCAGAAGCTCGCGCGGGGTGAGAGGCGGCAGGATCGAGGGCAAGCGGCTCGCCAGCATGGACTTTCCGGAACCGGGCGGTCCGGTCATCAGGAGGTTGTGGCCACCTGCTGCCGCGATTTCCAGCGCGCGCCGGGCGGTCTCCTGGCCCTTGACCTCGGCGAGATCCGGCAAGGGACCAAGATCACCCTGCAGGCGCGCCACCGGGCGGGTGAGCACTTGCGTTCCCTTGAAATGGTTGGCGAGCTGGATCAGCGAGCGCGGCGCCAGAATGTCCATGTCCGCGTCGGCCCAGGCGGCTTCGCTGCCGCTGGCTTGCGGGCAGATCAGGCCCTTGCCGAGCGCCGTTGCCCCCATTGCGGCGGGAAGAACACCGGCGACCGGCGCCAGCGTACCGTCAAGGCCGAGTTCTCCCAGAACCGCGTATCCATCCAGGAATTCTGCCGGAATGGCGCCGATGGCAGCCATGATGCCGAGAGCGATCGGCAGGTCATAGTGGGAGCCTTCCTTGGGCAGGTCCGCAGGTGCCAGATTGACGGTGACCCGTTTGGCCGGCAGGGCCAGTCCGGAAGCAGACAGGGCCGCCCGCACCCGTTCCCGGCTTTCAGCGACCGCCTTGTCCGGCAGGCCGACCACATTGAAGGCGACGGCACCAGGGCCGACATGAACCTGAACATCCACGGGCACGGCTTCGATGCCCTGAAACGCGACCGTTGTGACCCGGCTGACCATGATTGCCCTCTACCAGAAGATGCAGGTCAGGCAAGCATATATTTCTGATGCGAGCAAGAACAAAGATGGAACGACATGGTTGTTGTTGCCGATATCAGGGGGTCGTCTGATTGCTCAACCCGGCACGAGGGTCAGGCACTTGCCCGTTGCCGTTGGCAGGTCCCGCCAGGTTCGAAAGCCCATGGCGGAATAATAGCCGCGACCAGAGAAATTGGATTTGCCGATGGTTGCGTCGATTTTGGTCAGGCCGGCCTGCCTTGCTGCATCGAGTGTCCGGGTAAACAGCAGCTTGCCGATGCCGGAGCGGCCCGAGCACAGCTTGACATAAGTCCCGATAACGCCCCACCCCGCCGGGACGTCGTAATCGTTTTCCGGCCTGGCGATTTTCAGGGACTGGAACCCTTTCAGATTGCCGTCAGCGGCGATCGCGACGGTGCAGGCGACCGAATCCGGGTGCTCGACGTAATGTGCCAGCACGTGACCTGGATCGCCTGGACGATCGCTCTGCCAGGATTGAAGAATTTCAGAGAGAACATGGCTCATGGCCACGGCGTCGGCAGACACAGCCGGACGGACAATCATCGCGAGAACAACACACCAGTTTGGAACGCCCGTCGGACGACAAGGCGAAGGATAACGATGACACTTTGGTTTGGTTTAGGACACCAGAACGCGCAGGTCACGTGTGCGCTCAAAGGGCCTGTCGGCGTGGGCAAGCACTTTGTCGAGATAGGCGGGAACCTCGAAATCCTCGGACGGCGACAACCTGTTGGCCTCCAGCCAGTCCGACACCAGCTCGAGCAGCCGGTCAGGGTCTTTTTCAAACATGGCCCGGCACAATTCCATGTCGAGATGGCTGCCTCTGGCGGCAGTAGGGGCGATAATCATGGATCCGTTCACAATTCTTCAATCAATCACAGCGTGCTGCAACCATGCATGCAATTTTTGGGAAATGCCAGCAAATAGCGGTTATGCGGGCAAATCCCACCATAACCACCTGTTATGCCGGAGCCGTTCTTCCACTCGCCGTATTCACCAGGGCCAGCGCGCAGCAGATCAGCCCGGCGCCGAAAAACAGCATGGACTGCCCGGTGACCGGGATCAGGAAACCGCTCAGCACCGGCCCGGCGCCCTGCCCCAGTGAGATCAGAAAGAAGGTGAACCCGAAGCCAATGGAGGGTGCGGCCCGGAAGATCCGCATGCTCCACATGCCGAACAGGGCCGTCATGACGATGAAACCTGCACCAAAACAGGCTGCGGACAAAAACATGCCGAGTGTGCTGGCGGCCAGCAGTGGCAACGTGCCAATGGCGCCGCCGACGAGAAACGCCAGGAGCTTATACGCCCGGCCAAGACCCCATCGGTTCACCAGCCCGCCGGCAAAACAGCCGGTGACGCCCGCAATTCCGAGCACGATCCAGAACAGGATGGCGTCACGCGGGTTGCCAGTCAGCGTGGTCAGGAGATCGACGGCATAGGTCCAGTAGACGGCCGTCACGATGCCGAACAGGAACGACGATATGAAGAGGGCCCGGGCAGAGCGCTCCAGCAGGATCCAGAGCGAGACCTTTCTGGAGCCGGTTTCCAGATGCGGGCTTCGCCGCGGCAGCGTAAAGCCGTTCCAGAGCGTGATAACAAGCGCCAGGCCGGCAAAAACCAGCCAGGCCAGTCGCCAGTCGCCACCGGCATAAAGCGCAAGGGGACCGGCAAAGGCGACCCCGAAACCCGTGCCGGAATTGATCCAGGCATAAACCACGTTCTGGCGGCTTTGCGCCGTGTGCCGAACGATCACATCGGAAAAAGGTGGATAGGCAAGGCCCGGGCTGGTGCCGGCGATGAAGACGCCGAGCGCGAGAAAAGCCGGAGAGGGCGACCAGGCGATCAGCGCCATACCCGCTGCTGCGGCACAACCACCAAGCAGAATGGGCAGGCGTGGCTCGAACATGGTCGACAACCACGAACCGGCAAAGGTCGCCGCGAGATATCCCAGATAGGAGAGGCCTGCGATCAGGCCGACCAGTTCCGGCGTAAGCCCGAATTCAAGACGGATATCCGGCAAAAACAGGCCGAAGCAATACCGCGCGAGCCCATAGGTGACGGCAACAATGGCAAGGCCCGCGGCGGTCAGTCCCCGGGTCTGCCGCTGGGTCATCTCATATCCGGCGGGAGAGCTGGAAGTGAAGTGTTTGGTCATCCGTTGCGCTCTCGCCGATGATCGTGAAACGGCCACTCTCCTCACGGTAGTGACGGTACTGCTCGAGAGTGAGTTTCAGGCAGAAGTTGGAGACATGCAAGTTTCTTGCACTGATTGAACCGGCAAATTCCTCTGCCAGGATAGCCACCTGTGCGCTTTGTCCGTCGCGAAAGGAAACCGGCAGCAAAAAGAAACGGTTAAGTGTCGGCAAATTGCGGTCGACAGCCCGCTCGAAGGCAATGCGTGAAAAGCGTTGCATCGCCGGGTGGGCATAGAAACTTGAAATCTTGTCGACGTGCCCCGTCGCGTGTAGCTGGCTTTCCGACAGCAGCAGATCTCCGGGCCGGGCGATTGCGGCAAGCCAGTCGTTGACGACGAACGGATCGTCGTTGCCTTCCTGGAAACCCAGCATGGTGATCAGCGCTGCCGGGGCTGCATCGCCAACGACATCCGCAAGGCGCACATCTTCGAAGGAGGCCGTCAGAAAAATCAGCTCCGTGCCCGGCAGGATCAGTTCAAGCGCCGTCTTCATCGGGCCGGCCGACTTTGGATTGATGTCGACCGCGACATAACGGTCAATGATGACGCCCATGCGGATCAGGGTCTTGAGGATAAAACCCGTTTTCACGGGTTCCGGACCAAGTTCGACATAAGTCAGGGGTTTGCCGGAAAAATCCTTTGCGACGCGGGCGCAGGTTTCTTCAAGCGCGTCCCGGAAAGACCGCCCGTCCTCCCTCAACCGGCCAAGAGTATCTGACGCGATCCCGCCTTCATTGAGCTGCCGCATCAGATGAAACACTTCGTCAAGATGGTCCGTTGACGCCTCCCTGGATCCGGCATTGGTGTATTTCACCCGATTGTCCTGGGTCAGAATGCGGTCAAGACTGAATTCGGTATGTGCGGCGATGGCCTGGTGAACTTTTTGCTGCAACGAGATTTTTGAAAAAACCGGCTGCTGGTCGGGCCGTTGCACCGGCTGGTCAAAGGAAAACGCTAACGTCATGGCGGATACCCGTTTTGACAAGGAGACTCCCGGATTACGGGATTTTTCACTCTTTCCTAAATTTATAATTGAAGCGCATCATAATGGAACGTTATGCTTGCCGCGCGCTGGAGGGCAGGACAATCCAACAGGAGACAGCGCTAAAACGGAGGCAGGGACGTGACGATCGGCCGTTTTAACATTGAGTTGCTGGAAGCCTTTGTCGCCGTTGCCGAAGCCGGCAATGTCACGCATGCCGGAACCAAGCTCAACCGGACCCAGCCCTGTGTCAGCACACAGTTGCGCCGGCTGGAAGACCGGGTCGGCAAGCCGCTGATCGAGCGCAATGCGCGCACCATGAACCTCACCCCGGCCGGCCGGATCCTCTATCAGCACGCGACGGAAATCCTGCGGTCTCACGAGGAGGCGCGGCTGCGCCTGTCGGCGCCGGAACTCACCGGTACGGTGCATGTCGGCCTCCCGGAGTGGTATGCCACAGGCCAGTTGCAGTCGATCTTCTGCAATTTCGTGCGCATTCATCCGAATGTGAAACTGGAAATGACGGTTGCCGACAGTGCCACCTTGCACGAGATGCTCAGCAACAACGAGATCAACCTGGCCATTGCGCTCGTCACCGGATCCAAGACGTTGCCGGACGGCGTGGTGGAAGAACCGCTGCATTGGGCGGTTGGTGACGATTGCCAGCTGACCGACCCGTTGCCGCTGATCCTGTTTCCCGAGCCCTGCCCGTTCCGGGAGATCGCCTTCAGCGCGCTCGCCCGCGCCGGGCGCCAGTGGTATGAGCGGATCACGACGACCAGCGTCGCGGCGGCACAGGTCGCGGTGCTGTCAGGGGCCGGCATCTGCTGTCTGCCCTCCGGCGCGATCCAGGAAGGCGTGAAACTACTCAAGGAGCAGGACGGTTTCCCGAAACTTCCGGCCACGCAGCTTGCCATCTACACCCAGTCGACCTCCCAGTCGCCGATCGTTGACTACCTGGAAGAGCATCTCAACGACCTGCTTCAGAATGCGATCGCGCCGCGATCTGCCCTTGCAGGCAAGAAATCGCCGGACCTGAGGGTGGTCTGACGCGCTTGGCGGCTCAGCGCGGGCTGCATCTTGAAAATGGAGCTTAGACCAGAGGGGCATGGATCTCAGTCGATCAGGGTGAGGTCAGAAAGAGCTGCCGTCGCGGATTTTCGGTAGAATTTCCGTCTCGCGGCCTCCAGCGCGACGAGGGTTGTATCTACATCGCCCGTTTCCATGAAGTCCGTGAAGAGAACTGTTGCTGTGTCGGCCATCGGTTTTGGCGTGTCACGATCGAAAAACTGGGCAACACCATCTGCGGTTTGAAGCAGATCAGACCCCTGGGCAATAAAGCGATCGTTGGAAATGGCCGCATACTTGTTGGTCGGGATCGTCTTGAGCCGTCTACTCATTTCTTCCTGGATGTCAGCGCGGGCCATGAAAGCAAGGAACTTACTCGCATTTTCCTTGTGTTTGCTTCGCGCAGGAATAAGGAAAATATCGGTCGGCGCCTCTTCCGCCCTTGGTACATCATTGATTTTCGGAAACGGAAAGAAGCGGAAATCAGCTTCATACCGTGGGGCGAATTCCCCTGTAACGAAGTTGCCAAACAGTCCGGTTCCAGCCATATCGCGGTAGAGATAGGGCAGCGGATCACGCCAGTTCATTTTTCGGTGCGTGGCGGCGGCGATAAAACAGTCCGCATCAAGTAATTCTTTCCAGTGATCAAAGACGTCCCTGACCTTGTCGTCGGTATAATTGATTTCGCCACGCGTCAGCGCGAGATGAAAGTCACTGCCGTTGAGGCGCAGATTGAGATAGTCGAACCAGGCGGCTGCGGGCCAGTGATACCTTGTGCCAATGACAATCGGCTCGAGCCCGGCAGCCCGCATTGTCGTGCACATGGCCAGCAAGTCATCCCAGGTTTGAGGTGGTTGGATCCCCAGCGACTGGAACACGCTGTGTTTGTAGTAGAAGCCCCAGTGATAGAAACTGTAGGGCACCCCATAGATCTCTTGGCCATAGGTAACGGTTCCCTGGATCGCGGGTGTGAAAGACGAACCCAGGCTATTGTCGATCCAAAAGTCCGTAATCGGCTCAACCCAGTTTTTGCGGACATACTGAAACAGGCGTTCGCCGCCCTGCCATTGAATGACATCAGGGGTCTCAGCGCCCTCAAACCAGCCGTTAAGGCTTTGTTTGTAGTCGGCGTCGTGCTTGACCGTCCACTTGATGTCGATGCCTGTCTCGGCTTTGAAACGTTGCCCATATTCAAAAAACACGGAGCGGCCATAGCCGCCACCGATGAGCGACACATTCAGCTGCTCCGCTTTTGCCGGCAGGCATGCCAACGTAAAAAAAATGGCAAGTAGAACCGTCCGCACAGTCAAGGTGCCTTTCCTTTGAGTATCCGGTTTATGTCTGGGACGACGACACAGATATGGATTTTATAAACTTGGTCAAGTTAATTTCCGGATAAACATGTCTGCCATGCAATTTAGGGCGGGAAAGTTATTGAAAAAGAAAAGAACTTTGGACCAAAACTGGTTTCGGGAACCTTGCTTAATCAACGCATGGACAATTTTAACTAGCTACCCAGGAGAAGAGGACCTAGAGTTAATTTGTGTCTGAACTGGTCGGACGATACGGGCGAACCTTTCGATGCGAGATGCCTGGTCAGATCTCGACCTACGCGCCCTGCAGCGCCCGCGTCACAGAAGTACTGTAGGTGCGTCCTATGGGGACGAAAGCACCACAAGTCGTCGTTAGCCCGGCGCGTTTGTCTTTGCGTGTGCGCCCCTGAATGGCATGCAGCGCCACCCAGTGAGAGCGATGGCATTGCAGGCCCGGTTCCGGCGATGCTTCGGCGATTGCATCCCGGAAGCGCATGGCGATCAGGGCGTTTCCATTTTCCGTGACCACCTCTACGTAGTGATCCTGCGCGCTCAATCGCAGAATACGGCCACGCTTGGCCACCGGAAGGCGATCGAGCAGCATGGGTCTGGCCGCGCGCTGCTCTTTTTCGTCCGACGCGTCCGCGACCGGAGAAGGCGCTGCCAAGTGAAACAGGACAGCAATACCGCCGAGAACGGCAACACATTGCAGGTACAGCACCGGCAGATGACCCGAAAACGGGTTGAAGCCGAAGACCAAACTCACCAGGGCCACCACCAGACAGACCGGCACGGCTGCCAGAAAGGCGATTGCAGCCAGTTCGAGCCAGACGGGAACACCCAGTCTGCGCAGGGTGCGTTCCAGGCCGGATGTTGCGGCGTGGCCGATGCCGGCAGTGCCGAGGACAATCGCGGCCCAATAGATCAGCCTCTCTCCGGGTGGAAAGATGTCGTAGGTACCGAAAGGACCGACCAGTCCGGCCAGACCGGCGAGCGTGGCAAGCAACAAAATGCTGTGCCGTGACAGGAAGGGCGCCATCAGGTCGAGCAGCATCTGGCGAACAAGGGTGTTGTTGGCGAATGATTGCTGCACTTGGCGAAATCCTCCTTGGAACTGCCGGACCCACGGCGCATGTCTGAACTTCAGATTAGCGCATGAAACAAGAGGAAACCATGGATGTTCCTGTTCGGCGGCTCAAACAACGGGTCCGCGCCCTTGCGGTGTTTTGCCTTGCCATTGCTGTCCCGGTAACCCAGGGCATGGCCTGTTCCACTGTCGCCTTTCCGGCGCAGACCGCGCCCCTTCTCAGTTACAATTTCGATTTTGCCGAAACCGGCGCGGGCTATCTCATCTTGAACCCGGCAAAGATCCGGCGTCAGTCCGTCTTGGAGGCGGCACCGGCGAAATGGGTGGCCCGTTTTGGCAGCATCACTGTCAATCAGATCGGGCCCGGCATGCCGACGGCCGGCATGAATAGTGCGGGTCTGGTGGTTACGCTCATGTGGAACGAGGCGGCTGTCTATGGTGGTCCCCAGGCTGCGCCGGCCCTGAGCGAGCTTGAATTCATCCAGTACCTGCTCGACACATCCGGGTCGGTGGAGGAGGCGCTGGCGTCGCTGGACAGGATCCGCATCGAGGGACTAGTGCCGATCCACTATTTCCTGTTTGACGGCACGGGTGAGGCGGCGGTCGTGACACCGACGGCAGACGGATTGTCCGTGAACACGGGCGCCGGTTTGCCGGTTCCGGCGCTGACAAACAACGGCTACGAGCTGTCATTTGATCACCTTGGCCAATACCGGGGATTTGGCGGCGACATGCCTATTCCCGAACGCCAGCGGTCCGATGAGGACAACAGTCTCGACCGCTTTGCGATCGCCGCCAATGCCACCCGGTTCGCCAGAAAGGGCATCACCTCCACGGAGGCCTTTGGTGTTCTGAACCGGTTGTCCAATCCGGAGACCCGCTGGCAGCTGGTTTTCGAACCTCTGGCACAGGTGATCAATCTCCGTGTTCCGCAAATGGCAAATACCTACGTGTTTGATCTGGCAGGTCAGGACTTTGCCTGCAAGGGTCAACCGGTTGCCGCCGATTTGAGAGACCTGCCGGCAGACCTGAATCTTGAGACCCTGCAGCCGCTCGACCCTGACCAGCTTGCCGGCAGTCTGGTGGAGGTTTTCATGTCCATGCGTCAGACGGCTCATCTGGGTCAACGCGAGATCGCAGGCGGCATCGCGGCCGGGTTGATTGCAGCGGCAAGCTGCACGCCTGAGTAATTCTGCTAGGATTGGCAAGGCCCGGCTCCGAAACGGGCCGGTGCCTTGTCAATTGGAGGGAATTCTCATGTGCGATTTCTGCGTCATCCAGTCCGTCAAGCAACGCATGCTGTCCCGGCGGGACTTCTTCAGGGCAACCGCCGTCAGCGCTGGTGTCGCGACTGCTGCCTCCTTCACCGGCGCCATGCCGGCCATGGCCCAGGCACCGACTAAGATTTCGGACATGACCCACGAGATGCACCCGACCTTCCCGGCCTTCGGCGGCGGTCAGCAGTTTGAAATGAGCCGGATCTTCGACATTGCCAAGGACGGCTACAATCTTTTTGAGTTGCGCGTCAACGAACACACCGGCACGCATCTGGATGCGCCGCTGCACTTTTCGGCCGACGGTCAGTCCGTTGCCGAAATTCCCGTCGAGAACCTGGTCGCGCCGCTCTGTATTGTCGACATCAAGGCCAGGGCGGCGGAGAACCCGGACGCCCAGGTGACCCCGGACGATCTGAAGGCCTGGATTGCGGCCCATGGCGACATCCCGGAAGGCGCCTGCGTGGCCATGAATTCGGGCTGGGATGCGCATGTGAACAGCGACAAGTTCCGCAATGCCGATGCGGACGGGGTCATGCATTTCCCGGGCTTTCACGTGGAAGCCACGCAAATGCTGATGGAAGAGGCCAACGTGGTTGGCATCGCCGTTGACAGCCTGTCGCTGGATCACGGCATTTCAAAGGATTTCGCCGTTCACTACAGCTGGCTGCCCAGCAACCGCTGGGGCCTGGAATGCATCGCCAATCTCGATGCCCTGCCCGCCAGCGGTGCCACCTTGATTGTCGGAGCGCCAAAGAACCGCGGTGGCACGGGAGGGCCGTCCAGGGTTATGGCGATGGTGTAAGGCGCTTTCGGGAATCGGTATTTCCCGGTGTTGACAAGGCGTATTTCAGAACGTCCGGATCCGGATGTGGCTGCCGGGTCATGCCGCAGGCCTGCATCACGCGCTCCGAGCGCCAATTGTCCTTGAAACAGGTCGCCGCAATCGTTTCTGCGCCAAGATCGGTGGCCAGGTCGATGATCAGCCTGGCAGCTTCCAGGCCAAGGCCCTTGCCCCACTGATCAGGTTCGAGGAAATATCCGATTTCCACCGTTCCGGGCGAGACCCAGGTAAACCCGGCATCGCCTATGACGACGCTGTCCACACTCGTTTCGACGGCCAGGAAGTATTCCTTCCGGGGGTGACGGCGCTGTCTGGCGATGAGCGATGCCAGATAGGTCTCTGTCTCCGAAAGGCTTCCGGTCCCCCAGGTCAGGTGCCGCATGACCTCGGCATTGCCGATCCAGCGATGCATGGCTTTTGCATCGTCATGGCGCCACTCCCGCAGGCAAAGGCGCGCGCCATGTCTTTGAACCGGAAACAGGACGAGGCTCCCCTAGTGTGCCTCGTCCCAATTGTCCGCCGCCCTTGCATCGACCTGCAGCGGGACGGAGAGTTTCAGCGCCGGATCGCAGGCATTTTCCATGACGTCGCGGATCACCGGGATGGTGTCATCCACTTCGCCGTCCGGGACTTCGAAAATCAGTTCATCATGCACCTGCAACAGCATTTGCGCAGTGAGTTTGGACGCCGTCAGCCGGTCCTCCATGCGCACCATGGCGCGGCGCAGGATGTCGGAGGCCGAGCCCTGGATCGGGGCGTTGATCGCGGCGCGCTCATAGAAGGCCCGCATGTTCGGGTTCTTGGTGTTCACGTCCGGATAATGCGCCTTGCGGCCGAAGATGGTGGTGACGAAACCGTTCGCATGCACCTGTTTCTTGGTCGCTTCCATGTAGTCCTTGATACCCGGGAAGCGCTCGAAATAGGTCTTGATGTAATCGCCTGCCTCACCGCGTGCGATGCCGAGCTGGTTGGCCAGGCCAAAGGCCGATATGCCGTAGATGATGCCGAAGTTGATGGCCTTGGCGCGGCGGCGCACCATCGGGTCCATGCCCTCGATCGGCGTGCCGAACATTTCGCTGGCCGTCATGGCGTGAATGTCGAGCCCGTCGTCAAAGGCCTTCTTGAGCTGGGGTATATCGGCCATATGGGCGAGCACGCGCAACTCGATCTGGCTGTAGTCGGCCGAAATCAGCTTGTGGCCTTTTTCTGCAACAAAGGCCTTGCGGATTTTTCGGCCCGCTTCGGTCCTGACCGGAATGTTCTGCAGGTTCGGTTCGGATGACGACAGGCGCCCGGTGGTGGTTGCTGCCAGCGCATAGGACGTATGGACCCGGCCCGTGGTCGGGTTGATGTAGCCGGGAAGTGCATCCGAATAGGTCGACTTCAGCTTGGAGAGCTGACGCCAGGCAACGATCTTCGACGGCAGTTCATGGCCTTCGGCGGCGAGGTCTTCCAGCACCTGGGCAGAGGTCGACCAGGCACCGGTCTTGGTTTTCTTGCCGCCAGGAAGGCCCATCTTGCCGAAGAGAATGTCGCCGAGCTGCTTCGGCGAGCCGATGTTGAAGTTTTCGCCGGCAAGTTCGTAGATTTCAGATTCATGCGCCGCCATGCCCTGCGCGAAATCGCCGGAAAGCCGCGACAGCATCTGCCGGTCGACGGAAATGCCACGCTTTTCCATGCGCGCCAGCACCGGCACCATCGGCCGTTCCAGGGTTTCATAGACAGTTGCCATCCGGTCGCTCGCCAACCGCGGCTTCAGGATCAACCACAGGCGCAGGGTGACGTCGGCATCCTCGGCGGCATAGGCGGTGGCCTTGTCGATGGCCACCTTGTCGAAGGTGATCATCGACTTGCCGGAGCCGCAAACCTCCTTGAACGGGATCGGCTTGTGGTCGAGCCAGCGTTCGGACAATTCGTCCATGCCGTTGCCGCCCTTGCCAGCGTCGACCGTGTAGGACAGCAGCATCGTGTCGTCGAACGGGCTGATATCGATGCCGTAGCGGGTCATCACCAGCCAGTCATATTTGAGGTTCTGCGCGATTTTCAGGACCGCGCGGTCCTCCAGCATCGGCTTCAGCACATCCAGCGCGTCTTTCAATGGCAGCTGGCCTTCCACCAGACCGCCGCCGCCCAGGAGGTCGCCTTCTCCATCGACATGGGCAAGCGGCACATAACAGGCCTTGCCGGGCTCGGTGGAGAGCGACAGGCCAACGAGGTCGGCCTGCATGGCGTCGAGTGACGTGGTTTCCGTGTCGAAGGCGACATAGCCCTTCTCGAAGGCTGCGTCGCACCATTCCTGAAGGCGCTCGAGGCTGGTTACGGTTTCATAGGCGCTGGAATCGACCGGGATCGCCCGGATGCTCTCCGCGCGGGCATCGGCAACTGTCTGCGGCACCATCATGCCGTCCGGACTGTCTCCAGCCTCACCAGACCCACCCGGGGAGGCCGGCGCAGTGCTGCTCGGCGCGCGTTCCATCAGGCGGCCCTTGTGGTCGGGCACATCCCAGCCGGGCACCTGGAAGTCCGTTGCCTCGACCGCGGCGAGATCAGCACCGGTCTCCTCGGCAATACGTTTGGTGAGCGTGCTGAAGCCCATGGCCTTCAGAAAACCGACCGCTTTCGGTCCATCCATTTCCGTGACAGACAGGTCGCCGACCGGGACCTCCACCGGGACGTCCTGTTTCAGCGTCACCAGTTCCTTGGAAACGCGGGCCTGGTCGGCAAATTCGATCAGGTTTTCCCGGCGCTTCTTCTGCTTGATGGTCTCTGCCTGATCGAGCAGTGTTTCCAGGTCGCCGAATTCGTTGATCAGAAGCGCGGCGGTCTTCAGACCGATGCCGGGCACGCCGGGCACGTTGTCCACGCTGTCGCCGGCCAGCGACTGGACCTCAATGACCTTGTCCGGCCCGACGCCGAATTTTTCAAAGACTTCGGGCTCACCGAAAATCTTGTTCTTCATCGTGTCGATCATGCCGACCTTGGGCCCGATCAGCTGCATCAGGTCCTTGTCGCCGGAGACGATGGTGACGCGGGCGCCCTGCTCTGCCGCCTGGCGCGCATAGGTCGCGATCAGGTCGTCGGCTTCAAAGCCGGCCTGTTCGATGCAATGCACGGAAAAGGCACGCGTCGCTTCCCGGATCAGGCCGAATTGCGGCACCAGATCTTCGGGCGGGTCCGGACGGTGCGCCTTGTATTCGGGGTAGATGTCATTTCGGAAGGTCTTGGCGGAATGATCGAAGATCACCGCAAAATGTGTCGGCTCGTCGCCCTCTTCCGGGGTCAGCCCTTCCTGAAGCAGCTTCCACAGCATGTTGCAGAAGCCGGAGACGGCCCCCACCGGCAGCCCGTCCGGCTTGCGCGTCAGCGGCGGCAGCGCGTGGTAGGCGCGGAAGATAAAGGTGGAACCGTCGACCAGGATCAGGTGGTCGTCAGCAGTGAGGGCGGGGGAGGAATCTTGCGTCGACATGGCGCGGATCATGCCCGCAGCCGGTTCCGGTGAAAAGTCCTAATGACAAAAATTCAGGACCGCGTGTTCACTCTGCTGCCTGGGCCTGCCGCTTCTTGCCGAATGTGCCGCTGAGATAGGCCCATTGCGGCCGTCTGAACAGGAACCAGCCGAGATTGGTTTTGACGATCAGCCAGTAGAGGATCATCGGGCTGACGGAGGCGACAATCGTGACGATCAACGAGGCTGTGCCGATATCGAGGATGCCGAGCTTCAACAGGATGATCCGGCTGACGGCCATCGGGAAGAAGAAGGCGAGATAGATGACGATCGAATTCTCGCCGAAATGACGCAGAAAATCGAGCTGGCCCCCTTTGACGATCAGCGCACTGGTCAGGATGATGGCCCCGGCCCCGGCCGCACCGAGGGCAAGCGCGACCCCGGGCAAACCTGCCCAGCCGAGATAGACCAGGCCGCCATTCACGACACCCCAGCCCAGGAGATAAAGAAGGCTGACGGAGATACGTTCGCGGGCCCAGTCAGCCAGACGGAAGATCTGTGGCGCAAAGATATAGCCCGCGTAGAAATAGACGAAGCGCGAGGCGAATTCGTCGACCAGCAGCCAGCCGGTATGGATCGGTGCCAGCTGCAGAAGTGCAGCGATGGCCAGCATCAGCTGCCAGGGCACACCCCGGTCATGGGCGATCTTGCAGACAAGAAAGAAGATCGGCAGCATGTAGATGAACCACAGGGTGCCAAAGGGCTGGATGAAGCTGAGGAAATAGAACTCCAGCGCCCCCATGGCGCCCATTTCGCCGGCAAAGACCGGGGCCTTGACCGCGAACTGGATGGTCATCCAGAGCACGTAGAAATAGGCAAAGTGCACGACCTTGCGGTCAAGATAGAGTTTCCAGTCGCGCTGAATGACGTTGGCGAGGAAGAGACCCGAGATCAGAAAGAAATCCGGCATCCGGAAGGGCGCGGCAAAGGCGACCACGGCGTGCATCCAGCCGGTTTCCCCGGCGGCGGCTTCGACGCCCAGGACCGAATGCATCATCACGACAAAGATGATGCAGATGCCCTTGGCGGTGTCCACCCAATCGACGCGCTGTGCATTCATTGTCTGCTGCCTTCTCGCCGGTCTCAGACCGGATTTTTTCATAGAACGAGCAGCAGACCTAACCTCAACTGGTAAAATTTACGCATACAGCCGAGGTCACGATTTGGTGACCTTCGTCGCTCCGGTCAGCTTTTGGCGTTGTCGGATCCGTCCTGCCAGGGGCTGAGTTGTGCTGGACCGCTGCCTTCGGAGGCAGGATCCCTTTTCTCGGACCAGTCCTCCGCATCCAGATCGACGACGCCTTCCTTGGGCCGCCGCACGCCCTGGCCGCCATCCACGATCACCACATTGGACTTCGAAATGATGAAGCGCGCCAGGGCTTCCCGCACCGGGGGAATGAACAGGAGCAGGCCGATAGCGTCTGTGACAAATCCCGGAATCAGCAGGAAAATGCTGGCCAGAACGATCATGGCGCCCTGCATCACCTCGTTGCCGGGCGACCGACCGGCATCAAGTTCCTGTTGCATGCGCATCAGCAGCGACAGCCCCTGCTGGCGCAACATGATCGTGCCTGCCACGGCGGTAACCACTGTCAGGAGGATGGTCGGCAGGACGCCGATCAGCCCTCCGATCCAGATAAACACCGCAATTTCGATCAAGGGCAGTAGAAGAATGGCGGCGATAATATAAAGTCCCACGGGACCTCCAGGGTCTGATAAGCTGTCAACTCATGACCTAAGGTAGACATTCAGTCACAAAAATGCGAGCTGCTGCGTTTGGAAAGACAGGGTTGGCAAAGATTCAGTCTTGCTTCAGGGTCTGGATGCTGGTTCAAGAACCCCCTAAATAGGAAGCTGACAGACATTGAAAAATTGCCAGCGCCAATCGAATGAGAGGCTTGTCGCCGCTCACTTGGCTCGGAAGGGTAGCCGGAAGTTACAATGAACGAGATTTTTGACCCGTTGAACCTCCTCCTGATGGGACTTGCGGTCTTCATTCTTTTCAGACTGCGGTCTGTGTTGGGCAAGCGCACGGGCAATGAACGTCCTCCGTTCGACCCCTATTCGAAACCTGAACAGCCCAATGACAGCAACGCTGCCAATGGCCAGGACAATGTGATTCCGCTTCCCAACCAGGGGGCTCAGGATCATGAGCCCGTCGAAAACGGCGTGCAAAGCGGAGAGATTGTCATCGACAAGGTGGCGCCCGCAGGGTCCGCGCTCAACAGCGCGCTGAAGCAGATCCTGTCCGTCGACCGCAGTTTTGAGCCGGAACCGTTCCTGGAAGGGGCCCGCGCCGCCTACGAGATGATCGTCATGGCCTTTGCCGACGGCGACAAGAAGGCGCTCAAGAACCTGCTCTCCAGTGATGTCTATGAAGGCTTTGTGGCTGCCATCGATGACCGTGAAAAACGTGGCGAGACGATTGAATCCACCTTTGTCGGCATCGACAAGGCGGAGATCGTCGAGGCTGCCCTCAAGGGGTCCACGGCCCAGGTGACGGTCAAGATCCACAGCCAGCTGATTTCCGCGACCCGCGACAGCGGCGGCGAAATCGTTGACGGCGATCCGGCCAAGGTCACGGAAGTCGTCGACATCTGGACCTTTGCGCGCGACACCGATTCGCGCGATCCGAACTGGAAGCTGGTCGCGACCGAATCTGCAGAATAAGAATGGTACGGATGAGAAGGTTCAAGCGGCCTGGCACCGCCGGCCTTCTTGCCGCCATGCTGAAGGGCGCGGTCATCACCGCGCCGCTTTTCTTTTCAGGAGCCGCTCCTGCCATGGCAACAGGCCTGACGATCCCGGAGCATCTGGAAAAGCGTGCGTTCAAGGACCTTGACGGCTGGCGGTCAGACGACCATCTGGCAGCGCTGAAAAGCCTGATGCGGTTCTGCGACCGGCCGGAGGCTCTCCGAAAGAGCTCGGCATTTCCGCAGTTTCGCACGGACCACCTGGATCAGCTGTGCAAGGAAGCCGCAGGAACGTCACTGGGATCGCCGGCTGCGGCGCGCCTGTTCTTCGAAGCGCGATTCACGCCTTTCAGGATTGTGCAGCCAGGTTTCATCACCGGCTATTTTGAGCCGGAACTTGCGGCCTCCCGCAAAAAGACATCGCAATATGCCACGCCGCTCCTCCAGAAACCGGACGGTCTGGTGCCGGTGACGGCTGCGAACAGGCCAGACAATTGGCCCGACGAGCTCAGTCACGGACGTATGATCGAAGGGATCCTGTCCGAGATGCCGGACCGTGGCGCCATCATGGATGGGGCCCTGGACGAAGAAAATCTCGAACTGGTCTGGCTCGCTGACCCGATCGATGCCTTTTTTGTCCATGTCCAGGGATCTGTTCGCCTGCGGCTGACCGATGGCAGCGTCATGCGGGTCGGCTATGCCGGCAAAACGGGGCATCCCTATACAAGCATCGCACGGCTTCTGGTCAAACGCGGCGAAGGCACACCGGACGAGTTCACCATGGCCGGCACCAGGGCCTGGCTGAAGGAAAACCCGGACAAGAGGGATGCGCTTTTCAGGGAAAACCGCTCCTACATCTTCTTCAGGGAAGTCACGGATATCGATGCCGGGGACGGACCTGTCGGCGCGGCCGGTCTGCCTCTGACGGCGGGACGCAGCCTTGCCGTCGATCCAGGCCACATTCCCTACGGCGCCCTTGTCTTTGTCGGTTCTGATCTGCCCGATCCTGCCAATGGCACCACTTTCGGGCGGCTGATGGTCGCCGACGACACCGGCTCCGCAATCCGTGGCCCGGCACGCGGCGATGTCTTTGTCGGATCAGGTGAGGCGGCGGGCACCTATGCAGGTGATATCCGTCACGCTGCCGATTTTACCTTGCTGGTGCCGAATGCGCTTTTGCCAACGGATGACGTGGTGACGGACTGATATGGCGCGGCGGGGGAAAAAGGGGGCGCTATCGCCGGAGGATCGGGACCTTTGGGGCAAGGTGGCCCGTACGCTGACCCCGCTCGATGCCGAGCGGGCAAAAGACCTGGAACAGCAGCTTGCGCAGGCTGTCGAGGAAACAGCCGAAAAGCCCGTCGGAAAACCGAAGACGGCAACCGCGATCAAGGCGCCGCCGGCCACCAGACCGCCCAAGGCCCCCTTGCCGCTGCATCAGCTGGAGCACCGTTACCGCCGCAAGGTCGTGCGCGGCGTCAAGGCGATAGATGCCCGTATCGATCTCCACGGTCTCACCCAGCACCAGGCGCATGAGCGGCTGAGGGCGTTTCTGTATCGTGCCCAGACGCGGCGCCATCAGATTGTGCTGGTCATCACCGGCAAAGGTGGTGGGGAAACCCGTGCCTATATGGACGAACGCGGTGTTTTGCGCAGAATGGTTCCGCAGTGGCTGGCGATGCCCGACATGCGTTCCGTGGTGCTGGGCTATGAGGAGGCCCATCCGAGCCACGGCGGCGGTGGCGCCCTTTATGTCCGCATACGCAAAAGAAGGTAGGACCGTGACACCGCTTGGCGCAAAAATCCGGGAACTGAGGGCAAAACGCAATGTGTCGCTGAAGGAAATGGCGGCAGCATTGTCCGTCTCGAGTGCCTATCTGTCGGCGCTGGAACACGGCAAGCGCGGCAAGCCGACCTGGTTCCTGGTGCAGCGGATCATCGCCTATTTCAACGTCATCTGGGACGAGGCAGAGGAAATCCAGCGCCTGGCGGAGCTGTCGGATCCGCGCGTCGTGATCGATACGGCCGGCATGGATCCCAAGGCAACGGAACTGGCCAATCAGCTGGCATTGAAAATCGGCGGCCTGTCCGAGGAGTCCCTTGCCACCCTCCTGCACCAGCTGCGGGTGGCGGCCGTGAAGGATGATGTTTGAATACCAGCTGTTTCCAACCATTGGTACCGCGAACAGCACGCTCCAACCGTTCCGTTCGTCATTGCCGGGCTTGATCCGGCAATCCATGCCATTGCCTTGCCGGTAGCGTTAGCTGAACCTGTTGAGACGGCACGGCATGGATGCCATGGTCGCGCCATGGCATGACGAAAAGAAACGGCCATTCTTCGCGGACAGTTCAGAACCCGCCGTCAGGGATGCAAAGGATTTACCTGTCCTTCAACCGCGAACCCTATATAACCTTGCTCCAAGACTGCGCTCCATGAACGGAACTCTTGACCAGCATGAAACTCGCCCAGGAAGACCTCGCCGGACTGATCGATTCAGATGACCTGAGACAACGTTTGTCCGCCCTGACCGCGGCAAATGACGGCGACGGGTCGGATATGAAAGTCCGGTCGGCTGTCCTTGCGGAGCTGAAAAAAGAGGTCAAGTCCACCCGGGACAAGGTTCGGGCAAAGCTGGATGAGGATGGCCGCGGACTGGTTTGCGCCGCACGCCTTTCCTATGTCCAGGACGAACTGATCCGCGTGATCTACGATTTCGCCCTGCGTCATGTCTACCGGATCACCAACCCGTCGGCTGCAGAGCGCATGGCCATTGCCGCGGTGGGCGGCTACGGCCGTGGCACTCTGGGGCCGGGGTCGGACATCGATCTTCTGTTTGTACTGCCCTACAAGCAGACCCCCTGGGGCGAGCAGGTCGTGGAGTATATCCTCTACATGCTCTGGGATCTGGGCTTCAAGGTCGGTCATGCTACCCGCAACATCGACGAATGCCTGCGGCTCTCCCGGGCGGACATGACCATTCGCACGTCGATCCTCGAGGCCCGCTTCATCTGGGGTGACGAGCCCCTTTATGAGGAACTGGTGCAGCGCTTCGACAAGGAAGTGGTGGAAGGCACCAGTTCGGAATTCATTGCCGCCAAACTTCTGGAGCGGGATGAGCGCCATCAGCGCCAGGGCATGTCGCGCTATCTGGTCGAGCCGAACATCAAGGAAGGCAAGGGCGGGCTGCGTGACCTCAACACGCTGTTCTGGATCGCGAAATATCATTATCGCGTCGAACGTCAGGGCGAGCTGGTCAAGAAGGGGGTTCTGACGCGGTCCGAATATGCCCGCTTCAAGAAATCGGAAGACTTTCTCTGGGCGGCACGCTGTCACCTGCATTTCCTGACCGGGCGGCCGGAAGAGCGCCTGTCCTTCGAGGTCCAGCGCGAGATCGCGATCCGGCTCGGCTACACCCAGCATCCGGGCATGAAGGATGTCGAGCGCTTCATGAAACACTACTTTCTCGTGGCCAAGGATGTCGGTGATCTCACCCGCATCATCTGCGCCGCGCTGGAGGAAGAACACGTCAAGGAACCGCGCGGCAAGGGCCTGAGCGGCATGATGCGCCGCCTGCGCAGCGGCCGTCTCTCGGCGACTGCCAAACCGGTTGAGGGCGCGTCGGGTTTCGTGGTGGAAAACAACCGCCTCAACGCGGTTTCAGACACGGTGTTCGAGACCGACCCCACCAATCTGCTGCGCGTCTTCCAGATCGCCGACAAGAACGACTACAACCTGCACCCGAACCTGACCCGGCTGATGCGTCACTCGCTGAAGCTGGTGGATGCCGACCTGCGCGCCGATCCGGAAGCCAATCGCCTGTTTCTGTCGATTCTCACGTCCCGGAACACGCCGGAGAAGGTGCTGCGCAAGATGAACGAAACCGGGCTTCTGGGCCGGTTCGTGCCGGAGTTCGGCAAGGTCGTGGCGATGATGCAGTTCAACATGTATCACCACTACACGGTCGACGAGCATCTGATCCGCTCGATCGGCGTGCTGGCGGAGATCGAGCGGGGCAATTCAGGCGATGACCACCCGCTTGCGACCGACCTGATCCTGACGCTGCAGAACCGCAAGGTGCTTTATGTCGCCATGTTCCTGCACGACATTGCCAAGGGCCGGCCGGAAGACCACTCGATTGCCGGTGCCCGGGTTGCCCGCAAGCTGTGTCCGCGTTTCGGGCTGAACGATGCGGAAACGGAGACGGTTGCCTGGCTGATCGAACGCCACCTGGACATGAGCACCATTGCCCAGTCACGCGATCTGACGGACCGGAAAACCATTACGGATTTCGCCAACACGGTTCAGTCCCTGGAACGGTTGAAACTGCTTCTGATCCTGACGGTGGCCGACATCCGGGCGGTCGGGCCCGGGGTTTTCAACGGCTGGAAAGGCCAGCTGCTGCGCACGCTCTTTTATGCCACCGAACCGCATCTGTCCGGCGGGCATTCCAAGCTCTCCCACAGCCAGGCAATCGACAAGGCCAAGGCAGAACTTGCCCAAAAGCTCGGCCACTGGAAGCAGAAGGACCGCAACGCCTATCTCAAGCGCCATTACCCGGCCTATTGGCTGCGCACGGAACCGGACCGGTTGCTGGCCCATGCCGAATTGCTGCATGCCGCGGACGCCGAAAAGAAATACCTGGCTCACCAGGTCACCCCGCGCGCCTTTGAAGGCGTCACGGAGCTGACCTTGATGGCACCGGACCATCCGCGGCTGCTCTCGATCATTGCCGGCGCCTGCTACACGACCGGCGCCAATATTGTCGACGCGCAGATCGACACGACGACAGACGGTTTTGCACTCGACACGATTTTCATCGGCCGGGAACTGCCGGACGATATGGATGAACAGCGGCGTGGTGACCGGATTGCCCGACTGATCGAGACCACCTTGCGCGGCGACGAGAAGCTGCCGGAACCGGTCGCCAAGAAAAGCGCCGTGAAGGGCCGCATGAAGGCCTTCAAGGTCGCGACCGAAGTTCTGGTCAACAACGCCCTGTCCGACGACTACACGGTTCTGGAGATTTCAGGTCTCGACCGGCCGGGACTGCTCTATGACCTGACCCGGTCGATTGCGACGCTCAATCTCAACATCGGCTCCGCCCATATCTCGACCTTCGGGGAAAAGGTGGTCGACGTTTTTTATGTGACCGACCTGACCGGCCAGAAAATTGCCAATATCGGCCGTCAGGAAATCATCCGGGAACGCCTGTCCGATGCGGTCGAAGGCCATGTCGAGCTCGATCCCGCCGCCCCTGCCACGCGTAAAGTCCAGCGCCAGGCCTCCTGATGACCCAGATCGACCTTGGAATCCCGACCGCATGAGCCTTGTGCGCAACTTTGCAACCGTTGGCGGCGCGACATTGCTCAGCCGCCTGCTCGGCTTCGTCCGGGATGTGTTGCTGGCCGCAGCCGTCGGCGCCGGCCCCGTTGCCGACGCCTTTGTTGTTGCCTTCCGTCTGCCCAATCTGTTCCGGCGCCTTTTTGCGGAAGGCGCGTTCAATTCCGCCTTCATTCCGCTGTTTGGCAGGGCCGTTGAAGAACAGGGCGATGACGGCGCCCGGCGCTTTGCCGGAGAGATCGGAGCCGCGCTTCTGTTCTGCCTCCTGGCGCTGACGGCACTCGCCCAGATCTTCATGCCCTTTGTGGTCTGGATGCTGGCACCTGGCTATGTCGAGGATCCGGCGAAATACGATCTCACCGTCCTGATGTCGCGGATCGCCTTTCCCTATCTGATCTTCATGTCCCTGCTGGCCTTTGTCGGCGGCATCCTGAACACCTATCACCGGTTCGCGGCAGCGGCCTTCGCGCCGGTGATGCTCAACGTTGTGATGAGTCTGGTGCTGGGCGGTGTCCTGATCGGCGGCGTGGAAACGGACAGGTCGCTCGGCATCATTCTTGCCGTCGGCGTGACCATCGGGGGCGTTGTCCAGCTTCTGGTGGTGATCATCGACCTGAAGCGTCTCGGTTTCCGCATTCCGGTCTATCGGCCGCGCTACACCAAATCGGCCAGGCGGCTGCTGGTGCTCGGCATCCCGGGCGTGATTGCAGGTGGTGTCACCCAGATCAACATTGCGGTCGGCCAGATCATCGCGTCCATGCAGGAAGGTGCCAATGCGCTGCTTTATTTTGCCGATCGGCTGTACCAGTTGCCGCTGGGCGTGATCGGCATCGCCATCGGTGTGGTTCTGCTTCCCAGCCTCACGCGTCAGCTTCGGGCAGGCGAAACGGAGGCCTATCAGCACAGTCTCAACCGGGCGCTGGAATTCTCGCTGGTCTTGACCCTGCCGGCGGCTGTGGCCCTTGCCGTTATCCCGCACGAGATCGTCTCGGTGCTGTTCCAGCGGGTGCGCTTCGATGCCGCCGCCGTGGAAGGGACCGCCGCTGCGCTGATGGCGTTTTCCTTCGGCCTGCCGGCCTTCGTGCTCAACAAGGTGTTTTCACCCGGTTATTTCGCCCGCGAGGACACCAAGACACCGATGCAGTTCGCCATTGTCGGCATGGTGGTCAATGTCGGCCTGTCCATTCTGCTCTTCCCGGTGCTGAAACATGTCGGCATTGCGCTCGCCACAACGGTTGCCGGTTGGGTGAATACTGCGCTCCTGATCATCGTCCTGTGGCGGCGCGGTCATTTTGCGCCTGATTTCGGCCTGCTTCGCCGGCTCGTCCTGGTCTTCCTGGCGAGCCTCCTGATGGGCGTCAGCGTCCATTTCGCGGCGCTCTATCTGGCGCCCTATCTGAGTGATGCCTGGCTGTCTGTGCGGGTGATCAGTCTTCTGGGGCTGGTTCTTATAGGCATGGTGACCTTTGCCGTATTCACCCAGTTGAGCGGCGGCTCCGATCTCTTGCGCATGGCGAAAGCGTTGACGCGGCGCAACACCTGAAAATGAAACGCAAATCTCCGCCGTTTCCCGCTTGCATCGGGCCGGGTGCGGGCTTAAACCCGGCGCGCCCAAAGATTCACAGCGCCCTTCCAACCGGCCGCACCAATAAAGGGATTGAAAATGGCGGAGTTCCAGCCCCGTGTCTTCTCCGGCGTCCAGCCGACCGGCAACCTCCATCTTGGCAACTATCTGGGCGCGGTCTCGCGCTGGGTGCCGTTGCAGGACCAGATGCCGACCATCTTCTGCGTCGTCGACAGCCACGCCATCACCGCCGGCTTTCCGGACCCGCATGAGCTTGCCAACGCCACGCGGGAAGTGACCGCAGCCTATATGGCGGCCGGCATCGATCCCAAGAAGTCGATCATCTTCAACCAGTCCCAGGTGCGCGAGCATGCGGAACTGGCCTGGATCTTCAACTGTGTCGCGCGCATGGGCTGGCTCAACCGCATGACCCAGTTCAAGGAAAAGGCCGGCAAGAACAAGGAAAACGCCTCCGTTGGCCTGTTCGCCTATCCGAACCTGATGGCGGCCGACATTCTCGCCTATCGCGGCACGCATGTTCCGGTCGGTGATGACCAGAAGCAGCATCTGGAACTGACGCGCGACATCGCGGCCAAGTTCAACAACGACTTTGCCGACCGCATCAAGGAACTGGGCATCGGCGTTCCGAACCCGACACCGTCTCCTGAGCTGCCGGAATATCTCTATTTCCCGATGACCGAGCCGATGATTGCCGGCCCGGCCACCCGGATCATGTCGCTGCGCGACGGCACCAAGAAGATGTCCAAGTCCGATCCGTCGGACCTGTCGCGCATCAATCTGACCGACGATGCCGAGACCATCGCCAAGAAGATCAAGAAGGCGAAGACCGATCCGGATGCCCTGCCGAGCGAGACCGACGGTCTGGACGGCCGTCCGGAAGCGGACAACCTGGTCGGGATCTATGCCGCCCTCAGCGGCGCCAGCAAGGCCGATGTCCTGAAGGACTTCGGCGGTCAGCAGTTCTCGGCTTTCAAGCCGGCGCTGTCTGACCTGGCCGTTGAAAAGCTCTCGCCGATGACCGACGAGATGCGCCGGTTGCAGCAGGACAAGACCGAGATCGATGCGGTGCTGAAGGTCGGCGCCGAAAAGGCGTCCGAGATCGCCGAACCGGTCCTGAGGGACGTTCGCAAGATCATCGGGTTTCTGGACGTGCGCTAAGGCAGACAGCCCGCATAGAACTGAAAAAGCCCGGCCGCCGTGCCGGGCTTTTTGTTGATCACGTCCTGTCGTCAGGCCGGGGGCTGCGCTGCTGTTCCGCTCCGGGGTAGCCTCCTGCGAACTTGTCGGCGGCCGGCACCTGAAACTTCGCAATTGCTCCGGGAACCTCGGACCAAAAGAAACGGCGGCTCCGGGGAGCCGCCGCAAGGTGCTGGTAGGTAACGTCTTTTATTGGGTTATGATCTCCGGCCCCATGAAGTAATAGGGCAGGAAGGTCGACAGGGCCGGCACATAGGTCACCAGGATCAGGAACAGGAGCAGCACCAGAACGAAGGGTGCGGCGGCCTTGACCACCTGGACCAGGCTCATGCCCGTGATCCCCGAGGTCACGAACAGGTTCAGCCCGATCGGCGGCGTGATCATGCCGATTTCCATGTTCACCACCATCAGGATGCCCAGATGGATCGGATCGACGCCGAGCTCGATGCCGATCGGGAACACCACCGGAGCAACGATCAGGAGCAGCCCGGACGGCTCCATGAACTGGCCGCCGATCAGCAGGATGATGTTGACCGCGATCAGGAAGGTGAACCAGTTGAAGCCGGCTTCAACCATCCAGTCGGTGATCACCTGCGGGATCTGTTCCGCCGTCAGCGTGTGTGCAAAGAGCAGCGCGTTGACGATGATGAACATCAGCATGATCGTGGTCTTGCCGGAATCAGACAGCACCTTCTTGGTGTCCCTGTGGAACAGCGCCGGGAAGAAATTCCAGCCGATCAAACCAAGATTTCGGCCCCAGACCTTGCCGCCAACCGCATAGGTGGCCGGCAGGGCGGCGGGCGAAATGCCGTGGCGCAGCAGCGGATACCCGATCAGGGCGGCCAGCAGAATGGCGGCGCTGTCGATCCCGAAGAATGCGGTCCGGCTGGTGAAGGCATAGGCAAGGGCCGACCAGACGAACATGGCGATGATCGCATAGGTGATGGTCTTGAAGCCGGCAAGACCCAGCTCGCCGTCCGTTTCGCTGACCCAGCCGACGCCTGAAAGCGGGCCCATGTCGCGATAGACAAACAGCGCGATCAGACCGGCATAGACGGCGGCAACGGCTGCAGCTTCCGTCGGCGTGAAGACACCGCCATAGATGCCGCCCAGGATGATGACCATCAGGAACAGTCCGACGGCTGCCTGCGAGACCGAGCTCCAGAGTTCCTTCCATCCGGCCCAGGGCTGCGCCGGCAGCTTCTTGACGCGCGCCATGATGTAGATCGCGGTCATGAGCATCAGGCCGGCAATGATGCCGGGGATGACCCCTGCAAAGAACATGCGGCCGACGGAGACGTTTGTTGCCGCGGCATAGACCACCATCACGATGGAGGGCGGGATCAGGATGCCGAGCGTGCCCGCATTGGCGATGACACCGGCTGCGAATTCCTTGGTGTAGCCCGCATGGCGCATGCCGGCGATGGCAATGGTACCGATGGCAACCACGGTGGCGGGCGAAGAGCCGGACAGGGCCGCAAACAGCATGCAAGCGAACACCGCGGCAATGGCGAGACCCCCGCGGATCCAGCCAACGGCGTCGATCGAGAAGCGGATGATGCGCCGGGCAACGCCGCCGGTCGACATGAAGCTCGAAGCCAGGATGAAGAACGGGATCGCCAACAGTGTGAAGTTCTGCGAGGCGTTGAACAGCTGCACCGCCACGGAGCTCATGGAATCATGGCTGAACAGCGCGATATAGAGGACGGCCGAAAGGCCAAGCGAAACGGCAATCGGGACCCCGAGGAACAGAAAGCCGAAGACGAAGATAAACAGAAATGCGGTTTCCATCGGGCCTTAGTCCTTCAAGACGTCTTTGTTCTCGGCAACCAGCTCCTCCGCCTCGTGGGCGGCGATGATGGCTTCCTTCTTGCCGGTCAGGATGAGGAGGAACCCCTGAAGGGCACGATAGGCCAGAAGCGCAAGGCCGATGGGCAGGATGATGTAGGGCATCCAGCGCGGCACGCGTTCCTTGACGCCGAACCACTCCTGGATGAAGCCCGGCCATTTCAGGTCCTCCATGCCGATCGGCACCTTGTAGAACTTGGCGAAATAGGCATAGGCACCGCCGGTCGAGCCCTTGTTTTCCAGCGCGAGCATGCCGCCGAACCAGGTGGCATCGAACAGCAGCACGGCATAAAGCAGCGTCAGCCCCGCGCCGAGCAGCGCGGCCAGACGGTACATGGGTGCGGGCAGAAGCTTGATGACTGCGTCAACGCCGAGATGGGCACCGATCTTGATGCCGTAGCTCATGCCGAACAGGATCAGCCAGGCAAACAGCACGCGGGTGAATTCCAATGCTGCCCCCCAGCCGGAGTTGAAACCGTAGCGGGCGACGACCTGGGAAAAGGTGACGAGTGTCATCAGGGCCAGAATGATGGCGATGATGTTCTCATCCAGCGACGCGATGGTCTTTGGCGACACCCTGTCCAGTACGACGTAGAGGCAGAAGAAAACGGCGGTGAGCAAGAGTGGCCAATAGTAGGCCAGGAACTCCGAACCCATGGTCCCCCCATAGTGAAGCGCTCTTGAACGAGCTTGTTCATGGTATGAGGAAGAAGGCCATGAGGCCTTCTTCCATGTTGTGTATGTCGGGAGTGGGATCAGCTGGCCTTGTTGGAGGCGACTGCAGCGTCGATCACGTCCTGGCCGATGTCGTCGCGGAACTTGTCCCAGACCGGCTTCATGGTTTCAACCCACTCGTTACGCTGTTCCGGCGTCAGAGTGCGGACTTCACCACCAGCTTCGATGATCTTCTGCTTGTTGGCTTCGTTGATGTCGGTCGAACGGGCGTTGTACTCGTCGGTGACTTCGTTGAAGATCGTCAGGAACTGGTCACGCACGTCGCCATCCAGGCTGTCGAGCCATTCCTGGGAGGTCACGGCCAGGTAGGTCAGCAGCTGGTGGTTGGTTTCAGTGGTGCCGTCCTGCACTTCGAAGAACTTCTGGGTGTAGATGTTGGACCAGGTGTTTTCCTGTCCATCCACAACACCGGTCTGCAGCGCGCCATAGACTTCCTTGAAGGCCAGTTTCTGGGCGTTGGCGCCCATGGCTTCGATCATGGCCACGGCCACGTCGGAGGTCTGCACGCGGAACTTCAGGCCGGCAGCGTCGCTCGGCACCAGCAGCGGCTTGTTGGCGGAGAACTGCTTCAGGCCGTTGAAGACATAGCCGAGGCCGACAAAGCCGTAATCGGACATGGCGCCCAGCAGTTCCTGACCCTTTTCACCCTTGGTGAAGGTGGTGACCGCATCCATGTTGGTGAACAGGAACGGCAGGTCGAAGACGCGGTATTTCAGCGTGTAGGATTCGAACTTGGACAGAGACGGTGCTGCGAGCTGGACGTCGCCGAGCAGCAGAGCTTCCATCACCTTGTTGTCGTCGAACAGCTGCGAAGACGGGAACACCTGCATGCAGGCCTTGCCGTCCATTTCCGTGTTGATGCGGTTCGCCAGTGCGGTGGCCATTTCCCCTTTCGGGTGACCTTGGGCTGCAACCACGTGGCTGAACTTGATGATGACTTCACCGTCGCCGCAGTCATCTGCATATGCGGACGGGGCAAAGGCAAAGGAAGCCGCAGCTGCAGCGGCAAGTACAAACTTTTTCATCTGATGTCCTCCCAGACATTTCGAATTGACGGCCGGGTTGGCCGGACAGCGCGGTGGCTGGTCGGCACATCATTGGCAATCCGCGTGCCAAGTGCCGCCTGCTTCTTGAAAAGCGCCGGTTTCTGCAGGTTAACAAAGTATGACTTTGCGCGCGTCTTGGGAGGACCCCTTAGGAAATGGGTGGAGTCTGACACATGGTGGACAGGCGATGTGTCGAAACCGACACATCGCAGGTCATCGAGGGCGATCCGCGCGGACTATTGCCAGAGGGCACCGCTTTCCGGATCGTGGCGCACGGGTCTTGCCAGTTGCCTGAGCTTGTCGGGGTTGCGGACAACAAGGATGCGGTCGATCCGGCCGTCCTCGTCATAACCGAAGGTCAGGGCGGTCACCACGCGCATGTCCTCCAGGACGACCAGCCCGCGCAGCCCGTTGATAAAACAGGGCAGGACCGGGGCACCGCCCCACAGGCGGCGGATAATCTGGGCCACATATTTGGCGACCTCGTCGCGCCCCTCGAGCACACGGCCGAGGGCCGCCACCTTGCCGCCGCCGTCGGAGTGGAACTGCACCGTTTCCGACAGCAAGCCACTGAGCTGGTCCGTCGAGCCGCTTTCCACCGCGTTCAGGAAGGCCGACAGCATCTGCTGCTGGTGATCGGGTGTCGGCACGAAGCGCGTCGCAGGGTTCTGGATGTGCCTGCCGGCCCGTGACACCAGCTGGCGGCAGGCGGTTTCGCTGAGGTCCAGCGCCTGTGCGACATCCTCATAGGGTTTGCCGAACACTTCCCGCAGCACGTAGGCCGCGCGTTCCTTCGGGCTGAGCCGTTCCAGCAACAGCAAAAAGGCCGTTGTCAGCGACTGGGCCCGCTCCAGGTCGATTTCGGGGTCTGACCCGGCATCGACCTGGAGCGGTTCGGGGATCCACGGGCCGACATAGTCGACCCGTTTCCGGTGCGCCGCCTTGAGCGCGTCCAGACAGCAATTGGTGCAAACCGTTGTCAGAAAGGCTTCCCGATTGGCTATCGAGGCTTTTTCCGTGCCCTGCCATTTCAGAAACGTGTCCTGGACCGCATCCTCGGCATCCGCCATGGAGCCGAGCATGCGGTAGGCCAGCCCCAGAAGGCGCGGGCGCATGGTTTCGAATGGATCGCTGTCCGGACCTGTCATCATGAAGGCTGCCTTCCGTCAGTGGTTGGACACCTGGACCCGGTTCCACAGGTTGATCATGGCAACGGCGGCCGTGATCGCACTGATCTCGGCATCGCTGAAGTGATTGCGCAGATCGGACCTGAGCCACTCGTAGTCCGTTTTGGGGTCAAGGCTGGTCAGCGCCTCGGTCCAGGCGAAGGCGGCCTTTTCCGCCGGCGTGAAATCATCGACATGCCGCCAGACCACAACGCGCTGCAGCCGCTCCTGGGTCTCGCCATCGGTCAGCGCTTCCTCGGTATGCATCTTGACGCAATAGGCGCACTGGTTGATCTGCGAGGCGCGCAGATCGATCAGGTGCCGCAATTTCGGCTCCAGTTCCGCCTTGCCGATCGCACCGCTCGCGGCAACGAAGCATTTCACGATGTCCGGGACGTTCTGGTAGTGATTGATGGCCGTTGAAGTTGTCATGTGTGTCTTCCGTCCTTGGTTGCAATATGGGGACACAGGGATGACGAGCGAAGGCTTTCGTCTGTGACATGAGGGTAAGATTTTTTTCTCACCGTTTGTCATTCCGCTTGTTGCGGGAGGACAACTGAGACCTTTGTGAAGGCTGGAAAGGGCCTCATCAGGCCGGTAGGGCCTCTTCCTTGCCGAGACCGTATTTGCGCATCTTTTCATAGAGCGCCTTGCGGGAGAGGCCGAGGGTCTCGTAGGTCGGTTTGATGGCGCCGTCATTGCGCTTCAGTTCCGCAGCGATCAGGGCCCGTTCATAGGCGGCGACCCGTTCGAAGAGCGTGCTGCCCGCATCTCCCGTTGGCTCTGTGACCTCTTCCACGCCAAGCACGAAACGGTCGGCGACATTGCGCAATTCGCGCACATTGCCGGGCCAGTCGCGGGCCATCAGGCCGGCCAGGTAGTCTTCACCGATATCGGGGATCTCGCGCCGGTAGCGCGCACGGGCTTCAACGGCCAGATGCCGGAACAGGAGCGGGATATCCTGCAGCCGGTCCCGAAGGGGCGGTATGGAGACGTTGACGACGTTCAGCCTGTAGAAGAGATCGAGGCGGAACCGCCCTTCCTTGCCGGCCGCCTCAAGGTCATCCTTGGTTGCTGCGATAAACCGCACGTCCAGTTCGATGGCCTTGTTGGATCCGAGCCGCTCGATGGTCCGGGTCTCGATCACACGCAGCAGCTTGACCTGCAGTTCCAGGGGCATGGATTCGATTTCGTCCAGAAACACTGTGCCGCCATGGGCGTGTTCCAGTTTGCCGATGCGCTGGCCGCTGGCGCCGGTGAAGGCGCCTTTTTCGTGCCCGAACAGCTCCGATTCGATGATTTCGGCAGGCAATGCGCCGCAATTGAGCGCCACAAACGGCTTGTCGGCGCGCGGGCCTTCATCATGCAGGGCCCTGGCAACGACTTCCTTGCCGGAGCCGGTCTCGCCGAGGATCAGGACATCGGCGTCGGTTGTCGCTAGCGCCGTGACATTGCGGCGAAGCAGGTCCATGGCCGGTGTCCGCCCGACGAGACGGCTTTCCAGGCCGGTCCGGTCTGCCAGTTCCTCGCGCAGCTTGCGGTTTTCCAGAACCAGCCGGCGCTTGTCGAGAGCGCGTTCCACGACGGAGGCCAGATGGGAAACGGAAAACGGTTTTTCCAGAAAGTCATAGGCACCGGCCCGCATGGCCTCGACCGCCAGTGGTACGTCGCCATGGCCGGTGATCAGCACCACCGGCAGGGCCGGATCGATCTCGAAGGCCTTTTTCATCACCTGGAAACCGTCTGTGCCCGGCATGCGGATGTCGGTCACCAGCACGCCGTAGAAATCCCGGTTGACCTTTTCCAGGGCGTCTTCCGGCGCACCTGTTGCAAAAACGTCCTGGCCGGAAAGCTCCAGTCCCTGGCTCAGGGATCCGCGCAGATCCTCCTCGTCGTCTATCAAAAGGACGGTTGCGTGATCCATGAGGGCCTTTCTATTCGGCTGCCAGGGCGGTTTCGTCGGCAATGGGCAGGCGCATGGTGAACCGCGCGCCGCCTTCATCGAGGTTGGTCGCTTTCAGCGAGCCGGAAAAGTCATGGACGATTTTATAGGCAATCGACAAGCCCAGTCCGAGTCCAGCGCCGACATCCTTGGTGGTAAAGAAGGGATCGAAGATCTGGGGCAAGACATCAGCATCAATGCCGGGGCCGTTGTCGCTGACGGTCAGCACGGCTTCCTGGTTGTCGCGTTTCAACGTCAGTGTCACATGTGGCAGCGGACTGCCGCTGACAGCATCGACGGCATTCGACAGGAGGTTGATGACCACCTGCTCCAGGCGGATGCGCCCGCCTTTGACGATAATGTCGGCGTCGGGCAGGTCCAGCGACAGATCCACTTTCTTCTGCTTGATCTGCGGCTGCAGCAGGAGCGTTGCCTCGTCGATCACCTGGCGCAGTGACACCGGCTTGATGTCGGTGCCCGACTTGCGGGTGAAGCCCTTCAGCGTCTTGGCGATCTCGGCCATGCGGGTGACCATGCCCTCGATGCGGCCGAGATTGGTTTTGGCTTCGCCCGCGCGCCCGCGCTCGATCAGCATGCCGGCGATTTCCGCATCCGAGCGGATGGCTGCGAGGGGCTGGTTGTATTCATGGCTGAGCGCGGCCGACATGCGCCCCAGTGTTGCCAGCTTGGCGGCCTGCACCAGTTCGGCCTGGGTCAGGCGCAGGTTGGCCTCGGCCTGTTCGCGCTCCCGGACCTCGCGTTCCAGATGGGTGTTGGCCTTCCTGAGATCGGAGGTGCGGCTCTGAACCCGGCGTTCCAGTCGCAGTGCGGCCGCGCGCGTGCGCCGCTCCTGGCGCACAAATTCGGCGCGCCGCGCAATCAGGATGGCCAGGCCTCCGGCCATGATCACGCAGACCAGCAGGGCAACGAGCATCGCCCAGCCCGATCTCTGGCGTGCATCGGTGATGTCGACCAGGGACCGCACCTGCCAACCAAGAACAGCGACATCTTCCTTCAGCTGCATGTGATGGTCGCCTGTCGGCGCCGCAGGCAGGAGCAGTTCAACACCTTCGAACAGCGACAGGTCGGCGATATCACGCCCGAGGTTGAGCTCGGACACCAGTTTGCCCCGCCATTCGGGCACGTTGGAGACGACAACCCGGCCGGATGTGTCGAGTGCAAAAATCGTGTCCTTGCTGAGCGCCCAGGCCTGTTCGACGTCATCCAGGCTGACGCGGACAGCCAGAACGCCGGTAATCTCGTTCCCCTGCCTGAGGGGCGAGGCGAAGACGTAGTTCGAGGCACGGACCGGGGTCCCGGGCAGCAACTGCCGGCCAAGCTGACCCTGGAGGGCGAGGTCGAATGCCTGCCGGATCTGGTCGGCGCCACCGATCGATCCAGCGGGAACACCGGCCTGGCTGGAAACGACGACATTGCCGGCTGCATCCATCAGCCAGATTTCCTCCGCGCCCGACATGCCGGCGGCTATGGCCGTGATGCCCGGGTCCTGGGGCGGCCGGCCTTCGTTCAGAAGATCGCTGATATCCGGACCGCGCGCCAACAGGGGCGACAGCAGTCGGAACTTGTCGAGCAGGCGTTCCAGCACGGCGGTCTGCACGGCCAGATTGGCACGTGCGCCAGTTTCCAGCTCCGCCAGCGTGATCCTGAGACTGCCAAAACCCGTCAGCCAAAGGATCAGCAGGGTCGCAAGCAGGAGCGACGCACCGATGCCGATTTTGAGCTTGCGCCAGGTCTGACGCAGGGGTTTGCGTATCATGGCGCCAGTATACCGATGCCAAGGCATCCGTGAACCCGCACCAGCGTTTACAGCTCTTTGCGGGAAACGTCTGTGCGTGCCGGGGCGCGCTGGCGCCGGTCGATCGCGACACTCTTGATCAGCACCGTGACGTTTCGGCCCTTGTGCAGATCGAGTTCGGCGACCGACGCCCGGGTGATGCGTGCCCGCAATGTCTGACCCTGCACGGAACACAGAAGTTCAGCATAGGGGCCGGTTTCGCTTGATATGCTGGTGATGGTTGCGTCAAACGCGTTTCGGATCGACAGGCCTTCCGGCGGATAGAGGGCGAGAGCGACATCCCTTGCGCGGATGCGCAATCGGACTGCATCGCCGACATCCGCCGCCATATCCGGAATCTGGAGGACGGCGCCACCGATATCGACATGGGTCAGGCCCCAGTCTGGATCGACCAATGCAACAACGCCTTCCAGCAGAGCGCCTGCTTCGTGCCGGCCGGTTGCCTTGCCGAGATCCGTTCTCGCCAGCATGTCGGCGACCGGACCAAAGGCCGGTGTCTGTCCGTCCGACAGGATCACCAGCGTGTTGGAAAGCCGCGCAACTTCTTCAATGGAGTGGCTGACATAAAGGATCGGAATGCCGGCTTCCACACACAGCCGGTCGAGATAGGGCAGGATGTCGTTGCGCCGCGCCTGGTCCAGATTGGCCAGCGGTTCATCCATGATCAGAAGCCTGGGGTCGGACAGCAGCGCTCGCCCGATGGCGACACGTTGCCGCTCGCCGCCTGACAGCGTGCGCGGCATGCGCCGCAGCAGCTGGCCGAGACCGAGCAGGTCGGTAACTTCCTGAAAATCGCGCGTGGAGCTTCTTCGACCGGCCCACCGGGCGTAGGTCATGTTGGCTTTCACGCTCAAATGCGGAAACAGGCGGGCATCCTGAAAGACATGGCCGATCCGGCGCGCCTGCACCGGCAGATTGATGTTCTTCTCCGCGTCGAACAAAACGGTGCCGTTGACCGCAATCCGGCCGCTCAGGGGAGTGTTCAGTCCGGCAATCATGTTGGTCAGCGAGGTCTTGCCGGCACCGGACTGGCCGAACAGAGACGTCACGCCTCCGGAGCTCTGGAACGATGCCTGCAGAGGCATCCGGCCGACCTGGCCCTTGATGTCGACGTCAAGCATGGCCGGCCCCCATGCGGTTTCGCAGCCGGCGAACCAGCAGTTCGGACGCGATCAGCGCTGCGAAGGCAACGAAGACAGCAATCAGGGTCAGACGGAAGGCCGCAAGGTCACCGCTCGGGGTCTGGGTCGCCGTATAAAGCGCCAGTGCCAATGTGCGGGTTTCCCCCGGGATGTTGGACACGAAAGTGATGGTGGCACCGAATTCGCCCATCGCCTTGGCAAAGCCGAGGATGGCACCGCCGAGAATACCTGGCAGGGCAAGTGGCAGCGTGACGGTGACAAACGCGATCAGCCGATGGGCGCCGAGCGATTTCGCCGCTTCCTCCAGCTTCGGATCAACTGCTTCGAAGGAGATCCGGATCGGCCGCACCATCAAGGGAAAGGCCATGACACCGGCCGCAAGCGCCGCACCGGTCCAGTTGAAGGCGAAGGTGAACCCGAACGTATTGTCCAGGAAAGCACCAACGGCGCCCTTGCGGCCAAACGTCAGAAGCAGAACATAACCGGTGACGACGGGGGGCAGAACCAGGGGCAGATGAACGAGGGCGTTCAGCAGACCATGGCCGGGAAAGCTGAACCTGGCCAGCACGTAGGCCATCAGGACGGCCAGTGGCAGTGCCACGCACAGCGCGGCGGCAGCGACCTTGAGCGTCAAAAGAAGCGCTTGCCATTCACTTGGCTGAAGGGTGAAAAAATCCACGTTTGCTCAGTCTGTCGGTTCCGGTCGCAGGCAAATGTTGACTTGCCTGTCAGTCGTTATCGACCACAAAGCCGAAAGAGCGCAAGATCTGCTTTGCCTCCGGGCCTTCCAGAAAGGCCGTGAAGGTAGAGGCCGATGGATTGGCGTGGCCGGTTGTCGGGCCGGCCAGGTAGCGGATCGGTGGATGGCTGTCCGGCGGAAAACGGAACAGGACGGCAACACCCGGTTCGATCCGGGCATCTGTCACGTAGACAAGACCGAGCGGCGTGTCTCCGCGGGCAACGGAGGCCAGTGCAACGCGCACATTTTCCATTGGCGCAAGCGATCCGGCAACCGCCGGCCAGAGACCCAGGCCGGTCAGGGCCTCGCTGCCATAGCGGCCGGCCGGTACCGTATCCGGGTCGGCCATGGCCAGGCGATGGCCGCCGAGAAAGGTCGCAAGGCCTTCCGGAGTAGCAGTCAGTGGACCGGCTTTTTGCTGGCCGACCAGAACAAGGGCATTCGAGGCAATGTCGCGAACCGTGTCCTCGCTGACCGCGCCGGCATCGACAACGTAATCCATCCAGTCCGCGTCGGCCGAAACGAACACGTCTGCCGGCGCGCCCGCCTCGATTTGCCGCGCAAGGGTGCCGGTTCCGGCGAACGAGAAGATCGGCGCGGTGCCGGTTTTTTCACCGTAGGCGTCCCCGATGGCTTCCATCGCTTCGCGCATGCTTGCAGCGGCAAACACGGTGAGCGGCTGATCGGCCCGGATTGGTGTCAGGCTCGACAGGACAAGGAGGAAAGCAAGAGCGAGAGTTCTGAGCATGGGGACATGTTTCTTGACACGGAAATTTTACCTAAGCCCTTCCCGTCGCGGCTTCAATAGCTCTGGCCGTGGTTTCGGTCGCTTCCGGACGGCTCCGGTGATCATTGACCTTTTCAGTGCGCAGCCGCCTGTGTCATCAACCCTCCTTTCTTCCGAGCGATCCGAGACAACGATGATGATTGAATTGAAAGTGCAAACCCCGGACCCAGACACGTATCTGGCCCTGCGCAGCGGCGCCGGGCTCGGCGGTTACGAAAGGGATGCGGCGGAAAAAGGTCTGAAGAACAGTGTCCACGCCGTCATGCTGTTTGACGGAGACAAGCCAATCGGCATGGGCCGGCTGATCGGAGATGGCGGCCTCTTTCTGCAGGTAACGGACATTGCTGTCCTGCCGGACTATCAGGGGCAGGGGCTCGGAAAGCGGATCATGGCGGCCCTGACGAAGTTCATCGAAACGGAACTGCCTCAAAGTGCCTATGTCAGTCTCATCGCTGACGTACCGGCAAACCGGCTCTATGAGCAATTCGGCTTCAAGGAGACTGCACCACGTTCGGTCGGCATGTCCCGGCGGGCCAACCTGAAATAAACCGTCCTCGGCTCGCAAATCGGGTCGTGACGGTCCGTGCTGCTGCCTATGGTCTCCTCAGACAGATTGAGGAGACCAGACATGTTCCAGATCCAACCCCTGCCCGCTTCCGAGTTTTCGCATCTTTACGGACTGAGCGATGCCGAACTCGCCGCCAAAAACATCCAGGTGCATTATTCTGATGGCGGTTTCCCGTGCCGGGTGTCGCTTGAAGACGTTGCCGAAGGCACGCGCGTCTTTCTGATGAACTTCGAACATCAGTCGGGCGAATCGCCCTACCGCTCACGCCACGCGATCTTCGTTGCCGATGGCGCCGAGGAATGCCATCCGGAGGCAGATACGGTGCCGGAGGTCATTGCCTGCCGTCTGCTGTCGGTCCGGGCCTTCAACCGGGCACACGAAATTGTCGATGCGGAGGTGATCGAGGGCCGCGAGGTGGACGATCAGATCAGGACGTTTTTTGAAAACCCGCAGGTCGACTACATCCACCTGCATTTTGCGCGTCGCGGCTGTTTTGCGGCCAAGGTGACACGGACGGCGTGGAGCTGACGCTTTTCGAAATGCGTGAAACAATTCGTGCCGAAACTTGCGCTCAACACGAAGCCGGAAGACTGCCGGTACTGGCCCAGCCGGGTCTCTAGTGTCAGGGCGCGCGGGTTCAATAAAGCTTGAGCAATCCCTCGGAGGTCGCTTCTTCCAGAAGCGCCTCCGGACTTTGTGTCAGCTGGCCGTGTTTGATCATGGCATCGCCGATGTCACCGAGATCATCGGCGTTCTGCCAGCTATCGGGCTGCCAGATCTTCGACCGGATCATCGCCTTGGGGCAATGCATGAAGGCACGTGTGACGTGCACGACGAGCGCCATGGCGGGCAGTTTGCCATCGACCGGCATCGTTTCCATCAGCTTCGGATCCTTGACGATCCTTGCTTCTCCGGAGATGCGCAAGGTTTCACCTTTTCCCGGGATCAGGAAAATCAGGCCGATCCGCGGGTCTTTCAGCAGATTGTGGTAGCTGTCCAGGCGCCGGTTTCCCGGCCGGTCGGGAATGGCCAGCAATGTGTCGCTGAGGACCCTCACGAAGCCCGCCGGGTCGCCCTTGGGACTGACGTCGATCACGCCGTCCGGATTGGCGGTGGCAATCATCATGAACGGCGCGCGGGCGATGAAGGACCGGCAGAGGTCATCCAGGGCGCTGATCTCCTTGACCAGCACTTTTTCCGGGGCGGTGCCCGCATGAGCTTCCAACTCCGCCACCGTTTCGATCGTGTCAGTGAATTCGGAGAAGGGTGAACTGTTCTCTTGCATCCTGTCCTCGGAGTGTTTGCCTGACGCTGTTCAATATCCGGATCTCGTGATCCGACTGTCACGTTTCAAGTTCGTGCTGGCAAGCGGGCGAAGCTTCCACCGGTCGATGCTGTTTGCAATCGGTGCCTGATTTCCGGCTAAACTGGTTCTTACCGCGTGTCAGAACAGAGCTCATTATCACAGCGACTTCGGCCTTTAAACTTAAGGGCGATTCGTTATTCTATTGCTACTATAGGGAGATCTGACCATGTCAACTGCTGCCGACCGCCGTGCCGCATTCAAGGCGCTTCACCAGAAGGGACGTGCCTTTCTGATGCCCAATCCGTTCGACATCGGAACGGCGCGCATTCTCGACGGACTGCGTTTCGATGCCCTGGCAACCTCCAGCGCCGGGTATGCCTGGACCCGGGGTGTCCGGGATGCCGAGGGGCTGATCGGCCGGGACGATGCCCTGGCCCATGCCGCCGAAATCATCAGCGCCACAAGCCTGCCGGTAAACGGGGACCTGGAAAACGGCTTTGGCGACAGTCCGGACGACGTCGTGGCGACGGTAAAGGGTGCCATCGAGGTCGGCCTGGCGGGCTGCTCCATCGAGGACTACAGCCAGGATCCCAAGCATCCCTATTATGATCTCGATCTTGCCGTGGAACGGATCAAGGCCGCCGTTGATGCCAAGAATGCTCTGGCGGCCGACTTTGTGCTGACCGCGCGCAGCGAGGGGCCGGTGCATTCCGAGCACGAACTTGCCGAGACGATCAAGCGGCTCAACGCCTTTGCAGCGGCCGGTGCCGATTGTGTTTACGCGCCGCAGTTGAAGAACCGGGAGCAGATTGCAAAGGTGCTGGAGGCTGTGGAGGCACCGATCAACATCCTCGCAGGCCGCAAGAATTTCCACCTCACCCGCAAGGAGCTGGGCGACATGGGTGTCGCCCGCGTCTCGATCGGTGCGGGTCTTGCCAAGATTGCCTTCGACGCTTTCATCGCCGCGGCCGAAGACATGAAACTCGGCGGCGCGTTCGGCTGCTTCGACCGGGCCGAAACCATGCCCGAGGGCCTGACAGACTTTCAGTCCTTCCTGAAGGCGGGGCTCTGACGTCCTGGCTTAGCCCGTCGCCCAGTAAGTCAAGACGACCGGCAGCGTGACAAGCGTCAAAACCGTTGAAACGAAGATGAAGCCCGCGACACCGGGGGCTTCATCCGGCCGATGCTGCGAGACGGCGAGATAGGTCGCCACCGAGGGCGGCATGAAGCAGAGCAGGATAATGACACTCTCGATCTTCGGATCGAGCGTCAGCAGCCGGGAGAGCGCAAAGGCAGCGACACAGGAAATCGCGATATGAGCCACGGACAGGATGGCGGCGGTGCCGATGCCGCCCAGCTTTAACGTGGCGAGGCTGTGGCCAAGTGTCAGGAGCATGATCGGGATGGCAAGTCCTGCCAGAATGCCAAGGCTTTGATCGACCGGTCCGGGCAGTTTCAATCCCGTGCCCATCATCACCAGCGCGAGGGCCACGGCATATATGACCGGCTGGCGCGCCAGGGCCGCAAAATTGGGTTCCCCCATCGGCAGAGCCAGGCCGATGGTGAAGATCGCCACCAGCACCACGACAATGAAGCCGATGGCAACCGCAGCCCCTTCCGCGCCGAAGGCGAGTGTTGAAACCGGCAGACCGATATTGCCCACATTGGCCAGCATCATCGGTGACAGATAGGCCTTGATCGGCAGGCGCAGCAGCTTCAGGACGCCAAAGCCGAGAACGGCAAAAACTGCGATCATGGCACAGGCGGCCGCAAGCACGGTCAGGAACGTGTCCAGCTGGACGTGCTCCTTGGCAAGATGTGACAGGATCAGGGCCGGGTAACCCACATTCGACACCAGCGAGCCGAGAAGCTTCCGGTCGAAAGGCGCCTTTGCCATGGCAAGGCCGTAACCGAGCAGGACACACAGGAATACCGGCAGCATGACATTGACGACATGTCCGAAGATTTCAGTCATGCGATATGCCCTCCTTCGGGTCCGGCAGCTGAACCGGTCAATCGGATCGCTGCGGTTGGAAGACAACTAAAGCGCAACCACCCCGCGACAGGCAAGATCGCGGGGCGGCTGGCATCTGGGGGCACATTTCTGGCGCAGGCTCAGTCCCGGCCCCATTTCTCCTGTTTCTTGTCCTTCATGATGCCGCGGACCATCTTGCCGAAAGCCTTGTCCTTGGACCTGCGCTCCGCAAGGCTGGCGGAATTGAAGGCTTCTTCCGCTTTCAGTTTCCGCCAGCGGTTGAGCCTGGTTTCCTCCAACTGGCCGGTTTCGATGGCCGTTCGAACAGCGCAGCCCGGCTCCGTTTCGTGCCGGCAGTCCTTGAAGCGGCAGTTTGCCGCCAGCTCCGTCAGATCCGAGAACAGATCCTCGATCCCGGCGGCCGCATCGGTGAGCTGCAGTTCGCGCATGCCGGGTGTGTCGAGTACCAGGCATCCGCCCGGCACCCTATGCAGTTGCCGGCGGGTGGTTGTGTGACGGCCCTTGGCGTCGTCCTCGCGGATCGCCTGTGTTGCGATTTCCTCGGTTCCGGCAAGCGCGTTGGTGAGCGTCGATTTGCCCACCCCGGAAGACCCGAGAAAGGCAACGGTCTGGCCGGGCCGGCACCAGTCTGCCAGCTTGTCCCTCGGTTCCTGGCCGCGGGCATCCAGCGTGACAACTGGTAGTCCGGCCGAGATCGACCGCGCCTGCTCGGCAAAGTCCTGCGGATCGTTGGTGAGGTCGGATTTGGTGAGCAGGATCACAGGCGCGATCTCTGCTTCAAGACACAGCGCGACATAGCGTTCCAGCCGCGCGATGTTGAAATCCTGGTTGCAGGAGGAAACCAGAAAGGCCGTTTCGATATTGGCGGCAATCAGCTGAACCTGCCGGTCGGTGCCCGGCGCACGCCGTTTCAAAAGGCTCTTGCGCTCCAGCACACGACTGGTCCAGGGCTGTTCGCGGTTCAATAGCAGCCAGTCGCCGACCGTCGCCTCCAGGCGCGGAGGAATGGTGTCGTCGATGTCGTCGCCGATCACGTGCAGCGCGTTGCGGTGAACTTCAACGACCCGCACCGGGGGCGTGCCGGCAAGCTCTTCCGAACTGAGCTGCTGGGCGAAAAAGGCCTGCCAGCCGAGTGATTCAAGGGTTGAGGGCGCTCGGTCCTGTGCCTTCGGTGTTTTGGCCGAAGGGAAAAATTCCGAATAGTTTCGTGGCATTGGATGTCTCGTGACTTAAACACACGTCATCGGGCGCCCGGAAGGGCACCTGGTTCATGGGGTTTAAGGCTCTCCGGTCAAAAAGAGCCGGATCACGCAATCTCTGACATCAAATCTCCATTGGGCGCCGAATGTGGCGCCCTTTTCAGGTAGCTGTTGCGATGCTGTTTTGCAAGGGCAGGGCCCTATTGCGGCCGCTCACCGACATAGGCCGCCCGTGGCCGGATCTGCTCGGGCGTCGCGTATTGCTCGAGCGCATGGGCAATCCAGCCGGTCATCCGGCCCGCACAGAAGATGATCTTGCCGGCATCCTTCGGCAGTCCGTAGGTCTTCTGGATGGCGGCGAGCGCCAGATCGACATTCGGCGCGACGCCGAAGAGATCGCGCGCAACGCCGATCAGGCCGGGCAGACGCTTGACGAAGGCATGCTCCGGTTCGCTCCGGCACAGCACGTCCAAAAGGCACTCCGCCCTTGGATCCCGCTCGCCATAGATCGAATGGCCGAAACCGGGCAGCGGCTCGCCGCGGCTGAGACGGTCCGACAATACGGTTTCGATATCCGTTTCCGGCGAGATTTCCGACAGCCAGGCGGTCGCCCGGTCGGACGCAGCGCCATGGCGCGGGCCGGCAAAGGCGCCGAGGCCGGAAATCAGCGCGGCATGAAGCGGCGCGCGTGTGGAAGCGGCGCACCGGGTGGCGAAGGCGCTGGTATTGAGTTCGTGATCCGCGCAGAGCACAAGGGCGGCCCGGATCACGTTCTTGGCCGGGGAAGATGCGCCGAATGCCTTGGCGATCTGGGTATGCACGGGCACATCCACTGGGTCGGCATTGAGCAGCGCGGCAACCGAATAGCGCAGCAGCGCCGCCCCCTTTGTCTGCAACAGTTTCGGGGCCTGGGTGTAGGCGGCCCGGTCCTGGAGCGGCCAGGCGGCAAGTGCCATCATCAGCCGGTCGAGCGGCCCGAGATCGGCCGGAAGATCCGGTGGCGGCAGCGGTGCGGCTTCTGCAAACGGGTCCTGTTCGGAGGCCCACAATAGCGTCGCAACCGATTCCAGCGTCGATGTTTCTGCAAGCTTTACCGCCCTGCGGCCCCGATAGATCGGCCCTTCCTCGGAAATCAGCGTCAGCTCGGTTTCCAGAACCGGATCGCCGGTCAGGGGCCTCGACCCGGTGTGGTCTTCTGCTGCCTTGCGGCCCTTGAGGCGGCGCACGTCGGCGGCATCATAGCGACGCTTCTTGCCGGGGCCGGCAATGGAGGAAATCAGACCCCGGCTGACATAGGCATAGAGCGTGGCCGGCTGAACACCGAGTTCGGCGGCGGCTTCACGGGCGGACAGGTAGATCGGCTTGTTCATGGATTGATTGTATTTATCAACATTGATCAATGCAATTCGTTCTTTCTATCTGGCGCGGACCAACACAGAAGGAGAGACCCATGACAGAAGCGCCAAGTCCCGCCCGGATGACCCCGGACCCGATTGCCGGTCTGGAAGGGGTTGTTGCCGCCAACACCAGTCTCAGCCACGTTGACGGCGAAGAAGGGGTGTTGATCCTGCGCGGCCGTCTGATCGAGGACCTCGCGGGAAAGATGCCGTTCGAGGCTGCCGTGCAGCATCTGTGGCAGGACCTTGGGGTCTCCGCGGCCTTTTCCCTTCAGCCGGGTTTTGCCCGAGCGCGCCAGCAAGCTTTCAAGGTGGTGCCGCTGCTTGAGGGAGCCGACGCCGCGCTAACGGTCTACGAACGCATGCAGCTCGGTCTGGCGGCATTGCCTCTCGGTGATGAGCTGCCGGCGCCTGTCGCGATTTCCGGGGCGCTGCCAGTTTTCCTGGCTGCGTCCCACCGCATCGCCTCGGGCCATCAGCCAGTTGCCCCGGATGCCACGTTGGGAACGGCTGCCGACATTCTGAAGATGCTGACCGGAACAGTGCCGCCGCAGGAAAGCGCTGACGCGCTGGACCGCTATCTGGTGACCATTCTGGATCATGGGCTCAATGCGTCGACCTTCACCGCCCGGGTGATCGGCTCGACCCAGGCGGATCTGAAACAGGCGGTGCTAGGGGCAATGGGCGCTTTGAGCGGCCCCCTGCATGGCGGCGCTCCGGGCCCCGTTCTTGACATGATCGATGCCATCGGCGCACCGGAAAATGCCGCAGGCTGGATCGAAAGCGCGCTGGCGCGCAAGGAACGGCTGATGGGTTTCGGCCACCGGATCTACCGCACCCGTGATCCGCGCGCGGATGTACTGAAGGACGGCTTGCGGGTTCTGGGCGAGGAAAACCCCAAGATCCGGCTGGCGGAAGACATTGAACTGGCCGCGCTGTCCGCCCTGAAGGAAGCCAAGCCCGACAGGCCGCTGGACACCAATGTGGAGTTCTATACAGCCGTGCTGCTGGACGCGATCGGCATCGACCGGACGCTGTTCACACCGCTCTTTGCAGTTGGCCGGACCCCGGGCTGGTGCGCTCATGTGCTGGAACAGCAGCAGACCGGCAAACTGATCCGGCCCTCGTCACACTATGTCGGACCGGAACCGGAGACTGTCTGAGGCCCACCTGAACCAGCAGTCCAGGGAGACTCGATTAGTACGCGAAAGCTTGCGTTTACTGGGTCACGGGTCTTACCGCCTGGCGGCAAACCGGGATGACAACGGGACATCCACTGCCTTCCCGCGGGCCTGATCGGCCCGCGCCACTTGTGGGGAGCATGGTTTCAGCCAGGTCGGTTCCTTAACCCGCCATTTCCGCTTCACGGACGGCAAACTCGATCTCGTCGACAAGGCCCTGATCGAGGCCGAGGCGGGCGGCCAGCATCTGCAGATAGGCCTTTTCCGCCGGGTGATCCGGGTCGATGGCAAGGCGGGAGGCAGCGTAAAGTTCAGCCGCCGTTTCCTCGCAGCTGGCGAAGGCGACAACCTTGTCGATATCGAGCGGTGCACGCAGCTCGTCCATCAGGAATGCCTTGGCCTCGCTGTCGAGCCCGGCCTCGTCGATCTTTTCAAAGATGCGATCCTGTTCGTCCCGGTCGATATGACCGTCGGCCTTGGCGGCGGAGATCATGGAGGTCAGCAGCGCGATGGCAAACTGGTTTTCGCCGCCCGGCTGCTGCGCTGGATCGAAGGCCGTGCCGCGCGGGGCTTCCAGCGGGATCGGCTGGTCCTGCGGATAGTGCGGACGCGGCGCATTCTGCTGGTTGGCCTTGTGGCCCTGATAGGCCTTGTAGGCGAGACCGGCCACCAGCGCGAGGCCGCCATAGGTGACGGCTTTCTTGCCGATCTTGCGACCCGACTTGGAGCCGAGCATCAGGCCGGCAAGGCCACCAAGGGCCAGGCCGCCACCCTGGGACGACAGAAAATCCTTGCCCTGGGAAAGAAGGTCGCCCGACCCGCCCCGCTGTGCGGCCGCACCGCCGCGCTGGTTATGCTGACCACCGCCCTGGCTTCCCAGAAACTGATCCAGCAGGGATTTTGCGTCGAACATTCTTGGCTCCTCAAACTTGTGGCCCGCCCGGGCCGAATTCGCTTTGTCTATCAAATGGGACTTTCTGGTACCGGCGCAAGCATGTGATACAGATGCAGACAGTTTTATAATCCCCTGGCACGTCTGAAAGACATTGCTCGCATGCCGAAAGCCCGTCTCCGCACCTTGAACCGCGCACTGGTCGTCGTCTTTTTCGCCAATTTCTCATCGGCGTCGCCGGCACACGCATTTTCCGTGAGCGAAGCGCCGGACAGTTATACGAGGATCGACGACGCGGCGCTGAAGGAAGCTCTTCTGACGGCCCTTGCCGCCGCCGATGTGAGTTCCACGGGCAATTTCCATCAGCTCGCGGTCCCGGGCGAAGCGTTTGATCGCAAGCCCACCAGTCCAATCGTCGAACGTGAAGGTGTCTTCCTTCACATCGTGCAGGATCGTGGCCTGCCCATGGGTGATCTCTATCCGACCTTTGTCCTGAAGCCTCAAGCTGGTGGTGACGCGCTCGACCTGATTCTTAGAACCGAGGCCGGGACAAGGGTCTATTATGCCGACGGGCTACCGGAGAGCGGTTGCCTGTTTTCCACCAAAAAGGCCTATTCGGATATCTGCCTTGTTGATGTCAGCGGCAACCCGGCACCGGAACTGCCCGGATTGCGGGACGACGTCTGGACGGATCTGATCAGGCTTCTTGGACTTTGAGCGAGTTGTCCTGCCGGTTCTGCCTGTCGAACAGCGCAAAGACACCTGCGATGATCCAGCCCATGACGGCCCAGGTCACCCAGACCATGCCGTCCTGAACTGCCACGACTTCAACCGGGTTGCCGACCAGCGAGTTCATCAGAGGCTGGCGGATCAGGTTCCCCTTGATCATCAGGATGAGACCCGCCAGACACAGGCCGCCACGTGCCCAGCCGAGTGCGGGAAAGCGGCAGCGCAGCAGCCAATAGGTGAGAGACGCGCCGAGGCCGATTTCGATCGCGCTGATCGCCGCCGGGACACGGACATCCCAGGAGGAAACCATCGCCCGGCCCTCCATCCGGGCCGCGATCCAGTGCTGCAGCCATTCAGCGGAAAACACATGCAGGCAGAAACCGGCAATGGACGACAAAAGCGCGGCAACGGCCACGGTCAAAACGAGAGAACGCATTGAAGACTCGGATTTAAAATAGATAAGGCACTTCTGACCCTAGCTTAGTGGCAAAAGATTGTCGTCCTTCAGCGTTTCCATCGCGATCGAGGAGCGCACATTGTTGACCGCTTCCTGGGGCAGCAATTCGTCATTGATGATACGGCTCAGCGCCTTCAGATCGGCCACGACGATCTTCAGCATGTAGTCGAGATCACCGGTCAACGTGTGGGCTTCCTGGACCTCCGGCATGGCCTTCACCATGTTGCGGAACTTACGCGCATTCTCCTTGGAATGCGCCCCGAGCGTCACGCCGACAAAGGCGGTCACCGTCAGGCCGAGGGCTTCCGGGTCGAGGGCTGCCCTGTAGCGGCGAATGATGCCGGCCTCTTCCAGCTTGCTGCGTCGGCGCGACACCTGGCTGGCCGACAGGCTGATGATCTCGCCAAGCTCGGCATTGGTCAGGGCGGCATTGTCCTGCAGGGCTGCCAGCAATTTGACATCGAAACCGTCCAGAGCAATGGGCATGCGTGTTCCTGCTGTTCAATGCACACAACGTGCAACATCATACGCGAAAACACGTGAATTGCACACATGCTGCGCGCGGAACCCGGCATCCTGTTCGCAATGAGGATTTGTGAGAGGACAACCAGCCATGGGACCGTTTCCCCATAACGCACCGCCTGCCGAAATCACGCCGGAAAACCCGGCCGGCACGGACGGATTTGAATTTGTCGAATTCGCCCATCCGGAGCCGGAGAAGCTGGACACACTCTTTCGCAAGATGGGCTACGTGCCGGTTGCCAAACACAAGACCAAGAACATCACGCTCTACCGTCAGGGCGACGTCACCTATGTGCTGAATGCCGAACCCGGCAGCCACGGCATGAAGTTCGTTGACACGCACGGACCTTGCGCACCCTCCATGGCCTGGCGCGTGGTGGATGCGCAAAAGGCGTTTGAACATGCGGTTGCCAAAGGCGCGACGCCGTATGAAGGTGACGACAAATCCATGGATGTCCCGGCCATTGTCGGCATCGGCGGTTCGCTGCTCTATTTCGTCGACACCTATGGCGAAAAGGGGTCGGCTTATTCGAAAGATTTCAACTGGCTGCGGGAATTCGATCCGAAGCCGGAAGGCGTCGGTTTCTATTATCTCGACCACCTGACCCACAACGTCTATCGCGGCAACATGGACAAGTGGTGGGATTTCTACCGGGACCTCTTCAACTTCAAGCAGATCCACTTCTTCGACATTGACGGCCGCATCACGGGCCTGGTCAGCCGGGCAATCACCAGCCCCTGCGGCAAGATCCGCATTCCGCTGAACGAGTCCAAGGACGACACCAGCCAGATCGAGGAATATCTGAAGAAATACAATGGCGAAGGCATCCAGCACATCGCCGTTGGCACGGACGATATCTATGCCAGCACCGACAGGCTGGCCGAGAACGAGCTGAAGTTCATGCCCGGTCCGCCGGACACCTATTACGAACGCTCCCACAAGCGGGTCAACGGCCACAGCGAGCCGATCGAGCGCATGAAGCGTCACGGCATCCTGATCGATGGCGAAGGCGTCATCGATGGCGGCATGACCAAGATCCTGCTGCAGATTTTCTCCAAGACCGTGATCGGTCCGATCTTCTTCGAATTCATTCAGCGCAAGGGCGATGAAGGCTTTGGGGAAGGCAATTTCCGCGCCCTGTTTGAATCGATCGAGGAAGATCAGATCCGACGCGGGGTGCTCAAGACTGAAGCCGCCGAGTAATCCCACTTGCCGGTTGCTTTGGAAGGCCGCTTTTCCAAAAGGAGGAGCGGCCTTGATCCTTTTTGGGGTACTGGATCGCCGGAAACGGGGCGCCTCCGCCTTATTCAGCTGTCATCAAAGGCAAGCGCAGCGCGACCTGGGACACACCCGTTTGAAGAGCAGAAAACTTGACGCCAAAGCTCGCAAGGCATTCCTTCCAGGGATTGCGCAAGCGGCGCGGCGCGTGATCCAGCGCAAGACCGGCTAACACCCGAGTTGGCTGCGATGCCGTGTCCATCCGGCTGAAACGCACGGTCAAACAGCCTTTTCAGCCAGTTTTTTGCGGCAACCCGTAAAAAAGATCACGTTTTGTCGCTTCAGTAACGGATTGAATTACCTTCGCTTTTCCAGCCCGACAATACGTTGGGCAAGATTCTTTGAACTTATTTTCATCCCGTTAAGGAAGAAGTTTGTGGGGCAAGGGTTTTACTGACAGAGGCTGCCGAGAGGCCCTCTGTTGCATTGTCTAAGCACAAACTTCTTACACCTCCGCACCCCCATGCGGAGGTTTTTTTTGGCCGTTTGTCGGCTCAGCCGTTCTTCTTGGCTTCCAGCACGTCCCAAACCATCTTTGCGACATCCGGACCGCCGAGATTGCGGATGGCGCGGATGCCGGTCGGGGCGGTGACGTTGATTTCTGTCAGCAGGCCGTCAATGACATCGATGCCGACCAGAATGAGGCCTTTTTCCTTCAGCGACGGACCGAGACGGGCACAGATCTCGCGTTCGCGTTCTGTCAGGTCGCTGTCGGTCGGGGCGCCGCCGCGCACCATGTTGGAGCGGAGATCTCCGGCCGCCGGCACCCGGTTTACCGCGCCGGCAAATTCACCATCGACCAGCAGGATGCGCTTGTCGCCGTGTTTCACATTCGGCAGGAACTGCTGGATCACCCAGGGCTCGCGGAAGGTGGCGGCGAAGAAATCATAGAGCGAGCCGTAGTTGAGATCGTCCTGGGTAATCCGGAAAACGGCCGCGCCGCCATGGCCGAACAGCGGTTTCATGACGATGTCGCCATATTCCTCCCGGAACAGGTCGATCTCCGCCCGGTCCTTGGTGATCAGGGTCGCCGGCATCAGGTCGGGAAATTCCGTGACAAACAGTTTTTCAGGCGCGTTGCGCACCTCGGCCGGATCGTTCACCACCAGCGTGTCCGGGTGGATCTTTTCCAGGATATGTGTCGCGGCAATATAGGACAGATCGAACGGCGGGTCCTGGCGCATCAGCACGACGTCCATCTCGCGCATGTTGACGCGCTGGCGCTCGCCAAGTGTGAAATGATTGCCTTTTTCGTCGCGTACCTCGACCGGTTCCAGCCAGCAGAAAACATCGTCGCCGCGCAGGGCCAGACGGTCAGGCGTATAGTGATAGAGCTGATGTCCGCGCGCCTGCGCCTCCAGCATCATCGCAAAGGCACTGTCGCCGGCAATGTTGATGGTCGAGATATGGTCCATCTGGACCGCAACTTTCAAAGCCATGAGGCAGCTCCCGGCGGGCGGCACGTGTCATGTGCCATTGGGATTGGAACGATTGGTCCAGATATGCGGTGCGGGTCGGCGAATGTCCAGAGGGGGAGACGGGGGTTTTCAAACGCCGTCTGTATCTGACTCTACAGAGCCCTCGACACGTTCTCTGTTGTTCCAGCCTTGTCATCCCGGTTTGGCACAACGTGGCAAGACCGGGATCCAGTACGCCTTGGCGGTTGTTGAGTTTTCGATATTGGCAATACGAGTTACCGGGTCCCGGATCTTCGCTGCGCTGCGTCCGGGATGACAAAATCAAAGCTTTGCCGGACGTCCCGGATGTGACTTGCGGTCCCCTACTCCGCTTCCAGAAGCTCCACCCAGCTCATCGGCGCGTCGCCGTTCAGCGGATTTTTGGGCGAGCGCTTGTAGCGGATGGTTTCCATCCGGAAGGTGCGGGCGTCGAACAGGATCATGCGGCCGACCAGGGTCTCGCCGGTGCCGGTGAATTCCTTGATCACCTCCATCGCCTGCATGGCGCCGATAATCCCGGTGAGCGCGCCAAGCACGCCGGCCTGTTCGCAGGTCGGCAACAGGCCGTCCCGCGGCTTTCGCGGGAACAGGCAGCGGTAGGTCGGATTCTTGGCGCCGTCTGCATTTGCCTCAAAGGGTTTCAGCGTGGTGATCGAGCCGTCGAACTGGCCGACAGCCGCCGTCACCAGTGGTTTTTTTGCAAAGAAACAGGCATCGGAAACAAGGTAGCGCGTGTCGAAATTGTCCGAACCATCAACCACCAGATCATAGTCCGACACCAGCGCCATCGCGTTGTGACCGGCGATCCGGGTCGGATGCGGTTCGACGGTGACATTCGGATTGAGCCGGGCGATGGCTTCGGCCGCGCTGGCAACCTTCGGTTCGCCGAGCTGATCGGTGTCGTGGATCACCTGGCGCTGCAGGTTGGAAAGTGACACGGTGTCATCGTCGACAACGCCAAGCGTGCCGACACCTGCCGCGGCCAGATATTGCAGCACCGGTGCGCCGAGACCACCGGCGCCAATCACCAGAACCCGGGCGTTCTTCAGCTTCTGCTGTCCGGCACCACCAATTTCCTGCATGACGATGTGGCGGGCGTAACGTTCCAGTTCGGCTGGGGAGAGCATTCTGGGTCCTGTTTGCCTGTGTTCGCTTCTTGTTTGGAAAGGCTGCTTGTCTGGCTCAGCCCAGCACCCGGCTGACGAGACGAGCCGTGTAGTCCACCATCGGAATCACCCTTGCATAGTTGAGCCGTGTCGGGCCGATCACGCCGAGAACGCCGACAATGCGCTGGTTGCTGTCCCGGTAAGGGGACACCACCAGCGACGAACCGGACAGCGAAAAGAGATTGTTTTCCGATCCAATGAAGATCCTCACGCCGTCTCCCTTTTCCGCAAGGCCGAGCAGCTGGATCAGGTCCTTCTTGTTTTCAAGGTCGTCGAAGAGAAGACGGATGCGCTCCAGATCTTCGGCAGCTTCCAGGTCGGTCAGAAGGTTGGAACGGCCGCGCACGATCAGCGTGCCGGGATCGTTGGCCCCCTCGCCGCCCCAAAGCGCCAGACCGGCGTCGATCACCTTCTGGCTGAGCAGGTCGAGCTCTGCCTGATCCGCATCGCGCACCTTTTCCAGGTCGGTGCGGATCTCGGCAAGGGTTTTGCCCTGGATCTGGGCGTTGAGATAGTTGGTGGCTTCAACAAGCGCGGACGCCGGCAGGTTTGGCGGCAGGTTGACCACCCGGTTTTCCACCGAGCCATCGTCGCTGACCAGCACCACCAGCGCCTTTTGCGGTTCGATCCGCACGAATTCGATATGTTTGAGCCGCATGTCGGTCTTGTGGGTCAGCACCACCCCGGCTCCCATGGAAAGGCCTGACAGCATCTGGCTGGCTTCGGTGAGAACCTGTTCAGCCGAATTGGCCCGTTGCGAGGCCTTCACCTGCACATCGATCTGCTGCCGCTCTTCCTGGGTCAGATCGCCCACTTCCAGAAGCGCATCGACGAAGAACCTCAGGCCGATTTCGGTCGGCAGCCGGCCGGCGCTGGTATGCGGAGCATGCAGGAGGCCCATATGCTCCAGGTCCGACATGACATTGCGCACGGATGCGGGCGACAGCGAAACGCTGAGATTGCGCGAAACATTGCGGGACCCGACCGGCTCGCCGGTCTCCAGGTAGGTCTCGACGATCGAACGGAAGATTTCTCTAGATCTCTTGTCGAGGTCGCTCAGGCTCAAGGCATGTTCTCCAGGGACGGACCAATTCGGTCATCAACGTGTGTTTCCCTCAAGATATAGGCGCAAATTGGGGCTGACGTGAAGTATCCCGTTGCCAGCTCTTTACGCAGACGGATCTTGAGGTCTACAAGGCCTCAACGAATACGTCGGGGAACCAGTGATTTCCCGAAACCGCAAAGCTCGAAAGGGATTTCAATGCGTCCGTCCAAACGCGCCGCCGACGAACTGCGTGCCGTCACCCTGGAACGAGGTGTTTCCAAACATGCCGAGGGCTCTTGCCTGGTCAAGTTCGGCGACACGCATGTTCTGTGTACTGCGAGCCTGGAAGAGCGTGTTCCGCCGTGGCTGCGGGGCCAGAACCGGGGCTGGGTCACGGCCGAATACGGCATGCTGCCGCGCGCGACGGGCGATCGTATGCGCCGCGAGGCAAGCGCCGGCAAGCAATCCGGTCGAACCCAGGAAATCCAGCGCCTGATCGGCCGCTCCCTGCGCGCCGTTGTCAACCTGGAAGCCCTTGGCGAAGCCCAGATCTCCATCGACTGCGATGTCATCCAGGCCGATGGCGGCACTCGCACCGCGGCCATCACCGGCGCCTGGGTGGCGCTGCGCGATTGCATTGAATGGATGAAGGCCAGGGACATGGTCAGCGGTGAGGTGCTGAAAGACCATATCGCGGCGATTTCCTGCGGCATCTATGAAGGCAATCCGGTTCTTGATCTGGACTATGCCGAAGACAGCACCGCGGAAACCGATGCCAACTTCGTCATGACCGGTTCCGGTGGCATTGTCGAGATCCAGGGCACGGCAGAAGGCGCCCCCTTCTCCGAAGACGAATTCGGTCAGCTTCTTGGTCTTGCCAAGGCCGGGATCGGCCGTCTGGTCGACTTGCAGAAAATGGCCATTCTCTAACGGAGACGACCCATGAGCCATCGCCAGCTGGAGCCGGGAAAACTTGTCGTGGCCAGCCACAACAAGGGCAAGATCCGCGAGATCAACGAGTTGTTGCAGCCTTACGGCTTCGACGTGGTGTCCGCTGGCGATCTCGATCTGCCGGAGCCGGAAGAAACCGGCCTGACCTTCGAGGCCAATGCCTCGCTGAAGGCACAGGCGGCGGCCAGGGCGTCCGGCTTTCCGTCGCTGGCCGATGACAGCGGCTTCTGCGTGGCGGCGCTGGGCGGCGATCCCGGCATCTATTCGGCGCGCTGGGCCGGTCCTGACAAGGACTTTGCCATGGCCATGCGCACCATTGAGGAAAAGCTGCAATCGGCCGGAGCCACCGCGGACGACATGCGCCGCGGCTCTTTCGTGGCGGTCCTGTGCCTCGCCTGGCCGGACGGGCATGAAGAATATTTCCGGGGCGAGGTTGAGGGGCAGGTTGTCTGGCCTCCGCGCGGAACGCAGGGCTTTGGCTACGATCCGATGTTTCAGCCCGATGGCCATAACCGCACCTTCGCTGAAATGACCTCGGAGGAAAAACACGGCGGCACCCCGGGTTTGCCCGCATTGTCTCACCGTGCCCGGGCGTTTCAGCTGTTCAAGGCCGGCTGTCTGGAAGGGAAGTGATTTGACGACGCAAGGGGCAACCGAAGGCGGGTTCGGCATTTATGTGCACTGGCCGTTCTGTGCGGCCAAATGCCCTTATTGCGACTTCAATTCCCACGTTCGTCATCAGCCCGTCGACCAGGCCCGGTTCGCTGCGGCCTTCGAGCGGGAACTCGCCCATTTTGCGGATCTGACCAAAGGCAAGACCGTTCAGTCGGTGTTTCTGGGCGGCGGCACGCCGTCGCTCATGGAGCCGGCGACCGTCGAACGTATTCTTGATGCGATCTCCGGCCACTGGGCGATGGATGCCGATGTCGAGATCTCCATGGAAGCAAATCCGTCCTCGGTCGAGGCGGAACGGTTCCGCGGTTACCGGGCGGCCGGTGTCAACCGGGTGTCGCTTGGCGTTCAGTCCCTGATCGACACCGATCTGAAGCTTCTCGGACGTCTTCATGACGCCCAGACGGCGCGAAAGGCGATCGAAACCGCGCGGGCGACGTTCCCGCGTCTTTCGTTTGACCTGATCTACGCCCGCCCAGGTCAGACGCCTGCAGGCTGGGCCGACGAATTGAACGAAGCCATCGCGCTCGCGGCCGATCACCTGTCGCTCTATCAGCTGACCATCGAGGAAGGCACGCCGTTCTATACGCTCTATCATGCCGGCAAGCTGAAGATGCCGGACCAGGAGCTTGGCGCGACCTTTTACGAGCTCACCCAGGAGGTCACGGCCGACGCGGGTCTGCCGGCCTATGAAGTTTCCAACCATGCCCGGCCGGGCGCGGAGTGCCGCCATAATCTCGTTTATTGGCGCTATGGTGACTATGTCGGTGTCGGCCCCGGTGCCCATGGACGGCTGACGGTCGGCGTCAACCGGCTCGCCACGGCGACGGAGCGGCACCCGGAAACCTGGCTGAAGAACGTGGAAAGCCATGGGCACGCCATGATCGAGAATGTCGGCCTGACCGAGGAGGAGCAGGGCGACGAGTTTCTGCTCATGGGCCTGCGGCTCACCGAGGGCATCGACCTGAAACGGTACGAGCGTTTTTCCCACCGATCCATCGATCCACGCCGCCTGGAAGCGCTTCTGGAGCATGGCATGGTGGAAAAGATCGGGGAAAATCGGGTTCGGGCGACGCGGGACGGTTTTTTTGTGCTCGACGCAGTCGTGGCGGATCTGGCCGCCTGATGCAGCACCTTTTGCTGCAATAAATAAAGCTACCAAATTGATTTAAATGTCTTATCTGCACTTGTGCGGCGCACAGTGATTTGCTGTCAAACTGTCTTTCTGTGTGATTTCGAGTGGTTTGGCACTGTTTCACATAACAAATAGCAGTATTGCGGCCCGCAACAGGCCTAGCTATCCTGCTGCGATGCAATAGATGGTGCAATAACAAACGAGCTGCAAAAAAATGTTCACAAAATTTGCCGAGGGGGCTGGCAGCAGCTTGTTCAACAAAGGAGATGCGCCTTTGCCGTTCTATCACCTTTATGAGCTCAATCACGCTGCCATGGCGCCGTTCCGGGCGATGGCAGACATGACCCGGCTTTACTTCCAGAATCCGCTCAACCCGTTGACTCATACCAGCTATGGCCGTTCCATCGCCGCAAGCTGTGAGGTTCTGGAACGGACCACCCGCAGGTATGGCAAGCCGGAATTCGGCCTGAAGGAAACCACGGTCAGCGGCGTTCGGGTGCCGGTGCGCGAAACCTGTGTCTGGAACCGGCCGTTCTGCGACCTGATCCGGTTTGAGCGCGGCGTCACTTCGCACCGCAACGATCCGAAAATCCTGATCGTTTCGCCGATGTCCGGTCACTATGCGACCTTGCTGCGCGGCACCGTTGAAGCGCTGATGCCGAACGCGGATGTTTACATCACCGACTGGATCGATGCGCGCATGGTACCGATCCAGGACGGCAAGTTCGATCTCGACGATTACATCGATTATATCATCTCGATCCTGCATTTCCTGGGGCCGGACACCCATGTGCTCGGCGTCTGCCAGCCGTCCGTTCCGGTTCTGGCAGCGGTTGCCGTCATGGAAGATCGCGACGATCCCTATATCCCGGCCAGCATGACGCTGATGGGCGGCCCGATTGACACGCGGGTCGCGCCGACCGCCGTGAACGATCTTGCCGTTTCGAAGGGCATCGACTGGTTCCGCAAGAACGTCATCATGAAGGTGCCGTTCCCGCATGCCGGTTTCATGCGCGACGTTTATCCGGGCTTCCTGCAGTTGTCGGGCTTCATGAGCATGAACCTTGACCGGCATGTGACGGCACACCGGGAGTTCTTCCAGCATCTGGTGGAAGGGGACGGCGACAGCGCGGAGAAACACCGCGAGTTCTATGACGAATATCTCGCCGTCATGGACCTGACCGCGGAGTTTTATCTGCAGACCGTCGAAACGGTGTTCATCGACCATGCCCTGCCGAACGGCACCATGATGCATAACGGCCGGCTGGTCGATTGCAGCAAGATCACCCGCACCGCTCTGCTCACCGTGGAAGGTGAGAAGGACGACATCACCGGCCGGGGCCAGACCCGGGCAGCGCATGATCTGTGCGTCAATCTGCCGGACGACATGAAGGCGCATTACGAGCAACCGAATGTCGGCCACTACGGCGTTTTCAACGGCTCGCGCTGGCGGTCCGAGATCGCGCCGCGTGTGATGGACTTCATCCGTTCGAACCGCCCTGACCTGCAGAAAAACAAGCCTGTTTCCAAGCCGCAAGCCAGGAAGACGGCTCCGGCGGCTCCAGTGGTGAAACCGGAAAAGCCCGCGGCAAAGGCAGGCAGTCCGCTCGAGAGCATCCTTCTGGCAAAACCGGACGGTGCGGCGGACGATCTGAAGGCCATCAGCGGTGTCGGGCCGAAGCTTGAATCCGCACTCAACGAGGCCGGGATTTTCCATTACTGGCAGATTGCCGGCCTGACCGCAGACCAGATCGAGGCCCTGGATGGCAAACTCGATTTCCGCGGTCGGATCGCGCGCGACAACTGGATCAAGCAGGCTCGCGAACTGTCCGAAACGGTCAGCTGAACGACTGATCTGCACACATGGATCGTGGGTGCTTCGAGGGAAGCACCCATAACTTGCCTCAAATAGTCCGGTTTTTTGCGAGCCTTCCGGCCACTGCTATTGATCTGCCGCATTTGGAGCAATACAAGGTCCGGTCAGTAAGAGACGCCGGAGGTTTCTGTAGTGCTCAATATTTTCATCGGTTTCGATCCGCGCGAAGCGGTTGCCTATCACGTCTGCGCCAACAGCCTGACACGGCAGTCGAGCGACGTTCTGGCGATCACGCCACTGTCGCTGCACAATCTGAAAACCTATAACGAGACCCACACAGACGGGTCCAACCACTTCATCTACACCCGGTTTCTGATCCCGCACCTGATGAATTACAACGGCTGGGCGCTTTTCATGGACGGCGACATGATCGTCCGGGACGACATTGCCAAGCTGTTTGCGCTGCGCGACGAAAGCAAGGCGGTCATGTGCGTCCACCACGACTACAAGACCCGGCAGACCACCAAGTATCTCGGTTCCAAGAACGAGAACTATCCGCGCAAGAACTGGTCGAGCGTTGTTCTGTGGAACTGTGCCCATCCCGCCAACAAGGTGGTGACGCCCGATTTTGTCATGAACGGCACCGGGGCGCAGCTGCATCGTTTCACCTGGCTGGAAGACGACTTGATCGGCGAATTGCCGATCGAATGGAACTGGCTGCCGGACGAACTCGGTCCGAACCCGGATGCCAAGCTGTTGCATTTCACACTCGGCACGCCCTGCTTTCATGAATATGCCAACGCGCCCATGGCCGCTGAATGGCATCGGGAAAAGCTCCTGGCCAATTATTCCGCACAACATGTGATTGATGGGCCGTTCGACTGATCGAAGCTTCATTTGTCATAGAAAACAATGGAATAGACCCGGCGAACAACCTGTGTCGCCGGGTTTTTTGCATCCGTTTCACTGTGATCTCCATCACGAATCCTTGAAGGAAGGCCCGCCAATCCCCACTTGGAAAACGTGGATGTCTTAAATGGATAGGACGATGACGACGACCAAAAGTTGCATGATTAAACCTGCCTGGACGCCTGTCACTATCGGCCTGATGGTGCTGGGTTTCGTGGCCTTCTGGCCACTGGGCCTCGCCATGCTTGCCTATATTTTGTGGGGCGACCGTTTTGAAAGCATGGCGCGCGACGCGCGTGATCAATGGCGGGGCAGCCCGCTGAAGGGAGCATTCGATCAGATGTCAAATACGACCGGTTATGCGCGCACGGGCAATGTCGCTTTCGACGATTATCGTGAGCGTGAACTGAAGCGCCTGGAAGAAGAGCGTGCCAAGCTCGACACCATGCGTGCCGATTTCGACGATTTCCTGCGGGAGCTGCGCCGTGCACGCGACCAGGAAGAGTTCGACCGCTTCATGGCCAACCGGGGCCGGAGCAGCAGCAGCGACCCTGCTCCGCTGTAAATCTCCTCCCAGACCCGTCCCTGGACGGCCTGACCGAGAGCGGCGCCCTGAAAAGCGCCGCTTTCGTCATTCTGAGTTGACCTCACGTTCGCCTGGCGAGCGTTTCCAACAGGACCTCAGCCTGAAATTTGGCCGCGCTCCCGCCTGGTAAAGTCAGTAAACTGGAGCAACTGATTCGCTTGGACAGATGCCCCTGGAACTCGCCATTTGATGTTTTCGCGCGCCCGCAGATCTTCCCTTCCGGACCACATCGAGATTGATGCCGGCGACAGTGCCGTGCGCATCCGTCTCAAGGCCAATCCGCGTGCGCAGCGGTATCTGCTGCGTCTGCCCCCGGACAGGTCCGGCCCCGTGCTGACGGTCCCCAGGGGCGGTAACCTGGCACGCGCTGAACATTTCGCGCGTCAGCACATCGACTGGCTGTTGGAACGGCTCCAGGACCGGCCTGACCATGTCGCCTTTTCTCCCGGCGATATCGTGCCGCTCCGCGGCGAGGACCATGTCATCGTGCCGACCGGCAAACTACGCGGTCTCGTCACAGTCGGCGCAACCGAAGACGGGTTCCCGTCCCTGCAGGTTCCCGGTGCGGACGATCACATTCCGCGCAAGGTGACGGCCTGGCTGAAGGAAGAGGCGCGCACCGACATTACCCGGCAGGCCACGCAGCACGCACAGACCATTGGCGGGAAAATCACCGGGATCAGCATCCGCGACACCAGAAGCCGCTGGGGGTCCTGTGCCTCAAACGGCCGGTTGTCCTTTTCCTGGCGTCTGATCCTGGCCCCGCCGGACATTCTTGATTATGTCGCGGCCCATGAAGTGGCCCATCTTCGGGAAATGAATCATTCCGCGCGGTTCTGGCGCCTGTGCGAAGACCTGGCGCCGCAAACACCGCGTGCGCGGATCTGGCTGAAGGAGAATGGCCAGCGTCTGCATGGCTTTGGATAAGGCGTGAGCTGCGTTTACCGTCTGATCCTGTCCGAATTTGCAATTGCATAAATCTGGAAATGTGATTGGCTTTCCCAACGTGAGTTGGGAGGGCTTGATGAGTTTATTGAAACGACTATCGGCGGCCGCCGCCGGCCTATTTTTTAGCGCCGGCCTGAGCGTGCTGCCGGCCAGCACAGCCATGGCCGACAGTTGCTGGAACCACAACGGGTCGCTGATGCGCCTTCAGGCCCAGGGCAATCAGCGCTGGCTTTCATACGAGCGGCCCCGCAGCGTCCTGCGCAATGCCGGCGTGCGCTCCGGAACGCTGCTGTTCAATGGTGTGAAGAACGGCAACTGGTACTCCGGCACGGCGCGGGTTTTCTCCAAATACTGCCCGGGATCACCACTGGAATACTATGTCGAAGGCCCGGTGCGCGGTGACCAGTTGCAGGTGACCGTCACCGGCACACGCGAGGTCTACAACCGTTGCCGCCCGACAGGCCGGTTCACGACGGATACGCTGGTCTTCACCTACAGTCACCAGTGTTGAGGCTTAGAGAGGCCGCCTCTCCGGACGCATGACAAACCGTTCGTTCGAGCCAGTTGGACTGAAACGAAGTCGATGCCCATGGTATCAGGTCGTTGTGTGACAGGACCCTGGTGCGCCAGACCTATCCGCCGCCGAAGATGTTTCGGAGCAGATTGAGCGGACCACGGCGTTCGCCGGTGGAGTCGCTTCCGCCGATCGGGGCCGGGGGCAGCGGCTCGCTTCCGGAGCCGACACTCTGGGTTGGCACGGGTTTGCGCGGCGCCGCCACTGTCGCAGGCAGGTTCGGGACCCCGGGAAGGTCCGCCACCGGCAAACCTTCGTGGGCAGCATCCATGACGTTTTTCCAGACTTCGGCAGGCAATCCGCCACCTGTTGCCTTCTTTGTCGGGGAATTGTCGTCATTGCCGAACCAGACGGCGGTGGTCAGGTTGCCGGTGTAGCCGATGAACCAGGCGTCGCGGAAATCCTGGCTGGTACCGGTCTTGCCACCGGCGGGCCGGCCGCTTTCCAGCCGCGCCTTGCGACCGGTCCCGGTCATCAGCGTTTCGGACATCATCAGGTTCATCTCACCCACATGGCGCCGCTCCACCACCCGGCCGCGGCCGTCGCCCGACCGGGAATAGAGCGTTTTGCCATCCACGGTCCGGATCCTGCGGATGATGTGCGGCAGGACGCCATATCCGCCATTGGAGAGCGGCACGTAAGCGCCGGCTATCTCGATTGGCGTCACCTCCGACGTGCCAAGCGACAGCGACAGGTTCCGTTTCATTTCCGAGCTGATGCCGAGCCGTTTCGCGGTGTTCGCCACAGTGCCGGCGCCAACTTCATGAGCAAGCTGTGCTGCAACCGTGTTCAGTGACAGGCTCAGCGCCCGCGTCAGCGTGACGGGGCCATAATGTTCCTTGGTGTAGTTCTTCGGCGACCAGTTGCCGTATTTGACCGGCCGGTCCTGCCGCACGCTCTGCGGGCTGAGGCCGTTCTCAAGCGCTGCCAGATAGACAAACGGCTTGAAGGACGAACCGGGTTGACGTTTGGCATAAACCGCACGGTTGAACTGGCTCTTGGAATAGTCGGCACCACCGACAAGGGCCTTGACGGCACCGGCCGTATCAAGCGTGACGATCGCACCCTGGGTGACGCCGAAGGTCTGCCTGTTGTCCTTCAAGGCACTGCGCAAGGCCCGCTCCGCAGCCTGCTGCATCTTCGGATCGATGGTCGTGTCGACAATGATGTCCTTCTCGATCGAGCCGACAAAATGCGGCAGCACATCCATGACCCAGTCCGCGGCATAATTTTCGCTGGCCGTTGTGTAGCGGCGCACCACCTTTGCGGGCGCTGCGAGTGCGTTCTTGGCCTCATCGTCGCTGATGTAGCCTTCTTCGTTCATTGCCGCGAGCACCAGCTGGGCGCGGTCTTCGGCAAGGTGCGGGTTGCGCGCGGGGGAATAGCGGGACGGCGCTTTCAGGAGACCTGCGATCGTCGCGGCCTCGGGGATGGTCATCAGACGCGCGGATTTGCCGAAATAGCGCCGGGCTGCGGCATCGACCCCGTAGGCACCCGAACCGAGATAGACCCGGTTGAGATACATCTCGAGGATCTCGTCCTTGGAATATTCGGCCTCCAGCCAGAAGGCGAGCACCAGTTCCTGGATCTTGCGCTTGATGGTGCGGTCCGGTTCCAGGAAGAGGTTCTTGGCCAGCTGCTGGGTCAGGGTCGACCCGCCCTGCTGCAGCCGTCCGGACGTCAGGTTGGTGAACATCGCGCGGGCCAGGCCGATCGGGTCGACACCGAAATGCGAGCGGAACCGGCGATCCTCGATGGCAATCACCGCGTTGGGCAGATAGGGCGGCAATTGTTCGAGGCGGACAGCCTCTCCGCCCGTATCGCCGCGATTGGCGATCAGCGCGCCGTTGCCGGCAACGATTTTGACGTTGGGTGGCCGGGCCGGCACCTGCCATTCGGATGTTGGCGGCAGGAAGGCCGCGTAATAGCCGATCACGCAGACCACCGCGATCGTGCCCCAGATGCCGAGCACCATGCTCCAGTAGAGGCCGCGCTTCAGCAGGCGCCCGAAGAATGTCGGCGCCTGGAACCGGTTCTTGCGCTTGGTGGAGCGCCTTTTGGCGCCGGAGCGGCCGCCTCTGGCCTTGCCGCCGCCCGAGCTCTTGGTCTTGCGGCGTGTGGCTGTGCTTTTCTTGGCCGGTGCCTTCTTGCGCGTTCCCGAGGAGGCGGTTTTCCTGGATTTGGATTTGGTTGTGGACTTGCCGGAGGGCGCGGCGGCGCGATCCTGCGGGCTCAGTCGCAGGTTCAGCAGGCTGCTTTCGCTCTCTCCAAATGTCGGTTCAATACGCGGCTGGCGTTTCGCCCGAGGCGCCATTGATCCCTATCCCTTATTGATGCCGGCCAAACACCGGTTTCCCCGGTGATGATCCTAGATTGCGGCAATTTAAGGGGGCGTTAAGGCTTTGGGACTTTGCGGGAAAAGCGACGGCTTTTCGCACGTGGTGATTCCGGCAATTCGATTGATTGTTCTTCCGGATGTAACACAGCGAAAATCTGGGATCGATGAGACACCGGGTCTTGATGTCAGGGCGTCGCGGGCAAGAGGCGACGACACCGACCCCGGACCGGCGTTTGTCCGGGGGGGCTGTGCCGCGACGGGCCCGCGTCAATCCGGCTAACTGGAGTAGCGGCTGGCGTCGGCGCCGTAATAGTTGACGTATCGTGTGTTGAGTTCGGAGACCGGCATGATGATCAGGACATCCGTGGTGCCGAACTGCTGATCGACCACGGCCCCGTCGCCGATGAATGCGCCGAGGCGCAGATAGCCCTTGACCAGCGGCGGCAGGGCACGCAGCGCTTCCTTGGCGTTGAGCTCCTCGGCAGTCAGCCGGTTCATCTCAACGTACCGGTCATCGACCGCGCGCACGCGCCACTCTTCGGGCGCTCTTGCGTTGTGGTGCAGGAAGGACAGCTGGCCGGCAAGCGCATCCGGATTGGTGCCTTCAATGGAGGCGCAGCCGAGCATGACGTCGATCTTGTGCCGCAGCACATAGGACCAGATGCCATGCCAGAGCAGTTCGACGGTTTTCTTGTTGCGATAGGGTTTGAGCACGCAGGACCGGCCGAGCTCCATGAAGCGCTTGCCCGGATTGGCGTCGATCAGCGACTGGATGTCATATTCGGCAGCGGTGTAGAAGCCGCCGTGCTGATTGGCAATTTCCTGTCGCAAAATGCGATAGGTGCCGACAATTTCCGGTTTGAGCCGCCCGAGCTTGTTGCGTTTCAGAGAGGCATGATCGACGACCAGGAGATGATCGCAATAGGCGTCGAACGGGTCGGCATCGCGGCGGGTTGCCAGCGTATGAGCATCGGCAATGGCCGACATTTCCTCGTAAAAGACTTCGTAACGCAGGCGTTGCGCCTTTTTGACTTCCTTGAAGTTGCGCGCCATGCGGACTTCCAGGGAGCCGATGCGGCCGAGTGTTTCACCTGTCTTGACCGGCAGACGGAGAGAAGGATCGGAGCGTGTCGCGGTTGCCATGGCCGTGCGCGGACGCATCGACGGTGTGAATTTGCGAACCAGTTTTCGCGGAGAAAACAACCCTTGCCGCATTATGGACATTCCACCCTCTTGTATTCCTTTTGGCCACGCTGCCGGTTTCACAGGTTAAAGGCTGTTTCACCGACAGTTTTACCTTCGCCGGAACAAGAACCCGTTCGAAGGTAACTGTGCTTTGACCCTGCCGTAGAACATACAATTCCGACAACTGGATGACACCCGGTTTGTTTCCGAGTTTATCTGGCCACAGGATACTCCAGTCCGCGCGCTTTGTGAATTTTTACGATCATCGCAAAGCGTGTTTTCTGGTGAGTATCTAAATCACAGGTAGAAATCGCTGTTATTGTCGGCCGATTTCAGAGAGGGCGTCCGAGATCGCTTCAACGGAAAGTGGCTTGGTGAGGTAGCCGGCAGCGCCAACTTCCGCGGCCTTGTCGCGGGCATCTTTCATCACGTCTGCAGTGACGATCAGCACCGGAACGGGTTGCCGGCCACTCGCCGCTTCGTCGCTCCTGATCTGGCGGATGGCCTGGAAGCCATCCAGGCCCGGCATGTGCAGGTCCATGAGAATGGCATCGTAGGAACCGTTGGAAGCCTCTTCCACGGCCTTTTCGCCGTCGACAACCATGACGGGGACATGTCCGAGCTTGCGCAGCATCGCTTCGCTCAGGAGACGGTTGATATCGTTGTCTTCGGCGACCAGGAGGCGCAAGGGGCGGGCAGGCATCTTGTGCCGGCTGGACAGAAAGCCGTTGCTGACCGGCTCGGCGCTCACATCCCACGCATGGTCCTCGCCCGCATCGTCGAGAAGACCCGCCAGGATCTGGGCCAGCGTCTCGATGCGAACCGGGCGGATCAGGTAGGCGGCATAGCCGGCTTCGCGCAGGTGTTCCAGGCGCTCCCGCTCCGGTGGTGCAATCATGACGATGGCAGGTGCCTGGCACCCTGTCAGCCGTACCGTCGCCAGCCAGCCGCCGCTGTCGGACAGGGCGGCGTTGTCGACGATCAGGAGGTCTGCGGTGGCAAGGCGGGCGTCAAGTTCCGGGTTCCCGGGTGCCAGCACGGCGACATCCGCCTGGTGACGCCGCAGACGTTCCGCCAGCAGCGGGCATTCGATCTGACTGTTGCTGACAAAGATGACCTTTCGGCCGGCAACCTTGTCGAGACGCGGGTCCTGGTTCTCCGACAGGGCCTCGGGGATTGGCAGGGAAACGCGAAAGAGGGCGCCGCCCTCGCCGGACGGGCTGGCGGAGATCTCGCCGCCCATCAGACCCGCAAGCCGTTGCGCGATTGCCAGGCCGAGACCCGTGCCGCCGAACTTGCGCGCCGGGCCGTGATCCACCTGTTCGAATTCCTGGAACAGCCGTTCGGCTTCTTCCTGGTCAAAGCCGATGCCCGTGTCGCGCACATCAATATCGAGATAGCTGCCGCCGTCCGGTGCCGGGCGGCCGGACAGTTCGATTGCAACGCCGCCTTCGTCGGTGAACTTGACCCCGTTGCCGATCAGGTTGAACAGGATCTGGCGGACACGGGTGGCGTCAAGCGTGACCTGTTCCGGCAGGCTGGGGTCGAGCATGGCGCCGATTTCCAGCTTCTTGGCATGTGCCTTGGGGGCCAGCAGTTCGACGACGCTTTCCACCAGCGCACCAACGCGGACCGGTGAGGCCTGAATGTCCAGCTTGCCGGCTTCCACCTTGGAGAAATCGAGCACTTCGTCAATCAGGAGCAGGAGCGTTTCCCCGGAGGTCTCCAGCGCCTCGATATAGGCGCTTTGCTCCTTGGTGAGCCTGGTGTCGCGCAATAGCGCTGCCATGCCGAGAACGCCATTGAGCGGGGTCCGGATCTCGTGGCTGACCGTGGCCAGGAACCGGGACTTTGCCTCGTTGGAACTCTCTGCCGAATGGCGGGCGGCGAGCAATTCCTCTTCGATCAGACGGCGTTCGGTGACGTCGCGCAAAACCGTCTGCACCAGTTGGCGATCCGTCGTCGTGTCACGAACCGGAATGTCGATCCGGGAGAACCAGCGATGGCCTTGTGCCGTTTCAAGATGGAGGTCCTGAAAACCCATGCCGCTCGGTCCGTTTGCTTCCGGCACCTTGTCGTTCTGCGCTCCCGACCCGCTGGCAGCCAGCGGCAAGGTCATCGGTTCGCCCGGCTGAAGGTGATGCTCAGCACCAAAGACATCTGTGGCCGCCGAATTGACATAGGTAACGAGCCCGTCCTGGTCCCGGCGGATGACCACATCGCCCAGGGTCGCGAGGATGCTGGCGTGACGTTCGTCGGATTCACCAAGTTCCCAGGCGCGGTCTTCCAGTTCCTCGCAGCGGGCCATCAGGCGCCTGATCTTGTCGTCCTTCAGTTGCACTGCCTGAATGGCACGATGCATGTCGTCGGCGAAGAGCCGCCAGACGGCGAGACCACCTGCAAAAAACGCCAATCCCAGTCCGAAATACCGATTGATGCCGTCGGTCGATACCAGGAAGAAGCCGGCTACAAGACCGATGACAAGCCCGACGACCGCCATGTGTTGCAGTGACTTTGCCGGCGCCGATACCGGCAGGTCCGTCGCGCGCCGCCCGGGGCCAACCTCCGGACCATCATCGTCATACGGGCTTTCGGCCTCTTCAAATGGCGAATAACCGGTTTCTTCTTGAGGAGGGTAGGTCTTGTTGTCGGCAAAGCGGTCCTGCTCCGCCACATCGGCTTCCGGCACAGCTTTGGCGGCGCGATCACTGTTTTGACTGACCAAGATCACTACTCTCTACAAGACTCAGTTGCCGAGAGAGTGCGGCCTAAACTTTGAAAAACCGTTTCATTGACAAAACTGCCAAGGAAAATTCGAAACGATTGCTTGATCGGCTTGTCAGGGATTGAAGGGGGCTTGTTCACCCCCTTTTAGAAAAAAGCCGGTCCCTTAGAGGACCAGCAGGCAAGGTCTTGCTGCAAGACCGAATTCGATTTTCCTTTTAGGGTTAGACGATGCTACCCAGTTTCATGGCAACGCTCATGTCACCTTCCACCTGCATCTTGCCGCCCATGAAGGCTGCGGTCGGGTTGAGGTCGCCGGACAGCAGGTCGCCGAGATCGTCGGCGGACATCTTGATCGTGCAGTCGGCGTCGCTGTCCTCATTGGAAACAGTGGAGCCCTGCAGGTAAATGATACCGGTTTCACCGAGGTCGAACTTGACGCTTTCTTCGATGCCACCATCGGCCACTTTGCCGCGCACGCCGTCTGTCAGCTGTTCCAAGGACATTTGGTCTTCTCCCATTTGATGTGAGCCTGAACGCTCGTTGCCCTCTTGAAGCATGCCGTTTACGTAATCGTCAAGTATGAATTCGGAGTGGGCTCCTGAAATTCATCCTAGTCTTCGCATTCGCGGCACTGACAATCCGGTTAAGGCGCAAGCACGTCGAGGATCAGTGATTGTCCCGCGGCAGGCCCTTGTGAGCAACGTCCTGATATTTGACGGCCGGTTCAAGCACCATGCCCTTGTCGAACTGACCGATCATCGAGCGCTGGATTTCCTGCCATGGGGTCTGGCTGTCGACAATCCTGAAACCGCCGGCGGCTTCGAGATCCTTGCGGCGCTGTGCCAGTTCCTCGTCAGGGATCAGGATATTGGCTGTCCCCTTGTTGAGGTCGATGCGCACGCGGTCTCCGGTTTGCAGCAGCGCCAGTCCGCCCATTGCGGCAGCTTCCGGCGACGCGTTCAGGATGGAGGGTGAGCCGGAGGTTCCCGACTGGCGGCCGTCGCCGATACAGGGCAGGGCCGTGATGCCGCGCTTGATCAGTTCGGCCGGCGGTTGCATGTTCACCACTTCCGCACCGCCCGGATAGCCGATCGGCCCGGTGCCGCGGATGAACAGCAGGCACCTCTCGTCGATGGCCAGCTCCGGATCATCGATCCGGTGATGGTAGTCTTCCGGACCCTCAAACACGATCGCCCGGCCTTCAAAGGCGTTCGGGTCGTCCGGATTGGAGAGATAGCGATCCCGGAATTCCTCGGAGATCACGCTGGTCTTCATGATCGCGCTGTCAAAGAGATTGCCCTTCAGGTTCAGGAACCCGGCCCTTTCCTTCATGGGCGCGTCAAACGGCTTGATCACGTCCGGCAAGTCCGTGGTGATGCCTTGGCAATTCTCGGCCATCGATCTGCCATTGGCGGTGACTGCGCCTGGATGTGGCAGCTTTCCGTGGCGCATCAGTTCGGCAATGACGGCGGGTACGCCACCGGCATGAAAATAGTCTTCGCCAAGATAATCACCGGCGGGCTGCAGATTCACCAAAAGCGGCACGTCCAGACCGATGGCCTGCCAGTCGTCATTGGTCAGGTCAACGCCCAGATGGCGGGCAATGCCATTGAGATGGATCGGTGCGTTGGTTGAGCCGCCGATTGCAGAATTGACGACAATGGCGTTCTCGAAGGCTTCGCGGGTCATGATATCGGACGGCTTCATGTCCTCATGCACCATGTCGACGATGCGCTTGCCGGTCTCATAGGAAATGGCGCCCCGCTCGCGGTAGGGCGCCGGAATGGCTGCGGAGCCGGGGAGCTGCATGCCAAGCGCCTCGGCCAGCGAATTCATGGTCGTTGCGGTGCCCATGGTGTTGCAGTAGCCGACGGACGGGGCGGAGGAGGCCACCAGATCCATGAAGCCTTCATAGTCGATTTCGCCCGCGGCCAGCATCTGCCGGGCCTTCCAGACAATTGTGCCCGAACCGGTGCGTTCGCCCTTGTGCCAGCCGTTCAGCATCGGCCCGACGGACAGGGCGATCGCCGGAATATTGACGGTTGCCGCGGCCATCAGGCAGGCAGGGGTGGTCTTGTCACAGCCGATTGTCAGCACCACGCCGTCGATTGGATAGCCGTAGAGCAGTTCGACAAGGCCAAGATAGGCCAGGTTCCGGTCGAGGGTTGCGGTCGGCCGTTTGCCGGTTTCCTGAATGGGGTGAACCGGAAACTCGAAGGCAATGCCGCCGGCGTCCCGGATGCCCTCGCGCACGCGTTTTGCCAGTTCCAGGTGATGGCGGTTGCAGGGCGACAGATCGGAACCGGTCTGGGCAATTCCGATGATCGGTTTGCCCGATTGCAGCTCTTCCCGTGTAATGCCGAAATTGAGGTAACGCTCGATATAAAGTGCCGTCATGCCTGGATTGTCCGGGTTGTTGAACCAGGCGGCGGACCGCAGTTTTGGTGTTTTCGTGTCGCTCATCGCGCCTCGTCCCTCATCGCGTACAGACCTCTTGAGGGCCGATAAACACCAGCGTCGGGGCACTGTAAAGCGGGATTGGTTCCACCATGTGAGATTGCCACCGGTCCTGCAAGCCTGCGAAACCCCTAGTCGATCGACTTCAAGGTATCGGCAACGGAAAAGCGGGCAAAGGCCCACAGGATCGCCAGGCAGACCGCAAACAGCATGGGAGCTGCAAAAAGGGGCACCAGGGCAGCACCGCCGCACAGTCCTGCTAAAAGCCAGAGACCGGTCAGAAGGCGGCGGGCATGCACGGCCAGGAGCGTGCGGCGCATGGCAAGAGCCTTCAGGGCCGGGAAGGCGCCGATATCGTCCGTGTCGCTGACTGCAATCGGGGCGGGCCGGTCGCGGTCGCTTGATCCGGCTTCCTGGCCCTCGCGCAGTTCGAGCGACAACCTGTCCTCCGAGAGCGACAGGATCAGCGGGGCGCCCCCGGGAAAGATCCGGGCCGCAGCCTGTTGCGCGGTTTCACCGGGCTCGGGGTCATCGAGATGTTCCAGGCCAAGCAAGCCGGCTAGGGCCTCGCGGGTTTTCGGGCTGTCGCCGCTGAACAGCCAGGGGATGAGGCCCTCCCGGCGCAAGGCCATGCCTGCGACGCCGGCGTCCTGTCTCAATGTGCCTTCCAGCCCCAGAACACCGACGACGCGCCCGCCGACCGCGACGCGAAGAGCGGTCTTGCCGTCGGCTTCCAGGGACCGGGCAATGGCATCTGCGGTGAAACTGTCGATCTTGAGCCGCTTCAGGAGGTCGGTGGTGCCGATCACGACGGTCTGCCCTCCCAGGAGAGCGACGACACCGAGGCCTGGGGCCGGTTCGAAGCGGTCCGGGTGTTTCAAGGCCACGTGCCATTGCTCGGCAAGCTGGCGCAGGGCCTGTGCCACCGGGTGACTGCTTTGCGCCTCTGCAGAGGCGGCAACCGCAAGCAGGGTCCGCGGTTCATTGTTGAAAGCCATGACGTTGGTGACGATCAGATCCGGTCCGGACATGACCGCCATCTTGTCGATCAGAATGTCGCGTGCGCGCGCGATCTTGCTGAAGGCGCCAGGTTCAAGAACGCGGGTGCCGGCATTGAGGGCGGCCTGGTGGAAAACCTTGTCGGCGAAGGCATTGATGCCGTCGATCAGATGCGGCCAGGACAGAAGGAGGGTTGCCGCAAGGATGGCGGGCGCATGCATCGGGCCTGCAAGACCCCACCAGAGCGATGCACCGGCAACGGCAAGCAGGAGTGAGTAAGTGGCCTCACGCAGGCCGCTGTGGTCGCCGCGAGGCGGCAGGATGGCAACGCCATAGGCGCGCAGAACCATCAAGAAGGCGGCGGCAAGGGCGAGAGAGCCTGATGTGTCCACGGGAAGTCCTCCCTGCTGGATCAGGAAGGCGCTTGCCAGCAGGACAGCGCTCACGGCTGCCGTGAAAAGCGTGAGGGAGCGCCCGATTTCGGAATTCAGGGAAAAGGAAAGGGACAAAAGCGCAAAAATCGCGGCGAACATGCTGAAAATCAGGGCACTGTGCGTGCCGAACACCATCAACCTGGACTGCCCGGCAATCACTCCCTCACCGTGAACGAGGCAGGCGAACGCCAGGAATGCGGTGGCAAATCCCAAGGATAGAATCCAAGTCATTGAATTTATGCGATTTGTCGGCATGGCCGTGTGTCTTTCGTGACGGGCGAACGGATTTGGGCTGTTTGGGCGGCGGACAAGAGACACATTCAGGGCGCCCGGGAGACCGCTAAAAAATGCGGGAGCCCGAGTGCTCAGGCAATGCCGCTTTGTTCCCCAAACAGGCAGATTGCCTCGTTCACGGGCGCAAGCCTGCCATTTCTGCCGAGCATTTGTGCGAGGCAATGCTTGCCGCAAGATGAAGCTGACGTAGAATTAGTTCGAAGGAATTTGAGAAGACCCGATGTATTTAAGGGTCATGCAATGGTTGTCTGAGTAAGCAACCTTATTTTTGGGTGTGGTATATTCGCGGGAGGGCTGTTGGGCCCTCCCTTTTTTACGGAAAAAGACTCTTGCTGCCACAGTCAGGTAAGGAAATACAGATTAACACTTCATTAGGAAGTTAATCGTTCCCAACCGGAACTAAGCTTAACTGTCCGAAAAAACCGAGAGGGTCGGGGCCCGGCAAAAACTGCCCGGTGTGGACTGGTTTGTGGTTACCGGTGGGCACTGCTGAAGGAATCAGGGAGGGTCAGGGAGTCAAGACCGCGACTCGCCCGAATCTGAAAAAAGACTCAATTCCAGAGGCTTGGCCGGTGCAGATGCACCGGCCAAGCCGGCTTCCGATCTTTGGCTGTCAGGTGCCAGGCTGCTCCACGGCATCCAGGTTGGCGGTCGACAACAGGTCCAGTGACGGCATCAGGGACAGCAATTCACGCGTATAGGCGTGTTGCGGTGCCTCGAACAGCTGGTCGCAGTCTGAGACTTCGCAAAGCTCACCATTGCGCATGACGCCGATGCGGTTGCACATCTGCCGGATCACTGCGAGATCGTGGCTGATGAACAGCATGGTCAGGCCGAGCTCCTCCTGAAGGTCCTTCAGGAGGTTCAGGATCTGGGCCTGGATCGACACATCGAGCGCGGAGGTCGGTTCGTCGCAGATCAGGAACCGGGGCCGTGTCGCCAGAGCCCGCGCGATCGAGATGCGCTGCCGTTGGCCGCCGGAAAACTCATGCGGGAACTTCTTGCCCGATGCCGCTCCGAGGCCGACGTGATCGAGAAGGTCGTCAACGATCTGCCGGACTTCCGCATTGCTGGAGGCCAGTTTGTGGAACTTGATCGGCTCGGCGATGATGTCGCTCACCCGCATGCGCGCATTCAGCGAGGAATACGGATCCTGGAAGATCATCTGCATCTGACGGCGCATGGCCAGAACGTCGCGGCGGTTCTTCAACGAGGTCAGTTCGGTCTTGCCGAACAGGATCGAGCCGCCGGTCGGATGATAGAGACCGGTGATCAGGCGCGCGATGGTCGACTTGCCGGATCCGCTTTCGCCCACGAGGCCAAAGGTCTCACCTTCCTGGATGTCGAAACTGACCTTCTTGACAGCCTGGAAATACTTGCGCCTGGACGGGAAGATCGAGCCACGGGTCTCAAACCGCATGTCGAGGTCCCGGATCTGGACAAGCGGGCCGGTAACCTTCTCATAGTCGCGTGCCTTGCCCAGCCAGTGCGTGGAGATGTCGATATGCTTTTGCGGCGTGCCGGCTTTTTCGATGTAGTTGACCACCGGAAACCGTTCGACCCGGATGTCGGGGCGCGGCACGGCGGAAATCAGGCTTTGCGTATAAGGGTGTTTCGGCGCCCCGAGCACCTGCTTGGTGTCGCCGAACTCCACCAGATCGCCGTGATACATCACGGCCACATGGTCGGTGATGTCGGCAATGACGCCCATGTCATGGGTGATCACCAGCATGGCCACGTTGCGCTCGGCGCACAGGTTTTTCATGAGGTCCAGGATCTGGGCCTGGATCGAGACGTCGAGCGCGGTGGTCGGCTCGTCGGCGATGACCAGCTCCGGTTCCGCGCAGAGCGCCAGCGCAATCACGACACGCTGGCGCATGCCGCCGGAAAACTGGTGCGGATACTGTTTGACGCGTTCGGCCGGGTTGGGAATGCCAACGGCATCGATCAGTTCCACAGCCCGTTGCTGGGCCTCCTTGGCCGACAGCGGCAGGTGGGTGCGGATCGTCTCGACGAGCTGGGACTCAACGGTCTGCAGCGGATCAAGGCTGGTCAGCGGATCCTGGAAGATCATGCCGATCTTGCGTCCGCGCAGCAGACGCTTTTCCTTGTAGGGCAGCTCGTCGATGCGTTTGCCGTGCAGGAAGATCTCGCCGCCGGCAATGTGACCCGGCTCCTGCAGGAGACCGATGACGGCATTGCCGACCGTGGACTTGCCGGCCCCGGATTCTCCGACAACGCCCAGCACCTTGCCGGCGTCGACACTCATGTCGACGCCGTTGACGGCGACAAAGACCGATTTTCGACCCGGAAACTCGACGGTCAGGTTTTTGATATCAAGAACTGACATGGCGCCCTCACCGCAGTTTCGGGTTGAGGGCGTCGCGCAGCCAGTCGCCCAGGAGATTGACGTTGAGAACCAGCAGAGCCAGTGCCAGACCCGGGAAAATGGCAATCCACCATTCACCGGAATAGAGGAAGTCGTTGCCGATGGCGATCAGGGTGCCAAGCGACGGCTGGGTGGGCGGCATGCCGACCCCGAGGAACGACAGCGTCGCTTCGGTGACGATCGCCAGGGCCAGGTTGATCGTGGCGATGACCATCACCGGTCCCATGACATTCGGCAGGATGTGGCGCGCCATGATGATGAAGGCCGGAATGCCGATCACCCGGGCGGCCTGAACATACTCCTTGTTCTTCTCCACCATGGTGGAGCCGCGGACGGTGCGCGCATATTGCACCCAGAAAGACAGGGCCAGCGACACGATCAGGATGTAGAAAGCGAAGACCTCCCGGTCGAGCGAGCCGAAGACACCGGCGGCGACACCGTCGATCAGGAGCGCGATCAGGATGGCCGGGAAGGTCAGCTGGACATCGGCGATCCGCATGATGATGGCATCCGTGCGCCCGCCGACATATCCCGCCACAAGCCCGAGCGTAATGCCGAGAACGGCTGCCGCAATGACCGAGCAGAAACCGACGATCAGAGAAATCCGCATGCCGTAGAAAATGCCTGAAAGCAGGTCACGGCCCTGGTCGTCGGTTCCCAGGATGAAACGGGGGTCTGCATATTCCATCCAGACGGGCGGCACCCTTGCATCCAGGATCGAGATGGAAGCCAGGTCGAACGGATTGTGAGGGGCGACCCAGGGCGCCAGGAAGGCCAGCAGGAACAGGATCAGTGTCCCGCAGGCGGCAACCACGGTGACCTTCGAACGCAGGAAGGAGTGAAACAGGTCGCTGTCCAGAAACTTGGCAACGCTGCCCTGGTTCTGGGGCACGCCGGCCCTGTCCTGAACCGCGGTTTTAGCTTCTTCGTTGGAGACGTAAGGCATTGGTTCATGTCTCCCTTATGGCCGGCCGACGCGCAGGCGCGGGTCGATGAGGAAATAGAGAATGTCGACGATGAAGTTGATCGCCACGAACAGGAAGGCGGTCAGCAGCAGATAGGCCGACATGATCGGGATATCGACGTTCTGCACGGCCTGCAGGAACATCAGGCCCATGCCGGGCCACTGGAACACGGTTTCGGTAATGGTCGCAAAGGCGATGATGGCGCCGAGCTGCAGACCGGTAATCGTGATCACGGGGACAAGCGTGTTTTTCAGGGCGTGCCTGAAATGAACCAGCCGGTCCGGCAAACCGCGGGCACGGGCGAACTTGATGTAGTCGGTCCGGATGACCTCGAGCATCTCGGCCCGGATCAACCGCATGATCAGCGTCATCTGGTACAGACCGAGCGTGATCGACGGCAGGATCAGTGCTTTCAGGCCGGACACCGTCAGGAAGCCGGTGGTCCACCAGGAGCCGACTTGCACCACCTCGCCGCGCCCGAAACTGGGCAGCCACTGCAAGGTCACGGAGAAGAGGAAGATCAGCAGGATGCCGATAAAGAAGGTCGGCAGCGAGATGCCGATGAGTGAGACGGACAGGAACAGTTTCGAGATGGCCGATTCCCGGTTGAGGCCTGCATAGATCCCCATGGGTATCCCGACCACCAGCGCAAACAGCGCGGAAGCGAAGCTGAGTTCAAGGGTCGCCGGAATCCGCCGCGCAAACAGTTCGGAGACCGGTTGCTTGAACTGATAGGAAGTGCCGAAGTCGAATTGGGCCGCATTGCCGACAAAGCGTGCGAACTGGACCGGGATGGGGTCGTTGAGGCCGAGCCGTTCCCTGAGGGCTTCGCGTTCTTCGATGGATGTCTCGATCCCGACCATCTGGTTGATGGGATCTCCGACAAAACGGAACATGGTAAAGGCGAGAAGCGCCACCACCAGCATGACAATCATCGCCTGAAACAGGCGACGCGCTGCAAAACCAATCATTTCGGCTCTTTAGGTCTATATATGAAAAGACGCTCCCGGCCGGGGCCGGGAGCGCGGTGTCGGGTTATTCAGGTCACTTCTTGGTTACGAAGCGGAACTTGAACTGGTTGTCGGCGCGTTGCACGAGGTCGACATCGTCAGCCACACCCCAGGCCAGGCCCTGCTGGTGCAGCGGGATGTAGTAGGCGTTGTCGTGGCTGATCTGAAAGGCTTCGGCAATCAGCTTGTCGCGCTTGTCCGGATCGATTTCGACCAGCACTTCCTTGGTCAGGCTGTCGATTTTCGCGTCGCAGAAACCGCCGAGGTTGAACGGCGAGCCCTTGCCGGCCTCGTCACGGCAGTTCATCAAGTTGGACAGAACGTTCCAGCTGTCGAGTGAGCCAGGGGTCCAGCCAAGCAGGTAGAAGGACGTGTCAAAGCCGCCGGATGCCAGCACCTTGGCGAAATACTTCGCTTTCGGCTGGGCGTTGAGGTCAACCTTCACGCCGACGCGTGCCAGCATGGCAGCCACAGCCTGACAGATCGCTTCGTCATTGACGTAGCGGTCGTTCGGGCAGTCCATGCCGACGCTGAAGCCATCGGCATAACCGGCTTCGGCCAGGAGCTTCTTGGCGTTTTCCGGATCGTAGGCGTAGCGCTCGAACTCACTGCCCTTGGAGAACAGGAACGGCGAGATCATGATCGCGGACGGGGTCGAGAGATCCCGCATCACCTTCTTCTTGATCGCCTCGATGTCGATCGCCTGATAGACTGCCTGGCGGACTTTTGCGTCCTTGAACGGGTTCTTGCCCTTGACGTCCGAATAGAGCAGCTCATCGCGCATCTGGTCCATGCCGAGGAAGATGGTTCTGAGCTCCGGACCGGTCAGGGCCACGGTGCCGGCATTGTCGTTGATGCGCTTGATGTCCTGAACCGGGATCGGATAGACCATGTCCAGCTCGCCGGACAGGAGCGCCGCAACACGGGTGGCGTCGGAACCGATCGGCGTGAACTCGACCGTGTCGAGATTGTGTTTCGCTTCGTCCCACCAGCCGTCGAACTTTTCATAGACGGTTTTCACACCAGCTTCATGGCTGAGGATCTTGAACGGGCCGGTGCCGTTGGCGTGAAGCGAGGCGTAGTTCGGTGAAGTGTCGGACGCAGACGTGACCTTGACCGCATCATTCTCGGTCGTCCACTCCTTGTCCATGATGTAGAACGTGTCCCACTCGTAGTGCAGGATCGGGTTCGGGCCGGGCAGGACAAAGTCAACGGTGTGGTCGTCGACGATTTCCACCTTCACGTCGGCGCCGACGCGGGTGGTCAGGTCGGAGCCTTCGGAGCGCACGCGGTCGACGGAGAAGGCGACGTCTTCAGCCGTGAAATCGCTGCCGTTGTGGAACTTGACGTCCTTGCGCAGATAGAAGCGCCAGCGGTTCGGTTCGATGATTTCCCAGCGTTCGGCAAGAGCCGGTTCGATGGCAAGGTCGGCGCCGCGCCGGGTCAGACCTTCATAGGTGTTGCCCAGCGAGGACAGCGTGAAAGTCTCGTTGAGGCTGTAAGGATCCAGCGCGTTCAAGGTGCCCTGAAAAGCGAACTTGAGTGTTTCGGCCTGCGAAGCCGAAACCGTTCCCGCCACGAGAAGCGCAGCAGTGATTGCGATACTTGTCTTTTTCATCATCCCCTCGTTGTTTCCGGTTTCCGGAAGTCTTTCATGGTCTTAGCACCCCTTTCGGGGCTTGGCGCCATCTTGTCAAATCCAACTATGACACCGTAACTCTCTGTGTTCAAACCTGTTTAGCTGTCAAATTGCGACATTCTGTCAGTCAGCTCTCCCAGGAAAGACGCGCAGCGGTCCAGCTGAGCGAGCTCGATGAATTCATCGGGCTGGTGTGCCTGGTCGATGGACCCCGGACCGCAGATCACTGTGGAGAGCCCGTGAGACTGAAACAGACCGCCTTCGGTCGCATAGACCACCACGTTGCGGGCATTGTCCCCGGTCAGACGGCGCGCCGTGACTTCGGCAAGGCCGTCGTCTTCCTCGCCGAGGCCCGGCACGTTGGCGAGTTCTGTAATCTCCACGTCGCAGAGCGCGGAAACAGCCTTCATGTCCGGCAGGATCTCGGTTTCGACGAAACTTCTATAGGCGGCGATCCATTGTTCCGGTGTCTCGCCAGGCAGCATGCGGATGTCGGTGACGAATTCGCAGCTTGGTGCCGTGATATTGTGCGCCTGCCCGCCGGAAATCGTACCGCAATGGAGCGTCGTATAAGGTGGCTCAAACGGGCAGTCCGGATCGGCTTTCGCCCGGTTTTCCGCCGTTTTGCCGTCAAGCCAGCCGATCAGTCTTGCCGCGACAGAAATGGCGGACAGCCCGCGATGCAACTGGCTTGAATGAACCGGATGGCCGGTGATGCGGGTTTGCAGGACCGTGATGCCCTTGTGCCCTGTCACCACTTTCATGCTGGTCGGTTCGCCGACGATGACCCGGGCCGGACGCGGGCCGTTGTCGAGCATGTCCGGGATCAGCCGCCGCGCACCGTCGCAGCCGGTTTCCTCGTCATAGGACAGCGCGATATGGATCGGTGCGCGCAATTCCGCTTTCAGGAAGTCGGGCACCTTGGCAAGAACGGTGGCGGCGAAACCTTTCATGTCGGCCGCCCCGCGCCCGTAGAGGCGGCCATTGTCTTCCCAGGCCTGGAAGGGATCGCGGGACCAGGCCTGGCCCTCGACCGGTACGACGTCGGTATGTGCGGACAGGACCGTACCGCCGTCCGTGACCGGACCGATCAGCGCATAGAGGCTTGCCTTTTCACCGGTCGGATCCGGAACGCGCTGCGTGCGGACACCCCAGCCTTGGAGATAGTCTTCGACAAAGGCAATCAGGTCGAGATTGCTGCGATCGGAAACCGTGTTGAAGCCGATCAGTTTTGTCAGCATCTCCTGCGGTGTGTAAGTGCGCCCCACGGCCCCTCCTGGTATCGCCTCAACGGTTTCCGGCGGGCTCCCTTGCTGCCAGAAAGAGCGTATCTAAGCTGCCCAAGGCAAAGATTTGCAAGGGCTTTTCTTTGCCCCGGATCTTGATTTCCGCTGTCTCGGCGCCGTCGACCCGGGCGGCCGCTGCGTCAATTACCGCGCTTGAGACCACCAAAAAACTGTCATGATTTTTGTTTTCCGTCTCCAGGCGGCTGGCCGTGTTGACCACATCGCCGAGTGCGGTCAGGCCGCCCTGGCTGCCGGCCGTTCCGGCAGCGCCGATGCGCCCGAGAATGGCCGGACCGAGATGGAGCCCGATTCCGAGCCGGATCGGGTCCCGGAATTGCGGTCCCTTTTCTGCATCCAGCGACTTCATCACCGCCTCGATGCGCTTGCAGGCGGCAAGCGCCTGGCGGGCTCCGGTCTCCGGACTGGAGTCCATGCCGAAAATCGCCATGATGCCGTCGCCGATAAACTTGTCGACATATCCGCCTTCCGCGCGGATGGCCGAAGAGGCCTGGTCGAGATAGCTGTTCAGAAGATAGACGACGTCATAGGCAAGCTGGCTCTCGGTGATGCCGGTGAAGTTGCGCAGGTCTACGAACATCACGACCACATCCTGTTCGACACCCCAGTAATAGGCATCCTTGATGTGTTCGCTGTTGCTCAGACTGGCCTTGACCGGAACCAGGGGCTGGACGGCAAGACTGTGGTCGGGACGGATCTGGCAGGCCAGGCGGACATCTCCGCCTGCGCCGATCCGTGAAAGCACCGCGGTTTCCGCTGTGCCCGGTCTTGCCAGGGCGTCAGCGCCTTCCAGCACCTTGACCCGGCAGGTGGAGCAACGCGCACGTCCGCCACAGACCGAGGCGATCGGAACGTCATTCATGCGGCTGATTTCAAGCAGTGTTGCGCCGGGCTGGGCCTTGATGGCCAAGCCTCCCGGATAGGTGATGGACAGGCTGCGGGCGCGAAGGCCGAGCAGGTACCGGATCAGGACCGCCAGCAAGCTGACAGCGATCAGGCCAAAGACGACCGCCCGGAACTGGACAACAACCTCCTGCGCCCACAGACGCTGGTCTTCGGTGATCTTGACCGCAACCTCGGACGTCAGGGCCAGTCGCCGCGCGGCTTCGATCCATCCCCAAAGGGCGGCCACCGGCAGGGCGACCGCAAATGTCGCGGCAAGGGGCCGCAGCTGCTGGTAAAGCGGATAAAGCCGAAGCCAGAAATGAAGGCCGATCATGGCATGCACCCAGACGACGAGCAGCAATATCGACTGGCCGACCGCGTGATTGGGCCACAGGATGGTCAGCATCTGTTCGTAGACGGGGGAAAATCCGAATTCCTTCGCCAGACCCATCGTGGTGGTGATATGCGGGATCAGCTGCCAGGGAATGTAGAGGCCGAGCGCGAGCTGCAGGAACTCCCAGCGGGACATCTTGAAGGTGCGCCGCTTGCCTGTGCGCCAGAGGGCAAGAAAGACATGGGTGAGGGCTGCCAGGGTCAACAGCGCTTCACCGGGCAGGCTGCGCCACACCAGATAGTGCCAGACCGACGCCTGGTCCATGGCTTCCAGCGAGATGATGCCAAGGGCGTGGTTGGTGAAGTGGCTCAGACAGAAGGCGAACAGGATCAGTCCGCTCCAGAGGCGCAGGCGCTGGCGCCAGTTGCCGTGGCCCATCATGCCGCGCCGTTTGCCATGGTTTGCGTTGGCAGCGACCATGGTATTTGCCGCCACGTTGCTCCGACGGGATGTGGCCTTCGCCTTTTCAGCCATCTGTACCCAACCTCCGGTGCACCTGCGGCGAGATTCTGGCCGAGGCTCTTTGGGTCAGTTCAATCGTGCCGGACACCGTTGGTCAAGCACCGGCTGGCGTTATTGCTGTGCAGCGGCTTGTGTTTTGGGAACGCGCAGCGTGAAGGGATAGCATTCGGTGCGAAGCTTGGGGTAACCGTCGCCCATGCGCCAGGGGATCTCGAGTCGCGGTACCTTTGCCTTGCGGTCGGGTTTCTTGCCGTTCTTCAGCTGCAGTTCGTCGCGCACGGTCCAGAGCTGCCAGTGCAGCTCCCTGATCTCAGTCAGCTTCTTGTAGAGATGTTTCTCGTATCCCTCTTCCCAGGTCTCTAGCCGGTCATGATAATTGTTGAGGTGTTCCCGGCGCGCACTGGCGGCCTTCATTTGCTTTTGATATCCCCACATGACGTTCTGCAGGGCCTCACGATCCTTGCGGCGGTAGATCTTGCCCTGCCAGGTCGCGGCGCCGTTTTCCAGAAGCCGTTCGTATTGGTCCATGACCATGTCGAAATTGTTGCTTGAGGCGGTAAAGGTCTCGGCGGCCCGATCTATCTTGACTTCCACCTTGTCGGCGCGCCTGTCGGCCTTGACGAACTTTCCGATCATGACCTTGAGTTCTCCGATGGCGCGCTCGAGCTGACCGATCAGCTGGGTGTTCTGGGCCTCAAGCCCCTTCAGTCTCTTGGCCAGCGCCTTCTGGGCGTTTTCCTTGGCCTGGAGCTTGTTGCGCAAAAGGGTCTGAAGCCTTTTGTAGGTTCCGCCCCAGGTGACGGACTGGTGCCAGTTCTCGGCGACGCCCACGCTCGTTTGCAGAAAATCGCCAATAGCGGTGTCCGGTGAACTGTGCGCTTTCTCAAGATATTTCTGATATTTGCGATCGACGGCCATGTCGATCACCGGGATCATCTCCATCAGGGAATCGAGCAGGTCATCCCCGGACAAGGTGGTGAAGGCGTTTGCCTCGCTGAAGACCTGGGCCACGGCGAGCGAAAAGGATAGGCCCGTCACAGAGGTGTCGGCCTCTTTCTCGAAAGCCTTGATCAGGGCATCTCCCTTTTTGGAAAGCTGCCTGTGGCGCATGTCCGCGCTGATCTGGCTATCGGCGGCAAGCCTGGAAAAGCCTTTTGCCTCGTATTTGACCGCGGACCGGATCGCCATCTTGACCAAGGCCAGGATGCCCTTCATGGCGGCCTCTTTTGCGCTCAGCTTTGCACCCTGCCCAAGAATAACACCACCTGGCATGTCGTTGTCTCCTGACTGCGAGTTGACCCTAGGTTAGTGACAATAATCGCAGTCGTCTGTGATACCGGGCACACGTTATCCGGACGGCTTTCGGGCGCGATGGGGCTTTTCCCCAATCCGGACATTTCCTGGTCAGAAGGGCTTGATTGTTCGGCTGCAGTCAGCACAGTCCGCTGCGGGCATGAAACAGCTGGAAAGAGACGATGAAGGTTTACGGCATCAAGAACTGCGACACGGTCAAGAAAGCGCGGAAGTTCCTCGAGGAGGCGGGTGTCTCCTACGAATTCCACGACTACAAGAAGGACGGTGTCGATGGCGACAAGCTCGCCCGGTTCGTCGGTGAATTCGGCTGGGAAGCCGTTTTGAACAAGCGCGGCACGACCTGGCGCAGGCTGGATGAGGCCACGCAGGACGGCGTGGTCGACGCAAAAAGCGCGATCGATGTCATGATCGACAACCCCTCCGTGATCAAGCGGCCGATCGTCGAAGGCGAAGCCAAGAACTTCATCGGTTTTGACGCCGTCGCCTGGGAAATGGCGCTGGAGCTGGGTGAATTGAAATAGGTGCTGGGACCGATCACCAGGTCCGGCGCGGGCCTGTGTCGATGTGATAATGGCCGGAAGAATAGTGTTTGTAGCCGCCGACTTCTCTTTGTGATTTCAGGAAGGCGATGACCGAGGACGGATTGCCGGCCACGGAGAAATCCACGGCCTGGCAATTCAGGTGATAGCTGTCCCGGGCGCCACCCTTCCACCAGTTCTCCAGCCACCAGCGTTTGGTGGAATGCACGGTCACCTTGCCGTAGCGCCGGGCAACCCGGTTCAGCACCTTTTTCAGCTTCCGCGGTACGCACCAGGATGTGTCGTTGTAGTCGATGGAATTGTGGGAACCTGTCATCCAGCCCATGCCCGTGACGCCGGCCACCGTGCCGCACCCGGCCAGGGTAACGGTCAGTCCGATAAAAACGATCCAGGCGATGAGGCGCTGACGCATGTAGGCAAGCCTTGTCAGAAAGTGTTTGCGATGTCGTCCCCCATGCAAATGCTCCTGCAATTTGATTAAAATTCTAATGAAAAACGTGGTTAACGGGTTACGCTCCGATACCGGAGCTTGATGCGGTCCATGCGTGGCACGCGGGGTCGAAACAAATGTTTCAGATTTTGCAAACTTCTGATACAAATGTCTCAAGCTCGTCCGGGCCACTGCCGCCAACATCAGGTTTTCAGCGCAATGTCACACGTCTTTCCACGTCACACCAAGGCCACGCTTCCTGTCGCGGCAAGTGGTGATGGTTGTTACATCATTGACAAGTCAGGGAAAAAATACTTCGACGGGTCCGGCGGAGCCGCCGTGTCCTGTCTCGGGCATTCCGACCCGGATGTCACGCAGGCCATCAAGAACCAGATTGATAACATCGCCTTTGCGCATACTGGCTTCTTCACCACAGATCCGGCGGAGGAACTGGCGGATCTTCTGATCGAACATGCGCCCGGCCGCCTAGACAGGGTTTATTTCGTGTCCGGCGGGTCGGAGGCCATGGAAGCCGCGCTGAAGCTCGCGCGCCAGTATTTCCTGGAAAAAGGCGAGACCACCCGGCATCGGGTGATCGCCCGCAGACAGAGTTATCACGGCAACACGCTGGGTGCATTGGCAACCGGGGGCAACCAGTGGCGCCGGGAGCCCTTCTCGCCGCTGATGATCGAAACCTCTCACATTGCTCCGTGTTACGAATATCGCGGGCGCAGGGAAGACGAGACGGCCTTCGACTATGGCCAAAGGGTTGCCAACGAACTTGATGCGGAAATCGAGCGGTTAGGTCCTGAAAATGTCATGGCATTTGTTGCCGAGCCTGTGGTCGGCGCGACCGCCGGTGCGGTGCCGCCGGTCGAAGGCTATTTCAAGCGTATTCGCGAGATTTGCGACAGGCACGGCATTTTGCTGATCCTGGATGAAGTCATGTGTGGCATGGGCCGGACAGGGACCTTGTTCGCCTGCGAACAGGACGACGTTGCGCCGGACATTCTGTGTATCGCCAAGGGACTTGGAGCAGGCTACCAGCCGATCGGCGCCATGCTCTGCACGTCCGACATCTATCAGGCCATTGAAGATGGTTCGGGCTTCTTCCAGCACGGGCACACCTATATCGGCCACCCGACCGCCTGCGCGGCGGCCCTGGCCGTTTTCAGGAAACTGACTGGCGGCGTTGCAGATCGTGTGATGCCGATGGGCGAGAAGCTGCAGGGCGCGCTCGGCGAGGCGTTTGGCCAGCATCCCCATGTCGGCGATATTCGGGGGCGTGGCCTCTTCCGAGGCCTGGAAATCGTCGAAGATCGGGCGACCAAGGCGCCGTTCGATCCCAAACGCGGTGTCAACAAGGCGCTGAAAAAGGCGGCCTTCGAGGCGGGCCTCATCTGTTACCCGATGGGGGGCACGATTGACGGCGTGACCGGTGACCACATCCTGCTGGCGCCGCCCTTCATTCTTGAGGACGCGCAGGTCGACGAAATCACCAGCAAGCTCGACACCGCCTTTCGGGCCGTGTTCTGATCATGAACCAGAGTGATGTGATGTCGCCTTTGCCGCTCATCATGGTGGCGCCAAACGGCGCGCGCCGGACGAAAGCCGATCACCCGGCCCTGCCTGTCACGATCGCGGAAACGGTTGCAACAGCCAAAGCCTGCTTTGAAGCGGGCGCAGGCGCGCTTCATGCTCATGTCCGGGACGCGGCCGGGGCCCATGTCCTCGATGCAGGTCTTTACAGGGAACTGCTCGCTGAAATGAGATCCGCAGTCCCTGGCATGCTCGCACAGATCACTACCGAAGCAGTCGGGCGGTATTCGCCCGGGGAGCAACGGGCCCTGGTTCGGGACGTTTTGCCGGAAGCGGTTTCCATTGCGCTCCGGGAAATGATCCCGACCGATGACGTGGCCGCTGCGCAGGCTTTTTATGCCCTGCTTCTAAGCCGTGGCTGTGCTGTTCAGCATATTGTCTATGACACGGCCGATCTCGACCGGTTCTTTGATCTCGCGGCTGCAGGCGTCTTGCCCGGGAACCGTCATCAGTTGCTGTTTGTCCTCGGGCGGTATGCCGTTGGCCAGCAAAGCGACCCGTCCGACCTGGAGCCATTTCTGGACACGCTGGAAGGGCGGCGCGGCGATCTGGACCTTGACTGGGCGGTCTGTGCCTTCGGACATCAGGAGACCGATTGTCTGGTTGAGGCGGTTCGAAGCGGCGGCAAGGCCCGGATCGGGTTCGAAAACAGCCTCTGGAACGCCGACGGTGCGGTTGCGGCCGACAATGCGGAGCGGGTGCGTGACCTTGTGTCAGCGCTGGAAGGCGATGGCCTGATGCGGGCAGCGAGTGCCTGACCCGGAACGTCAGGCCACCACGGCCATCTTGCCGTGAACCGGCATGCCGTCCCGTTCGAGTTCCGAATTGACCCAGTCCCGGAACAGTCTGACCTTTCGGCTGGTCCGGAGGGCCGGCGGGTAGCTCAGATACCAGCTCTCGCTGTCCGCGCGGCAGGTCAGATCGAACGGCTGGAACAGCTGCCCGTTTTCCAGTGCCGTCTTGCAGAAATAGGGTGTCAGGATGGCGACACCCTGCCCGGCGATGGCCCGGTTGGCCTCCAGCGCCTGGGACCCCATGCGCGAACTCGGATGCCCGCTCAAATCGACGTCTTCAAGTCCGGCGGCCTCGAACCACATTGGCCACCAGGGATCCTGAGGGTCGACCAGCGGAAGTTTCAGAAGGTCTTCCGGGGTCTCGATGCCGCCGATGCTCTCCGCAAGACCGGGGCTCAACATGGGCGTGAAATCCGCCTGGACAATTTCATGGGCAACCCAGCCCTTCGGCGGCGCCTTGCAGGCGGACACGACGATGTCCGACTCGCTGAAATCGGGATCGGACTTGGGGCCGTAGGGCACAATGCGCACGCCAACGTCCGGATTTTGCATCTGAAAGTGAAACAGCCGGCTGGCGAGCCAGTTGACGGCAAAGGTCGTGTTGCTGGACACGACAAGCTGCGCAGCGTTCAGTTCGGTAACATCCTCGAAGGCGCTGCGCAGCGCCGAGAAAGCATCGACGACGCGGGCGGCAAGCTGGGCGCCATGATCGGTCAGTTCGATCTTGCGGGCCTTGCGTGTGAACAGCTGAAATCCGAGCCGTTCCTCAAGAAGCTTGATCTGGTAACTGACGGCAGCCTGGGTCATGCCTAGTTCGTCACCCGCCTTGGTAAAGCTCAGGTGACGGCTGGCGGCTTCGAAAGCGCGAATGGCGGACAAGGGTGGCAGGTTGGCTGGCATGCATAAATCTCCCTTATGCATAGCTAGTGACATTTCGTTGGTAACACAAGCCGTACGCGCCGATATCTAGCTCCTAACAACAAGGAGTTAGAAAAATGTCCCCGTCATCGCATTGCCAGTCTGACCGAGAAATCCATCAGCAGGGTTTGGGTCAAGTTGTTCTGAAACTGGTCGCTCTGTTCATGGGCAGACACCGGTCCAGCCGCCGCGTCCTGCGCAACACTGCCGATCTGCCGGCCAGCCTGCGCCATGATATCGGCCTCGATCCTGATGGGGCGACCGGCTCGTTCGAAGCCAGGTGGCAAGAGGAACTGAAATGTCTGAAGCGGTGATGGCCGTTTGTTCACACCGGATGCGGTCTCCCCTGCATCCCGACTGACAGGTCCTGCTAGGAGTTCGCAGGACCTGTCCCCTTCAGCGCAAGTTGTCCAGAAGCGGCCGAAGTGTCTCATAGGGCAGTTCCCCGCCGGTAAAATGTCGCATGAGCAAGGTGCCCATCACCAGGCACATCACGGCATCAGGGTCAGCCGCACCGGACACTTTCTCCACCTGTTGACGCAGGCGCCCATTGGCAAGACGCATTGCCGGGTCGGCGGCGATTTCTCTCGCAGTCTTGCCGCGCAGATAGTCGAACAGCAAGGCCATTTCCCTGGCAAAACCGGGTTCATGCTTCCTGGCAAAGGCAATCACCGCATCGGCCGCACCGTCATCCGTCTGCTCCGGCACTTCCTCGGTCTGCACATCCTTCATAATGGCTTCGGTACAGGCCAGAAACAGGCTCTTCTTGGTTGGAAAGTAGTGGTAGAGCGCGCTTTTGGAGAGACCGAGTTCCTCGGCGATGCGGCGCATGCCCAGGCCGGAATAGCCCATTTCGGAGAACAGCGGGGCAGCTCTTTGGGCGATATCCCTGCGATGTGCGTCGTGATCGATCTGTTTTGGCATTTATTTCGTCCATCTGGTCGAGAACATATTGACCAACACCCGGAGCGGCGTCTAGATCTCTATTTCGTCCAATCGGTCGATAAAGATTTTGAGTTGCGGTGAAGATGACAAACCTCCGCATCAGGGAGAACCGGATGAGTAAATCGGGCGGTGTAAGCCGCACTCATGGCAGATCAAACGCTGAGAAAACCCTGTTCGCCGGATTGCACCTGACAAGTGTCGCCCTGTGTGCCTGGCTCCTGTTTGGAGGCTGGCAAAGCCTCGGGGATGTGATCGGCCTGGCCCTTTCGCTGACCGATCCCGAACGGGGCCTGTTGCTGCTTGCCTGTGCCCTGCTCTATTTTGGCCGCCACCTCGTGACCCTGTTCGTGCTGCTGACCCGCAATGTCGCCTTGTCCGAGGTGATTCGGCCTTTCGGCATTCACTGCCGTCTTTGAGATCGGCTTCCTGCTGCTGGGTGCCGGGGCCTTGCGCGATGCGTCGGTTCCCCTGAACTGGCTGGACGGGGTGGCGATCGGCCTGGTGCTTGCCGGTTCCTACCTGAACACCTGGTCGGAGCTTCAGCGAAAATGGTGGAAGCAGGACCCGACCCATCGCGGCCGTTGCTACACGGGCGGCCTGTTCGGCTGGTCGATGCACATCAACTATTTTGGCGATACGGTGCTGTTCACCGGTTGGGCAATGCTGACCCAAAGTCTCTTCGCCTTCAGCGTGCCGGCCTTCATGGCGATGTCATTCGTTTTCTTCCACATCCCGGCGCTGGATGCCTATCTGGCAGAGCGTTATGGCGCCGACTTTGACGCCTATGCCGCCAGAACACGGAAATTCGTTCCGTTCCTGTATTGAGTTGCTCTAGCGATAGCGGTCGTGGATTGTCTTGTACGTGCCGTCTGCGCGGAGTTCGGCAAGGCCCTTGTCGAACAGGGGCAAGAGTGTCTCTGACAGGGGATGCCGCCTGGAAAAACACAGATGATAGTCCCAGTTCTCGGTCACCACGAAGCCGAACTGATCGGTCATGCCAAGTTGCATGATCTGAAAATCGGTCGACTGTTTGCCGCTATAGAGAAAGTCGAAACGACCAAGGGCAAGCATCTTGAAGCCCATGGTTTCGGACTGCACTTCGACAGGGTTCGCGCCGATCTCGATCAGCTTGGCAAGGGACGCGTAGCCGGAGACCGACGCGACGCTCTGCCCGATGACATCTTCCAGCTTTCGGATCTCGGGTGGCTTGAAGTCTTTTCGGTAGTAGAGACCGTAGGTGTCCTGGCTGATCGGCGCGCTGAACAGAAAGTCCCGTTCGCGTTCGGCATTTCTGGCGCAGGACAGCAAGGCCGGTGACAGGCCGTTCCTGGTATCGCTGACGGCCCGGGTCCAGGGCACATAGATGATCCGGGCTTCGATCCCGACGCGATGAAAGGCCTCGACCACGGTTTCATGATCGAAACCATGCAGACCGTCGACCGGTTCGTCCATCTCGAAGGGAGGATAATTGACCGCCAGGATGGTCACGGGTTCGGGCGTGTCTGCAAGCACTGACCGGCCGAAGCCAAATATCAGCATCAGGCAGTAAAGCCACAGAATGAAGCGAGGCCTTTGCATGAAAAGGAAGCCTGGCATTGGTGTTGAAACCGACGACAGAGGAGACCATAGCAGTAAGTGGTAAGAAAATCCTTGCGCAATTGCAGTAGGTGTATTCTGCTCAACGACTTACTTATGGCGGCGTGATCTTGTGTTGCCATTTGGGGCTAGATCAACAGCGCCCAAACCGTCGCCGCCAGCATGGCTATGGCCATCACGACCGTGATGACCCGCATCAGGGGTCCATCTCCGATCAGCGCGAGAATGGACACGCCGACCAGGGCCCAGAGCGAGTGAAACACCATGCCGCCAAGGGTGAAGCCGATCATCAGGATCAGGGCGTTTTCCGGAACGCTCAGCCCGTTGCCGGCCAGAAAGGTCGAGAAGGCAACCAGGCTCATGGCCCAGGTCTTCGGGCTGAGCGGATGTATCAGGACACCTTCCCAGAAACTCGGCAGGGCGACTTCGCCCTTTGGCTTCACGCTGAGCGAGATGATGCGCCAGGCGAGATAGGTCATGTAGGCCATGCTCAGGCCCTTGAAGATGGTCACAACCGGCCCGCCTCCCGCCATGACGTGACCAAGACCGAGCGCAACGCTCAGGTTCAGCGCGAGCGATCCCACCTGGGAGGCCAGAATGACCGGGAAGGCTGTTCGATAGCCGGACGAGGCTCCAATCGCCAGAAACGTGAGATTGCCCGGACCAGGTGTTCCGGTCATGACGATGACAAACACCGCAAAGGCAAAAAGCGTTGCGAGATCCATGAGTGTCTCCAGACAATTGGGCGCATATCGATACAATCGATACAAAATGATGGAGACATAAATGCACTTGAGAAATTGTATCGGTCAATGATAACATTGTTCTCATGACAATGTGGGTGCCGAACATTGAGGCCGCGTCGGGGCCGATTTATCTGGCGATCGCCGATGCCCTGGAACAGGATATCAAGGCCGGTGCGCTGGCCCAGGGGGATCGCTTGCCACCGCAGCGCGAGCTTGCCTACCAGCTGGGTGTCACCCTCGGCACGATCACCCGCGCCTATGGCGAGGCCGAGCGGCGGCGCCTGGTGAAGGGCGAAACCGGCCGCGGCACCTATATCGCTTCGGAAACCCAGAAGGTCTCGCCGCTGGTCCCCAAGGAAGACGAGCCGGACAGCTGTGACCTGGCGCGCAATTTCGCTTACCCGCACCTCAATCCCAGCCTGTCGGACGGGCTGGTGCGCATGGCGCGCACCGCCGGCATCGACCGGCTCAACGGTTTTGTACCCTCCGAAGGCTTGAAGACGCACCGGGAAACCGGTGTCCTGGTGTTCAAGGATTACGGGCTGGAGGCCGATCCGGCGCGGGTCGCTGTCACCTGCGGCGCCCAGCACGGCATCCAGGTGACCTGCCAGGCCCTGTTCCGCTCCGGCGACGCGATTGCGGTCGACCGGTTCACCTACCCGTCGATCTTTTCCTCGCTTGCCAGTCTCGGGCTGAAACCCGTTCCCGTTCCTGCCCTCATTCGCGCCGACGGCGGTTTTGGTGCCATGGACCCGGAAGCGCTGGCCCGCGCCGCCACGGCACAGGGCGTGCGCGGTGTCTTCCTGATGCCGAACATGCAGAACCCGACCACCCACACCATGTCGGTGGAGGAACGTGAGGATCTGGTACGGGTCGCGCGCCGGCATGATCTGAAGATTGTCGAGGATGATCCCTATACGCCGTTCCTGCCCGAAACCCTGCCTGCCTTCGGCGCGCTGGCACCGGAACGGACCGCCTCGATCGCCAGTATCTCCAAGGTCTGCTCGCCGGGCAGCCGGATCGGCTTTGTTCATGTGCCGGAAGCCTTTGGCGACAGCATTCGCAACAAGATCGGAGAAAGCACCTGGATGGCCTCGCCGATCACCGCCGAGCTGATCGCCGGCTGGGTGCGCGAAGGCCATCTCTTCAAGACCCTGCGTCTGAAGCGGAAAGCCAACCGGCAGCGCTTTTTGTCCGCGCGCGATCAACTGGCACCGCATTTGCTGCAAGGGGACGTCAACAAGGTCTTTGGCTGGCTGCGCCTGCCGGAGGGCGTTGATCCCGATGCGCTCCAGGCAGCCCTTGCCCATCAGGGCATCGCTGTTTTGTCGTCACGCTATTTCCAGGTCAAGGATCACGCGCCGGCCCCTTATCTGCGCCTGACCTTCGGCTCCGAAGAGGCGGATGACCGGTTCCTCTGGGCACTGAAGCGCATCAAGTCGACGATCAGCCAATTGGCCGACTTGCCGCAACTCACCCGCCCGGTAGGCTAGGACCGATCCGGAGAAACGCATTCTTCGTGCCGGGCGAAACATTCCCCGGTTTTGACAAACGCCAGATTCCGGCTGATAAGCGGCGCAAAGTGAAGGACCGGGCCCCTGGAAGCTGCCCGTGACGAGGTGACATGGCTCTCTGGCCCAAAAAGAAAAACAACAACAAGGCTGATCCGGTCTGCAATCCCGAAGCGACACCCTTTGCGGTGTTTGAAAGCGTCGGGCTGGAGATCGGCGGCAAGAAGGTCCTTGAGGATATCACCCTGTCGCTGGAGGAAGACAGGATTGGCGTGATCGGTCTGAACGGGTCCGGCAAGAGCTCCATGGTGCGCATGCTGAACGGATTGCGCATGCCCACGAGCGGGGCGCTGACCTTGTTCGGTGCGCCGGCGCGTGAGGCCGAACCGGAACTTCCGCGTCATGTCGGCTTCGTGTTCCAGAACCCGGATCACCAGGCGATTTTCCCGACGGTCGAAGAAGAAATCGCCTTTGGTCTCACCCAGCTGGGCGAAGGCAAGGTTGAAAGCCGCAGCCGCGCCCGCGCTTTTCTGGCGTTGCATGGCTGCGAAGCGCTGGCCGGCAAGCCGATTACCGAGCTTTCCGAAGGCCAGAAACAGCTGGTCTGCATTCTGGCGGTTCTCGTGATGGAGCCGCGTCTCCTGGTTCTGGACGAGCCGATGACAAGCCTCGATGCGCTGGTCACGCGGAGGATCCGGGACAAGATCCTGTCGCTGCCGCAGAAAATCGTCATGGTCAGCCACGACCTGGACCATTTTTCCGGCTTTGACTGTCTGGTCTGGCTGGAAGACGGGCGACTGCGCATGGATGGCGCCCCGGCCGACATACTGGAGGCTTACCGGGAGGACATTCAGCTGCGGCTTGGCGGTGAAACGGAGTTGGCAGGCCTGTGATCCCGATCTACCTCCAGGGCAACAGCTGGGCCCACCGACTGCCCGCAGGCCTGAAACTGCTCACGGTTGCACTTGCCAGCCTGGTGTTGTTTCAGGTCGCCGACTGGCGTGTGTTTCTTGCCTGCCTGGCCGGTGTCCTGCTGTGTTATGCCTCGCTCGGAAAACAGGGACTGGCGCAACTCAGACTGTTGCGCGGCCTGGGCTTTCTGGTGCTGTTCCTGCTTCTGTTGCACTGGCTTTCCGGCACCTTGATCGAGGGCATGGTCATCAGTCTCCGGCTGGTGGCGATGATCCTTGCGGCGAATTTCGTGTCGGTCACGACCCGGCTGGACGACATGCTGGCCGCCGTTGAACCCCTGTTCTGGCCGTTCAGGGCGTTCGGTCTGTCTTCCCGCAAGCCGGCCCTTGGGGTCGCGCTTGTGCTGCGGTTTGCGCCACACCTTCTCCTGATCTACGGCGTGTTGCGCGAGGCCTGGCAGGCGCGCACAGGATCGAAAAACTCCTGGAGGCTGCTGGCGCCCTTTGCGATCCAGTCCCTGCGCATGTCGGACCATGTCGCTGAAGCGCTGAAGGCACGTGGGGGTTCAGAGGGATTGTCAAGATAACCTAAGAAAAAAGACTGACGCGACTGGAGTTTGCCAAGAATTTGGGTTATCCCGCCAACACGAAACGCAGCGTCGCGCTCAAGAAATTGATAAGTTCAACTTGGGGCGGTGGAACGCTCGACAAACAAAACAGGGTATAAAACATGAATGACCGGTCTTTGGTGCATGTCGCATTCTATGCTGCGCTCATCGCGGCCTTGGGACTTGTCCCGCCCGTGGCAATCGCTTTTCTCGGCGGTGTTCCGATCACGGCGCAGACGCTCGGTGTCATGCTTGCAGGGGTGATGCTTGGTCCGGTCCGCGGCGCGTTGGCCGTTCTGCTGTTCTTGTTCCTCGTCGCGCTGGGGGCGCCGCTTCTGGCCGGTGGTCGCGGTGGCCTCGGGGTCTTCATGGGCCCGTCCGTCGGCTTCCTGATCGGCTGGCCGATCGGGGCGTTTGCTGCCGGTCTTGTCATGCGTTCGACCCGTGACATGAACATCCTTGTCTCGGCCGCTCTTGCAGCCGCAGTGGGCGGCATTCTGGTGGTCTATGCGTTCGGCATTCCGGGTGTCGCCATCATGGCCGGGCTCTCCCTGCCAAAGGCAGCTCTGGGCAGCGCGGTTTATATTCCCGGCGATCTGGTGAAAGTGGTTCTGACCGCAGTCATTGTTCAAACCGTTGCGCGCGGTCTGCCGGGCGCAGTCCTGTCACGCGGCGCCGGCCCCAATATCTAAGACTGTGCCGGGTAACGCAGGTCATGGCTTTTGTCGGCGACCGGCTTGAGCAGTTTGCAACCGATTTTCCTGAACGGGCCGCACTGACATGCGGCCCGAAACGTTTGTCGTGGCAAGACCTTGTCCGTGCGCTGGATAGCTTGGAACGCGCTTTGCTGCCGCGAACCGGTGACACTGGCCGGGTCGTCCTGCGCCTGAGAGATCCGGTCGCCCTGCTCCTGGGCTTTTTTGCCTGTGCGCGTACAGGCAGGATTGCCGTGGTGATGGATCCGGACTGGCCGGACGCACAGGCCGGTTCCACCCTGGCCGCGGTGTCTCCTGACCTTGTGGTGACCGACCGGACCTATTCGGAGCTTGTGGCCTCCTCGCCCGACGTGGGCACGCAGGTGCGGCCCGGGGCAGAAAATCTGTTCTATGCGGGCTTCACGTCCGGTTCCAGCGGACAGCCCAAGGCCTATGTGCGGTCTCACGGCTCCTGGCTGGACAGTTTTGAATTATCCTCGACAAGCTTTGGCATTGCACCGGACAGCCGTGTCGTCATTCCCGGGCAGCTGACCCACTCGCTGCATCTTTACGGAGCTGTCTGTGGTCTCGCCGGCGGTCAGGAAGTTGCCATTGTACCGCGCTTTGATCCGCGCTCGGTGCTTGGCGCCCTGTCCGGTTCGAAGACCGGCGCCGTCCTTTATGCAACGCCCACCCAGTTGCATCTGATCGCCGAGGCAGCGCGGCATTCGGGGTCGGTCGAAAACGTCAGGCAGGTGCTTGCCAGCGGCGCAAAATGGCATGACGCAGACCGGAAAGCGCTTCGCGCAGTTTTCCCGGAAGCGCAGCTGTTTGAATTTTACGGAGCCTCCGAGACCAGCTTCATCACGATTTCCGGACCTGAGGACCGGACGCCCGAAGGCTCGGTGGGGCGCGCGGCCAAAGGGGTCGATATTCTCATTGGTGAGCCGCGGAACCCGGCACCAACCGGACAGGCCGGACCTGTTTGGGTCAGGAGCAGTCTCCTCTTTCACGGCTACCTGACCGGGGCATCGCAAGTGACCCGCTGGCAAGAGGGCTGGCTGACGGTTGGAGATCACGGCCGGCTCGATGCTGATGGCTTCCTGTTTCTGACGGGGCGCGAGAACCGGATGATTGTGACATCCGGCCTGAATGTTTATCCGGAGGAAGTGGAAACGGTTCTGGCCAGCCATCCGAATGTTCTGGAAGCGGTCGTGATCGGTCTGGCCGACCCCGTGCGCGGCGAGCGGCTGGAGGCTGTGGTGAAGATGACGGCGGCGACGGAAGAGACGGCCATGGCGCTCACACGCTTTTGCCGGGACAGGCTGGCACCCGGAAAGGTGCCGCGTGCTTTTCATGTCAGAGAGACCTTGCCGATGACGGCCGGTGGCAAACCCGATATTCAGCAGCTCGTCGCGGACCTGACGAGCCCCGGAGCCCGAGCATGAGCCCGGACAAAAGGCCGGTACGGCGGGCCGTCATCGTGGCGGCAAGGCGCACGGCCGTTTGTCCAAGGGGCGGGGCCCTGGCGCATCTGCAGGCGGATGAACTGGCCGCGCCGGTTTTGCGGCAATTGCTTGCAGATGCCGATCTTGCGCCCGATGCCATTGACCAGGTGCTGCTCGGCAATGCGCTTTATGGCGGCGGCAACCCGGCCCGCCTTGCCGCACTCAGAGCCGGTTTGCCTGCTTCCGTGCCCGCCATGACCATTGATACGCAATGCTGCTCCGGCCTGGATGCCATTCTTCAAGGCGCGCGCATGATTGAATCCGGTGCCGCTGAGTGCGTCCTGGCCGGAGGAGCCGAAAGTTTCAGCCGGGCGCCGATCCGCATGCACCGCCCGGAAACAGCCGAAGGTCGCCCGGTTGCTTATGACCGGCCGTCCTTTGCACCTCCCCCTTTTGCCGATCCGGACCTGACGGAGGCTGCTGCCTGTCTCGCGGACCGGCGTGGTGTTACGCAGGAGGCCCAGGCGGATTTTGCCGTCACCTCGCACCGCAAGGCCGATGCCGCGATGCCGGCAATTGGCAAAAGATTGGTTCGCCCGGACGCTGCGGCGCCGGAAAGGGACGGGTTCACGAGACCGTTGACCCGAAAGACCGTTCTGCGTGCGCCGGTTCTAGCCGGAGACGCGGACACGGGCCTGAATGCGGCCACCATTGCCTGCGAGGCGGATGGTGCTGCCGCGGTGTTGATCCTCTCGGCGGCAGCCTGGGCAAAAAGAGGTGGCGGACCGTGCCTGAACATCCGGCAGGGTGTCAGCATTGGCGGCGACCCGGCAGATCC